>JBCAXJ010000033.1:0-53233 GCA_038534135.1 Pseudomonadota bacterium | reverse complement strand
ACTTCGTCCAAGGTTTCGAAGTCGACCGCAAAGTTGCGTAGGTTGAACTCACGCGAGTCGCCGGTTTTGAACTGAAGTTCAAGCGCGCGGTCCAGGTTGCGTGCCCAGACGTAGAACGCGCCGTCCTGATCCGTGATTTCGACCGTGTAGTCGACCACATAGCCATCGGTGACGCGGACACCGATGGCATCGACTGGGATGTCGGCATAGCGATTGAAGCCGATTTCTTCGATCCGCCAATCCTGACCGGGTTCGCGCGCCAGCGCGAAGATGTCGTCAATCGTCGGCGCGGCGATGACGGCACCGTTCTCGTCAATGATCTCGCGTCCGCTGGCCAGACGCCATGAGCCGTCAGCGTTCTGGATACCGTAGTCTTCGATGACGGCGCGGCCCTCGATAATGCGGGCAAGGTACGGCGCCTCGTCGCGGAACTGCAGCGGTGTGCCGCGACTCGCGGGTGACCAGGCTTGTTCGAGTTGCCAGGTCTCACCCGTCTCCGTGGCCTGCGCCAGCAAGTCTTCCAGCGTCGGGCGATCAATGGTTGCACCATCCGCATCCAGGATCGGGTCGCCACTGACCAACGTCCAGTACCCGCCTGTTCCGTCTTCGGTCCAGACACCGCGATCGGACAGTGTGACGGCGCCCTCGGCATCCTCGGTCAACAGTACGGGTGTCAGTTCCCGCGTCGTCTCGAGCGTTTGTCCCCAATAGCTCAGGACCGGTCCGACCTGTTCCCCCAGTTTCAGGTAATCCGGCTCGGTCATCGAGGCAGCGACCTGTTCGACGATCAGACCCAGTTCGATGTCGTTGGCCATCGCGATACTGAGATTGGTCATCGAGCCATAGCCGCGGCTGTCGATCTCCAGGTTCTGCTGCCAGGCCGCGCGGCCGGATTCGCCAGCGTAGACCGTGAACGTCTCGATCGATTCGAAGATTGCTTCGAACATCCGCACGGTCGAGCCATCGTCGAATTCGACCAACCCGGTAGAGAGCAGTTCGGTGCCCTGCGGCGTCGTCGCGTTTAATGGGTCATTGGCCAGATCGATCGAGACGATGCCGATTGCGTCCAGCGTTTGCAATTCGCCATCATCGGTAATGCCGTCAACGTTGGCATCGCGCCAGATAAGCAGTTCCGACCAGATCTGATCCGCCGCGGTGATCTTGCCGTCCGCGTTGCCGCCGTTCTCGACCGCATCGTACTGTGCCAGATCGGCGTAACCACCGCCTGCCTGCGTGCCGAACATCTCGCCGATATCGTCGATGCGGTCGTTCTCGTTTACGTCACGGACCAGGAAGCCGTCATCGCCGCCAAGCCAGCCTGTCGACTCAGCGAACAGATCCTGGTCCAGATCGAAGAACACGTTGGCCAACTCGACCTGAACCGTCTCGATACCGTCCCCGTCCAGATCGATCACCAGCGGGTCTTCACCAGCCGCCCAGGCAAAGCCCTTCGCGAGGCGCACTGCTGCACCGGCCAGCCAATAGGCCGCGTTCGCATCGGCCAGGGCGCCATAGGCCGTGAAGACCGAGTTGACGATCGGCGCTGCCTTCAGGACTTTCGCAGCGATCCCGAGGCCACCCATGATGATCGAGAAGACGCTGGGGAAGTTCCACAGCATGCCCAGGTCCGAGGTCTCGTTCAGCGCACTGTCCGTAAAGGACTTCAGGCCACCGATCAGTTCGCCCTCGTCCGGCATCAGGCCAAGCTGGTAGATCTCCTTGAAATCATAGCCCCGCACCGTCTGGTGGCCGATGAAGTCGATATCGCCAGTGCCCAGATCGATCGCCGTGTCCACGACCCCGCCGGTCGCGATGCGGAACAGCAGGTCCGTCATGTTCGCGACGACGAGGTCGCCTTCCGTACGGCCATTGTTGCCTTGCGTCGCGACGTAAACGATGTTCGGCAGCCATGTGTCGTAGAACGTGCGCAACAGGCCGTTGTTCGCAGCACTGGCCACCACCGACGCGAAGCTGATCGCATAGGTGACCGTGTCAAACACGTCCTTGGACGCCAAACCGAAGCGCGCGGTCAGGCCCCAGCCAACCGACGTTGCCGAGGCATCGCCACCCGTCAGCGGCACGCCATAGAACGTCAGCAGATCGTCTTCCTGCGGATCCAGAATGGTCGTGCCCGGAGCGAACCAGAACAGGTCGCCGTTCGTTCCGTCTTCGACGATCTTGCTTGTGCTGCCGTCCGCGTTCTCGACCAACCCGTTGAAGGTGTCGCCATATAGCTCGCCGCCGCGCGTGGTGTTGATGATCACATCGCGGCCCGGGCCGCCCGCGACCCGAACAGCACTTCCGCCCGTCACAATCAGGATGTCATTGTCAGCACCGCCGGTGACCGAAATGTCACCGTCCGGCAGGTCGCTGAGATAAATGACATCGCGCCCGGCGCCGCCATCAATCTCGGCGCCATCCGCGATGATGCCGTCATCCGCGTCGGTGATCGAGAACCGATCGTCGAACTCGGTCAACTCGAACTTCTCGACATTGGTGAACAGGACCTTGTCATCGACCACGATCAGGTCTTCGGCGAACAGCAGCGCCCGCACGGCTAGCGGCTGACCCGCAAGCAGCGCCGTCGTTGCGGTGTACAGCGGCGTAAAGCTCTGGACCGCAGTCTGCGCATAACCGTTGCTGTAGAACACGCCGCGATCCTCGAAGAACGGCTCCGTCTCCGAGCCAAAGCGCAGCGTGTCTTCGCCCTCTCCGAAATCGACCGTGATCTCTTCGCCCAGGAACGCGGTCAACGCGCCTTCAATGAAGCCGGGCACATCGTCCCGGGTGATCGTAACAGTGTCATTCTTGTCGCTGAGGAACATGTCCTCGAACCCGAACAGCAGGTCTTCGACGGATTGGCCCTCGGAGTTCGTGCCCTCGACCCGCATTTGCACGGTCAACTGGTCGAACAGGCCGAACCCGCGCGCCTCGATATCCGGCGTGAAGGCGAAGGTCAGGGTGTTCCCGATGGTGCCAGCTCCGTAGGAGACCAGGTCAGTCCCATCTCCGCCGATCAGCAGGTTCTTGCCGCCGCCGCCGGTCACGCTGTCGTCGCCCGTGCCTGCCTTGATGAAGTCGTCGCCAGCGCGGCCGCTGATCGTGTCGGCCCCACCCGAGCCGAAGATCAGGTCGTTGCCGTTGGTGCCGGTGATGCTCTCGTCCAAGTCGGCACCGACAAACAAGTCGACACTTGCTTCGTTGCCCGTTGCCGTGATGGGTCCGCCTGGCCGCTCAGGCAGCACATATGTTGTCGTGTCGCTGCGGGTACGAATGTGGAAGCGATCGAAGATCTTCAGATCATCGGCGTCCCATCCAACCTTGGCGACGTCTTCCAGTGTGCTCAGGCCGGTCCAGCGCAGTAGGGTGTCAAACCAGCTCTCATCCGCCTGGGCAAAGAACGTCTCGCGGAAGTTCTCGATGTTCGCGGGCGACATCTTGTGATCATCGTCGAACGGGTCCATCCAGACTTCGTCCGACGCATCGAACGTCAGGATAGCTTCGTCGCCTTCCTGAAGATCTAGGATACCTTCCTTGACCGTCTCGTTGTCACGGATGGCAGCAACGGCAAGCCCACCTGCGTACTGCGCCGAAAAGTCAGCCAGTGATTGCTTGATCTCCTTGTAGATCGTCACGCCGCCGGACGAGAGGCCAAAGTCCCATTCGACGAACCTGTTGAAGAAGCCGTCCGGTTCGTTCGAGATGACCTTTCCCAGCTGGTCCATGTCATCGAACAGTGCCCAGATTGCGGTGTTGCCGAATGGAAGAACACCGGTCTCGAGCGCAGAATAGGCGATGCCCGTCTGCATGACGGTCGCCGCATTCCCGATCGGGCCTTTCTTTTCGAGAACCTTCGGGATGATCGCTGCGATGTCACCATCGAAGAACGCATCCCACATCTCGTCGCCAACCGCGCGCCAGTCGCTCTTTTCATTGTCGCGGGCCCAGAGCAGCATCGCCAGCATCGCCTGCGAATGCAGCGTGATCGGGTCGCGGAACCCGCTTGAGCTTTCAAGGGGTTCATAATCGCTACCAAACGCACTGCGCAACGCCGCCAGGATCTCGAGTTCGACCGAATAAGCCTTGATGCCCGCGTCTGAAGTCGGCCCTGGGTCTTCGCCATCGAACCAGCGGTCTTGGGCTGACTCGTAGACACTGCCGAGGAAGCTGATTTCTTCCGCCGCAACTTCGTAGGTCATGTGATCGAATAGGACCGCATCTTCGCCGTAGACCGCTGCCGTCAGACCGGCGAGCCCACCGCCCAGTGAGTGGCCCGTGGTCGTGATCGCCCCTTGTTCGAGACCTCGCGCTTCGGTGATCGCCGCGAAGAAGTCCATCGCCAGCAATGCCTGACTGGTACTGGCATCCGGCAATTCCGGCAGATCGAAGTCAAAATCGTTGTTCAGGTCTTCGAACGTATCGTTCAGCCAATCGACAACGGGCTGCCCGTCCAGCAGACCAACGCCGACGGTCCAGCCATTGATCATATCCAGCCAGATCGGAGAGGTCAGGAAGTCCGTCCCCGGTGAGGGGTTGGTGCCGCGGAACGAGATTACCGTCGAATCCCCGATCGAGGTCCCGCTGGTGTCGTATTCAATCGCATAGAACCCCGAGGACACCCAGTCGTCGAAATCGACAAGCTCCTCGTCCAATCCTGTCCGTGTCTTGATCGTGACGTCGCCGATCTGATCGCCGGTCAGACTGACATGCTGATCGTACTCGCGGTTATACGAATCCATCGCGAGGATCGCGAGGTATAGTTCTCTTTTGACGGTCATGTCCGCTCGGTCCCTCGGATCGGGTCGGCGTGAGGAAAGCCTGCACCGCACATGGCGCCAGGCCCACCGTCCCCGAAAATTCGCCTGAAAAGTCTTAGCTAAAATATCCCCGACAGCAGCACGCCATCCCCTCGGCTTGCTCCCGAGTCAGACTATAGCTTTGTTAACCGTTGATCTCAAAGCGACTTCTGCATCGGACGCAACTATCTTGCGCAATATGCCCGGCGACTGACTGCTTGCCCGGAATCGGCGGACGATTTAAGCGCCGAGCAAACGAGAATGAGCAAAGCAAAGACTGGGGGATCTGACCATGGCAGACGACAAGGGCGCGTCAGTGACTGACGATAAGGAACAGACAGCTCAGATCGACCCCGAGATCGCGAAGAAGATTACCCAACTCCGGTCCACCATCCGCGAGAACTTCGGCAAGGTCGCGATGGCCATGATGATGGTACCGCGATACCGGGCGCAGACGTTGGCCGATCTGAACCATCTGCTGCTGGACCCGATGTTGCAGGACCGGATCGCGATCGCATACCCGGGCAAGGCCGACGACAAATCAGGGCCGGACATGACCGGTTTTGCCATCTGGGCGAGCGTGTCCGAAGAAGTCGACACAAAGGTTCGCGAACAGGTCGCCAACGGCGTCTTTCCTGTGCGCCTGAAGCCCGAGGAATGGAACAGCGGCGAGATCAACTGGCTTTTGGATGTGATCGCACCCGACCGCAAGACGACAGCGACGGTCATCGCGAACTTCCGCCAGGTCGTCAAAGGCGGTGAGTTGCGCCTGCATCCGGTGGTCGCCCGGATGGTCGAGCCCGAAGTCTTGGAAAAGATGGGCGCCCGCAAGACATCGAACGCCGAAGAACCCACAGCCGATGGCAAGTAGATCCCAGAACGAGTCCTAACTCCCAGGTCTGCTATGCGGTCGTCTTCGCTATGAACTGCGCATGGTCCGAAAGAGCATCGACACTCTGGCGTACCTCACGCGCATTCATGTCGATGTATCGCTGCAGATCAGCCGGCGAGGCAGCATCGACCATCGGATGATGCTGTGAAGGGCGTAGGCCCTGACCGTACATGACCTGAAGCCAGCTTGGGATATCGAACAACTCCGTGTTGAACCGCACGATCCGGCCGTCGGTGCGAAAAAGGTCGATCTTCTCGGTCAGCGAGTCCGGAACACTCATGTTCCGGCAATAGCGCCAGAACTCCGATCCATCTCGCTCGGTGATGTGGTAATGCAGGATCAGGAAGTCGCGCACTGCCGCGTACTCGAAATCCATATCCTTATTGAAGGCTTTCCGCAGCGCGGTCGAGCAGTTCGCGTAAGGAAAGTATGCCAGAAGCTTCGCGATGCCCACTTGGATCAGATGGATGCTTGTCGACTCCAAAGGCTCAAGGAACCCGCTTGATAATCCGAGCGCCACGCAATTGTTCTTCCAGATCTCGCGCCTCTTACCTGTCACGAAGCGTAGCTGACGCGGGTCCGCACTAGGATCTGCGGGCAAATTCGACATCAGGATGTCCTGTGCCGCATCATCGTCGATAAACGCACTGGAATAGACATGCCCGTTGCCGATCCGGTGCTGTAGTGGGATCTGCCATTGCCAGCCCGCCGTCCGCGCCGTCGAGCGCGTGAACGGATCAAGCTTGCCCGTGCCTTCAGTCGGAACCGCATAGGCGCGGTCACATGGCAACCAATGGGACCAATCCTCGTAGCCACTTCCAAGGGCTTGTTCGATCAGGACACCGCGAAAACCGCTGCAATCGATGAACAGATCGCCCGCGACGGAAGGCCCATCGGCAAGGTCAAGCGTCTCGATGAAACCGGTCGCGCTGTTCTGGTGACAATCCTGCACAATGCCATCGATGCGGTTGACACCACGTCTCTCGGCAAATCGGCGCAGAAAGGCTGCGAACCGCATCGCATCCAGATGATAGGCCGTTGCCGGCATCCGGGTGCCGTTGGACGCACCGGTCGCTCCATAGCGCGCCTCCCGCGCCGCGACGGCGTTCTCGCTGAACTCCTCCAGATCGATGTTCCCACCTTCGGCTCGATAGCGCAGCCAGTAGTGGTAGAACGGCACCAACCCGATGGTTCGGCCCACATCGCCAAAGCCGTGAAAATATCGGTGGCCTTCACGGAACCAGTCGATGAATTTGATCCCCAGCTTCATCGTGCCCGAGGTCTCGCGCAGGAACTCTCGCTCGTCGATGCCAAGACCGCTGTTGAACAGTTTGACTTGAGGGATGGTTGCTTCGCCGACGCCCACTGTCCCGATCGCTTCGGATTCGATCAACGTAATCGACAGCCTGTGCGCGAAGTACTTAGAGAGCGCTGCAGCAGCCATCCATCCGGCGGTACCACCGCCCACGATCACCACGCGCATCAGGTCTTTTTCGGATGAGGTCATGCAGTTGGCCAAGTCTTTCAGTGTCCGAGCAAGCGTGCCGCGCTCGCATCCTTGGCGCAAGTGGGTCAGAATGCCCGCATGGGACAGGTGGCCGCGAATCCGGAACTTACGATCGAGGTGCAAAGTGTCGGGCGCTCGGGCGAGCCCGTACTCGTTATCGACAACTTTCTGGCCGACCCGGTCGGGATCGTTGCTGCCGCAGAGCAATCGCCCGATTGGAGAGAGCTGCCGCCGGGCGGATATCCTGGACGCCGCGCCGCCCTGCCCCGCGCTTATGTTCAGGCACTGCTGCGCCGGGTGGATGGCCCGATCCGGCGCCAGCTTCTGTCGAACTTGATGAAGCTGGATCGGTTCGACTGCTCGTTCTCGATGGTGACGCGCCCACCTGACGATCTCACAGCCCTGCAACGGGTACCGCATATCGACATCGCCAGCGATAAGCGGATCGCTGTATTGCATTATCTGTGCGGCCCAACCTTTGGCGGCACGGCATTCTTTCGCCAGGACGTGACGGGCTTCGAACAGATCGGCCCGGAAGAGCGTGAAGACTATCTCGCCGAACGGGCACGCGGTCTGCAAGCGCTTGGGGCAGCGCATCGCTATCCCGGTCAGGACACGCCCGGATATTCAAGGACGGGGTTTGTAGAGGCTCGCTTCAACCGTGTGATCGCCTATCGCAGCTTCACGCTGCACAGCGGTATCATCGACAACCCTGGCCTTCTTTCCGTCGATCCGGGAAAGGGACGCCTGACAGCGAACTTCTTTGTAGACTACGTGCCGGCAGATCCAGTCTGAGCGGACAACGACACTGTCAGATAAATCGATTGTCGATTGCGAAAGCGACGCATACCGTCGCCATCGAACGGGACAGCGGGCACCAGACTTCAAAGCATCCCGGACCGTTCACATGAACGCTCCTTGCCGACAGCCTGAGGACCAAGCCATGAAGTTCCATCTCGCCATCAACCTCGAACGCATGTCGCCGTCTGAAGACATTCTGGCCGTGCGCGACCACACGATCGAGATGGTGCAGATGGCTGATCGTGCAGGGTTCGAGGTCGCCTGGGCCGCCGAGCACCACGCGCTCGAGATGACGATCGCGCCTAATCCGTTCCAGATCCTGACCTGGTGGGCGGGAGAGACGACAAACATCCGCCTGGGCGTTGGCGTCGCAAATGCTGCCTACTGGCACCCGGTCAACCTCGCAGGCGAGGCAGCCTTGCTGGACGTCATCTCCGACGGGCGGCTAGAGCTTGGACTTGGCTCGGGCGCCTACCAGCGGGAATTTGACCGTATGAAACCGGGTCTGAACCAAAAGGATAGCTGGCAATACATGCAGGAGATGTTGCCGCTCGTCCGCGGCCTTTGGCAGGGCGATGTGGAACATGCCGGCACGTTCTGGCAGTTCCCCGCCTCGACCTCTTGCCCGAAACCGGTCCAAAGCCCCGTTCCGATGTGGGTTGCGGCACGTTCGCCCATTACCTTTGACTATGCGGTCGCAAACGACTGCAACGTAATGTCATGGCCGCTAACCTTGCCGTTCACAGAAGCCGAAAAATACCGTGGGCAACTCGACGATGCGATTGCCAAGGCAGGAGGAGACTGGTCCGGTCGGTTTGTGATGATGCGCCACGCTGCTGTCTATGACTCAGAAGACGACCGGACAGCGGCCATTTCGTCCATCCGGCATGTGCTGGGTCAATTTGGCAACCTGATGATGAAGCGGGGTGAGGTTCGGAAAGGTTTCCCCGATCAGGTGCCGCTTGAGGAATTGGACGGTAATGTCCGGGTGGAACCGCAAATGCTTGAGGAAAACCTGATGTTCGGATCCCCTAATACGGTGGTCGAGAAGCTGAAAGCGTACGAGGCACTCGGCGTCGATGCTTTCATCTATTATGCATCGATGGGATTGGACCTCGAACGGCAGCGGCGCTCGCTTCAGTTGTTCATTGACCGCGTGATGCCCGAGTTCGCCTGACGATCGTGCGATACGGAGATACGATGCGCGCACCCGACGGAACAGCCTTCGAGTTGCGCGGGCCAGAAGACGCGCCGGTCGTCGCCCTGATCCATGGACTTGGCCTCTGCCGACACCTTTGGCTGCCACACATCGCGGCCCTTGCTAAGGACCACCGTGTTCTCTGGTACGATTTGTACGGACATGGCGACAGCGCGCCGCCACCAAGAATGGCAACACTCACCGTCTTCTCCGACCAGTTGGCGGGATTGCTCGACCACGCCGGGATCGCTCGCGCATCCGTCATAGGCTTCTCGATCGGCGGTATGATCAACCAACGGTTTGCGTTGGACCATAAGGGCCGCTTGGCGGCACTGATGATCCTGAACTCCCCGCACGATCGTGGAGAGGACGCTCAAAGACAAGTCGAAGACCGCGCCCGGACCGTCCGCGAGCAGGGCGCGTTGTCCACCATGGACGCCGCACTTGCGCGCTGGTTCACGCCTGCGTTTCGCGACTCTCACCCTCAAGCGCTTCAACTCGTCCGCGACTGGCGACTGAAGGCCGACCCGGAGAGCTACGCCCAAGCCGCCTGGGTTCTTGCGAATGGCGTTCGAGAGTTGATCGCACCTGACCCTCGGATCGATGCACCCGCCTTGGTGATGACCTGTGCAAACGATAGCGGTTCGACACCTTCGATGTCGCGAGCCATCTGTGCCGAAATCGACGGAGCGGAACTGCTTGTCATTCCAGACCTGCAACATCTGGGTTTGATTGAAGATCCGGCCGCATTCACCTCGGCTATCCTGAGCTTTCTGTCGCGGGTCCACAAAGCGGATCGCTGAGGCAACACTTCTTGACATAGTAAAATAGTCAGGTAAGCAGCCGATATACCTGACTAACTTACTCGGAGGATAGGATGCCTTTCAGACTAACGCTCGCGGCGATGGCAACGCTGGTCGCCCTGCCTGCCTTGGCGGACGAGGTCAACGTCTACTCTTATCGCCAGCCGGAACTGATAAAACCGCTGACAGACGCCTTTACCGAGAAGACCGGAGTCGAGGTGAACGCGGTGTTCCTGCGCAAGGGTTTGATCGAGCGGCTCAAGGCCGAAGGCGCGCGCTCACCCGCCGACCTGATCTTCACGGTCGACATCTCCCGCCTCGCCGGTGTCGTGAACGCGGGCGTGACCCAACCGGTCGAGTCGCGTGTTTTGACGGCAAACATCCCGGCCGAGATGCGGGATTCGGACAATCATTGGTTCGGCCTGACGGCGCGCGCGCGCGTAATCTACGCATCGAAGGATCGCGTTCAGGATGGCGAGGTCACGACCTATGAAGACCTCGCAGATCCCAAGTGGAAGGGGCGGATCTGCATCCGCTCGGGCCTCAACGCCTACAATCTGGCACTGACCTCTGCCGTCATCGCCCATCACGGCGAGGAGGCCGCCAAGGCTTGGCTGACAGGCATAAAAGAAAATCTCGCCCGCAAGCCGCAGGGCAACGACCGCGCACAGGTCAAGGCGATCTGGGCCGGGGAATGCGACATCTCGATCGGCAACACGTATTACATGGCCGCCATGCTGGGTAAGGACGAGCAAAAGCCCTGGGCCGAGAGCGTGAGGATCGTGTTCCCGAAGTTCAAGAACGGCGGCACACACATGAACATCTCCGGGATGGCGATGACGAAGTCGGCGCCGAACAAGGAAAGCGCCGTCAAACTGATGGAATTCCTCGCGTCGGCAGAGGGCCAGAAGATCTACGCCGAGATCAACGCCGAATACCCAGTGCTGGCCACAGTCAAATCGTCCGATCTGGTTGAAAGCTGGGGTACGTTCGATCGCGATGAAATCAGCCTGACGGAAATCGCCGCCAACCGGGCTGCATCGGTTAAGCTTGTTGAAGAAACTGGCTTCGACAACTGATTTTCGTCGTCACTTTGTTGACGTCGGGGCCACACGGCCCCGGCAATAAATCCTCTGGTAACCATGGACTGAAATACCGGCTTCCGAACCTGTTGTTGGGAGCCAGTAATGCGTCCGTTTGTACGAACCTGCTGCGTCATCAGCGCCGTTTGCCTTGCGGTTGCCATGCCTGCGGATGCCACCTCTGCACCCCACGATAAAGTCAGGAATGCAATGAGATCGTCGCATCCGACCGCTGGTGCGCCGTTCGTTCGCAGCATTCCGCTTTCGGCCGCTTACGAAACCCCTGCCAGCGCGGAGAATACGAACGTCGTTGCTGTAAGATCCGCACCGGATGACAGTCTGGATCTGACGCAGTTTGATGATAACGCGGAGATAGATGAACCGGATTACCTGCAGCGGTTCGAAGCGGCTTTGCCGATCCCGCCCCTGGCCTTCTATCTGATCTCGGCGTTCGTCTGCATCGCCATCATTTCCGCACGCCGTCGCCAGATCGAGAACGCCTCATCGCATGTCAGGTTCAACTGAAGCGGCGGGTCATCCACTCTCCCAACCGGTCGGCGATCCAGTACAATAGCACGGTTATCACCGCCAGGATCACCACACAGGCGAACATCAGATCGATCTTTGCCCGGCCATTGGCCAGCAACATCAGGTAACCCAGTCCCGCACCGCTGCCGCCGACCCATTCGCCGATTACCGCACCAATCGGGGTAAACACGGCCCCCAGCTTCAAACCAGAGGCAAGCGCAGGGACCGCAGACGGAATACGGACCCGCCACAGAACCGTCCACGCTGGCGCCCCCATCGTGCGGGCGAGATCCAGGTATCCCGGTGGCGTGCGCATCAGACCATCGAAGAAAGACGACGTGACCGGGAAATAGATGATCAGCATCGCCATGACGATCTTCGGAGCCATTCCATAGCCCATCCAGAAGGTCAGGATCGGCGCCAGCGCAAAGAACGGAACAGCCTGCAAGAACACGAGAATCGGTCGTACGTGAATGCGCGCCGCCGGAGACATCGCAAGCTGGATGGCAGTTACGACCCCCAGGCCAAGACCAAAGATCAGCCCGGCGAGAATCTCGGTCGAGGTGACCAATGCGTGCCAGCCAATGCTATCGAGGTTCGACCACAAGGCATCCGCCACGCGCAGCGGCCCGGGCAACAGGAACGGTTTAAGGCCGGTCGCCCATACGAGCACCTGCCAGGCGCACAGAAAGAACAAGATCGACAGGCCGACCGAAAGGACGGGACGCCACATCATCCTAGTCCTGTCCCTCGCGAACGGTGAGGGGATCGCGGGACCGCAACATCGTCATCAACTCGGATTGACAGGCAAAGACATCCGGATCGTCGTACGCGCGGATCGGCACTGTTGACGGTGGGGAGACTTCGACAAGACCGTAGCTCTGCATGAGATAAATCCGATGCCCCAGGCGCGCCGCCTCGGCCGGATCGTGGGTCACAAGCAGCACCGTTCGCTCTGACAGCAGTTCGGCAGCCAAATCCTGCATCTCGACCCGCGTGCGCGCGTCGAGAGCCGAAAACGGCTCGTCCAGCAGGATGATCGGGCGATCCTCCATCAATGTACGGGCCAGTGCTGCCCGCTGGCGCATCCCGCCGGATAGCTGGTGCGGACGCTTCGACATATCGGCCGACAATCCGACACGATCGATCAAGGCTTCCGCGCGGGCCGTATCCGATCGCTCACCGCGCAGCCGCGCGCCCAACAGAGTGTTGCCCAGCACATCCAGCCACGGAAACAACAGATCGGTCTGTGCCATGTAAGCAACCCGGTCGAACACCGGTTCACCGTCCGACGCCGTTATCGCACCGTCGAAGTCGCATCCGTCCTCGAGCCCGGCGATCAAGCGCAGTATGGTCGTCTTGCCGACACCGGACGGTCCGAGCAGACAGGTCCAGCGTGCAGCTTCAATCTCCAGATGCAGCGGCGCGAACACTTGGCGCCCTTGGAACGACGCTGTACCGCCGACGCTGAGCGCCGGTGGCGTCACGCCCCAGCGAGCCCCATGCCCCAGAAACCGACCTCGAGCCGTGTCGCAGTCGAGAACCGCTCGGTCAGCGCATCCCAGCGCGGCGACGCCTGGAAGTCGTCGGCAACACGCCGGCGCAGGGCATCATCAATCATCTGACCGACGTTCCGGCACACCTGCTGGTAATCGTCGCCCGCATAGGTCTCGATCCACGGACGATAGGCGTTAGATGTCGCCTCGATCTTCAGGCGAGCTCCGATCTCGCCATAGCCCATCACGCAGGGCGCCAATGCCGCCATCAGGTCAAGGAAATCGCCGGAGAACCCAGCGTCGAGCACGTAACGCGTATAGGCGAGGTTGGCCTGCTCTTCGGTCGCTTTGAAAAGAGCCGTCTCGTCGATCCCGGCCTCGGCGCACGTCCGCACGTGCAATTGCATTTCGTGATTGACCAGACCGTCAACAGTTGCGGCGCAGGTCTTCATCTCGTCCAAAGTCTCGGCCTTGACGACGCCCAGCGCCCAGGCCCGAGAGAAGTGGACCAGAAAGACATAGTCCTGCACGAGGTAATGCAGGAAGGCCGAGCGTGGCAGCGTGCCGTCACCCACCCCCTGCACAAAGGCATGGTGTGTATAGGCATCCCAATCGGGCGCCGCTATCCGCCACGCTTTGAAGGCCGCACCGTAGTCCTGGGCACTCATTGAGCGGTCACGTCGATGACAAGTTCCGAAACCGGGTTGATCGATGGGATCAAGCCGGCGTCCTTCAGGAACGCCTCGAACCGGGCGTAGCGACCGGCATCGACCGCCGCCGGACGCAGTGCGAAACGCGGAAGCGTGTCGACCCAGGCTTTCTCGTTCAACTCATCGCGCAGATCAGCGGATGTCCCGGCAAAGATCTCCCAGCTCTCCTGCGGATGATTGATGATGTACTGGGTCGCCTTCTCGGTGGCTGCTAGGAAGCGCCGGATCATATCGGTGTTCATGCTATCCTTGTTGGCAACGTAGATCAGCTCATCGTATGACGGCAGCCCTTCCTCCTCCAAATAGAAGCAACGGCCGGGGACATCCTCGATCTCCATCTGGTTCAGCTCGAAATTCCGGAACGCACCGATCACCGCATCGACTTGACCCGACATCAACGAGGGCGAGAGCGACCAGTTCACGTTGATGAGTTCGATGTCGTCGACCGTGAGCCCCGCGCGGCCAAGAATCGCGACCAGTAAGGCTTCCTCGACACCAGCCACGGAGAAGCCGACCTTGCGGCCTTTCAGATCTGCGATCGTCTGGACCGGACCGTCTGCCAACACCAGAAGACAGTTGAGCGGTGTCGCGACAAGCGTACCGACACGGATCAGCGGTAGCCCCTCATGCACCTGCAAATGAAGTTGCGGCTGGTACGATATCGCGAGATCGGCATTGCCGGCGGCGACCTGTTTCGGAGGTTCCGACGGATCGGCCGGCGCGATCACCTCGACTTCCAGATCCTGCTCGGCGAAATAGCCTTTCTCCTCGGCGATCAGGATCGGCCCATGGTCGGGATTGACGAACCAGTCCAGCAGCAGGGTCATCTTGTCTGCAGCGTGGGCAGGGGCGGCCAGAAGCAGGGCCGCGCAGAAGGCGAGAAGGCGCATGGTGTCTCCGTCTGTCTTGGTTCTTCGTGTCTCGGGCTATCGGGTGGTCTCAACCCACTCGCGCACACGCGCCTCGGGGTCGGTACTCAGCGTAATGTCAGTCACAACGGCGGCGAAATCAGCACCCGCGTCGAAGGCCAACAACGCGCGCTGCGGCGTCAATCCACCGATCGCGCAGAGCGGGATGTTGCCGATCATCTCCTTCCATTCGGTGACACGCTCGAGGCCCTGCTCGGTCCACGCCATCTTCTTCAGGATCGTCGGCCAGACCGGACCCAGCGCGATGTAATCGGGGTCGATCGACAGCGCGCGCTCCAGTTCCGCGTGGTCGTGGGTCGAGATGCCCAACCGCAAGCCCGCAGCACGGATCGCCTCGAGATTGGCGTCGTCCAGATCCTCCTGGCCCAGGTGGATGTAGTCGCAACCTTCCTCGATCGCGATTTCCCAATGGTCGTTGACGATCAGTTGTGCCCCGTGCTCCGCGCACATGGCCTTGGCCGTCGCGATCTCCTCGGACAGCAGATCCTCGTCCTTAGACTTGATCCGGAGTTGTACGAGTTGCACGCCCAGCGGCAAGGAAAGCTCCAACCACTCCGTAGAATCAAAGATCGGATAAAACCGGTCCAGCGGCTGGGTCATGACAAAAAGGCCTTTCCAATAACGGGTGTTGAAGCCTCAGCCATGTCGCGTGGCTCCATCGGATCAGCTTGGAACGCCGCGCGCCCGGCCTCGACCGCCAGTGCCATGGCGCGCGCCATCTCAGCCGGATCGCCCGCCTGCGAGACGGCGGTGTTGAGCAGCACCGCGTCAAAACCCAATTCCATAGCTCGTGCAGCGTGGCTGGGCACACCGATGCCCGCGTCGACCACCAAAGGCACCTCGGGGAATTCGGCACGCATCGCTCGTAGCGCGTATTCATTGTTCAGCCCAAGCCCCGAACCGATTGGCGCACCCCACGGCATCAGAACCTCGCATCCGGCCGCGAGCAGTTTCTCGCCGACGACCAGATCGTCCGTCGTGTAAGGGAAAACCTGGAAGCCGTCCTCTGAGAGCACGCGTGCAGCCTCGACCGACGCGAAGACATCCGGTTGCAAAGTATCGGTATGCCCAATGACCTCGAGCTTGATCCACGGCGTATCAAACACCTCGCGCGCCATATGCGCGGTGGTGACAGCCTCTTTCACGGTATGACACCCGGCAGTGTTTGGCAGAACCGGGATGCCCAGTTCACGGATCAACGCCCAGAAATCCTGACCAGCGCCACCGGCGGATTCACGACGCAGCGACACGGTACACACCCCGGCGCCAGAGGCCTTGAATGCCTCGGCCAGGATCGCGGGCGACGGATATCCTGCTGTGCCCAGCATCAAAGAACTTGTCAGTTCGGTTTCGTAGAAAGCCCGCACCGGTCAGCCCCCCTGCATCGGTGCAACGATTTCCAACCGGTCGCCCTCGGCAACGATCACACCCGCCCGGTCACCGACAGCGACGAACTGCTCGTTTAACGCCGTCGCCACGCGGGCGTCGCCAAAGCCAAGTTCATCGAGCAAGTCGGTGAGGCGCACGGCGGTCACGTCACGCGGCTCCCCGTTCAGGGTGATCCTCATCCATAAACTCCGGTCGGATGCCATCTGTGATCAGATCGGCAACCTGGGTTGCGACGGCTGGGCCCATGAGGAACCCGTGCCGGTAAAGACCGTTGGCGTAGATCGTCTGGCCGTGACGCCGTATGCGCGGCAGATTGTCTGGAAAGGCCGGTCGGGCATCGACACCGATCTCCAAGATCTCGGCCTCGCCAAATGCCGGGTGCAGGGCATAAGCGGCCGACAGCATCTCGAGCATCGAGCGGGCCGTGATCCTCGTCCGCTCGGTTGCCTCGATCACCGTGGCGCCCAGCATGTAGACCCCCGCGCCGCGCGGCACGATGTAAAGCGGAATGCGCGGATGCAGCAAACGGACCGGACGGGACAATTCAACATCCGGGCAGCGGATGACCAGCATCTCGCCCTTGACGCCGCGAAGATCCGCAAGTGCGTCCCGCGCCGCCAGACCGCGGCAGTCCACTGTTACACCGGACGCAGAAGGCGTTTGCATCTCGATGCGAACATGCCTGTCCGCCAAGTCATCCCGCAAGGTGATCAACGCGGTGCGCGGATCCAGATGCGCCTCATCGGCGAAGAACAGCGCTCGCCTGGTCTGTCCGGCAAGATCCGGTTCCAATTCAGCGACCCGGTCAGATCCGATCATCTCGTGATCCGACGTCCGGCGTGCAAAGCGGTCAAGTTCACGCGCATCCCGTCCCAGAGCCACGACCAGTGACCCCGCGCGGGTGACCGGAACTCCGTGGCTCACCCACCAATCCGCCGCGCCCTGCCCCAGTCGCACGACGGGTTCCTCGGCGCTCTCGCCTTCGCAGAACGGTGC
Organism: Pseudomonadota bacterium; assembly: GCA_038534135.1. Classification (GTDB taxonomy): domain Bacteria; phylum Pseudomonadota; class Alphaproteobacteria; order Rhodobacterales; family Rhodobacteraceae; genus Thermohalobaculum. Next base: position 36,106 of record JBCAXJ010000033.1, on the reverse strand, counting down.
GAGCATTCCACCAGCCCACCACGAACATGCGTGCACGCCAGGCGCCGCGTAGCGGTCATGAAGGCGCACCGGCACACCGCGCCGGGTCAGTTCCGCCGCCACGCACAGCCCGACGACGCCCGCCCCTATGACCGAGACACTGTCCATCAGACCCAGATCCCTGTGAAATGATGCACCGGACCGTGGCCATGACCGATCTTCAGGTCATCCGCAGCGCTGATGGCCCGTTGCAGATAGGCGTGTGCCGAGCGAACCGATTGTTCCAGACCTTCGCCCTTGGCGAGGCCAGCCGCGATGGCCGACGACAGCGTGCAGCCCGTGCCGTGGGTGTTCCTGGTCTGACGCCGTGGCGCGGTCAGTTCCACGCACCCGTGCTGCGTGACGAGCAGATCGACACAGGTCTCACCGGTCCCGTGCCCGCCCTTCATCAAGACGGCACGCGCGCCCCGTCCGATCAGCGCCCTGCCCTGTCGCTCAGCCTCATCCGGTGTCGTGGCTGCGTCTTCGTCCAACATTCGCGCGGCTTCTGGCAGATTGGGTGTCAGCAAATCAGCCTCTGGCCCCAGATCCGTGATCAGCGCGCTGACAGCCTCGTCCTGCAAGAGCGCGTCGCCCGATTTCGCGATCATGACAGGGTCCAGAACAACCGGGATATCGCGCTTGGACAGAGCCTCTGCCACCTGGACAATGATCGCCGGAGAAAACAGCATCCCGATCTTGATGGCACCGACCTCGATATCGCTGAGCACGGTGTCGATCTGCGCGCGCACAATCTCGGCCGGAACCTCGTGCATGGCCGTGACGCCTTGGGTATTCTGAGCGGTGATCGCCGTGATGACCGATGCGCCATAAACACCGAGCGCCGAGAACGCCTTGAGGTCGGCCTGGATTCCGGCCCCACCGCAGCTGTCAGAACCCGCAATGGTCAATGCGATCGCAGTCACGCCGCCCTCCACAAAAGGCAGCCGCGCGGTCTGGTCTTACAAATGAAGCCCGTTCCCTACGCCGGCACTGCCCGGATCAGGTTCGATGGGTTCGCTTGCGCATCTCAGCCCTTCCGGGCACCCCAACGGTCTAGGAGGAAGTAGTTCGCCCATTACGGAATTGCAACTGAATTGCGGATCCGGAGATACCCAACGCGACATGTGCGTCTAACCGGGCACCACATGGCGGGTTGGTGTCTTCGGGAGGGCTGCGAACAACCAAAGCAGCGCGAGCCCGGCAGAAAGGATCGCATTCCACCCGGCCATCGTCACGCCCCACAGATCCCAGACGATCTCGTCGCACCGCACCAGTGGCGCTTGCATGAGGTGTTCCAACAGATCATCCGCGTTCAGCGCGGTCGGATCCGCGCCGACACAGGTTGACGGCCCATCCCACCACCGCTGCTCGACGCCAGCGTGAAACACGCCCAGCCCGGCGCTCACGGACATTGCAGCAAAGCCCGCCAATGACAGGGGACGACGGAACCGCCACAACACCGTCATTGCCACGAGACCGATCACGATTGCCGCGGCATGTGGCCAGCGCTGCCATATGCACATCGGGCACGGCGCGAGCCCGGCAAGATATTGAAAGCCAAAAGCGCCCATCAGTATGAGAAAGGAGCCAAGGCTTGCCAGCAATATGCGACCGTACACGCTCATCGTTGCAGCACTTTCATCAGATTACCGCCATGTTCAAGAAATTTCACCGAGCTTGCTATATGCCGAGCCAACCCTTGACGACCGTCGCCAGCGTTGCTCCTGCCACCAGAAGCGTTGCGATCCAAGCGACGCCGAGCAGCGTGCCAGCGACGACGAATATGCCGTCACGCTGAAGCATTCCCATGGAGACGATTACCACGGCGAAACCCGGTACGGTGTTCGTACCCGGCAGCGGCACCAGGATCGATGCGCTGAACAGAACCAGCGCCACCCCGATCAACCGATCTGCCGGCGGACGGGTCAGAAAAGACATCCTGGGTCGGCAAAGCGTCTCCAGCCGCGTGAGCATCGGCCGGGCCTTCTCGGCAAGTTCGCGCAATCTGGCAACCGCGATCTGGCGCGCGCGAAGTCCGTCGGGGAGCCACGGAACTCGTCGCCCCATCACGATCTGTGCCGACACGAAAAGAAGCGGCAGAGCAACGATTTGAGGGATGCCGTAGAGGAACGGGATACAGCAGGGCAATGCAAGGATCAGCAGGAACAGACCGAACGCCCGTTCATGCAATTGCTCGAGCAGCCATCCGAGCGTGACACTCTCTTGGTCGAGATCTTGCGTGATTGCCAGCAGTCGGTCGGCGACCCCAATATCTCCACCGTTTCGATCAGACATATAGGCTTGCTCCCGAAAGGTCCAGACGCGCGACCCGAGGGCCCTGCGCAGCGCCGACGCAGCTAACAAGTAGCCTCGCCCATGGAAAGTGGACATGGATACGCAGGCAGGACAGGCGATCGGCAGATGTAAAATTGCACCCAATCAAGCGTTGACCGCGTCCGCGCCCCGAGTATTGTGCGGCCCGCGTGCCCGGATGGCGGAATTGGTAGACGCAGCGGATTCAAAATCCGCCGAGGTAACACTCTTGTCGGTTCGAGTCCGACTCCGGGTACCAGCCATCACTTTCATTGATCAACTGAAGGCGCGACCGACAAAATCACGTCCGACTTCTCGCAGATGTCACGAATGGCGTTCGGCGGAGACTGGTCGGTAAAAAAGCCTGCCAGATCGGAAAGATGAGCAATTCGCACCGGCGCCGAGCGCGTGAATTTCGTCGCATCGGCGACGAGGTAGCTGCAACGCGCGTTACGAATAATGGCCTGCGAGACGTGGACTTCGCGGTAATCATAGTCGAGCAAGGCGCCGTCTTCGTCGATAGCCGACGCGCCGATGATCGCATAGTCGACCTTGAACTGGCTGATGAACGCACCCGTCGCTTCGCCCACCAGACCGCCATCCGATCTGCGCAGAACCCCGCCCGCGACAATGACCTCGCAGTTTCCGTTTTCCGCCAGAATGTTCGCCACGTTCATGTTGTTCGTAACAACCATGATGTTGCGATGATCGAGCAGATGGCGGGCGACGGCTTCGGTTGTCGTACCGATATTGATGAACAGCGAGCAGTCTTCGGGAATGGACTGGCTGCAGAGCCGACCGATTGCGTCTTTTTCGGTCTCTGCAAGGGTGCGCCGGGTCAGGTAGCCGATGTTGGTGCGGCCCGAGGACAGCACTGCCCCGCCATGCACGCGGCTGAGCATACCAGAGTCGCACAGCTCTCCCAGGTCCCGTCGAATCGTCTGCGGAGTGACGTCGAACTGCTCGGCCAATCCATCTACGGTGACGCGTCCACTTTCACGCGCAACCGCAAGGATTTCCTGCTGTCGAAACGTCTGTCCCATCACTTCGCCATCTCAACCAAGCCGGAAGCCGGTGCGCATCTTTGCAGGCTGTTCAATGGGTTGCGCGCGCCCGCTACGACACAACCTGCTGAGTGGAAGTTGTAGGACTTTCATTCGTCGTTGACAACTTCGAAAGAAATAGAACACAAACGAAAAAAAACGAAGGGGAGGCGTGGATCGATACGATCCCGACATACGACATCTGCATCATTGGTGGTGGTGTGAACGGCTGCGGGATTGCTCGCGACGCTGCGGGACGCGGTCTGTCAGTCCTCCTTTGCGAAATGAACGACCTGGCTCAGGCGACATCCTCGGCGTCGACCAAGCTGTTCCATGGCGGACTGCGCTATCTCGAGAACTACGAATTTCGCATGGTCCGAGAATCGCTGATCGAACGCGAAGTCCTGCTGGGCGCCATGCCGCACATTTCCTGGCCTCTGCGGTTCGTGCTTCCGCACCACAAAGGGCTGCGCCCTGCCTGGCTGCTACGGCTCGGGTTGTTCATCTACGACAATCTGGGCGGCCGCAAGATCCTGCCAGGCACACGCACCGTGAACCTGGGCACTGATCCGGTTGGCGCACCGTTGCGATCCGATTTCGCAAAAGCATTCGAATACTCAGACTGCTGGGTTGAAGACTCGCGTCTCGTTGTTCTGAATGCCAAGGATGCCGCGGCTCGGGGAGCATCGATCCGGACCCGCACACGTTGCACATCGGCCGAGGTGCAGGACGGTGCGTGGCAGGTGACACTGCAAGGACCGGACGGGTCGTCAGAGACGATCAAGGCGGCGACACTTGTGAACGCGGCCGGACCCTGGGCCGAGGAAGTTGCGCGCAACAGAGCGCGCCAGAACGTCAGCGAGCGGCTGCGCCTGGTGCGCGGAAGCCACATCGTCGTGCGCAAGCTGTTCGATCACGACCGGGCCTACATTTTCCAGAACACGGACGGCAGAATTGTCTTCGCCATTCCTTACGAGAACGAGTTCACGCTGATCGGCACAACGGATGTCGAGCATGAAGGCGATCCCTCGACTGCGAAGTGCACGCCCGAAGAAGCGGATTATCTCCGAACGCTCGCATCAGAGTACTTCGAGTACCCGATAACAGCCGAGGATATTGTCTGGTCGTATGCCGGGGTACGGCCCTTAATCGACGATGGCGCCGAAAAAGCATCGAAAGCAACCCGCGATTACACTCTGAAGCTCGAAACGGCTCAGGGTGCTCCCCTGTTGAACATCTTCGGGGGCAAAATCACGACCTATCGCAAGCTTGCCGAGGAGGTTCTGGCGGAGCTCACCATGGTCATGCCGAAGATGACGGGGATCTGGACCGCAGGTGTACCCTTGCCGGGAGGTGACTTTCCAGTCGATGGCTACGACGCGCTGTGCAGTCGGCTTGCCGGCGCGAACCCGGATATCCCGATAAAACAAGTCCGTCGGCTGGTCCGTGCCTACGGAACCGAAGCTGAACGCATCTTGGAACAGATCGCGAAAAACAATGAACAAGAAGTAGATTTTGGACATGGCCTTTCGGTCGCCGAGGTGCGGCATCTCATGACCGAAGAATGGGCGATGACGGCCGACGATGTTCTCTGGCGGCGCAGCAAGCTCGGGCTGTTGTTCCAGCCGGATCAGGTGGACAGGCTCCAGACTTGGATGCAAGCTGCCGCCTCCGACAACCGCGATGTTGCGGCGGAGTGATCGACGATGACGCTTGAACTGAAGTCCATTTCCAAGACTGTCGGCGCTGAAACTCACATTTATGAAACCAGCATGCGTCTTGAACGCGGGACCATGAACAATCTGCTGGGCAGAACCTTGTCGGGGAAGACCACACTCCTGCGGATCATGGCGGGACTGGATGTACCATCGACAGGCAGCGTATGGTGGAATGGCGAGGACGTGACCGGGCGGCGTGTGCAGGACCGCGATGTCGCGATGGTCTATCAGCAGTTCATCAACTACCCGTCGATGACGGTCTACGAGAACGTCGCCTCGCCTCTTCGGATCCGCGGTCTTTCGTCCGACGAAATTGATCGCCGTGTCCGCGCGGCGACTGATTTGATGCGGCTCAGCACGCAACAACTGGATCGCAAGCCGCTAGAACTTTCGGGCGGTCAGCAGCAACGTTGCGCGCTTGCCCGGGCATTGGTGAAAGAAGCGGGCCTTGTGCTGCTGGATGAACCTCTCGCGAACCTTGACTTCAAGCTGCGAGAGGAACTTCGCATCGAGATCCCGAAAATCTTCGAAGCCTCGGGCGCAATCTTTGTCTACGCCACGACGGAACCGCATGAAGCTTTACTGCTGGGCGGGAACACGGCGTGTCTCTGGGAAGGCCGGGTGACGCAGTTCGGTCCGACGGCGACCGTCTACCGACAACCTTGCGATATGACGACGGCACGGGTGTTCTCTGATCCGCCCATGAATTTCCTCGAGTTCGAAAAGCGCGGAGATTTGCTGCGATATGACGGCAAGGACCACGCGTCACCTGCCAACTTTTCATCCTTGCCTGACGGCAGCTACAATGCCGGTTTCCAAGCAAATCACTTGTCGCTCGACCCGCTTGGCGCGAGCGACGTGGTCTTCTCATGCGAGAGCATCGGAACCGAGATCACCGGCTCGGAGAGCTTCGTACACCTGCGGCACGAAGGCCTGAACTGGGTTGCTCTGCGGCACGGCGTCCTGGATGTACCCGCAGGCGATACCGTCCAGACGCACGTCGATCCCGCCTATATGTATGTGTTCGGCACGGATGACCGGCTGGTGTCCGTCGCCACCTATGCTCAGGCGGCCTGAATCATGGTCGCGATCAAACTCGACGAATTGGCACATGCCTACGGGCCAAATCCGAACGCCCCCGAAGACTACGCGCTTCGCCCGTCGATCGACCACCTCTGGGAAGACGGCGAAGCCTATGCACTGCTCGGGCCATCTGGCTGCGGGAAGACGACGCTTCTGAACATCATTTCCGGATTGGTGATACCAAGCCAAGGTCGCATCCTGTTCGATGATCAGGACGTCACGCGCGCGCCGACCGCCGATCGGAACATCGCGCAGGTCTTCCAGTTCCCGGTCGTCTACGACACGATGACCGTCTACGACAATCTGGCTTTCCCGCTGCGCAATCGGGGACGTGACGAGGCGTACGTTACACGCCGGGTCACCGAGATCGCCGAGATGACGGGTCTGGGTGAACTGTTGCAAAGGCGCGCACAGGGGCTAACGGCGGACGCCAAGCAGAAGATCAGCCTTGGCAGGGGCATGGTGCGCGAGGACGTGGCGGCCATCCTGTTCGACGAACCGTTGACCGTCATCGACCCGCATATGAAATGGGAGCTGCGCACGCAGCTCAAACGGCTCCACCGCGAGTTCGGCCACACGATGATCTATGTCACGCACGACCAGACCGAGGCACTCTCGTTCGCCGACAAGGTCGTTGTGATGCTGGACGGAGAGGTGCTGCAACTCGGCACGCCCGCAGATCTCTTCAACGCACCGGCTCACACGTTCGTCGGCTACTTCATCGGCTCACCGGGCATGAACGTGCTTCCGGCAACAGTGTCAGGCCCAGCCGCGCATATCGGCGACGCCATCGTCCCGTTGAACCGTGCCTACAACAATCTGCAACTGGAACCGGTCGAGGTCGGTGTTCGACCCGAAGACATCCGTCTCGCCACGGGCGATATCGGAATTCCGGTCCAGATCGAACGCGTCGAAGACGTGGGCCGCCACAAGATCGTCCGGGCCCGCTACGATGGACAATCCGTCTGCGCGCTTGTCTCCGAAGGTGAAGAGATTCCCGCAGATGCCAACCGCATGGTCTTCGATCCGAACAGCACGCACGTCTTCAAGGACGGCTGGCGGCTGGAAGGCGTCGCGACATGAGCAAGACGCTGAACAACCGCGCGTGGTGGATGGTTCTGCCGGTCCTGCTGCTGGTCGCGATGAATGCGATCATCCCACTGATGACGGTCGTGAACTACTCCGTGCAGGAGGTGTTCTACGGCGTCTATTCGTTCGTCGGTGAACGGTGGTACGCGGATACCTTGGCCTCCGACCGGTTCCATGCGGCCCTCGGGCGGCAATTGCTATTCACTTTCACCATTCTGGCAATCGAGATTCCGCTGGGTGTGATCATCGCGCTGTCGATGCCGCGCTCGGGTGCCTGGGCAAGCGTCTGCCTGGTGCTGATGGCCCTGCCCCTGCTAATCCCCTGGAACGTCGTCGGCGCGATGTGGAACATCTTCGCGCTGCCGGACATCGGGCTGCTCGGCTTCTCGCTGAACTGGATGGGGATCGACTACAACTACACGCAGCAGCCCGTGAGTGCATGGATCACCGTCATCCTGATGGACGTCTGGCACTGGACATCGCTGGTGGTCCTGCTGGCCTATGCGGGCCTGCAATCGATTGACGAGAATTACTATCGCGCGGCCCGGATCGACGGCGCGTCGCAATGGGCAGTGTTCCGCTACATCCAGTTACCGAAGATGAAGCGCGTCCTTACCATCGCGATTCTGCTGCGCTTCATGGACAGCTTCATGATCTACACCGAGCCTTCGGTTCTGACTGGCGGTGGGCCAGGCAACTCGACAACCTTCCTCTCGATCGACCTCGTCAAGAAGGCGATTGGTGAGCAGGACCTGGGCAACGCTGCCGCGATGAGCATCATCTACTTCCTGATGACGCTTCTCGTCTGCTGGCTCTTCTACACTCTGACAATGCAGGGCGAGGAGGAGAACTGATGAACACGTTCTTCAGCATCGCTCTGGGGCCTATCGCATCCGTCTTCAGGAAACTTGATCGGAGCGGCACACCATGAAGCTCCGCTGGCTGATCCCGACGCTCTACATCATCTTTCTCATGCTGCCGATCTACTGGCTGCTGAACATGTCGTTCAAGACAACGAACGAGATTCTGGGCGGCTTCTCGTGGTTCCCGGCCGAGTTCACGACCGAGAGTTATGTGAAAATCCTGACGGACCCGAGCTGGTACTGGGGCTACATCAACTCGATCACCTATGTCGTGATCAACACGGTGATTTCCGTCGCTGTCGCCCTGCCCGCGGCTTATGCGTTTTCGCGCTACCGGTTCCTGGGCGACAAGCATCTGTTCTTCTGGCTGCTGACCAACCGAATGGCGCCCCCGGCGGTGTTCGCGCTCCCGTTTCTCGAGCTTTACTCGTCGATGCAGCTCTTCGACACTGTCTGGGCTGTGGCGCTTGCACACTGCCTGTTCAACATTCCGCTCGCCGTCTGGATCCTGGAAGGCTTCATGTCCGGCGTGCCCAAGCAGATCGACGAGACCGCCTATATCGACGGCTATTCCTGGCCGCGCTTTTTCACCAAGATCTTTATGCCGCTGATTGCCTCCGGCATAGGTGTCACCGCGTTTTTCTGCTTCATGTTCAGCTGGGTAGAGCTTCTTCTTGCGAAAACACTCACGGCTGTCCACGCCAAGCCGATTGCGGCGGTGATGACCAAAACAGCCTCGACCTCCGGCTACGAACTGGGGCTTCTCGCCGCCGCCGGTGTTCTGACAATCATCCCGGGCGCTATCGTGATCTATTTCGTGCGCAACTACATCGCCAAGGGCTTCGCCCTGGGGAGGGTGTGATGAAACGACTTGCGTTGATCGCTGCGATCGTCACGCCATCGCAGGCGCTGGCTCAGAACCAGATTTCGGAGCCCCTCCTGCAATGGATGGCCTGGACTTGGCAAACGGCAGCGTTTTTCGCATTCGTCGTGCTCTGCCTGCTGACGCTTTCGGCCTGGGAATACTTCAAGCCGGGTGGCGATCCGCGCGACCCCGGTATCCTCGGGATCAGCACAACCCGCGGCGACCGGCTGTTCATCTCGTTGCTCAGCGCCGCCTACATTCACCTGGCGTGGCTTGGCCTGATCTCGGCGCCGCTCTGGGGTGCGACCGCGATTTCAATCATTCTGGCGCTGGCGGTGTTCCGCTGGGTCTGAATTCGACCGGCCCATCCGGGCCACTAACTGGGAGGAGAAAGTGAGAAAAACACTTCTTGCAACGGCGGCGATCAGCCTTCTCTGGGCGGGTTCCGCCTGGGCGGATGCTGCTGCAGCCAAGAAATGGATCGACAGCGAATTCCAACCCTCGGTGCTCTCGAAAGAAGAGCAGATGTCCGAGATGGAGTGGTTCATCAACGCTGCCGAGCCATACAAGGGCATGGAGATCAACGTGCTGTCGGAGACGATCCCGACGCACACCTATGAATCCGAGACGCTGACCAAGGCGTTCGAGGAGATCACCGGCATCAAGGTCAACCACCAACTTCTGGGGGAAGGCGAGGTTGTTCAGGCCGTCCAGACCCAGATGCAGACACAGCGGAACCTCTATGACGGGTACATCAACGACTCGGATCTGATCGGCACGCACTCGCGTCTGCAACTGGCTTACAACCTGTCCGACATGATGGCAGGCGACTGGGCGGGCACGACCAATCCGGGCCTGGACCTGAATGACTTCATGGGCAAGTCGTTCACGACCGGCCCGGACGGCAAGCTCTACCAGCTGCCCGATCAGCAGTTTGCGAACCTCTACTGGTTCCGCAAGGACTGGTTCGACCGGCCAGAGCTTCAGGCGCAGTTCAAAGAGCGCTACGGCTACGACCTGGGCGTTCCGGTCAACTGGTCGGCCTATGAGGACATCGCCGAGTTCTTCTCGGTCCACGTCAAGGAAATCGACGGTGTGACCGTTTACGGGCACATGGACTACGGCAAGCGCGCGCCAGATCTTGGCTGGCGGATGACCGATGCCTGGCTGTCGATGGCCGGTGCCGGATCGGTTGGTGAGCCGAACGGTGTTCCGATCGACGAATGGGGCATTCGGATGGAAGCCGGTTCGTGCAACCCGGCCGGTGCTTCGGTGACGCGCGGTGGTGGCACCAACGGCCCGGCTGCGGTCTATGCGATCCGCAAGTGGGACGAGTGGCTGCGCAAGTACGCCCCTCCGGGCGCTGCAAGCTATGACTTCTACCAGTCGTTGCCTGCACTGAGCCAGGGCAACGTCGCCCAGCAGATCTTCTGGTACACGGCGTTCACCGCATCGATGGTGGCCGACAAGGCCAGCGGCAACAACACGGTCGATGACGCGGGCAAGCCGCTCTGGCGGATGGCTCCCTCGCCGCACGGCCCGTACTGGGAAGAAGGCCAGAAGATCGGCTACCAGGATGCGGGATCGTGGACTTTCCTGATGTCGACCCCGTCGGACCGCGCTCAGGCCGCTTGGTTGTACGCTCAGTTCGTCGTCTCGAAGACGGTCGACGTGAAGAAGTCTGACGTTGGTCTCACCTTCATCCGTGACTCCACCGTGCGTCACCAGCACTTCACGGACCGTGCGCCGAACCTCGGCGGTCTGATCGAGTTCTACCGCTCGCCGGATCGTGTTCGCTGGTCGCCGACCGGCGTCAACGTGCCTGATTATCCGAAGCTGGCACAGCTTTGGTGGCAGCAGATCGGTGATGTGAACTCGGGTGCATTCACGCCGCAGGAAGCCATGGATCGTCTGGCCGGTGAGATGGACACCATCATGGCCCGGATGCAGGCCGCTGATGAGGCCGCCAGTGTCTACGGCGGTTGTGGTCCGCGCCTGAACGAGCCGAAGGACGCTTCGGAGTGGATCGGCAAGGGCGGCGCCAAGGCCAAGGTTGATGAGAAGCCGAAGGGCGAGACCATCGCCTATGAGGAAATCATCAAGCGCTGGCAGTAAGGCTACCCCTACCATGACGTGAATCGGGCCGGGGTTCTCCCCGGCCCTTTTCGTTTGAACTTCGTACACCTGTTTCAGCCGACACCCTACCGCACCGCACCCTGACACGGTACAGTCTGCGACATCGGTACGAACGGAGGCTGGCAGCATGACAAAGGTTCAAGTCGGCGCGGACAGTGTCAGCGCCTATGAAACTGACGGCATCGCCTGCGTCAGGCAGGCATTCGATTCCGATGCCGTCGAAATGCTCCGCGACGTCGTTGCCCGTGACATGGCAGACCCAAGCCCGATGGCTGTCGATGCAACCCGCGACGGCGAAGGCCGGTTCTTCGGCGATACGTTCGTCTGGAAGCATTTTCCGGAACTGGAGGACTTCGTCTTCAACTCACCTGCCGCCGATATCGCAGCGGCCATGTTGGGTTCGCGGAAGGTGAACCTGATTTTTGACCAGTTCCTGGTGAAGGAGTCGGGAACCTCGACCCCGACCCTTTGGCATCACGACCAGACCTATTGGCCCGTCGCCGGGCATCAGGTGTGCACGCTCTGGCTCGCGCTCGACCCAGTCACCAAGGAAAGCGGAGCGGTAGAATACGTCTGCGGCTCGCACCTCTGGGGTCAGCGGTTCAAGGCCGTGTCGTTCAAGGATGATGACCTCTACAAGGAAGACCTACCGCCTGTGCCGGACGTCGAGGCGAACCGTGATCAGTACAAGATGGCGCAGTTCGAACTGGAGCCAGGCGATTGCACGATCCATCACGGCCTGACCGTTCACGGAGCGCCGGGAAACAGCCTTGCCAGGCCACGGCGCGCTTATGTGATGCGGTGGGCAGGAGAGGACGTCACCTACTATCCGCGCCCGAACCTCCAGCCGATGCTGCATGATCCGGGCATTCCTTCCGGTGGCCCGATTGACTGCGCGCTGTTTCCAGTGGTTCGCAACAAGGCAGCCTGACACGCCGAGATCTCACAGTTTCGCATGACGCCGACGCTCTATTCTTTCCGCCGCTGCCCCTATGCGATGCGCCTGCGTCTTGCCTTGGACGTCAGCGGATACGAGGTCGAGCTGCGCGAGGTTGTCCTTCGGGACAAGCCGGATGCCTTCCTCGCGGCCTCTGCCAGCGCGACGGTGCCCTGTCTGGTGACCGACGATCTGACGATCGACGAAAGCCTGGACGCAATGATTTGGGTTTTGAAGCAGAACGACCCCGAGGGATGGCTCGACATGCCGGAGGCTGGCTTCGAATGGATTGCGCGCTGTTTCCAGTGGTTCGCAACAAGGCAGCCTGACACGCCGAGATCTCACAGTTTCGCATGACGCCGACGCTCTATTCTTTCCGCCGCTGCCCCTATGCGATGCGCCTGCGTCTTGCCTTGGACGTCAGCGGATACGAGGTCGAGCTGCGCGAGGTTGTCCTTCGGGACAAGCCGGATGCCTTCCTCGCGGCCTCTGCCAGCGCGACGGTGCCCTGTCTGGTGACCGACGATCTGACGATCGACGAAAGCCTGGACGCAATGATTTGGGTTTTGAAGCAGAACGACCCCGAGGGATGGCTCGACATGCCGGAGGCTGGCTTCGAATGGATCGCGCGCTGCGATGGCCCTTTCAAGGACGCTTTGGATCGCACGAAATACGCAACCCGCTATCCCGGCGTCGATCCCGGCGAACAGCGGGCATTGGCGGCGGAGTTTCTGGCCAATCTGGACGGCCAGATCGATGCCTGGATCTTCGGGAGACCGATGTTGGCCGACTACGCGATCCTGCCGTTCGTCCGGCAGTTCGCCTTCATCGACAAGGCCTGGTTCGATGCGCAACCCTGGCCGCGTCTGCAATCGTGGCTCGAGGCATTCCTGTCATCCGATCGCTTTGCTAAGATCATGCAGAAGTACCCAAAATGGCAACCGGGCGACGCGCCAACGCTGTTTCCTGAAAAGGTTGCCTAGGCGCCAACCCGCTCGGCAATCGCGACAATGCGGTGCATGTCTCGAAGAACAGGCTTCTCGATCAGCTTGCCATCAATAACGACAAGCCCGGTATCAGCCTCCTCGAACGTCTGGATGATCCGGCGCGCGCGGGCGACCATGTCATCGTCCGGCGTGAAGACGCCGTTGATCGCGCCGATCTGCTTGGGATGGATCGACCCCTTGCCTGAGAACCCAAGGTCGCGGGCCTTTTCGGCCTCGGCAACCATGCCGTCGGGGTCGTCGAGATCCAGCCACGGCACGTCGATCGCATCAACACCCGCGGACGCTGCCGCATGAACGACGCGAGAGCGGGCGTAGAGCAATGGCTCCCAGGCATTCTTGCAACGCAGTTCCGCCGCCATGTCGACCCCACCGAAGAACAGCGCGTCGATGCGCGGGCTAGCGCGGGCGATGTCGTAAACAGCCTCGAGCCCGGCATTGGTCTCGATGATCACGTGCAGCCGCGTCGGATGCCCACGCTCCGTCAGCAGCGTGTCGAGCCAGACAACCTCATCGGCCGTGCGCACCTTCGGCAGCATCAGCCCGGGTGGCGGCGTATCGGTTGCAAGAACGGCCTGCACATCGGCCAGACCGAACGCTTCGCGCAGGCAATTGATCCGGACAATCCGCTCGACGCCATCGTCAGCCTGAGGTTCCGCGAACAGTGCGATCGCGTTGGCACGTGCCTCATCTTTGTCCTTCGGCGCAATCCCGTCTTCCAACTCGACGCAGACGATGTCCGCACCCGACGCCAAGGCCTTCGGGAACATCTCGGGCTTCAGGCCAGGCGAGAAAATGAAACTGCGTCGAGGACGTACGATCCGTTCGGACATGGCGTCAGGTTCTCCCCCAGAACTTTTCAGCCACCACCAACTCGCGCGTGCTGTCGGGCGCATCGACAACCAGACGCGTGCCGGGTTGCCAGTACGCTCGATCAATCATGGCAATCGCGACGTTGGTCTGCTGCTCCGGCGACCAGCAAGCGGACGACACCTTGCCGACGGACTCGCCTTCGAGCGTACGCACCGGCCAGAGCTGCGCGACGGGCGGCACCTTGTCGCCCGAAATCTCTACCGGACGAATCTGCCGCGCCGGTTCCCGTGCGGCAAGCAGGGTTTCGCGCGCAAGACAGTCCGTGGCGTCCTCGAGGTGGCAGAACCGCTCCAAGCCCGCCTCGAACGGCGTGTGATCGACCGAGATGTCGTTGCCGTACGACAATAGGCCTGCCTCGATCCGCTCGATCAGGTTTGGACACCCGGCACGCACGTCCAGATCGCGCCCGGCCTCCATGATCTTCTCCCAGATCGGCAGCGCATAGTCCGATCCGTCGACATGCAGTTCGAACCCGCCCTGCACCGACCAGCCGGACCGCGCCAGCACCATCGGCTTGCCGCCAACATTCACCCAGCCGTATTTGAAGAAGCCGATATCATGGATCATCCCGCCCCAGACCCGCTCGGCGAGTTCATAGGACCGCGGTCCCTGGATCGCGATAATCCAGACATCCGGCTCGAAGATCGTCACATCCAGACCGGCGCCAGCCGCCAGCCCCTTGAGGTAGAGGAACATGTCGCTATCCGCCAGCGCCAGCCAGTAACGGTCCGGCGCCAGCAGTGTCAGCACAGGATCGTTGAGCAACCTGCCCTGCGGATCGACCATGGGCACATAGGCGCAGCGCTCGGGGCCGAGCCGCGACAGATCCCGGGGTGTTGCCATCTGGATCAGCCGACGGGCATCCGGGCCGCTGATCTCGACAATCCGCTCACCGCCCACATCCCAGACCTGCACGGCGGTCTTCAGATGCGCATAGTCCTCCTCAAGCGTGCCGAACCACTGGCTGATCAGGGTCCGATTGTAGACGGAATAGGCCTTTGCGCCCTCGGCCCGAACGCGGTCGAACAAGGGAGAACGCCGCAAACGGTTGGACGGATTCAAGCGTACGTAATGGTCCATGCCCATGTCACATCATCCCGGCAGAAGGTTTGTCTTCGCCGGACTGTGCGGCATAGATCGAGGTGTATCCGCCGGACCAATCCGGTGGGATCTGACAGGGACGCGGATCGTGATGCGCCCACGTCACCGCTTCGCCACGCACTGTCCGATAGACATGGTTCGATGGGTCCGGATGCGGCGTATAGGGCTTGGCATCCGCCGAGGTATAGCAATTCAGCAGAAGCGGTCGCGGCAGGGGCGACTTGGACGAGGGCGAGTAGTGCAGGGTCCGCGCGTTGTGCACGGTGATCGAGCCTGCCCTGCCGGTCATGTACTCAACCCGGCTCATATCGACACCCGCCGCATCATCGTCCGAGAGCATCCCCGTCCAATTGCCGTTTGCGTCATACTGGTCATAGAGCGGCTCGTCATGACTGCCCTTCAACGCGGCCAGAGGACCGTTGTTCATGTCCGTGTCGGCCAGATAGCAGCCGATGGTGATGACGTTGTAGTTTGTGTGCGGAAAGAACTGGATGTCCTGATGCCATTTCACGGTGTCGGACTCGTCGTACCATTTGAAGTTCAGCTTCGAGTGATGGAACGTAACGTTCGGACCCACCAGATCAGCGGCCACGTCAGCCATAAGACCTGTCGCAAACGCCCAATAGGTTGGATGCTGGTCGTCAGGCCGTTTCAGGCGGCGCAGCACCGGTGTCTCTGCAGAGTGTCCTGGACCGATGTCGAAGGTTTCACCTGGTTCAGAGACCGCCTTGGATTTCTCGACAAACTCGGTCGTAACGGCTTGCAGCTCGGCCAGCGTGTTCGTGGGGACAAAGCCCTCGACACTCACAAAGCCGTCGCGGAAGTACTTCTCTCTCTGCGCCTGCGTCAGCACGCGGGGCGCAAAGGAGAGGATCTCCTCCGGTGTCATGATGGTCTCCCTTGCAGTCTTTTCTCCACCATCGCGTGACGGCGGGCAGTTTCTTTTCGTTACTCTGTAGAATCCCACCAGAGTCGAAAAGCCCAAATCCAGAAACTGTGTGTGAATTTGTGCGGCGCAACACGCGTGTGCGTGACGATCATCACTACACCAATACACGAATCAGTAGAAAATGCGCATCTTAAAGGCAGTTGAACCCACCGATTTGCTTGAAACAGACCGATTGATCAGACGAACGACAGATTTGGAACGGAGACTGTGATGAAAACCCTTGTGAATACATGTGCGGCACTCATGGCCGCGAGCATTCTGGCAGGCTGTGAAACGGTCAATACAATCGCGCCTCAGACGGTGGCGGGATTCGAGGCCAACGGTATCATCGGTGCAATCGACGGCGCGTCTGGTGCGATCATCGCCAAGTGCCGGACCCTGGATGGCGACGAGATCCGGGTCTCGGTCGACCTGGCAGGCGATGTCACAGGGCAAGGTGCACTCATCGACCGCGTTCGCGCCGCCCGCAAGCACGCCTGTGAGTCGGCCGGTAACGTCCAGGCATTTGTCGACACGACGGCGGATGGCACTGAGGAACTGGTGGCTCTGGACGACACAAGCGTCACCGGCATCGCTGCCAATACGGACGTTCGCACGGACACAGGCGAAGAGACGACGGCGACCGAATAGGGAGTTTCCCCGCACGCCTGTTATCGCTATCCACGGCGCCCTGAGTTTCGGAGGCGCTGGATGGCACGCAAGAAGAAGGGTCGGCCCCTGCACGGCTGGCTGCTTGTGGACAAACCCAAAGGGATCACGTCGACCGCCGTCGTGAACAAGGCACGCTGGGCCTTTCAGGCGCAGAAAGCGGGCCATGCCGGGACGCTTGATCCATTGGCAACGGGATTGCTTGCCGTGGCCTTCGGTGAAGCAACCAAGACCGTTGCTTATGCGCAGGAGGGATTGAAGACCTATCGCTTCACCGTGCGCCTCGGCATTGGGACTACGACCGACGACGCCGAGGGCGAGGCGATCGCCACCTCGCAGGCGCGCCCAGATGATGCTCAGATCAAGTACGCGCTTCTTGCTTTCAAGGGCGATATCGAGCAGGTCCCCCCGCAATTCTCGGCCGTGAAGGTCGACGGTGAGCGCGCCTATGATCTGGCTCGGGACGGCGTGGATCTGGATCTGGAGGCGCGGCCTCTTTATGTCGAGCGCCTCGATATTCTCGACCGGCCGGACCCGGATCACGTGACGCTCGAGATGGTCTGCGGCAAAGGCGGCTATGTCCGGTCGATCGCCCGCGATCTCGGAGAAGCACTCGGCTGCCATGGCTACGTCGCCGACTTGCGGCGCATGGAATCGGGTGGGTTTTCGGTGACGCAGGCAATCCCGTTCGATCTGCTCGACCAGATCCGCGAGACCGGCGGCGATGAGCACCTCCTGCCACTCGCAGCTGGACTTTCTGAGTTGTCGGAAGTCCGCATCCGGGCGCCGGAGGCGGCACGTCTGCGCAATGGAAACCCGGCTCCCGTGACCTATGCGGCATTGGACTATGGCGACGAGGCTCTTGCCGTCGTAGATGGCGAAGCAGTGGCGATCGTAACCTACAAGGCGGGCATGCTGCACCCGACCCGGGTGTTCGTGCTGTAGCCGATCCGTCGCGATCGCGAACATCGATTCTTCTGGATTTTTCAGGCGGGAGGCCCTATAGCGCCGCATCTCCCGCATTGCGGGTGATTGCCTCGATCCGTGACCGTGCTGGACGACATCCCGGCACCGGCCTTAGGACGCGGCTCAACCCTCTGATCTGAAAGGAAAACCGATGTCGATTACGCCAGTGCGCAAGGAAGAACTGATCAAGGAATACGCCACCAAGGACGGCGATACAGGCAGCCCGGAAGTTCAGGTTGCCATCCTGACAGAGCGCATCACCAACCTGACCGAGCACTTCAAGGGCCACAAGAAGGACAATCACTCCCGCCGTGGTCTGCTCAAGATGGTCTCACAGCGCCGTAAGCTGCTGGACTACACCCGCGCGAAGGACGAGGCCCGCTATAAGGACCTCATCAAGCGCCTCGGTATCCGCCGGTGATGACCCGAGCGCGCCCAGAGTGGCGCGCTTTTCGTTGACAGGGCCGGTCTGCTCGCCCCGTGGCGCGTTCGCGCGCCGCGACAATGCAGGCGTACATGTCCGAGCGTGGCGGTCTCTGATCCCGGTCCGCCGCCATGACAACCTGAAACCGGGGATCCGTGCCAACGGGCACGACACACGGTGCGCGTCAGGGGATGCGCACTGTTCGCAAAGGAAAAGAAATGTTCGACATCGTTCGTAAGGAAATCGAATGGGGCGGCGAAACGCTGTCCATGGAAACCGGCAAGGTCGCACGCCAGGCAGATGGCTCGGTCATCGTCACCTATGGCGAGACCACCGTCATGGCCAACGTCGTCTTCGACAAGCAGCCGAAGCTCGGCCTGGATTTCTTCCCGCTGACCGTGAACTACAACGAAAAATACTATGCCGCCGGCAAAATCCCGGGCGGCTTCTTCAAGCGCGAAGCCCGTCCTACCGAAAAGGAAACGCTGACCTCGCGCCTGATCGACCGCCCGATCCGCCCGCTGTTCGTGCCGGGCTTCAAGAACGAAACCCAGGTCATGATCACGGTGCTGAGCCATGACATGGAGAACGATCCCGACATCATCGGCATGATCGCGGCCTCGGCGGCACTGACGATCTCGGGCGTTCCCTTCCGCGGCCCGATCGGCGCGGCGCGCGTCGGCTTCGTCGATGGCGAATACGTTCTGAACCCGAAGGTCGACGACATGCAGAAGCTTGTCGACAATCCAGAGCAGCGGCTGAACTTGATCGTCGCGGGCACCAAGAACGCCGTGATGATGGTCGAGTCCGAGGCCTACGAGCTGTCCGAAGAGGAAATGCTCGGCGCGGTCAACTTCGGGCATGACGCGATGCAGCCGGTGATCGACATGATCATCGATCTGGCCGAGCACGCCGCGAAGGAGCCGTTCGACTTCCAGCCGGACGACAACTCGGCGCTGTACGAGAAGATCCGCGGCCTGGGCGAAGACAAGGTCCGTGCGGCCTTCGCAATCACCGACAAGCTCGAGCGTCAGGCGGCCATCTCCGCTGCACATTCCGAGATCAAGGCCGGTCTGAGCGAGGAAGACCTCGAGAACGAAGGCGCCGTCAAGAGCTGCCTGAAGGAACTCGACTCCAACGTTCTGCGGGGCGACGTCATCGCGACCGGCAACCGGATCGATGGCCGCAACCTGACCACGGTGCGTCCGATCGAGAGCGAAGTCGGCTTCCTGCCCCGGACCCACGGCTCGGCGTTGTTCACGCGCGGCGAGACGCAGGGTCTGCTGGTCACCACGTTGGGTACCGGTGACGACGAGCAGATTATCGATGCGCTGGAAGGTGAATGGCGCGAACGCTTCTTGCTGCACTACAACTTCCCGAGCTATTCGGTTGGGGAAACAGGCAGAAACGGCCCTCCGGGACGGCGCGAAATCGGTCACGGAAAGCTTGCCTGGCGTGCGCTGCAGGCGGTTCTGCCCGCAGCAACCGACTTCCCGTACACGATCCGCCTGGTCTCGGAGATCACGGAGTCGAACGGGTCGTCCTCGATGGCGACCGTCTGCGGCGGTTCACTGTCGATGATGGATGCGGGCGTTCCGCTGAAGGCTCCGGTGGCCGGTGTCGCCATGGGCCTGATTCTGCAGGATGACGGCCAATACGCTGTTCTGACGGACATTCTCGGCGACGAGGATCACCTCGGCGACATGGACTTCAAGGTCGCGGGTACGGAATCCGGGATTACCTCGCTGCAGATGGACATCAAGGTGGCCGGGATTACCGCGGACATCATGCAGACCGCGCTGGCCCAGGCCAAGGACGGCCGGATGCATATCCTGAGCGAGATGTCGAAGGCGCTGGCCGAAGGCCGGACCGAGTTCTCGGCGCACGCGCCGCGTATCGAGACGATGACCATCAACCCCGACAAGATTCGCGAAGTCATCGGCTCGGGCGGCAAGGTGATCCGCTCGATCGTCGAGGAATCCGGAGCAAAGGTCGACATCAACGATGACGGTGTGATCAAGATCGCGTCTTCGAACGGCGAAGCGATCCAGAAGGCCTACGACCTGATCCACTCGATCGTGGCGGAACCGGAAGTTGGCCAAGTCTACACCGGAAAAGTGGTCAAGATCATGGACTTCGGCGCTTTCGTGAACTTCTTCGGAAAGCGCGATGGGTTGGTACACGTGTCCCAGATGGCGCAGGAGCGGGTCAACAACCCCAAGGACCTCGTCAAGGAGGGCCAGGAGGTCAAGGTCAAACTGATGGGCTTCGACGATCGCGGCAAGGTCCGCCTGTCGATGAAGGTCGTCGATCAAGAGACCGGTCAAGAGATCAAGAAGGAAGAAAAGCCAAAAGAAGACGCACCCGCCGAGGGCTGATCCCCTCAAAGCGCGTGCCATGCTGTGGCGAATTCAGGGCCCCGGAGTTGCTCCGGGGCCCTTTTTCGTCATGATCCCGTCAACAGCCCTGCATAAGGGTGATGCTGAAACAGGTGAGGAGAACGGACATGTCACTGCTTCGGATGTTAGAACAGGCCGGGGGCGGCCAGGGTCTTGCGCAACTGGCGAGCCAGTTCGGGCTGGATGAGGAGAAGGCCGGAGGACTGGCCTCGATGCTCGCGCCCGCAATCGGGTCGGCCGCAAAAAAGCGAGCAGAATCAGGTGGTTTGGAAAGCTTGCTGAGCCAGCTTCAGGGCGAGGCCCAGGGTGGTCTGTTCGACGCGCCAGAACAAGCGGCGGCCCCGGAGGCCCAGGCGCAGGGCCAGAACTTCCTCGAAGGTCTGCTGGGATCGCGCGAGGCGACGGACACGCTGGCGCAGGAAGCCGCCAGCCGCGCAGGCGTTGATACCGGCACCGTCCAGCAGTTCATGCCCGCTCTGGCTGCGATGCTGCAAGGGGGGATGCAGAAGCAGACACCCGACACCTCGATCCAGGGGATGCTGACGCAACTGACCGGTGGCGCCACCAATCAGGGCGGCGGCATCATGTCGATGCTGTCGGGAATGCTGAGCACCCAGAACAAAGGCGGCCCGGATCTCGGCATGATCACAAATATGCTGGATGCTGATGGGGACGGCTCGATCATGGATGACGTGCTCGAACGCATCATGAAGTGATGCTGTTTCGAACGCTTGGGGAGGTGGGCAAATATCGCCTCTCCGGCACGATTTACGGCGTGAAGTGACCCGTGATTTTCTTCACGTAATTTTCCGTTAACCGGATATTGGCCGCCTTGAGCCGATCGTCCGATACCTGCGGAGATCCTGCGATGGACGGTCGGTTGCGGTCAGTTTTGTTCGTCTGCACGGGCAATGTCTTTCGCAGTCTGACTGCCGAACGCGCGCTCATCCGGGCATTGGGTGGTTCTTCCGCGGTCTCGGTTGCGTCAGCCGGGATCGAGGACGTGCCCGACTTGCGCGTCCGATCGGATGTCGCTGCGTATCTGGCGTCACACGGGCTGGATGTCGCGGATCACCAGCGGCGCACCTTGACGCCAGAGATCGCCGCAGGCGCGGGGCTGATCATCGCAATGAACTCGGATCATCGGTGCTTTCTGGCGGATCGACACGCGATCGAGGCACCACTCTACACGGCGGCCATCGGCGGAGCGGCCGAGGAGATGCCCAATGTGGACGATCTGTTTCACCCGGACGACTACTTGTCTGAACCGGCAAAGCAGCACATCCGCGACACGATCGATCGGATCATCGGCGGAGCCCCTGCCCTAGCCCAGCGGATCCAAGCCGGGCTGGTCTGAGCAGAGAGGTGGTGGGATTGGTCCAGACCAGTCCACGGATCAGCCGTTTATCCGAATGGTCTCGTTCTTCGGATCGTACGGGCTGTCTTCGACGATCTCGGCGTCCCAAAGTTCGCGGAACATGCGGACCTGGAGCTTCTGGCCCGTGACGGCGAGGTCGGGTCGGACATAGCCGATGCCGATCTGTTTGCCGAAATGGACCGAGTAGCCGCCAGAGGTCAGGCGCCCGACCTTCTCGGCGCCGTTCTCACCTTGCAGCACCAGAGCTTCGCGGCCCCAGGGGTCTGCGTCCGCCGGTCCGTCGATCAGCAGGGTGACACACTTCGCGCGGATGCCGGTGTCGAGCATCGCCTGCTTGCCCTTGAAGTCCTTCTCGAGATCGATGAAGCGGTCGAGCCCGGATTCCATCGGCGTTGCGTCGCGCCCGAGATCAGAGCCAAAGGCGCGATAGGATTTCTCCTGCCGCAGCCAGTTCTGCGCGCGGGCGCCGCAGAGTTTCAGACCGTGCGGTTCGCCTGCCTCCATCAGCAGGTCGAACAGGTAATTCTGCATCTCGATCGGGTGGTGCAGCTCCCAGCCGAGCTCGCCCGTGTACGCGACGCGGATTGCATCCGTCGGGCACATCTTCAGATCCAGACGGCGGGACGACAGCCACGGGAAACGCTTGTTGGACAGCGCCGTGTCCGGATCGGCGTCGACCACCAAGGGCTTGAGGATGTCGCGCGATTTGGGCCCGGCGATGGCGAAGACGCCGTACTGCGCGGTGATGTCCTGCACTGCGAGCCAGTTCTGCGGCCCGGCATTGGCCGCGAACCACTCTTCCTCCATCTTCATCAGATAGTCGTGATCATAGGCTTGCGCCGCGCCTGCCGTGACCACGTAGTAGTCGTGCTCGGCCCGGCGGACGATGGTCATCTCGGTGCGGATCGTGCCCGCCACGGTGAGCGCATAAGTCAGGTTGGTGCGGCCCACGCGCGGCAGCTTGTTGCAGGTCAACCAGTCCAGGAATGCCGTCGATCCCGGGCCGAAGACGCGGTGCTTGGTGAAGGCGGTCGCATCGAACAGCCCTGCCCCGGTGCGCACGGCCTTGGCTTCATCAACGGCGTATTGCCACCAGCCGCCCCGGCGGAAGCTGCGCGTGTCGTGATCGAACCCTTCCGGGGCATCGAGTGGGCCGAAATAGTTCGGGCGTTCCCACCCGTTGACCTGGCCGAATTGCGCGCCGTGGGCTTTCATCCGGTCATAGCTGGGCGCGGTCTTGAGCGGGCGGCAGGCTTCGCGCTCTTCGTCCGGGTGATGCAGGATGTAGACGTGCTCGTAGCATTCCTCGTTCTTGCGAGCGGCGAATTCCCGATTGGCCCATGACCCGTAGCGGCGCGGGTCGAGCGACCACATGTCGATCTCGGCCTCGCCTTCGGTCATCATCTGGGCCATGTAATAGCCGGTGCCGCCAGCCGCCGTGATGCCGAACGAAAAGCCCTCGGCCAGCCACATGTTGCGCAGACCGGGTGCCGGGCCGACCAGCGGGTTGCCATCCGGCGTGTAGCAGATCGGTCCGTTGTAATCGTCTTTCAGCCCGACGGTCTCCGAGGTCGGGATGCGATGGATCATCGACATGTACTCTTCCTCGATGCGCTCGAGGTCGAGTTCGAAGAGGTCGGCGCGGAAGCTGTCGGGCACCCCGTGAATGAAGCGCGCGGGCGCGTTGCGCTCGTAAGGTCCGAGGATCCAGCCGCCGCGTTCCTCGCGCACATACCACTTGGCGTCGGCGTCACGCAGAACGGGATGCTCGCCGTTTTCCTTGCGCCATTCCACCAGGGCGGGATCGGGCTCGGTCACGATGTACTGGTGCTCGACCGGGATCGCCGGCATTGCGATTCCCAGCAGGTCCGCCGTGCGTTGAGCGTGGTTGCCGGTGGCGGTGACGACATGTTCGGCGCGGATTTCGAAGGTCTCCTCGGACGGGATCAGCGAGTTGCCCTTCTCGGCCATGATGGTGCCCGAGACGATCCACTCGGACCCGGTCCAGCGGTAGCTGTCGACCTGGGCCTTGCGGTAGATCTCGACCCCGCGCTGGCGGGCACCCTTGGCCATGGCTTGGGTGACGTCGGCGGGGTTTATGTAGCCATCGGTTGGGTGGTAGATCGCGCCCTTCAGGTCTTCGGTGCGCACCAGCGGCCAGCGGGCTTTGATCTGCCCGGGCGTCATGAAGTCGACCGGAATGCCCACCGCCTCGGCGTTCGAGGCATAAAGCATGTACTCGTCCATCCGGTCCTGGGTTTGCGCCATGCGCAAGTTGCCGACGACCGAGAAGCCCGCGTTCAGGCCGGTCTCTTCCTCGAGCGTCTTGTAGAACTTGACGCTGTAGTCGTGGATGTGACTGGTCGCGAAGGACATGTTGAAGAGCGGCAGCAGGCCCGCAGCGTGCCAGGTCGAGCCGGAGGTCAGTTCGTCCCGCTCCAGCAGGACCGTGTCCCAGCCGGCCTTTGCCAAGTGATAGGCGATGCCAGTCCCCACCGCGCCGCCGCCGACGACCACTGCCCGAGCCTGATCCTTCATCGCGCCCTCCATGTCCCGATCGAACCCGCTTAGCGGTTTCATCAGAACCGTGCCAACGGGTCCCGACTGCGTGAGGGCGGAAATCGACATGCGGGGCCGCACACGGGCCGCTCACGCCCTGTTTACGAATTTCGATTATCTTCAGAGCACAAGAGCCACCATCTTCGGGGTGAGAAAGGAGGCTCCGGCATGTCTCTGTCATTTGCACACCGGACACTTGTGTCCTTGCTGGGCCTGGATCCGGTTTTCGCGGGAACGGGCGCGCGCGCCGCCGTGATGACGCCCGCGCAAGCCTCGGCCCTGTTTCGCGACCAGCGTGCACACTGCGATCAGCCGGGCTGGGATCTGATCGAACGTGAACATCGCGTTCGGGCCGCTGGGGGGCGCATTCTGCATCTGTTCGGAGAGGTGATGGATTTCGACGGAACGCCGGTCCACGAAGCGCTGGTCGAGATCAGGCAGGCGGATCTTGCCGGTCGGACACCAGATCAGGACACGCACGCGCGCGATTTCCGGGGGCACGGCGCCGTCAGAACCGACCGGGAGGGACGGTACCAGTTCCGCACCATCCTGCCCCGCCCGACAGCCGATCGGACCGCCCATATCCATGCACGGGTGGTGCCGCCATCAGGACGCGTTCTGGTCACGCAGCTCTATCTGGTTGACGAGGCCGCGAACGATGACGACTGGACCTACCAATCGCTCGGCCCATCCGGCCAGGCCGCCCTCTCTCTGGACCCGATCGAACGCTCCGACGGCGATCTGGGCGCAGGCTTTAATTTCGTGCTGTAGCGTGCAGCGGCGTTTTGGGCGTGCTCATGTCCGCATAAATGCCACCCGCGATCGTCGGCAATATCTCTGCCGCGCGTTTCGCCACATGCGTTCGGTCAACGAAACGGCCACAGAACCTGAGATGTGAATACAGGTTCGCAAGATCGGCGATGGACAGACCATCAGCATCTGCGATCTCCAGATCCGGAAGCGCGTTCGACACCACCTTGCCGATCGTCTCGAGCTCATCTTCGACGATTGCCGCCGGAAGCGCGAAGTATTCCTTCAGGTTTGGCCGGCAGGCAGGTGCAAGATTGGCGACAACCCTGAGAAAGCCGATCTGCTGCGGCGTGAGCGTCGCCATCAGCGCATACCAGCGCATCAGTGTCTCCAGATCGATGACGTTCAGGCGGTGCAGCCACGCGAAATAGAATGGAAGGTTGAGATACTCGGCGACATCCTTTGACAGATCTTCGCCGAATGTCCGCGGGTAGTCCGTTTGATAGGTGAACCGCACGCCCAGGCCCGTCTTGAACGGATAGGGATAGCTCACGATCAGGGCGTGGTGCGTGCCGGTCTTGACCTTGAAGCGCTGGAAGAATTCGGTCGTCCGCCAGGTTTCGAGATCCATGAAGTCCGAGTTGAAGACGGCCGTCCCCGGAAGCTCGCGGTTCAACGGGTCCATCACATCCAGTTCTTTCACGCTCATGTACAAGCGCTGCGCGTGCGGATCGACACGGTAGCGCCCCGTATAGACCGTGCGTTTCAGCAGGCCGTCTTTCTCGTAGAGTGTGACCAGCACCGAAAGGCTCTCTGCCCGGAACCCATCGTGAAAGCTGCGCATTGCTTCGCACTGAAACCGCGTGAAGCCATCGTCTGACAGGCCGTGCAACGCCTTCGGCAATTCCTTCAACAGGAAGTCTGGCGCGTAGGCTTCGCGTGCCCGGAAAGCGTTTTGTAGGATCAGTGTGCTCAAGATTGCACCTCGCAACGATGCGATCGCAACGTGCAATATTTTCGTCATGATTGAAAGTATCAATTCGGGACGATGGGAGATTTTTCTTCCAGGGAAGTAACGTCGAAAGTGTTCGCGTAAAACGAGCCGCCTTACACAAACAAACCTGTCTTCTCGAACCGGCGCACATCGATCAGCCCCAAGTCGGAAATCCGAAGTTCCGGAATAACAACGAGTGCCAGCAACGAATGCTGCATGAAAGCATTGTTGAGGTGGCAACCGCAGGACCGCATCGCAGCCGCGAGCTGATCGGCGCGCGCCGCGACCTGGTATGCCGGATCGTCGGTCATCAGGCCCGCAATCGGCAGTTCGATCAGAGCCAATTCCTGGCCCTCGCGCCAGAACGAGACCCCGCCGCCAACATCGGCCAGCCGGTTCACGGCGGCGGCCATATCGGCATGGTTCGTTCCCACCACGATCATGTGGTGACTGTCATGCGCCACGGTCGAGGCCAGGGCGCACGAACTGTCGTAGCCAAACCCCGACACGAAACCATGCGCGACACTGCCTGTCGCACGATGACGTTCAACCAGAGCCACCTGGCAGATGTCGCGCTCTCGATCCATCTGCACGACGCCTTCCTTGACCTGAAGCGTCGCTTTCAGCGCCTTTGTCGGCGCCTGGTTCTCGACCACGCCGATCACCCGGACATCGGTCGTACCGGTTCCGAGTGGTGCTACAATATCAAAGTCCCGGGTTCCGAGTTCGCGGCGCACCTTGACTGTGTCATACGCCTCGGGCGGATAGGTAAAGCGCGCGCCGGGAATACGGATGTTGCCATCCTCGGCCGCGACGACGCCGCGCGCGATGACCATCTCGATCGGCAGATTTTCGATGTCCGACGTCAAGATCATGTCGGCGCGGCGGCCCGGCGTGATAGAGCCAAGCTCGCGCTCCAGCCCGAAATGGGTCGCGGTGTTGATCGTCGCCATCTGGATTGCCGTCATCGGCTCGACGCCGCAGTCGATCGCGTGGCGCACCACCCGGTTCATGTGCCCGTCATTGACCAGTGTCCCGGAGTGACAGTCATCGGTACAAAGGACGAAGTTCCGCGGGTCGAGGCCCTTTTCGGTTATCGCGGTGATCTGGGCCTCGACGTCATACCAGGCAGACCCCAGCCGCAGCATGGCGCGCATTCCCTGGCGGACGCGGGTCATCGCATCAATCTCGCGCGTGCCCTCGTGATCATCCGCCGGTCCACCCGCGACGTAGGCATGGAAGGCTGGACCCAGATCCGGCGAGGCATAGTGCCCGCCAACGGTCTTGCCAGCGGCCTGGGTCGCTGCGATCTCGCCCAGCATGTTCGGGTCACCGTTCGCGACGCCGGGAAAATTCATCATCTCGCCGAGACCAACGATATTGGGCCAGGTCATCGCCTCGACCACATCGGCGGGGCCGAGTTCACACCCCGTCGTCTCGAGCCCCGGCGCAGACGGTGCACAGGATGGCATCTGGACCATCACGTTGATCGGCTGCACCAGCGCCTCGTCATGCATCAGCCGCACACCGGGCAGGCCCAGCACATTGGCAATCTCATGCGGATCGATGAACATCGAGGTCGTACCGTGCGGCACGACCGCGCGCACGAACTGGCTGATCGTGAGCATCCCCGATTCGACATGCATGTGCGCATCGCAAAGACCGGGCACCATGAACCGCCCCTCGGCGTCGATGATCCGGGTATCGGGGCCGATCATCGCCGAGGCGTCGAGCCCGCAATACGCAAAGCGTCCGTCAGCGATTGCCACGTCCGTGCCGAGCAGAAGCTCGCCCGAATGCACATTGACCCAGGTGCCGCCAAGGATCACGAGATCGGCAGTTCCCCGTCCGGACGCGACCTCGATCAGGCGCCGCGCCGAGGATTGCCAGGTTCCGAACGTCATGACCTTGCCTCCATCTTCCGGGCGCACGGTGACCGGAGCCAGCCGCCCTGTCCAGAGCGCAGGGTCTTCTCAGCCTCCGGCAGCGCGCACCGAGTTGAGCAACGCCGCCGACACGTAACCGTCCGGAACCAGTCCCCGCGCGGATTGAAACGCCCGCACGGCCTTGCGGCTGTTGGGTCCGATGATGCCGTCGATCCCGTCTGTGTCGAAGCCGAGCGCGGTCAGCCGGGTCTGAAGCTCCTGCTTTTCGGTGCGGGACAATGTGCGGTCGCCGCGCGGCCACGTCCCCGCAAACGCGGGCTCGCCCCGGATCCGGTCCGCGAGATGCGCGATCGCGAGCGCATAGGAGGTCGAATTGTTGTAGCGTTTGATCACGCCGAAATTGGGGTAGATCGCGAAAGCCGGCCCCCGCGCGCCCGCGGGCAGCAGGATCGAGACGCTTTCCTCCGCCGGGAGCGCACCGCCGCGCGCGGGCCGGATGCCGCGCGCCGACCAATCGGCAGCCGTGGCCGTGACATTCGGCGTGGCCTGGAGATAGTCGAAGCCGTCGGGCAGCGAAACCTCGATCGCGGCAGGTTCGCCGAGGCGCCAGCCAAATCGCGACAGGTAGTTTGCCGTCGAGGCAAGCGCATCAACCGCATCGTCCGCCCAGAGGTCCCGGCGGCCATCACCCGTGAAGTCGACCGCGTATTCCAGAAAGCTCGTCGGAATGAACTGCGTGTGCCCCATCGCCCCCGCCCAGGAGCCGACCATGCGGCTGGGCGTGATGTCTCCGGCTTCAAGGATGCGGAGTGCTGCGACCAGTTGTTCTTCGGCGAACTGGCGGCGGCGGCCATCATAGGCCAGCGTCGCCATGCTCTCGATCACCGGGATCGAGCCGAAGTTGCCGCCAAAACCGCTTTCGAGCCCCCAGACCGCGAGAACCACCGGGAAATCTACGCCGTGGCGCTGCTGGATCCGGTCGAGCACCGCCGCCTTGTTGCGGGCGTTGCGCTGGCCGGTCGCGACACGGGTCGCCGAGACCGCGCTGTCCAGATATTCCCAGATCGGCCGCGAGAACTCGGGTTGGCGGCTGTCAAGCTCGAGCACCCGCTGGTTGACGCGCACGCCCCGGAACGCAGCATCGAAGGTCTGTCCCGAAACCCCGGCGGCCAGCGCCCGCGTCCGGAACGTGGCGCGCCATTCCGCGAAGCTGGCGGGCTGCTGGGTGACCTCGCGCGTTTGCGTCGACGGTGTCGTCGTCGTCGCGGGCTTGCTGGGAGGTTGCGGCACAAGCGATCCGGTCGCGCCCTGCGCGCACGCGCCGAGCATGGCGGCAAGGGCAAACACGATACCGGTGACACCATGGCTCATGCGTTTCGACATTCTGCTCTCCTGCACGCGCGCCTTTTCCCGGATCTTAGCCGAGAGATGACGCTTTGTGCGCGATTCCTTGGGACTGCGATAAAAATACGCCGGTCTCACCGGCCTCCGGCGGTATCAGTCGTGAAACCGGGCGCGACGGGTTACGTCGCTGCCTTCGGCGGCGTGAATACGCGTCGTCGCCCGGGCAAGCGGCTCGCGCACCACCGCCATATGGTGACCGTTGGCGTGAATCAGTGTCTCGCCATCCGTCATGAGGCCGACATGCCCCGGCCAGAAAATCAGATCTCCGCGCCGGAGGTCGGCATCGTCCGGCAGTGTCTCTCCGGCATGGTGGAACTGCATGTCGGAGTCGCGCGGGCAAGCGTGCCCGCCGGCCTGGCGCGCGAGTTGCACTAGCGCAGAGCAGTCGAGCCCCCAGTTCGTGCGCCCGCCCCAGACATAAGGCACCCCGACAAACAGGTCGGCCACATCAACCCAGTCGAGGGCGCTGTCATCGACAGGTTGCAAATGCTGCGCGGGAAGCCATTGCTGCGATCCGATCCGGGCGTAACCATCACGCTTTTCCAGCACGGAGACTTCGGCGCCGAAAGGCAGTTGGCCAAGGGTGGGGATCTTCAGCGTCGGTTCCGCGTACAGATTGCTTCCGAGTGTCGCGACCCTGTGGGTCGACGCAGGGCCTTGCGTTCCGTGCAACGCGCCCTCTGGCGCATATCCGACATAGCCGTCCGCATCCGCCTGAAGCCAGGCCCAACCATTCGCACGCTCGAAGACGATGACGGTCTGACCAAAGAGCAGTTCGGTGTCCGGGCACGCTGCGAAGTCCGGGCGCGGCCTGAGTGCCGTGAACGGCGCTGAAATCTGATCCGAGCTGCCGGTTGCGAACCGCGCCGCCTCGACCTCTCCACGCAGGGCCTCTGCGGCGAGGTCAGCTCTCGCGGGCGTCAGACGCCGGTCGAATGTCGTCATCCGGCCTTGTCGCCATAGCGCGCCTCGAGCACGCGCAAGATCGCGCGCGCGCCCTGGCATTCGCCCCCTTTCGGGCGGCCCGGCCGCGCCGTCGGTGTCCATCCATAGACGTCGAAATGCGCCCAGGGCGTCGATCCGACGAACCGTTGCAGGAACAGGGCTGCCGTGATCGAGCCTGCCATGCCGCCTTTCGGTGCATTGTCGAGATCCGCAATATCGGGCTCGATATCGCGCTCGTATCCAGGCCAGAGCGGCATGCGCCAAAGCGGATCGGCCGCCGCCGCGCCTGCCTGTTCCAACGCGGCGGAGAGCTCTGAGTCGTTGGTGTAATAGGGCACGACCTCGGGCCCCAGCGCCACGCGCGCGGCCCCGGTCAGTGTGGCCATGTCGATGATCAGGTCGGGTTCCGCCTCGGCCGCGAGGGCTAGCGCGTCGGCGAGGATCAGGCGCCCCTCGGCGTCGGTGTTGTTGATCTCGACCGTCTTGCCCAGGCGCGAGGTCAGCACATCGCCCGGCCGCATCGAGCCGCGCGCAACGGCGTTCTCGACCGCCGGGACCAGGATCCGCAAGTGCAGCGGCAGCCCGAGTGCCATGATCATGTGCCCGAGCCCAAGGACCGTCGCGGCCCCGCCCATGTCCTTCTTCATCAGGCCCATCGACGCGCCGGGCTTCAGGTTCAACCCGCCCGTATCGAAGCAGACCCCTTTGCCGACCAGGGTGACCGAGGGGTAATCCGGATCGCCCCAGGTGATGTCGATCAGGCGCGGCGCGGCGGCAGCGGCGCGTCCAACCGCATGGATCATCGGGAAGTTCTTGGTCAGAAGGTCTTCGCCTACGACCACGTCAATCTCGGCGCCATGGCGATCGGCAATCTTGCGTGCCGTCGCCTCGAGCGTGGCAGGCGTCATGTCAGACGCGGGCGTGTTGATCAGGTCGCGCGTCAGGAATACGCCTTCGACCATGCGGATCAGCCGGGTCGGATCGACCCCTGGCGGTGCGAGCAAGTCAGCCTGGTGCTCTTCACCAGCGGACTTGTATTTCGTGAACCGATAGCGACCGAGCAGCCATCCAAGGGCCGCTTCCTCGGCGGCATCGGCATCGAGCGAATCTTCCAGCCGGAAGGTTCCCGGAGGGGCCTGGCGCGCGAAATCGCCCAGATGGAACCGTTCGCGGTTCCGTGCCGCTGCGTCCCCCCAGCCGAACAGAACGCGGTCGAGACCGCCCTGTTCGTTCGGCAGACACAGCGCCTGGCCGAGCTTGCCGCGAAAGCCGTTGAGACGCACCCAGTTGGCTTCGGGGCTGCCAAGTTCGTTCAGGACGGCATCGCAGTCATCGACCTCGACCAGTGAAATCGGCACCGCGGTCTCGCCCGTACCGGATGTGTCCGGGGCATCTGCATCGTCTGTGATGAGGTCCGGCTGTGGCGCCTCGTCCATGTTATCCTCCGGGCCGATCA
Organism: Pseudomonadota bacterium; assembly: GCA_038534135.1. Taxonomy (GTDB): domain Bacteria; phylum Pseudomonadota; class Alphaproteobacteria; order Rhodobacterales; family Rhodobacteraceae; genus Thermohalobaculum. The sequence goes on along the minus strand of JBCAXJ010000033.1, from coordinate 4,302 downwards.
ACGCGGCCGACGCATTCTTCGTCTCTGCATCTGCTGGCACAACCGTGCCGGACTGCTCCGGCTTCAGCATTGCCTCAGGTGCCATACGGGCGGCGCCGTCTTCCTGCAATCATCGGACACGCGAAGGTGCGATGCAACCCTGACGCATTCCGGCGGCCACATACCGTATCGCAAGCTGTCAGTCATGCGCCGAGGCATCCAGAAAGTGTTTCAAAGCGGCCAGCGCCCGTGGTGCGGCCTCTTGCAGCGGTTCGGCGACCGATTGCAGATCGGTGGCCTCCTGCCGCAACGCACGCTCTGCATCGACCGAGAGGTGCCCGAGTTGCGTCAAACCGAGATGACCCGCCATACCCGACAGATCATGCACCAGCCGCACGAGTTCGGCGCTGTTTCCCGACACGGCAAGTTCCTGTACCCGCGCCAGGCGATCGCTGAGTTCGAGCAGACCGTCGGACAGGATTTCGCGCAGGATCGACTCGCCGAGGTGTTTTTCAAGACGCTCGAGATAGGTTTCGTCCAGCACGGTTGGCCCCGGTGCGGCCGGTTGGCGTCTCCAGTTGAACATTCTGTCTCCTGTCCGGGCACTTCTGCGCCAGCGAGGAACAAATTTCAGATCTCGGATAAAGAAGGGTAAACGCGGAACACCGATCACGTCATTTGCGGCGAAGATGTTCGTCCAGACGCGGCATGATCTCGACAAAGTTGCAGGGCGTGTGGCGGTAATCGAGCTGAAATTTCAGGATTTCGTCCCAGCCATCCTTGCACGCGCCGGGCGAGCCGGGCAGCGCGAACAGGTAGGTCCCGCCCGCGACACCGGCACAGGCGCGCGACTGCACTGCCGAGGTGCCGATCTTCGCCATGGAGACGTGGGTGAACACGGTGCCGAACGCGTCGATCTCTTTTTCGTAGACATCGCGGTGCGCTTCGACAGTGACATCGCGCCCTGTCAGGCCGGTGCCGCCTGTCGAGATGACGGCATCCACGCCGGAGTCGCCGATCCACGCCCGTAACTGGTCGGCGATCTCGGCGCGTTCGTCGCGAATGATCTTGCGGTCGGCAAGCGTGTGGCCCGCCGCCTGCAATCGGTCGACCAACACGGTGCCCGAGCGATCCTCGTCCAGCGTGCGGGTGTCCGAGACCGTCAGGACGGCGATCCGGATCGGGATGAAGGCGCGGTCTTCGTTTATGCCCATGTGCACGTCCTCACAGATCAAACCAGTTCGGGGTCGGACCCAGGTTGCGGACATCCGTGGCGCCGATTGTCCCACTCCCGCCCCAGCTGTCGTGAATATGACCGCAAAAACAGAGCTTTGGCTGAAGGCGCTCGATCGCCGCGCGAACCGCCGTCGAGCCAAGCGACACCCCATCGCTGCTGGTATCCGCGACACCCTTGGGCGGTGAGTGCGAAATCAGAATATCGGCTTCCTCGGCCCTGGCGAGCATCTCTGCCGCGAAGTCCTCGGTAAGATCGCAAGACCACGCGCCGAAGGGAGTGACCGGGATCGCGTAGCCGATGCCGAAGATCTTGAGGCCGTGCACCGCGGTGGTCTCGCCGTGCAGAACGGTTGCGTCGGTCGCGGCGCGCAGTTCATCAGCGCTTTCGGCGTTGCCCGGGACATATATCGCCTTGTCCTCGATCGGCCGCAGCAGCTCCATCGCCTCATCCAACCCTCTGCGCACATTGCAGAAATCACCTGCGCCGATGACGAGGTCGGCCTGTTCGGCCACGGCGACGATCTCGGCAATCCTGTTCCGCGCGAAGTGCACATCCGAGAAGGCGAGAATTCGGGTCATGTCGGGTTCTCTCCATCCAGGGCGCGCCGTACCGCGATCAGATCATGCCAGGCGAGCTTCTTGTCGGCGGGTTGCCGCAGAAGATAGGCCGGATGAAAGCTCGGCAACAGGGGGAGGCCGGTCACGGTGTGATCGACCCACTGTCCGCGCATGCGCTTGATGCCCGTCGTTGTCTGCAACAGCGCCTTGGTCGGCGTGTTGCCCATGGCCAGGATGATCTTGGGCTGGGCAAGCTGAATGTGCCGGATCACGAAGGGCAGGAACTGTGCTGCCTCGTCCGGGGTCGGCGTGCGATTGCCAGCGGGGCGCCAGGGCAGGATGTTGGTGATGTAGGCGGCCCGCGCCGGATCATCCGATGTCCGGTCGAGCCCGATTGCCGCCAGCATCCGGTCCAGCAACTGGCCGGCCCGGCCGACGAAGGGCTTGCCCTGGCGGTCCTCCTCCTGGCCCGGCGCTTCGCCGACAACTATCAGATGCGCTCCGGGCAGGCCGTCGCAGAAAACGAAATTCCTGGCTGTTTCCTTCAGCGGCGAGCCATCCCATGCCTGAAGTTTCTCGGCGAGATCTTCAAGCGTCTGCGCCTGGGCTGCGAGGGTCGCACTTTCGGGTGCGGGCGACTCCGGAGGGGGAGGCGGTGCCGTGCTGACGTCACGCTGCATGGCGCGCTTTGCTGGATCGCCCGCTTTCGGGCCGTGTCCCGCATCAACGGACTGGACGCCAGCGGCAGCGGTCATGATCTGCGCGGACGGCTTGGTCGGAGCGTCGGGCTGAGCCTGCGGTGCGGTGGCGGCGAACCGGTCCACCGGGTGTTCGGCAATCGCCTCATCGGCGCCGAGTTCGACCTGCCAGTCGAGCGCCGAGATCAGCGCCGCGCGGATCTCGGCGTCCGTGCTCATGCTGGCGGCAATCCCTCGCGCGGATCGATCGGGCCGAGGTCGAGGCCAAGATCGGCTTCCAGTGCCGCCGCAAACCTGAGCAGCGGTGTCTCACCACGCAGCCGTCCGACCATTTGCAGCCCGACGGGCAACCCGTCCACGGTAAAGCCGCATGGCAGCGAAAGCGCTGGGGCCGACGTCAGTGTCACCGCGAACGCGATGGCGAGCCAGTCGATATAGGTCTCGAATTCAAGGCCGTCGCAATGCGTTACGGTCCGATCCTCAACTGCAAAGGGAGAGACGATGGTCGCCGGGCTGAGCAGCAAATCATAGGTTTGGAAGAACGCGGCATGACTTTGCGTCATCCGGTTGCGGATCGTGTTCGCGCGCACGATATCGGCGCCGGTCAGGTCAAAGGCCTTCTCGATGTTCCAGATCACATCGGGCTTCAGCTTGTCCCGGTCATTGCGGTAGTGCGAGTCATGCGCGGTCGCGTACGAAATCGCCCGGAGCGTCTGGAACGCCTCGTGCGCGCCGGAATAATCGGGGCAGGCTTCCTCGACCGTCGCCCCAAGCGCCTCGAACCGCTTGGCTGCCGCCTCGGTGATCGCCCGGACCTCTGGATCGACCGGTGTCAAGCCGCCGAGATCCGCCGACCATGCAACGCGCCTTGGTGCGCGGGGCGTCTCGGCCGCCGTGACAAAACCGGCATTGCCGGGCTGCGCGAACGGCTCGGCGGGATCAGGTCCCGCCATCGCGTCCAGAAACAGGCCGAGATCACCTACATTGCGCGCCATCGGACCTTGCTGTCCCAGGACCTCGAACTCGTTATTCGAGGGGCCCGAGGGAACGCGCCCCGCCGATGGCCTGAGCCCGACGCAGCCGCAGAAACTCGCGGGGTTGCGCAGGCTCCCGCCCATGTCAGAGCCGTGCGCGAGCCAAGCTGTGCCGCTGACCAGCGCCGCCGCTGATCCGCCCGAGGACCCTGCGACCGAGCGCGAGAGGTTCCAAGGATTGTGCGTGCGCCCGAAGACCTCGTTGAAGGTGCTGGCCCCTGCTCCGAACTCCGGCGTGTTGGACTTGGCATAGACGACACCGCCGCCATCTTCGATCGCCTGCACGATATGATCGGACGCCTCTGGCACGTGATCGGCATAGATCGGCGATCCCTGCGTCGACCGGACACCGGCGACATCCGAGAGATCCTTGATCGCGACCGGCAGGCCGCCGAGGACGCTGTCCGCCTCGGCCCGCCATTCGCGCGCACGGTCAAAACAGGTCGTCGGCAGGGCGTTCACCTTGTCATCAACCTCGGAATGACGCGCTTGCAGCGCATCGAGCAAGTCCGCCGTCGTGACGTCCCCGTTGGCAAGTAAAGCACGGACCTGCCGCGCCGTCTTATGGATCAATGACATTCGCTTTCCCTTTTGCGTTGGCATAGCCCGCGCCTGCCGCGCTGCCAAGGTGAACCATGCTTTGCGAATCCGGATCGACGCGCATAGAGTCGGGCCCAACCATAAACACCCGAGACGACAGGGAGAGGGACGATGAGAACACGCGCAGCGGTAGCGACTGCGGCTGGCAAGCCGCTGGAGGTGATGGAGGTCAACCTCGACGGCCCGAAGGCCGGTGA
>JBCAXJ010000032.1:0-54772 GCA_038534135.1 Pseudomonadota bacterium | reverse complement strand
GGTGACGCTCGGGTTCCTGATTGGTTTGCTGATCGAATTCTTGCGCGAAGGGAAGCACCGCGCCAATCTTGCGCGCAAACGGCGCGAGATCAGTACGCTTCGCGAGGAGAACGCCCGCCTTGCGTCAAAAGTCGGCGAGAAGGACGGCGATCTTGCCATTCTCGCAAGCTAACAGCGAGAGTGTTTACGCGGCAATGCACATTCGTCAATTCATCCCGCTTTGCCAGCAGCTTTCGCCTGACGGTGATATCTGGAGACGCTTGCACAGCTTCGTCACCGGAGAAGACAATCGGCGAGAGTGGGAAGCTCAGGTAACGACACAAGCCGGACATACGCTTAATGCCCGGTTCTCGCCTTTGCCGGACGGCTCCACCATGGCAGTCTTCACAAACATCACGGAATCTAAGCGTATTTCGCTCCAGTTCGCTCAAAAGTCATTCTCGTTGCGCTTCTCACTTGCGGTCAGGGACCACGTTGTACGGCGCTTCGGCGAAAACGTTCGTGCACCTCTGGCTCAGCTTGTTGAACAGGAATCCACGGTTGCACCGGACGCTGATGCAAGCGCGATAAAGATAACTCCTGTCGTCGAACAGATCGATCAACTGCTCGATCTGGTGGAGTTGTCTGATGTGGATTCGCCGGAGGACTACGAGACTGTGGACCTGAACCAAGCAGTTCAGCTTGGCTGCGACCTGCTCGTTTCTCGGGCAAACAGCGAGCAAGTTTCGCTGTCGTCTTCAGATGCAACCGTCGACACACAAGTCACGGGCGATCGGTGCCTTTTGACCCAAGTAACGTTTGCCATGGGACAGATGGCTTTGGAGCTTCTTGGTCCCGGTTCGCGGGCCGAGTTTTCTTTTGATACCGAAGCACCTGATTTCTGGATAGTCTTGGCTGGATCTCCGGCGCTGGCATCGCAGACACGCGGCCCATCAGTTCATTCCACCCGTGAAGTCCTTGAACAACTGGTCGCAAGACATCGCGGCGTTCTGAGTGTTTCTGAGACTCAGGCAACGGGCGAGGTTCGGATCGAGGCGCGGTTTGGCCCTTCGATACATCCGCAAGAGCTCCCGGACCTGCTGGAAGACCATGACAGCGGCGGCGAGAACGAACCCTCAAATGTCCTCCGGCTACCTCCCACCGCCCAACGCGAGTGAACTCCAGCCAAGCTCGCAATTTCATTACGGATACGCACAGTTCACACCTTCGCCGGGTCACGCTAGGGATATGGTGTGAGACTTCACGGGTATGACCGAGCGAGCAGGCACTGTGCACGAGCCCCACACTTTGAGACGCGATGTTACGACACACTCTGTTCAGGAAACCGTGTCCCTCGGTCGATTGCTTGCCGACACGTTGGCTGCCGGGGACGTGCTCTTGCTCCGAGGTCAGCTCGGTGCCGGGAAGTCGGTCTTGTGCCGTGCGGCCATTCAGGCGCTGTTACAGAACCCCTCGCTCGAGGTCGCCTCACCGAGCTACACGGTCGTGAACGTCTATGCCGCACCGAAGTGCGATGTTTGGCACGTTGATCTCTATCGGCTTGGCGATCCCGACGAAATAGTCGAACTTGGGATCGAGGACGCGGGCGCCAACGCGGTGATGCTCGTCGAGTGGGGCAATCGCTGGCCGGATCCACCCGCAAGGCGGCTGGACATCGAGATCGCAGTTGTGTCTGCAGATGTTCGGCACATCACGGTCGACGCACATGGCGACGGCTGGCAGACTATCGTCACGGCACTGGAGCAAGTTGCGTGAACACGATCAAGATCTCGGTTACACGAGATGAAGAGATCCTTGCTTTTTTGAGCGGGACCGAATGGCACGGAGAGCAGCCCAGACCACTGGCCGGGGATGCTTCCAACCGACGTTACCTGCGTTTGAAAGGCAAGCTCGGCCCAGCCGTGCTGATGGACGCGCCGCCCGAAAAAGGGGAAGACGTCACACCATTCGTTGCCGTCACAGACTGGCTCCGAGCACAAGGGTTTTCGGCCCCAGAGGTTTATGCAGTCGACGCAGCGCGCGGCCTTCTTCTTTTGGAAGACCTTGGCGACAGTCTGTTCGCCCGGCATCTGGCCGTGACACCAAGCGATCAAACGCTGGTTTATGAAGCGGCTGTTGACACTCTTGTCGAAATCTCTGGCTTAAAGGCCCCGACCACAATCGGTCGGACCGCCTATCCTCTTGCAGCCTACGATCTATCCGTGCTGTTTCGCGAGGCATGTTTGCTTACGGACTGGTGGCTGCCCACCGCACGAGGCCACTCTTCGTCAGAAGACCTGAGAGCAGACTACATCGGAACACTCGAGCCCGTTCTAAAGACAGTTGCGGCACACCGCGAAACACTGGTGCTGCGCGACTATCACTCCGAAAACCTGGTATGGTTGCCTGACCGTCGTAACACCGCCAGGGTTGGGCTTCTGGACTACCAAGACGCGCTTGCTGGTCACGCGGCCTATGATTTGGTTTCGCTTCTAGAAGATGCGCGGCGCGATACCTCGCCAGACCTGCAGGGCGCAATGCTCACGCGTTTTCTGGACCGGACCACTGAGTTTAATGTCGACACGTTTCGCCGCGACTACGCAATCCTTGGTGCGCAACGCAACCTCAAGATCATCGGCATTTTTGCGCGTCTGGCCGTGCGCGATCGTAAGCCCGGGTATCTCGACCTGATCCCGCGCGTCTGGCGGCATCTGATGCATGATTTGGAACATCCCGTCTGGTCAGAACTCAACGGCTGGATCGCAACACATGTGCCAGCGCCTGACCCTGCAACCCTGAATCGCGTTCGCGCCAGGGTGACGGCATGAGCAACATCAAGTCCGCCATGATCATGGCGGCGGGGTTTGGCACTCGTATGGGAACGCTCACCCATGACCGGCCAAAGCCACTGCTCGAGTTGGGCGAGGCGCGGCTGATCGACCATGCTTTGACGCATCTGAAGGGCGCCAGCGTCGAGCATGCCGTGGTGAACCTGCACTATCTCGCAGATCAGATCCAAAGCTACCTGTCTGGAACGCGCGCTCCGCGCATCTCGTTCTCTGTGGAGGAGCCCGAAATTCTCGATACGGGCGGAGGTATTGTTCAAGCCTTGCCTCAGCTTGGACCCGAGCCGTTTGCCGTCCTCAACAGCGACGCGGTGTTTCGCGGTCCGAATCCCGTCAGCGTCCTGTGTGAGAACTGGAATGCAGACCTCATGGATGCGCTATTGCTGCTTGTTCCGACAACGTCCGCCCGGGCGTATCATCGCGCAGGAGACTTCAGGCTGTCGACAGCGCTTGCAGCACCCGAGCGGCGCGGTGACGCCTCGTCAGCACCCTATGTCTACACCGGCGCTCAGATCATTCGGCCCGAAGTCTTCGAGAACGCACCGGCTGGTGCTTTTTCAACCAATCTGATCTGGGACCGGTTGCTGAGAGATGGGCGGCTGCGCGCACTGCCTTACGATGGCACTTGGGTGGACGTCGGCACACCAGCCGGACTGCGGGAGGCCGAAGCCGTCTTGCGAGAACCCGTGTGATGTCACTAAGCGCATTTCGTGGCTTCTATTCAGTGCGCCCCGGCACCGATTTTTCGATCGAGTTTGCGCGCGGTTTTCATGACCGGTTTGCCGACGAAGATCCACTGGTGGTCGCAAGAACGCTTGTGCTGACCAACACTGCGCGTGCAGCCCGTCAGCTTGAGGAAGCCATTGCCGATCTTGCGCCCCGCGCCGGCCCGTTGCCACGCATTGCTCTGATAGACCAACTTCCGATAGACCTCGACGTCGCCGCCTCTCTCGCTCCAGCGATCGCGCCGATCCGCCGGCAGCTGCGCCTGACACAACTGGTCGAGGCTTATCTGCGGACCCGAAAAGCGTCCGGCGAACCAACGGCGCCGGTTTCAGCCGCCGGCGATCTGGCGCGCGCATTGGCGTTGCTGATCGATCAGTTCCATGACGAAGGAATCTCACTGGGAGATCTCGACGCTGCAATTTCCGATCGAGATCTTAGCCAGGACGCTGCGGTACACTGGCATCGAAGCCTCGAATTCATTGACATCGTGCGCAAGGCGTGGCCGTCGATCTTGCTCGAGCACGAGGAAGGCGCAATCGATCCGCGCGCTCGACAGACCGCGGCCGTGGATTCTCAGATCGCGGAACGGCAGCGGAACCCGCCAGACACGCCGGTCATCGCGGCGGCAACCACTGGCTCGGTCGCCTCGACCGCACGGTTGCTGCAGGCAATTGCAGAGTTGCCGCGTGGCGCGGTCGTCCTACCTGGCTTCGAGCCTGAAACAGATCATGATCTCTGGAGCAGTATCACCGACGATCATCCACTCGGGCCGTTCAAGCGTTGGATGGAGCCCGCTGAACTAACGCCAGCCCGCGTCCGACACTGGACGACAACGGATCAAACCGCGCGGCAGCGATTGATCGCGCAAGCCCTGCGCCCCGCACCGGTGACGGACCACTGGCACGCAGACGCCGGAACACTTTTCGAGACGACCGAAACAGCACTCGATGGCATCTCGCTGGTCGAGGCTGCATCGCCGAGTGAAGAAGCCGCATCGATCGCGCTGATCATGCGGGCACAACTGGAAACGCCCAAGCGTAAAGTGGCGTTGATCACACCAGATGCCGCTCTGTCCCGCCGGGTAACTGCCTATCTCGATGGCTTTGGGATCGTTCCGGACGACACATCGGGGCAACCGCTGCTCCAATCTCCGCCAGCAGTGTTTCTGTTTCTACTCGCAGAACTCGCGGCGCGCCGGGCGGACGCCCTTTCGCTGACCGCGCTTCTTCTGCACCCCCTCATGCAACCCGGCCTATCGCGTTCGGCTCATCTTGCATTTGCGCGCGATTACACGCTCAAGGTTCTGCGGCGCGGACACTTCCGGCCAGGGGACGTGGCACTTCCACCCCCGCCAAAAGCCGAGACTGCGACTGACGACACAGCCGCCTGGGTTTCAAGCATCAACAACGCAGTTGCGCCAGTTGCTGAGGCGTTGCAACGCGGAGCGCCACTGAACGAGATACTCGCCTGTCACGTTGATGCGCTCGAATACCTCACAACATCGGATAAGAGCGACGCGACGACGTCCGAACCCGAGATCTGGACGAATGACGGGGCACGGCTTCACGCCATCATCGATCAGATCAAGCGGAATGCCGATGCCTATGGCGATCGACCGGTGCCTGATTACCCGGCACTGCTTCAAACACTGCTGAATGGCGAGACGATCCGACCGCGGCTGCGTGAACCTCATCCACGCGTCGCGATCCGGGGGCCACGGGAAGCGCGCCTCGAGGATGCTGATCTGGTCATCCTCGCAGGATTGAATGAAGGTACCTGGCCCGCATTGGCAGATCCCGGACCCTGGTTGAGCCGACCGATGCACTCGGCATTGGGTCTGCCCATGCCTGAACGCACGGTTGGGCTCTCTGCGCACGACTTCCTGCAGGCTGTATGCCGGCCAGAGGTCATCCTGACAAGATCGTCCAAGATCGAGGGCGCGCCCGCCGTCGCCTCGCGCTGGCTGACCCGTATGCAGACACTGGTCGAAGGCGTTGGCGCTAAACCCCTTTGGAAAAGCATGTGTAAGCGTGGCGATGCCTGGACCGACCTCGCTCGACGTCAGTTCGAAAGCCCATCAATCGAACCAGCGCGGCGTCCACGACCGACACTCGAGGCGATACCAGAGCCCAGAGAAATCTCCGTGACGGATGTCGAGACCCTGATCCGCGACGCTTATGCGATCTATGCCAAGCGGGTGCTGAGGTTGCGACCGCTCGATCCACTCGCGCGCGCATCGGACGCAAGGGACCGCGGCCTCGTCATCCATGCGATTATGGAGCAGGTCCTGCAGAAAACGCAGCCCTGGCCCGGGGCCGAGGCAGCGCGCGCAATTTTTGAGACGGTGACACACGAGGTGCTTGAAGAGGCGGTGCTGCGTCCAGACCTGCGTCGTATCTGGCGCGCGCGGATGATGCGGTTCACAGATTGGTTCATCGCAATGGAAGATGCGCGCCGCGCGGAAGGATCACCCATCGCCGCAGAATGCCCGGGGAACATGTCCATCGAACTGCCAAACGGTCAGTTCGAAATCCGCGCCAAGGCAGACAGGATTGATCGGCTGGCGGACGGGAGCGCTGCGATTTACGACTACAAAACCGGGCGCCCACCCAGTAAGGATCAGATCGGCACGTTCAGCCATCAACTCCATCTTCAGGCAGCCATCCTCGCGCAAGGTGGCTTTGAAAACCTGCCGCCGATGCGCACGAGCGATGGCGCGTACATTGGCGTCACCGGCGGCAAATCCGGCGGTATCGAGAGAAAGGCCGACGACCTGTCGGAGACGGCCGCCGACTACGCGTTACGATTGCAGACTCTGTTGACAGACTTCGACATGGGCGCGCCGTGGATCTCCCTCGGACGGCCTCACCGGCAAAGCTATGCCAGCGACTATGATCACCTCGCCCGTCGCGCGGAATGGTTCGGCGAGGACGACGCATGAGCGCTCCGCGCCCGACAGCCGACCAGATCGCCGCCACGGACCCGCACCGGTCAAACTGGGTCACGGCCAACGCCGGGTCAGGCAAGACACATGTTCTGACCCAGCGCGTGGCGCGGCTTCTGCTCGACAATGTGTCACCCGAACGCATCCTGTGCCTGACTTACACGAAGGCCGCGGCCAGCGAAATGCAGACACGGCTCTTTCGCATGCTGGGTGGATGGGCAATGGCACCTTCGGAAGAGCTTGCCCAGGAGTTGTCTGCTCTGTCGGGTGAGAATTCCGTTTCGCTGGATCCAGATCGTCTCGCCAACGCAAGACGGTTGTTTGCCCGGGCCTTGGAGACACCGGGTGGTCTGAAGATTCAGACAATTCATGCCTTCTGTGACAGCCTGTTGCGTCGCTTTCCCCTCGAGGCCGGGGTCTCGCCAGGGTTCGATGTCGCCGTTGATCGAACGTCAGAAAACCTGCTCGCCGATGTTCGGTCGTTGCTTGGAACTGCGGCGGAGCGCGGCACGGATCCGGCGCTTGATCTGGTCGCCGCACGCCTGAACGAGGACGCCATCGACGCGTTGACATATGCCGTGATGTCGAAACGCACTTCATTCGGAGCGCAGGCTCAAACTGCGCTATCGGCGCACTTCGCACAGTCGACTCAGCTTTCGGAGGCCGAGATCGCCCGCCGCGCCCTGTCGGTCCTGAACGTCGATGCCTACAGCACTCTGACCGAAGTGCTGCTCGAACAGGGGGGCCGGTTTGACCGTCCGGTCGGTGAGGCGCTTCTTGAATTCCGCTCTCACCCGGATGCCGAACCTGGCGACGCGGTCGACGCGCTGATCGGAAAGATCCTCACCGCAAAATTCGAACCGCGCAGCCCGCGCGGCTTCCCGGTCAAAGCGGTCAAGATGGCCCTTCCAGGCGCCGAGGACGATTTGCGCAGCTTGACACGCTGGGCGGAAGAGACGCGTGCCGCGATCCTTTCTGCCCGGACGGCAGCCCGGACGCGTGATCTGCACACCTTCGCGGACAGCTTTCTTCAAGCGTACGCGGCCGGAAAGGCCAGCCAGGGACTTCTCGATTATGATGACCTAATCAGCCAGACGCGGGCAATGCTGGTCGAGAACACCATGCGCGAATGGGTGTTGTACAAGCTTGATCGGGGCATCGAGCACATTTTGGTCGACGAAGCTCAGGATACGTCTCCGGCCCAGTGGGATGTGATACGCGCGGTATCGGAAGACTTTCTGTCGGGTGGCAGCGCTGCGCAGACCAACCGATCAATCTTTGTTGTCGGTGACGAGAAGCAATCGATCTATTCGTTTCAGGGCGCTGAACCGCAAGCAATCGGAAGAATGCGCGATTGGTATGGGCAACGTTTCAGCGATTTGAAAAGCGAACTGGGGCGTCCGGCCCTGACGACGTCCTTCCGCTCGGCCCCGGCCATTCTGGAATTTGTGGATCACGTGTTCGAGGGAGATGCAGCCCAGGGACTGACAGTCGATAAAGCACGGATCGAGCACCGTGCGCACCGAACGGGTGTGCGTGGACGCGTGGACCTTTGGCCGCTGATCGACCCCCCTGAAGCTCCGACAGAGCCTGAGTGGTGGGAACCGGTAGACGCCGTTCCCGTGTCTGACGCCAAAGAACAACTCGCACAGTGCGTTGCGCGTGAGATCGAGAGGATGATCGGTGTCGAGGTCTTGCCCGAACGCGGAACGCGACCGGCCCGCCATGTCCAAGCAGGCGATGTTCTCATTCTGGTTTCAAAGCGCGATCGTCTCGCGCGCGGTATCATTCGAGAGCTCAAGGAATTGGGCGTACCCGTCGCGGGCGCTGATCGTCTCACGCTGACCGACGAACTTGTCGTGCAGGACTTGCTGGCGCTGGCGCGGGTTGCCGTGACGCCCGAGGATGATCTCTCTCTTGCGGCCCTCCTGCGCTCTCCCATCGGCAACTTCAGCGAGGAGGAGCTGTTCGAGCTCGCGCATGGTCGGCGCGGTTCGCTTCGGCAGGCCTTGCGCGCGAACTCAAACCACAGCGCTTGGGCCGAAGCGCTGGACACACTTACCCGCAAGGCAGACTTCCTGCGCCCTTACGAATTCTTCGAACAAGCTCTGATCGGTCACGGATGGCGGAGCAAACTCGTTGCACGGTTGGGCGTCGAGGCAAGCGATGCAATCGACGAGTTTCTCAATCAAGCCCTTGCGTTCGAGCGCGACAACATCCCGACGCTGACGGGGTTCATCGCGTGGATCGAGGCCTCGGGCATTCAGATCAAGCGCGAAATGGAGAGCGAAGGTAACCAGGTTCGCGTCATGACGATACATGGCGCCAAGGGTCTCGAGGCGCCAATCGTGATCCTGCCGGATACGATGAGTTCACCAAGTGGCGCGTCCAGTCCGGTCGTGCCTGCATCGACCGGCGGCAACACCCCCAATCTGATGCTGTGGCTGGGTCGCCGGGAAGAAGATGACCCCGTCGCCCGCGCTGCGCGCGAAGCCGAAGAGCAGCGGCAACGCGACGAACGCCGCAGGCTCCTCTATGTCGCGCTTACCCGAGCCGAGGATTGGTTGATCCTGTGCGGTGCGAATGCGCGAAGACGCATCAACGACAACTGGTTCGACATGCTCTCGGCTGGCATGGATCTTTGCCGGGGCGTTCAACGCCTGGAGAGCCCGACAAACACGGGTGAAATGCTGCGGTTCGAAACCGGGGCGCTGATCGATGCTCCAAGTTCCCAGACTGAGGTTGAAGCGAAGGACGAAACGGCGCTGCCAGACTGGATCGGCGACGCACCGACGGAACGGCGCACAACGCGACCGCGCCCGTCGGATCTGACGCCGCGCGCGGCCGCGAGCGACGATGGCGATCAGTCGACCGAGGCCTTTCCGGGCCGCGGTCTCGGCCGTTCCGTCGCAATCCAACGCGGACTTGCGATCCACGCGCTGCTGGAACAGCCATTCAGTGGGCCACCGGACCACGACAAGGTTGAAAGGATCGCGAGAGATTATCTGCCTGACGCAACAGGCGGCCTGATCAATGGGATATTCGAAGAGGTACACAAAGTCCTCGCGATGCCGGATGCAGAGAAGATTTTCGGGACCGGATCGATTGCCGAAATGACCGTGTCCATCGATCGCCCCGATGGCGGCAAAAGAATGATCGGACGCATCGATCGCTGCGTGTTCGATGAAGACCGGATCCTCATCATCGATATCAAGTCCGACTCCGTTCCGCCCCGCGATCCGTCAGGGATTCCCGTCAGATACAAGGCACAACTCGGCGCATATCTTTCGTCTCTACGCTGTTGCTGGCCAGCCCATGCAATCACAACCGCCCTGCTGTGGACACGGAGTGCAACCTTGATGCACGTCGACCCAGCCCAAGCTGAACAAGCCTATCGCTCGGCCAACTGGGAGTCGCGAGACTACCAGACCACTTGATTCCCGTGAATCCGCATCCTAGCTTCAGCGGTCCAAGCAGAACCGACCGTTTCCGTACTGGAGCGGCGATGGAGGAAAATCACATGGCGACCCAAGCTGTAACCGACGAGAGTTTTGACAGCGATGTCCTCAAGGCCTCGGGGCCTGTGGTCGTAGACTTCTGGGCAGAGTGGTGTGGGCCATGCAAGCAGATTGGCCCAGCTCTGGAAGAGATTGCGGCCGAGATGGATGGCAAGGTCACCATTGCGAAGGTCAACATCGACGACAGCCCGAATGCTCCATCGAAGTATGGCGTTCGTGGCATCCCAACGCTCTTGCTGTTCCGGGATGGCGAGGTCGTGTCCAAGAAAGTCGGCGCCGCGCCGAAAGGGCAACTGCAGTCCTGGATCGAGGATTCGCTCTGAACGGGCGCACACCAGCTCTGTACCGTACTGACATAATGGCCTAGCAAGCCGCGCCAAACGATCGTCCGGGAAAGATGGGTCTCATTGACCGATTATAAGCCGTGACCCGACCCGGACAGTGGCGAAGTGCTTCTGAAAAGCCGGACTGCGCGGAACCGTGTATCAGTGTTTCGCACGCTCGGTCATCTGAGATGCCAGAGAACCTGCCGGAAAACCGAGGTTTCTGAGTAGCGGCTACGAAACGCTACGCCCTTGGCCCGTTCCAGACTGCAGAGCGATGTCAGGTACGATCGATTAGCATAGAATGCAGAGGTCACACATCAATCCCAGCCTCCACAGCGCGCTGTCCATATCTTCCTGAAACTGCGGCAGCGTGCTCTGAAATTCGGCGTTCTGGCAATCGATCTTGTCGGCCTGCTGGGAGTAACCTTCGACCCGTTCGTCGAAGAAGTTCTGCACCCGCTGGATCGATTCCGGCACGATGCACGACTCGATCTCTTCGCGCAGCCGAACGTCGTAATTCTGTCGGGCGACACAGGTTGCCATAATCACTTCGGCGCGTGCCAACCCATCGATCATTTTGGCGAGTTCATCGCGATCCTCCTGTGTCACTTCGTCGAGCGAGTAGTCCACAGGCACGACTGGCAGGGATTGTTGCGCGAAAGCTACCGATGACAGGCAAAGCGCGACCCAGAAGGCATAAAGCCAGCGTCGAAACAGCATCATGCACCCCCATTGGCTCGTATAAACGTCACCCATCGCTCGCCTCGTCCAACTTCAAACCTCGGAAGAAACGCCTTACCGCGACAATGTAAGCATACAACGAAGATGTCCCCGAGGTCAGCAGTTCGGCTTGGCCAGGGTCGGGCACCGTGAAGCCCAACGCGCACTTCTGCCCCGGATCGGTCAGCCGGGCTTTTACCTCGACCAGCGGTGTTTTGGTGATCCGGCTGAGGGCATCGGCCAGCATCGCAATGCCGTGGACGGTACCGACATCCTCGGGCGCCAGAAGAAACAACGTTTTCGGAAGGTAGTTTTTCTGGACGATATGCCCGATCTCCCACTTCACGCCTTCGGTGGTGTCCAGCACCATCACGATTGCCACAGAATCCTCGCACAACCTGCCAACGGCCTGCTGCCAGGTGTCATGCGTAAAGTACCCACGCGCCACACCATAAGGCGGCGCGGGATCATCCGGATTGCCCAAAGCCACTGTCGGACCGACAGTCGTTCCCTCGCCCAGCACCAGATAGTCCAGCGTCATGCCCTGACTGGCGCCGTCCAGCAGCCAGCGTTCCAGCGAAAACTCCTTCGTTTGCAGCGCGACCTGATCGTTCAGGAAAGACCGCAGGAACAGCACGGGTGCTCGGGCATCCTGGTGCTGGATCTTCTGTAGCGAGGTCCGCATGAACGTTCGCGCCGCCCGGATCGCGATGCGCCCCGTGATCTTTACGAACCACGGAATCGACATCAGTAACAGCAATGCGATCAGGATCCCCGCGACGCCGATCGTAAGCACCCAAAACGCCTCGGCCAGATGCTCACCATGCCAGATTGCCGTTAGCGCCGCCCGGCCCGCCGGGAACATCGACGAAAACATATAGGGTAGCAGGCAGACGAATAGCGAAACCATAAAGAGGCGCCAGTAGTTTACGCAGTTGGCAACGCCCGCAATCATCATAAGCACCCCAGTCACGAGTTTCCGGCTGGAGTAACGGATCGCGGCCGGAATGTTGACCAACCCCTTCATCGACGAAAAGATCACTCCCGCCCCGCTGCGGTATTCAGAGAGTGTTCGCCGTTCGGACTCGGCCAATGCGTGGATGGTCCGCTGACCGCGAATTGCGATGTGAAGAAAGAACATGTGCGACAGTACCAAGCCGACCATGAAGACCGTCGAAAAGAACGCGAGTTCGAAGGACATGTCGATGCCGTTCACGGTGTTGTCTAGCCCCGGCCCCTTCACCATGAACGCACCGTAGGCAATGTATAGATTGTAGCCGAGTGCAAACATGCACAGCGCCAAGGCGGTGTAGCTGCGCCGGTAGTCTGACCAGATCAGGTACACGACCCAAACAACACCGATGGTCAGAAATTCGACTACGTTTCGTGAGGTCTGGAGCCAGTCGATGACGGGCGCTGCCCCAGGCTCGACTTCAGAGAACCTGGCCAGCAACAGGGTGAAGCCGTAGGTGGCATAGCTCAGGAACGCCCCAAATGGCTTGGTCAGCCATTCGAACAGCAACATGAAGCAATAAAGCTGGCAGATGCGTTGGCCCGACAGCACCGAGCGGCATGCCTGCTCGAGCCGGTCGAGCGAAAAGGCCTGGACTGACCCGCGCTGCTTTGTGACCTCCGCCATGCCACCCATCTTCCTGAACGAAACTTACCTGGAATTGCCCATTTGAATTTTCTCGCGTGATCGTGCGGTCGGCGAAGGTTGTGATCAAGCCAGTTTGCGTACCAAGGCGCGCATTGGATACTTGATGCTCTGCGTTGGACGCATGCCTTCACATGGCTCCGGCAAACTTCACCGAAGAAATAAGCTCTTCCATTTTGCCTTAAAGAACCGTTTCGGGAGTACGCGTTCCACGGGTCTCTTGAATGCCCGGTAGTAGATTTTATGGACTACAGCGGTCGTACGATTGCCTCGATGTCCGCATTCGGTTGAGATCGAATTCTCAACACAGGTCCGATCAGAATTGCAGTTCGGATGACCCCGGACGGCACAATTGCGTGGATCGCCTCATACGCAACCTAGGTTTGGAATTCCGGCAAAAGGTTCTCGCTCGCTTCTTAGCCACAGAAGCTTTCATGTCTGGCGATCGACCGGAACCTCGGCACGATTTGCCGCGACCACCTTCGGCCACCTCACGCACAAAACAGATTCTTCCGCAGCTTAGAAATTTTGATCGCTGCCAGCGTCGGATTTGCCGCCGTCACTTTCGCAATTTTGTGTTACGCTACGTAAAGAGCGTGTTTGCATAGTTTTCTGCGCCGATTGCAATTTTGAATTTTAGTCCGGCAGGTCCGTAGTGGTTCATAACCCGCTGGATAGAAACAACTTCTGAGGGGAAGTCGACGTGAAGAAATTACTGACTGCTACCGTTGTTATAGGATTGTTCTCGAGCCCTGCATTCGCACGAGACTTGTTCTCCGTCGTCGTAACAACCGAGGGTGTAACCCAATCGCAAGGGGCAAACGACATCAGGGACGTCATCGACTTCATCGATGACGGCAACTATGAAGACATCAACAGTGTCTATAATCAGACCTCGATCGCCGTGGCGAATTTCGACATCCGCGGTGTTGCAGCATCGGTCAACTATCCGAATGCCGGTGCAACCCTGATTTTCGAAGTGCCGGAGCTGGGTATCCGCGAAGTCTTCGCGGAAGCAACACGAGCCCAAAGCGAAGACGCGTTGATCGACTTCCTCGAGAGCAATCAAAACGACCTGCTCACGCGCCTCCTCCAGGCGTTGGTCGAAAAGTCTCCAGTGGATCCTGTTGCCGGAAACCCGAACAGCCTGATGTCGAAGATGGTTGCTGCCGATTTCTCGAACGGGACAGTCGTTGGACCAAACAGCTCGTTCTCGGCAACTGGTGAAACCGAGGGCGACGCGCCAAACCTGATCGGTGCGGGCGCCCGATTTGGTCGATTTGCGGCCGGTGACTTCGACTCGAACGTCATCGATCTTCCATTCCGATATGTCATGCCACTTGCCGACCCTCGATACGCGATCAACTTTGATCTGCCGTTGACCATTGTCGAGACCGAGGGCGCGAAGTCCTATGCCGCATCGTTCGGCACGGGCATCCGCTTGCCGGTACTGGACAATTGGTCAATCACGCCGTCGCTTCGCCTGGGCGCTACGGGATCCGTGGAAACCGGTGGTGCGGCGTTGCTGTACAGTGCATCGGCGACCTCGAACTACGAGATTGACTTCGAAGACTTCAAGATGGCCTTGGGCAACAGCGCCACCTTCATTCAGTCGGCACCCCTGAACCTCGGCGACTTCGATGTAGACTACGATCTCACGAACATGGTCGTCCGCAACGGCATTGAGTTCTCTGGCGAGACGCCACTCTCGCTGCTGGGCGAGGCAGTGACCTGGGAAGCGTCCGTGGTGAACACTCAGTTCTTTGGGGACGCGCTGTTCGTTGAAAACGCAACGGACTTAAGCATATCCCTTGGCACCAAGGAATCCGAAAGCGGGTTGGTGTGGGACTCCGTACGACTGGGCCTGACCTACACCTTCACAGACTCTGACTTTCAGGGCTTGCGTCTGAACTTTGGATATCAGTTCTGAATACGATATCGGCAATTCGGCACAGACAGGTACCAGCAGTACTGCTGCTGGCGCTGTTCTTGTTCCTGCCTCCGATCGGCACGGCGATAGCGGCTGAACGCGTTGCCTTGCTGGTCGGCGTCGCGGATTACGCCGTCGACCACATGGATCTCGCCAATCCGGTGAACGATGTCGACGCACTAGAGCCGATCCTTGAGAGCTTGGGGTTCGAGACGACCGTTATCCGGGATGAGGGCATCGAGACGACGGCTGCGACCTTGGAAGGGTTTGCCAAGAAGCTGAAGGCCGCTGAGGTCGGTTTGTTCTTCTTCGCCGGGCACGGCATTCAGATCAACGGAGAGAATTACCTACTGGCTCACGATGTCGGGCAAACGGCGGAGACGATCCTCGACGGATCCGTCAAGATGAGCAAAATCCGGCAGCTGTTCGCCCAGAACCGGCCCAAACACTCGGTGATCATCATCGATGCTTGCCGTGACATGCCGTTTACCGTTGAAAGCTCAGAACGCGATGGGCTTGCGCCGACACCACAGGCCTATCCGGGCTTTCTGATCGCCTACGCCACCGATCCAGGCAATGTTGCATTCGATGGCGAGGGCAACAACTCGAACTTCACCAGCGCGCTGATCGAGCACCTGGCAACGCCAGGCCTTGATCTCAGATTGGTGTTTGGCCGGATCCGACAGGATGTCGTGCTGACGAGCCGTGGCTCACAGGTTCCGTGGGTCGAGGAATCGCTGCTGGAAAGCCTCCAACTCAAGGAAGGCAGCGGACTTGAAAGTCAGCAGAATCGGGACGAGATCGACGCTTGGCGGCTTGCGGGTTCGGGTCAGCTAGAAGGCCTGAAAGAGTATCTGGACGCTTACCCCGACGGGCTGTTCGCCCAAATCGCGACCCAGCAAATCGAGCGTCTTGAAAGCATCGAACGCGCACGCGCATCAAATTCCGGGGCGTTGGCCGAAACGGTCGCTCAATCGAACCGGGAACAACTTGCGGCGGCGCTGGAAATCCTCGGGTTCCTGCCCGAACTCGAAACCACCGCGCATGATGACGAAACGCTCTTGCGGGCTTTGGATGGCTACGCCCTTGCCGCATCCGTTTCGACTGAAAAGATCCGGCTGGAGCAGATCAATGCCGAGGCCGCCCGCACAGCACTGACGCTTGGCGCGGTGATGTCGGGCCGCATCAAATCGGACATGGCGGCCCTTGCGAGCATCAAGCAAACCAAAGTCGTGGCCGAGGAAGCTGTTGCCGAAGTCAAGCGTCTCTACGGCGGGACCGAAGAAGGCAAGCAGGTATTGCAAGAAGCCGCAGTGCAGCTTGAATCGATCGACGCTGCACATGATCGCGTCCTGGCCCGCATGGACCAGAGCCGTTCGTTCTATGAACGCCAACTCGAGCGGACCTCGCGGCATCTCCGCCCATTCATGACGGAGGAACTGGTGGGATCGGTCACACGGACGGCATTCCAGCAGCAAACAGCGCAGACCAAACTGCTGTCAGATGATTTTGAGCGGTTTGTTCGGCATCTCGATGTCGTCTCGGACCCCGAAAAACGAGGAAGCATCGCATGGCTCAGAGACTTCTTGCCCGAGTAGTCGCCGTCATCCTGACAGTTGCGTTGGTCTCGGCCTGCGAGGGCAGCGGTGTGCTGACGTGGGAACCTGAAAGTCAGGCTGAACAGGATCTTCGTCGACAGGCTGAGAAGCTGCAGGCGACAAAGGGTGAAGGCGCGCTGTCCGGTGCACTTGTCGGGGCGTTGCTGGGTCTTGCGACCGGCAACCTCGGCGGTGTGGCGACAGGTGCGCAACTCGGAAGACTGGTCGGTGCTGGTGCCGGGCTTTATGTCAAAAGCCTGCAAAGCGATTTTGCAACCGAAGAAGCACGTCTGGACCAGGTTCGCGACGACATTTTGCAGAGTATTGAGGACGTGAACCTAGCGCTGGATACCATGCGGGTCGTCGCCGCTGAGCAGGTCGTCCAGATTCGCGCGCTGAAAGAAGCAGCTGCTCAGAAGAAGGCGACCAAGACGCAATTGGACCGGCGACGCAAACGCGTGCAGGGCAACCTCGAGCGGATGCAAAAGGCAATCGAGGGTGCTGAGCGGCGCGAGGCCGTCTTCACGCAGACCCGGGAGATCGTTCTGGAAGAGAACGCCGCCAGCAACACGCGCAGCCTCACGGAGGAGAAGGTGGACCCGCACCTTGCGGTTCTGACCGCACGCATATCGGCAATGCGCAACATCGCGGAGACCCTGTCAAATGAACTCTGAACTGCGCTGCCTGGTCCTCTGCACAACCGTCCTGAGTGGTTGCGCGACGAACGAAGCGCCATCGGATGGTGGCTTCATTTCCGGCGTCAAGGGTGTGGCCTCTGGTTCGTATCAGGACCGGGTTGACGAACGTCAGGAGAACGTTGACTCGTTGGGCACGCAGGAAAGCGCCCTGCGCGAAGAAGAGGCGATCAAATCGCAGGAGATTGCCAGAAACGCTCAGGAGATTTCCCGGCTGGAAGGCGAACTGGAACAGGTCAAGTTCGAGATTGAAATCAGTCTCGCCAGAATTCGCCAGCTAGACCGGGCTCTGACCGCACAAGAACGACAAACCGTTGCGCGGGCGCGCGAACGCCAAACGCTCGCGGCGCCAGGAGCCTCGGTGGACGCCGAGCGACTGGAAGCTCTCAAGAACACGATCACGCAAGCCAATCTGCTCGCGGAGCAACTCTCCAAAATCGGCGCATAACCGCGAAATCGAACCGGTCGGTGCTGTCCGTGCGTTATGTCATTCTGGGGAAGCAATGGTACTCTAATCCCAGCAAGCCATGACCGCGACCGATAACGCGTCGTACAACCACTCGTACAAGAAATGCGCATTTACAGAGCCGCGGCGGCACTAAGAGGCAAGCAAGGACGCCCTTGAGCGATTGGGCTCGTCTTCCCTCTCACTCGGCAACCGTCGCGACGGCGCCGAACCGAGCAATTAGTCCAGCACTTTTCCGCACAACCATTCATTGGCTGGCCCACAACCTGGGTTTCATGTCTGGCGCTTCACAAAGCTCAATACCCGAAGGCTTGATCCGCCGATGCATAGTAACGGGTGGACACAAACGTGAACCTAAACTCACGTCGATAGAGTCTTTTCAAATCAGAAATTTCGCATCGGATTATGGTGGCGGGGGAGGGACTCGAACCCTCGACCTCAGGATTATGAGTCCTGCGCTCTAACCAGCTGAGCTACCCAGCCCCAAGACAGGCGCGCGTATTACGCGGCGCACCCAACCACGTCAAGCGCAAAGCCCCTTGATGTCAGGCGTTAATCTCTACACGCCCGTCACTCCTCTGTGTTAGCATTTTGAAGCCAAAAGAACAGACGACACGCGAGGGGACACATGGCCAAGGCATCAGATTTGTTTATCAAGGCATTGGAGGACGAGGGCGTCGAATACATCTTCGGCATCCCGGGCGAAGAGAACCTAGATTTCCTCGACTCGCTCTCGCGATCGACGAAGATCAGGCTTATCCTCACGCGTCACGAACAAGCGGCCGGGTTCATGGCGGCGACTTACGGCCGTTTCACGGGCAAGACCGGGGTTTGCCTCTCCACGCTCGGACCGGGTGCCACAAACTTCACGACTGCGGCCGCGTATGCGCAGCTGGGCGGAATGCCGATCCTGATGATCACGGGTCAAAAACCTGTCAAAAAATCCAAGCAGGGTCGCTTCCAGATCCTTGACGTCGTCGAAATGATGAGCCCGATCACCAAGTATGCTCATCAGATTGTCGCCTCGGACAATATCCCAAGCCGTGTGCGCGAGGCACTGCGCCTGGCCGAGGAGGAGAAACCAGGCGCCGTGCACCTGGAATTGCCCGAGGACATTGCGGACGAGGATACCGAGGAACTGCCGATCCCGGTCTCGTACACGCGTCGTCCGATCCCCGAGGACAAGGCGATCCGAGCCGCGGTGGAAAAGATCGCTGCTGCGAAGTCTCCGATCCTGGTGATTGGTGCAGGTGGCAACCGGAAGCTCACCGGCAAGATGCTCACCAAACTGGTCGACAAGTTCGGGATCCCATTCGTGACGACCCAGCTTGGCAAGGGCGTGATCGACGAACGCCACCCTCTGTTCATGGGGTGCGCGGCGCTTTCGGCCGGGGACTTCGTGCACCGTGCAATCGAGGCCGCCGATCTGATCATCAACGTTGGTCACGATGTCATCGAGAAGCCGCCTTTCTTCATGCAGCATGGCAAACCGGCCGAAGAAAGTGGATCGGACATCAATCCCGTACAGGTCGCCGAAGGCACGCAGGTCATCCACATCAGCTTCCGCTCGGCCGAGGTCGATCCCGTCTACTTCCCACAGATCGAAGTGATCGGCGACATCGCCAACGCGATTTGGCAGATCAAGAATGGCCTGTCCGAGCACAAGGATGCGTCCTGGGATTTCTCACGCATGATGGAGGTCAAGGACCACCACGATGCCAATATGGCCAAAGGCAAGGACGACCCGCGCTTTCCGATTTACCCGCAGCGCCTGGTGGCCGAGATACGCGCGGCGATGCCCGATGATGGGATCATCTGCCTGGACAACGGTGTCTACAAGATCTGGTTCGCGCGCAATTACAAAGCGCACCAGCCGAACACGGTTCTGCTCGACAATGCACTGGCGACGATGGGCGCGGGGCTGCCCTCGGCGATGGCAGCGCACCTTCTGTATCCCGAGCGCAAGGTGATGGCGATCTGCGGCGATGGCGGTTTCATGATGAACAGCCAGGAACTCGAGACGGCCGTCAGGCTCGGAATGAACCTGACCTGCCTGATCCTCAACGACTCCAGTTATGGCATGATCCGCTGGAAACAGGCAAACATGGGCTTTGTCGATTGGGGTCTGGAGTACGGCAATCCCGACTTCGTGAAATACGCCGAAAGCTACGGCGCGCACGGACACCGGGTCGAAAGCTCGGAAGGGCTTTCGTCATTGCTGGAGAGTTGTCTTTCAACCCCCGGCGTTCATCTGATCGACTGTCCGGTCGACTATGCCGAGAACGATCAAATCCTGAACATCGATATCAAGAAGCAAAGCGCCGCGATCTGAGCGCGCACCGGCCTCCCATCAGCCCGTCACCTCCGGGTGGGCGGGCGGGGGAGGTGGCGGGCTGATGGGCTCCGCCACAAGCAGAGGATCCAGATATGCTCCAGGACATCTACCCATACTATTTGGCGAACGAAGCGCAGCAGCCGAACACCGACCTCGCGGTTACCGACAAATACACGGGCGAGGTCGCTTTCCGGTGTGCATTGGCCGATGCAAACGCAATTGATGCCGGCATCGCCGCGGCCGTCGAGGCCGCTGAACCGATGGCCGAGTTGGCAAGCTACGAGAAGCAAGCCGTCCTCGATCACTGCGTGGCGCGGTTCAAGGAACGGTTCGACGAGCTTGCCTATGCGCTCTGCGTCGAGGCTGGCAAACCGATCAACGACGCCAAGGGCGAGGCAACCCGCCTGATCGATACATTCCGGATCGCTGCGGAAGAGTCGACGCGCATGCACGGAGAGTTGCAGGCACTCGATATCTCGCCCCGCGCGAAGGGCTATCGAGGTATGTGGAAACGGGTGCCGATCGGGCCTTGCTCGTTCATCTCGCCTTTCAACTTCCCGCTCAACCTCGCAGCTCACAAGATCGCGCCCGCCATCGCCGTTGGCTGCCCGTTTGTCATGAAGCCCGCGTCCAAGACCCCACTCGGTGCGATCATCATGGGCGAGGTTCTGGCGGAGACCGATTTGCCGACAGGTGCCTTCTCGATCCTGCCGTGTTCGCGCGACGGCGCCGATCTGTTCACGGTTGACGAGCGCCTGAAGCTGCTTTCCTTCACCGGATCTCCTGGGGTCGGCTGGGATCTGAAAGCACGCTGTGGAAAGAAGAAGATTGTCCTCGAGTTGGGCGGAAACGCTGCTGTCGTCGTCGACAAGGACACCAACCTAGACGATGCGGTCGCACGCATCATCTTCGGTGCGTTTTACCAATCAGGTCAGTCCTGCATTGGGGTCCAACGGATTCTGATCCAAGAGGACGTTTATGACGTGATGAGGGAGAAGCTCGTCGCGAGGACTGCAACGCTTATCGCGGGCGATCCTAAAGACGAGAAAACCTTCATCGGACCGATGATCTCGGAGGGTGAAGCCAAACGGCTCGACGGCTGGATTCAGGAAGCCATTGCAGCAGGTGCTACGTTGCTCTGTGGTGGCAAGCGGGAAGGCAACATGCTGGACGCGACGCTTCTGGAGAACGTGCCGAACGACACCAACGCAGTGCGCGAGGAAGCGTTCGGTCCACTCGCAATTCTCTCGAAGTTTTCCAATTGGGACGATGCCCTCGCCGAGGTGAATGATTCAAAGTTCGGACTTCAGGCAGGCATCTTTACGCGGGACTTCTACAAAATCCAGAAAGCGTGGGACAAACTGGATGTTGGCGGCGTTGTGGTCGGCGACGTGCCGTCTTACCGGGTCGACAACATGCCATACGGTGGGGTCAAGGATTCCGGTCTAGGCCGAGAAGGCATCGTCTTTGCGATGGAAGACATGACGGAGATCCGGAACCTTGTCATCCGCACGCCACCCGACGCGTGAGAGGTGTCGTCCTTGCCGGTCACGGATGCCGCACTGACAACGGCTTGTTGACCGGTTCGTGTTGACTATAGTGCCCACGTCTCGACGAATGCCGGAGAACCGATATGCCCGGAACTGACGCTCCCGAAGTGGAAGTTGTCACATCAACGCGGATCGCTTGCGATGGCGGCGGGGGTGCGCTTGGGCACCCGAAAGTATGGCTGTCAATCGGCCCGGATGGCTGGGTCGATTGCGGATACTGCGACAAGCGGTTTGTGCTGGCGGGTGGACCCGCCGACACGTAGAGGCATGCTGGGCAGGTGTTCGACCCGCCCACCTGACTTCATGCGCTGATCAATTCAGAGATCGTGTTCCCGTGATTGCGCTCGAGCCGTTTGCGCATTTTCCGCAAGGCCTGATCTTCAAGCTGGCGAATGCGTTCCTTCGACAGCTTAAACTGCTGACCCAGGCTTTCGAGCGTCTCAGGCGAGTCACTCAACTTACGGGCCGCGATGATCTTGCGCTCCCGATCAGTCAACGCATCGAAGGCATCGGTCAACCACGTCCGCGCGCGGTCATTGTCCGTGCGGTGCGTGACGATCTCGTCTGCTTGCGGTCCCTCGTCCTCGATCGTCTCGACCCATTCCCGGCCTTCTTCACCGGACTGCTGGGCATTAAGCGAGAAGTCCGAGCCCGAGAGGCGCGCCTCCATCATTTCAACATCGCGCAGAGGTACGCCCAACTCTTCGGCAATCTCATTGCGTATTTCGACATTGTCGATTTCAGAGCCCAGCGCCGCATGCTCGCGTTCGATCTGAGCCCGTACCCGCCGCATGTTGAAGAAAAGTGACTTTTGTGACGACGTCGACCCGGTGCGCACCATTGACCAGTTGCGCATGACATAGTCTTGGATCGATGCCTTGATCCACCACACAGCATAGGTCGAGAACCGCACGCCACGATCCGGATCGAACTTCGATGCGGCCTTCATGAGACCGATGTTCGCTTCCTGGATCAGATCCGGCATCGTCGCACCGTACCGCCGGTACTTCGCTGCCATCGAAATCGCCAAACGCATGTACGCAGTCACCAAGCGATGTAATGCGCGATCGTCACCGTGATCACGCCACCGGACCGCAAGATCACGTTCTGTGTCTGCGTCCAGCAACTCGGCCGACATTGCGGCCCGTGTCATTTTAGATGAACTCTCTCCCTGCGCCATCTCGTCCCTCCGCGATGTGCTGATAGTTAGGGTTACGAACGGTCATGGCGGACAGATCACTCGGTACGGAAGAAAATTTGGAAATTGCTTCCATTCTCGCAATTTCGTGATGGGCTGTAACACTTTTCCTGATTTGCGCGGCCATGCGACTGCGCGGATGATCAGGCTTGGAACAGGGAGCATCTCATGGACTTCACGCTGTATCTTGGCGACCACGCCTATTCGAGCTGGTCTCTGCGCGGGTGGCTGTTACTGGACGCGTTCGGCGTCCCGTTCACGACCCGCTATGCAAACATGAACACGGCCGCTTTCGAGACGTTGCGTGCCGAAATGGCGCCGTCCAGGCTGGTCCCTGCCCTGGCTGTATCCGACGGCGTGCGCGCGCCGGTGATCGTTTGGGATAGCCTCGCGATTGCCGAGACCGTGCATGACCACTTCCCTCAGGCAGGTATATGGCCGGTCGGCCCATCGGCACGCCCAGTGGCAAGATCGATCGCCGCCGAAATGCACTCAGGATTTGCGGCGCTTCGGAACGCCTGCCCAATGAACATGCGGCGCGCTTACAAAGATTTTGTCGTAAGCGACGACGTTCATGCAGATCTCGCCCGTCTCTCAAAGCTCTGGAGCCATGCGCGTGCACGTAAAACCTCGGATGGGCCATATCTGTTTGGCGCCTTCTCGGCGGTTGATGCCTTCTTCGCGCCCGTTGCCAGCCGTATCACCACTTACAATCTGCCCATGGCAGAGGATGACCTGTCCTATGTCGCCGCAGTTCTCGGCCACCCATCCGTCCGGCGCTGGCGCGCAATGGGGATCGCGGACCGGCATCTGCAGAGCCATTATGAATTTGACTACGACGATCGCCCAAATCCACATGACCCCGAGGTCACCGGAACCGCCGTGACTGGAAAACCGTCCATGAATGCTCATTGCCCGTTTTCGGGTAAGGACGTGGCGCCAGACAGCCTCGTCGAGGTCCAGGGGCGCGTGATCGGCTTCTGCAATACCTTCTGCCGTGATAAAGTCGCAGCGGATCCAATGGTATGGCCAGAGGCGGCTGCGCTGCTCAGGTAGTCTGCAGCAATCGCTGGATCAGCGCATCAATCGGTGCCCAATCACTGGGTTCCAAGCGCACCTGCACCGTCATAACCTCTGTTCGCATCGCGACAGGAAGCCTGACGGCGTCCTTTTCCGTGGTGACCAGCATTGCGTCGGACATGCGCGCTTCGCGTTGCAGGCGCCGAAGAATTGCGTCTGAATAATGCTGATGATCGCCGAATGCATGGGTGGCGATCAACTCCGGGCCCATCGCGCGCAATGTATCGAAAAACTTCTCGGGCCGCCCAATCCCGGCAAACGCCACCACAGCCTCGCCAGAGATCGGCAAGCCGGTGCGCTGCGGAACCAGTTCCGCTTCGACGACGCTCACGCCGCGCAACTCGGGCCATTGAGCCAAACAATGCGACCGCTCCTCTGGTGTTCCGACAACGACCGCCAGATCGGCCCGGGCCAGACCTGAGTCAACGGGTTCCCGCAAAGGACCTGCTGGTATCACGCGGCCATTTCCAAAGCCCTGTACCGCGTCCACCATCACGATCGATGCGTCCATGAAAAGCGATGGGTTCTGAAATCCATCGTCCAAAACCACCAGTTCGGCATCCGCGTCGGCAGCCTTCGCGGCGGCCTCGGCCCGCCGCCGCGCGATCCAGACAGGACCATTGGCCGAGAGCATAAGCGGCTCGTCCCCGACATCCTCGACCGTATCACGGCCCTCTACCACCCGATGCGGCCCAACCAATCGCCCACCGTACCCGCGCGATACAACATGAGCATTGATCTGCTTCGCGCTCAACCGAAGCTGCAACGCAGCAACCATTGGGGACTTTCCTGCACCGCCTGCCGTGAGATTGCCGATGCAGAGAACCGGTACCGGAGCCTTCGCAGCGTCGGTTCGAGCCGCGCGGAGCGCGCCACCGGCCTGCCAGAGAAAGCTTGCGGGTGTCAGAAGCGACGAAACAAGCCCCGGAGATGCGCGATCATGCCACCAGAAGGCCGGCGCTTTCATGCTTTTGCCCCGACCAAGCCGATCAGTTCATGCGCCAGCGCATCGACATCCGGCTTCAACGCTTCATGGGTGTCATGGGCTGCTTGACGCATCCGCTCTCGTTCAATCGGGTCGGTAAGCAGAAGGTGCACGTGCCGTGCAAGGTCTTGTGGCGACTCCACCGCGATCGTGCCCCCCGCTTCGCCAAACGCGGCGTAGGCGGGCGCAAAATTGACGACATCTGGACCATGCAAGACAACCGACCCGGCCATTGCGGGTTCAAACGGCGTGTGCCCACCGAGCGTGCCGAAAGAGCCACCGACCAACGTCACCTGCGCTGCGGCATACCAAAGATCCATCTCGCCCAGTGTATCGACAAGCCAGACATCCGTCCCGGCTGTGGGCGTCTCGCCGGTCGAGCGCTGTGCGAGACTCAGACCTTCATTCCTGATGCGTTCCGCGATCTGGTTCCCACGCTCTGGATGGCGTGGTGCCAGGATAAGCAACGGCTGCTCGCCCGGGTAAAGTCTTCGCAAAGAAACATGCGCCTCGAGAACCACTGGTTCATCCTCGGGATGGGTCGAGGCGGCAAGCCAAACGGGGCGATCGCCGATCTGACGCAGGATCTCCCCAATCCGGCCCTCGTCGGATTTGGACGGCGGTATCAAGGCTTTGAGGTTTCCAAGAAACTCTGCCTCGATACCGAACGCTCTCAGTCGCGCCACGGTCTCCTGATCCTGTGTCCGGATCATCCGAAAGCAATCGAGCAATATGCGAAACATTTTCGGCACCCGGCGCCAGGCCTGAACACTACCCTCGGAGAATCTAGCATTGACCAGCGCCATAGGGATCTCGCGCCTCGCCGTCTCCCAAACCAAGCACGGCCAAAGCTCGCTCTCGACCCAAACCGCCAGATCCGGCCGCCAATGATCGAGAAAGCGCTGCACCGAGCCAGCGGTGTCAATGGGCACAAACTGGTGGATGGTCCCTTCTGGTAGCAGCGGCGCAATCCTGTTCGCGGATGTGACGGTGCCCGTTGTCACAAGCACCCGCAGATTGTGGTGGGAATGCGTGAAAGCCGAGATGAGCGGCAGCATCGACATCGCCTCGCCGACGCTCGCACCATGCATCCAGATCAAAGCGCAGTCTGGTCTTGGTTCCATCGCATGACCCAAGCGCTCATGCAGACGGTCCGGATCTTCCTTTCCACGCCTCAGACGCCGCTTCAGAACCGGTCGTCCAAACGGTTCGGCCAGAGCAGACGCCAAAAGATACGCGCGAAGAGCGAGAGGCGTTGTCATCGCGGTGCAACAGGGTCGCGCCCGCACAGAACGTCGGCCCTTTGCGTCAGGTCGATCAAGCTTTCCTCGATCTCGGACAGAAAGCCGCTGACGGTCGGTTCATCGTCGGTGTCCGGAGGCCAGAGCGGCTCACCAAAAATCTGAACGCCGCGTCCGAACGGGAATGGCACAAGAAACCGGTCCCACGATTTCAGCAGAATGCCCCATCGTGCCGAGAATGCGATCGGTTGCACGGGGCATCCGGTCGCGATGGACAGCTGCGCAATCCCACGCTGTGCCCGCATGCGCGGACCGCGTGGTCCGTCCGGCGTGATCGCCATTACGATCTTGCGTCCCGCGAGTTCCTGCGCGGCTTCCGCGAAGGCGCCAGCGCCTCCCTTGTCTCGTCCCTTGGCGCGGTCGTAGGTGGATCCGCGTACGGACACGACGCCGAACCGCGCCACGAGATCGGCGATAACCTGCCCATCATCTGCGCGCGAGATCATCGCCACCGCCCGCCATCCACGAGGCACCCACATCGGCGCCAGAAACAACCGCCCGTGCCACGCGGTTGCGATCACACCGGTGCCGGGCTCGAGCAGCTTGGCGTAATTCTCGGATCCAAGGCGATCCCAACGCGTCGTCAGGTTCACCAGCCTCACATAGGCCGCGCCGATATGCGCCGCGATCCATCGCCCCAACGACGCCTTACGCAGCCAGCCGCCAAAGCCATCCGAGGTCCGCGGCATCGGCGTCCTTAGCTGCCCAGTGCGGCGTTCTCGGCGCTGTCTTCTTGCTCGACGTCACGGAGCCGGTGCAGGTGCGCCACGAAATACCGCATGTGCGCATTGTCGACGGTGCGCTGTGCGGCGTTCTTCCAGGCCTGATGTGCCTTGGCATAGCTGGGGAAGATGCCGATCACGTCGATGTTGTCCGGATCGCGAAACTCGGTCCCCTGGGGGTCGACGAGTTCTCCTCCAAAGACGAGATGCAGTTTGGTAGTCATCACGTGCTCCTGTGATCCCGTTTCGCGGCGCACCATACAGAGGGCGCCAAGCGGGTCAATCGACAAGTCCGGCACAAGCCGCACGCGCCGTTGGCCCCACTATGGGTTATCTCGACGGTGCCGAAGGATCTGGGGATGCAGTGCTGGCGCGGACGCAATGATCCCGGCTTGCATGGCCTCGGGGCTGTTGAAACTCAGATCGCCGCCGTCGCCGTTCGTCACATGCGCGCCGGCCTCTGCCGCAATCAGAGCGCCAGCGGCGATGTCCCATTCCCATGATTTCCGAAACGTGACCATGCTGTCGAACCGGCCTTCCGCGACCAAAGCAAGCCGCCAGGCAAGAGACGAACGGAAATGGCGTTCCAAAGGCGGCACACCGCCGGGCCAGCGATCGGGCAACATCTGCACACGCGCCGCCAGGACGGTCGCGCTCTGCAATTCATCGGCCTGAGATGCGCGCACGACCGAGCCGTTTTTCATCGCGCCACTACCAAGCGTCGCCGAAAAAGTCTCGTCTCGTGCGGGAAGATGGATCGCTGCCGATACGATCCGTCCACGCTCCGCGATCGCCAGAGCGACCGAGAACCCCTCCTCGCCCGCGATGAACGAGCGCGTGCCGTCAATCGGGTCAACAATGAACACGCGTTCGGTCGACAACCGCTCCGCCGCATCCTCGCTTTCCTCGCTCAGCCAGCCATAGTCCGGGCGCGCGTCCCGAAACCGGTCGTGCAGCATGTCGTTGATTTCAAGATCAGCGATCGTGACCGGGCCCGCACCGTCATCCTTGTCACGCCGGTCCATGTCGGTGCGCCAGTACTTGAGCGCGATCTTGCCCGCCGCACGTGCTGCATCTGTCAGTAGGCCGGTATCCTGCGTGCGGTCATGCACCGACGGTCAACCCGTCGACAAGAAGCGACGGCACCGAGAACGATTTCCAGGGATCGGCATCATTGGCAGGAACAATCGATTTCAGCATCTGCGGCAGGCTGCCTGCGACCGTGATCTCGTTGACCGGGTACGCGATCTCGCCACCTTCGACCCAGAAGCCAGAGCACCCACGTGAATACGCCCCAGTGGTCGGGCTGATCGACGAGCCTATGAAAGATGTCACCAGCAGCCCGGTCCCCATCTCGCGCAGCAACTCGGCGCGCGTCCGCGTTCCCTGGGTCAGCGCCACGTTGGTCGTGCCCGGCCCCGGTGGGCCGCCAACACCGCGTCGCGCATTCCCCGTGGTTTGCAAACCAAGTTTCCGCGCGCTTGCAAGATCAAGCACCCAACGCTCAAGAATTCCATCCTTGACGATCGCGCTCGCTGCGGAGGCGATCCCCTCGGCATCGAACGGACGAGAGCCTTGTCCGCGCGGCCTGAGTGGTTCTTCGGTGAGGTCCAGACCTTGCGGGAGAACTTGCTCTCCGATGGCTTCAAGCAACCAGCTTGCGCCGCGCGACACGGATGTGCCGTTCGCCGCCGACAACAAATGCCCGATAAGCCCGCTCGAAACGCGCTCGTCATATAGGACTGGCACTGCGCCACCGGGTGGACGCCGGGGGTCAAGGGCCGAAACAGCGCGCTCGCCTGCCCGGTGCCCGATTTCCTCGGGCATCGGCAAATCAACCCGATGCCGACGCGTCTCTCCCGCGTAATCGCGTTCTCGACCCAGGCCTTCACCCGCGATCGCCGCGACGCCAACACTGGTGTTGCTGCGCTGATATCCACCACTGAACCCATTGCTCGCGATCATCGTTATGGCCAGATCGGTACGGGTCGCGTGAGCCTGTTCGACCTGCGTCACGCCCTGGATCGAGAGCGCGGCATCTTCGGCCGAACGTGCAAGCGTTTCGAGTTCCTGCGGGGACAGCCCTTCCTGCGGATCTGTCAGCTCCAAATTTGGCATCTCACCGCCGGCACTGACCTGCCCGGGCGCCGCGAGGCCGCAATGCGGATCGTCGGGGGCCACATGGGCAATCGCAACAGCGCGCTCAGCCATCTCGGCCAGTCGTTCGGGCCGGATGTCTGATCCGGACACACAGGCCTGCCGCGCGCCGACAATCACACGAAGACCGGCCTCACGCCCTTCCGATCGTTCGGCCTCTTCCAATGTCCGGTCAGCGACACCGATCGCAACAGCGCTTTCCGCAATCACCAGAACGTCTGCCTGATCGGCGCCTGCCTTCAACGCCGCATCAAGAAGGTTGCTTGCGATTTCCAGATCCGTGCCGCTCACAATGAATCCAATCCATGTCCAATCACGCCCAGGGCCGTTGCTCCCAAGGGCAGGAAAGTCAGCACCATACCCAATACGCGCATCATTCCGCCCTGCCGGACCTTGAAGAAGTGAATTCCGTGCAGCAGCCGCCCTGCAATGAACGCCAACCCGAGGAGCCAGAGCACCCAGGCCGGTGTGCCAAGGCCTTCTGACAACCCCAGCAAAATCAGGAAGATTGGGATGTTCTCGGCGGCGTTGCCGTGCGCGCGGATCAAACGCTCACCCATCACATCGTCCGCATGCCCCAGCGAGACACGCGTACCGCGCCGGAACCCGATCACCCGGGTTTGCAGAAAGATCATCCAAAGTGCCAGCAATCCGGCGATGATCGCCGTGACAGGAAGTGCCATTCTGCCTCTCGTGTCTGGATCGTCACGGCGTCAGCGGTTAGCTGCGGGCGTAGACGTCCTCGTATCTGACTATGTCGTCCTCGCCCAGATACGCGCCGCTCTGCACTTCGATCAAGTGAAGATCCAGCTTGCCGGGGTTCTCGAGGCGATGGATCGCGCCCAGGGGGATGTAGACCGACTCGTTCTCGGACAAGAGCCGGACGTCGTCGTTGACCGTAACCTTCGCAGATCCAGCAACGACAACCCAGTGCTCGGAGCGATGCACATGACTCTGGAGCGAGAGCCGCCCGCCCGGTTTGACCATGATCTGCTTGACCTGGAACCGCGTGCCGAGCGCCAGCGTTTCGTACCAGCCCCACGGACGGTAACAGCGCGGAAACTCTGTCGCCTGCGGCGCCCCCTGGGATTTCAGCGCATCGACCGCCAAGCGCACGTCCTGGGTCCGCTCCATATCGGCGACCAGAACCGCATCGCGCGTTGCAACAGCAACGATGTTCTTCAAACCCAGTCCGACTAGCCTTGTGTCCGGGTCCTCCGACCGCAAAAGCGATGTCTCGCACTCAATCGCCACGGTCCCTGGCCCAGCGGCGGTCCCGGTCTGATCCTGCGGCGTTTCCTGCAGCACGGTTTTCCACGACCCCAGATCGTTCCATCCGCAATCGATTGGCACGACCTTTCCCTGCACATGCTCCATGATCGCGAAGTCGATCGAGATGTCGGGCGCGGCTGCGTAGCTGTCGGGATCAAGGCGAAAAAAGCAGAGATCCGTTTTCCCCTTGTCGACCGATGCCTTGCAGGCTGCGTCGGCAATCGGCGCGTGCGCCGCAAAAGCTGACAGGATCGACTTCACCGAGAAGACGAACATCCCCGAATTCCAAAGGAACGTTCCTGATGCCAGCATTTCCGCAGCGCGCGCCGCATCCGGTTTCTCGACGAAGCGCACGAAAGGCTGGGCGCCGTCTCCGGGCGCGGCGTCAAGCTCGATGTATCCATATCCGGTCTCGGGCCGGTCCGGTTTGATTCCGAACGTGACCATCTGCCCGTCCCGCGCCGCCGCAACCGCATGATCGATCGCGGTGTGAAACGCATCGACGTCGGCCATCATGTGATCCGACGGCAGCACGAGCAGAACCCCATCCGGATCCTCGCGCGCCACCAGATGCGCAGCCGCGCAAACAGCCGGCGCGGTGTTTCGCCCTTCCGGTTCGATCACGATCGATGTTGCATCCGATCCTGCATCCGAAAGCTGCTCTGCCACGATGAAGCGGAAGTCCTGATTGGTCAGCAAGAGCGGAGCGCGATACCCCTGCCCGCTCAATCGTTCTATCGTTCGCTGGAAGAGTGTGCCG
This sequence comes from Pseudomonadota bacterium, assembly GCA_038534135.1. Classification (GTDB taxonomy): domain Bacteria; phylum Pseudomonadota; class Alphaproteobacteria; order Rhodobacterales; family Rhodobacteraceae; genus Thermohalobaculum. The sequence continues at coordinate 24,007 of JBCAXJ010000032.1, read as the reverse complement.
CCTTCAAAAAGCGGGCTGAACTGCTTTGGGTAGGACTTTCGCGACAATGGCCACAATCGGGTCCCTGACCCGCCGCACATAATGACCGGATAAATGCCGCCGTTGCCTGCCATGCCTGACCTCCTGGTTCCGGTCCTCAGAGCTTTGGTGGTCTGAGTTGCTTAAAGCCGGATTGATGCACTCGCTCGGACAAGCGCTGATCGTCAGTGCGTCCAGGCGCCACGGCGGTCATGTGCGAAGTTCCCGCCGTACCCGCGTGGGCGAATGTTTGCCTTCCGCTTCTTTGGCTCTTCGATGGAATAGGCGAGCCCATGCTTGCGTGCATAGTCGATTGCGGCATCCTTTGTGGCGAAGTTCAACCGCACCTGGCTGTTCATATCGCCCGAGCTGGTCCAGCCCATAAGCGGATCGATGCGGCGCGGTTCCGTGGGAGCATACTCGAGCACCCAACTCTTCGTATTGCCCTGCCCCGAGGTCATGGCACTGCGGGCCGGTTGATATATGCGCGCCTGCATGATCGTTCTCCGTCGTCCACCTGCGTCCTGCAGCCTGACGGTTGATATCGCGTGAATGGGTCAAGCAGGCAAGAGATATAGCGTCCCGATTCATCGGCCTTTGCAGTTGGCAATACGGGCAAGCTTTGGGTCGCACGGATTCGGTTTCGGGCAGGATGCAACGCCCTAAAACGAGATCCCACACAAACCACGCCTCAGATCGAGCCAGATCCGAACGACTCTGTCCCGGAGCGGGACTCGCATTGTGCGAGCGTTCGTCGAAAATTTTCCCCGAATGCAAGTTAACCAAATCATTTGGGAAATTCGAAAGAGATTTCACGCACATTCCCCTCAACTCAGTGACGAGTTGCGTACGTATTTGAGAGGAGTTTCGCTCATGTGCTTCCTGTGTGCATCTGATCCTGTGAATGCCATCAACGGCGCTCACACGCAGATCGCCGACTATCTCGAAAAAGCCGGAACTGCCCAGGCGGTCACTCCAGAAACCATTTCTACAGACGTGCCAGTCGAAGACGTGTCCATTGGCGACGCAATCACAGGAACGCTGGCCGCCGGGGGCAACGAGACGTTCCGTCTTGACCTCGGCGCAGGCGAAACCGTCACGATCGACCTGTTCGGCGCGGGGGACAATGCGCTCGAGGACACGGTCCTGTCGATCTACGACGGGGATGGCAACCTGATCGGGACCAATGACGACATCGCGCTGGGTAGCGACACCGACTCGCGCCTGACCTTCACCGCGGAAGATGGCGGCGAAATCTTCCTCCGCGTCGAAGGATTTGCCGACCAGAACAACGCCGGCGACTACCAATTGCAGGTCGCGACAGCCAGCGCAGGCAACATGGCCTCGCTCGATACGCTCGCCAAACAGCTCTACGACGATTACTGGAGCCAGGACTTCAAGTGGAACCTGGGCGACAGCGGATATCAGGCCAAGAACGGCACGTTGACGTTCAACATCTCCGGCCACTCAGGCGACTCGAATGGCTTGAGCAGCCAACGCCAAGACCTCGTGCGTGAGGCGTTCAAGGTCTACGAGGAAGTCCTCGGCATCGACTTTGTCGAATCCAGCAGTGCCAGCGCTGATTTCCGCTTCTCCGATAACAGTTCAGGCGCCTATGCTGGATCGGCTTACGGTGTCGTGGGCGGCCAGGGTTATATCAGCTACGCCAACATCAACGTCGCGTCGAACTGGTATGGCAGCAGCAGCGCGGTCGACGGGTACACATTCCAGACAATCCTCCACGAGATTGGTCACGCCATGGGCCTGGGCCACCAGGGCAACTACAACGGTTCAGCCAGCTATTCCAGCGACGCGCGCTTTGCCAATGACAGCTGGCAAGGCTCGATGATGTCCTATTTCAGCCAGAGCCAGAACACGGCGATCGATGCGAGCTATGCCTTCCTGCTCAGCCCGATGGCCGTCGATTGGATCGCGCTCGACACCCTCTATGCCGAGTACGGTTTCACCTCCGACAACGCGTTTTCGGGCGACACCGTTTATGGCTTCAACACAAACATCAGCGGCAGCGTCTCGACGACATGGGCCGATCTCGCGACCTATGCCGACAGCATGGCCTTCACCATCGTCGACGGCAGCGGCACGGACACGGTCGACTTTTCCGGGTATTTCGCTGATCAGCGGATCGATCTGACGGTCACCGACGGGTCGATGACACAAGCAACCACCTCGGATATCGGGGGCGAGACCGGCAATATGCAGCTTGCCGAAGGCGTCGTGATCGAGAACGCCACGTCAGGCAGCGGCAATGACGTGATCATTGGCAACGATGCGAACAACACGCTGGATGGCGGCGGCGGCGATGACACTCTGACAGGCGGTGCCGGCGACGACCACCTAATTGGCGGTACAGGAACCGACGCGGCAGTCTTCACTGGCGCCTACGCCGACTTCACCTTCACCGAAGGTTCGGGCTTCTTCGACGTCATCGGCGAGGGTATCGACCGTGTGTTCGACTCGATCGAAAACCTGATCTTCGACGATCAGACCGTGGCGTATGGCGACCTTGTCGGGAGCGGCACGGCGCCTGGGCCAACTCCAACGCCCGCAGCAATCGATCCGGATGCCAAGAACGATGCACTCACGGTTGCCGAGGGCGGTACGATCACCGTCGACCTGTTCGCCGACAACGGCTCGGGCGCCGACAGCCATTCGGACGGAGACAGCTTTGCGGTGACGGCGGTCAACGGAACCGCTCCGGGTACCATCACGATGGCCTCTGGAGCCACGGCAACCGTCACCTCCAACGGTCAGATCACGTTCGACACGAACGGCGCGTATGACAGCCTGGGCGTGGGCGAGGTCGCAACCGAGACAGCGACCTACACCATCGAAGACAGCGACGGCGGGACCGACACCGCGACGGTGACCATCACCATCACGGGCGCCAATGACGCAGCAAGCGCTGTGAATGACACGTTCACCGTGGACGAGGATCTGGCCCTCAACGGCAATCTTCTGGCGAATGACAGCGATGCCGACACGAGCGACACGCTCGCGGTCACGCAAGTCGACGGTCAGTCCTTCAACGGCACGATCACGCTGGCATCAGGTGCACTTCTGACCATGAATGCGGACGGTACGTTCAGCTATGATCAGAATGATGCATTCTCGAACCTGGATGATGGCGACACCGCAACCGAGACGTTCAGCTACACGCTGTCAGACGGGAACGGCGGCACGGATACAGCAAACGTTCAGATCACGATCGAAGGCCAGGATGTCATTGTTACCCAGGCCGGGGGCGCCGGAAGGGACACTCTGACCGGGACGGACTACGCCGACACGCTGATGGGTCATGGCGGCGACGACATGCTCGACGGCGGGCTCGAGGCCGACATACTGAACGGTGGCGACGGACGGGACAAGCTCTATGGTGGCGGAGGCGCTGATGACATCGATGGCGGCTTGGGCCGCGACCGGCTCTATGGCGGATTTGGCGACGACAATCTGGATGGCGGCCTGGGCGATGACAGCATCGATGGCGGCGCTGGAAACGACGAGATCGTGGGCGGTGACGGCCGTGACCGGATGTCGGGCGGCGGCGGCAACGACGACATAACCGGCGGTGCGGGGCGCGATGCCCTGGACGGCGGGGCCGGGGACGATGTTCTGTTCGGCGGCACCGAAAACGATCGTCTCATCGGCCGGGACGGTGACGACGAGCTTTACGGCGGCGCTGGAAACGACCGCATGGACGGCGGTGCCGGTGTCGACATCATCACGGATACCGAGGGCAACAACACATTCTCAGGTGGAGACGGCAACGACGTCATGACGGCGGGCGACGGCAATGACCGGATGCGCGGCGGGAACGATGATGACATCCTTTTCGGTGCCGAAGGCGACAACCGCTTGAGCGGAGACAACGGCAACGACGAGCTTTACGCAGGTGCCGGTGACGACAACCTGCGCGGCGGGGCGGGAGGCGACTTGCTGATCGCCGGGGACGGCGACAACCGGCTCTCGGGAGACCGCGGCAACGACCAACTCTATGCGGGGGATGGTGTCGACCGCCTGAGCGGTGGCGCAGGAGATGACCTGCTGATCGCACTTGCCGGAGATGACAATCTGCGGGGCGGCAGCGGCAATGACAGCCTGTTCGGTGGCGACGGCGACGACAGTATCGACGGCGGCACCAACAACGACATCATCGAGGGCGGACTTGGCAACGATTACATGAAGGGTGGACGCGGCATCGACCAGTTCGTCTTCAATCACGCAGCCTTCGGGGCGGACACGATCCGCGATTTCGAAGACGGCATCGACGTGCTCGACTTCTCGTCCGTCGGACTCGGCTTCAACGATTTCACGTTCACGACCGGCGGGATCCGGGACCGTGACACGATCATGACGTTGAACAGTGATCCGGCACAAAGCGTGACGTTCATCCGCACCGATATTTCCGAATTCGATCAATCGGATTTCGTCTGACGCTAACGGCCCCGGGGTTTCTCCTCCCCCTGCACTCCGTTCAGACGAAAGAGCGGCGCCCGCTTCCCCCGGCGGGCGCCGTTTCTTTCAAGGCAGAAGTCACCGGCAGATCAGAGCGTCAAACGCGTTGTCGCCAGCTTGACGCCGAATCCGATGAAGACCAGTCCGGTGATTGCCTTCAACCTGCGCTGAACACTGCCGCTGCGTGAGAGGGCCGTGACTTGCGCAAACAGCACGACCATCGCGCCGAACCAGACCGCGTTGATCAGTGCGTGCAAGGACACGAGCAGGAATGCGGACAACACCGCGGCCTCACTGACCGGGATGAACTGGGGAAACGCGGCGAGGTAGAACATCGAGACCTTCGGGTTCAGCGCGTTGGTCAAGAACCCCTCGACAAAGGCGCGCCGCAGGGTTCGGTGGCGTCTCGCAGGTGTGGGCGACGCTTGTGATTGAACACCGCGATAAGCCTCGATCAGTGCCTTGATGCCGATCCAGCAGAGGTAGGCAGCACCCAGGATCTTCACGATCGTAAAGGCGGTCGCGGACTGAACCAGCAGAACCGAGATCCCCAGGATCGACAGCGCTCCGTGCACATAAAACGCCGCGACGAACCCTGCGATGTTGGACACACCTGCGATGCGGCCCGATGTCGGAACGGTCTTCGCGATCAACAGACCGTTTGGCCCGGGTGACATCACCAGCAGGGCCGCGACGACCGTGAATGCAAGAATATCCGACCAGATCATCGCCCGCCCCTTTTCATGATTGCGCCAGCTACGCCGTGGCAACGCATGCCGTCAACGGCGCGATCTACCAGTCAGTCAGGAGGGACGCGGTCCGGCAGAGCGACTTGCCTAGACCTTGGTATCGGCGGCGTGTCTTGGGAAGTCACGCCGCCAACCAGGTGCAGGGAGCGAGGGTGGGGTGGATGTTGCACCAAGCTGGCGGCGATCTGCTGCTTGCAAGAAGTTAATACACCTTTAACGGGAGTTCGGTCAACCGATTCCCCACCTACCGGAGAAAATAGTTAACGGTTTCGGTTATGTTCCTGAATTCATTCGCATTTCGCATGCCATTCTCATAAGTCCGGCATGATCTAGACACAATTTCGCTCGATTTTTGCGGACTGCACAAATCCACTTCGATTCGAAGAATCAGTGCGAAATCCGCATCGCACCAAAGCCCTGCGCACGGTTCGCAACATAGCTTCGCGGGGCCCGAATTCCTGGTGAAGTGCACCGCGCCAAATGCTATCATCTTAAGATTGAAAAACAGAACCACGGAGGATTAGCCATGGAACTTCCAGTTGAAGACAAACCCGCCCAAGACAGTGAAACCGGTATAGCTCGGGATGGCGGCGGACATTCTGGTCGTGTGCAAGTGTGGACGGTGCAGCGGAGTGGCAAGCAAGTTGTTATATACTTGGGCCGCCAGGGTCCAAAGATCGAAGGATCAACCCGGGATGTCTCCAATTTCTTCTGGAAACATATCAGTACGAGTAAAATTGATGAAGGTATAATTCCATCCAACCGTGATAAATACATGACAAAGGAAGAGCTAGAACGGAAAGAGTTTGAAAAAGACTTCACCATCGATGACAAGACGCTCGCTGAGCGATATAAATCGCCGCAATTTCGCGAAAAGAAGGCACTCGATCGCCAGGATAAACGCGCGCTGAGCACGACTGTAAAAGCAAATCCTTTCGACGAGAGTCAGCTCGACAGAAAAGGTAAAGAGTGGGTCAAACGCGCGAAGAACGTTCAGGAAAGCATCGCGGCGAAGTGGGAGAATCAGCTTCAGAGCAAAGGATTTCATTTCAAGAATTTTCATAAGAAAGGTAATGAAACTCGCATGTCATTGCGCGAGAAATATGGTTCTTTAGGAAGCACCGAGGCCAATGGTAATGCAGTTATTGATCTTTCAATCATAGATGAAAATACACTGATTGAAATCATTGCCACAACTCTGATGAGCGATTTCAATATCGAATCGATAACAACATCTGGCCCCGCTGGAAACGCAGTTTCAATCTTGAAATTCGACTGCGAGTGCGTACTGGAGACTCTTCGAGGAAAGGGTGTCACGCGGCGCTTGAATTACTTCGCGATTAAATCGGACTGCTTCATACAGGACGAAAAAGTTATCTTTGACGTATTTCATTGCGAGTTCACCGAGATGAAAGGGAAAACACGACATCAGGATCTCTGACTTCTTTTTCAGCGGCAAACCTGACCGAATTCGGCGGATCGCCTGCGGACGTCCATGGACGCGTCCCGGGCGGTTCCCATATAAAAGGGCATGACCACCGAAACCGTGATTCCGACCGATACCGTGATACCCGCTGCCCGCGCGCCTAACGCGCGCGATCGCGACAAGCTCGAAGGCGGCAGACGCATCGTGATGCAAACGCCGTTCCAGCCCGCAGGCGACCAGCCGACTGCCATCGCCGAACTGGCCCAGGGCGTGAAGAGCGGCGAACAGGATCAGGTCCTGCTGGGCGCCACGGGCACTGGCAAGACCTTCACCATGGCCAAGGTGATCGAGGAGACGCAGCGTCCCGCCATCATCCTCGCGCCCAACAAGACACTGGCCGCCCAGCTCTACGGCGAGTTCAAGAGCTTCTTTCCCGAGAACGCGGTCGAGTATTTCGTGTCCTACTACGACTACTACCAGCCGGAGGCCTACGTCCCGCGCAGCGATACGTATATCGAGAAGGAAGCCCAGATCAACGAGCAGATCGACCGGATGCGCCACTCGGCGACCCGGGCGCTGCTCGAACGCGATGACGTGATCATCGTCGCCTCGGTCTCCTGCATCTACGGCATCGGCGCGGTCGAGACCTACGGCGCCATGACCCAGGACCTGCGCACCGGCAACGAATACAGCCAACAGACCATCATGCGCGAGCTGGTCACCCAGCAATATCGCCGCAACGATGGCGGCTTCGCGCGCGGCTGCTTCCGCGTCCGGGGCGACAGCCTCGAGATCTGGCCCGCCCACCTCGAAGATCGCGCCTGGAAGCTCTCATTTTTCGGCGAAGACCTGGAGTCCATCGACGAGTTCGATCCGCTGACAGGCGCAAAAACAGACAAGCTCGACCGCATCCGGATCTACGCGAACTCGCACTACGTCACACCGCGCCCGACGCTGAACCAGGCCGTCAAGGGCATCAAGGACGAACTGCGCATGACCCTCGACCGCCTGATCGCCGAGGGCCGGTTGCTGGAAGCCCAGCGCCTGGAACAGCGTACGAATTTCGACATCGAAATGATCGAGGCGACCGGCGCCTGCAACGGGATCGAGAACTATTCGCGGTATCTCACCGGCCGCCAACCGGGCGAGCCGCCGCCGACGCTGTTCGAGTACATTCCCGACAATGCCATCGTCTTCGCAGATGAAAGCCATGTCTCGGTGCCGCAGATCGGCGGCATGTACAAAGGCGACTATCGGCGCAAGTTCACGCTGGCCGAGCACGGGTTCCGCCTGCCGTCCTGCATGGACAACCGGCCCCTGAAGTTCGAGGAATGGGACGCCATGCGCCCGCAATCGGTCTTCGTCTCGGCCACGCCGTCAGGCTGGGAACTCGAACGCACCGGCGGGGTTTTCACCGAGCAGGTCATCCGCCCAACCGGCCTCGTGGATCCGCAAGTCGAAATTCGCCCGGTAGACAGCCAGGTCGACGACCTGATGGACGAATGCCGCCGCATCGCCGCCGAAGGCTTCCGCGCGCTCGTCACCGTGCTGACCAAACGCATGGCCGAGGACCTGACGGAGTACCTGCACGAGAATGGCATCCGTGTGCGCTACATGCACTCGGATATCGACACCTTGGAGCGCATCGAAATTCTGCGTGATCTGCGGCTCGGCGCCTTCGACGTTCTCGTCGGCATCAACCTTCTGCGCGAGGGGTTGGACATCCCCGAATGTGCGCTGGTCGCCATTCTGGACGCGGACAAGGAGGGCTTCCTGCGCTCCGAGACCTCACTCGTCCAAACCATCGGCCGCGCCGCCCGCAACGCCGAGGGCAAGGTGATCATGTATGCCGACAAGACCACCGGCTCGATGGAGCGCGCGATTGCCGAAACCAATCGCCGCCGCGCCAAGCAGGTCGCCTATAACGAGGAACACGGGATCACGCCCGAGACGGTCAAGAAGAACGTCGAGGACATCATGGACGGCACCTACGAGCGCGACGTCGACATGAACCGTGTCACCGCCAAGGTCGACAAGGCCAAGGTCGGTGCGAACCTACAGGCGCATCTGGATGGTCTGCGCAAGGACATGATGAAAGCCGCCGAGAACCTGGAGTTCGAGGAGGCTGCCCGCCTCCGCGACGAGGTTCGGCGTCTCGAGGCCGTCGATCTGGCCGTCGCTGACGATCCGCTCGCCCGCCAGTCGGCGATCGAGAACGCCGTCGCTGACACGACCCCCAAGGCGAGGTCATCGTCCGGTAAACCGGGGACCAGAGCGACGAAGTATGGGAAGCGCAAGAAGGGGCGGTGAGGCGTGTTTGGCCTTTTGCGAGGGGATCCAGTTGATCCCGACACCCGTGCGTGGATCATTGATAGTTTCGAGTGGGCAATTGAACGGAAGACTCTAAAGGCTGAGACCAAACTCGTTCTACCGACGTCCGAACTTTTTCCCAACACCCAGGGGTCAAGACGTCGCCACGGTCGAAGGCCTAGTGGACGATTTAAAACAGATCATGAAACTTGAAGACGCCCAAATCAGCGTTGCGCCGCTTGATGTCTTACCTGATGAGTTCCGGCATGAATACGGCCTCACCAGCTTCATCGCTGGTACGTGAGAGGGCAGCAATGATCATGGTCTACGGTATGATCCAAATCTCCTTGATCGTCCGTTGCTGCTGATAGGCACGCTGGCACACGAAGCGCCGGGCGGTACTGAATTTGAGGAACTAAACACCGATCTCCATGTCATCACGATGGGCTTGGGCGTGATCGAGATGCTTGCGGCAAAGGCTGCGGGGTGGATGGGTTACATGCGCCAGCCCACAAGAGCCCACGCATTAGCAACGTTTGTGGCAGTGCTTTGTTTGGATATCGGAAGCATCAAGCAGGTGTTGCCGCCGCGCGCCGTAAAGTATGTTGGGAAAGCATGGGAACGAATCATGAAGAATAGCGATGAGAATGATCGTTTGCGCCGAGCTTTAATCGAGGTTCAGATTTAGCGGACGAAGGGTGCGGCAAGCTTTGGGTGCGGGATCGCTCGCATGAACACATAGCGCAGGCGCCTCGAACCATCGGACAATGAATTTCGGCCAAAACCGGTTGGTCCTGCGTCGAATTCCACGAACCGGGTCAATAACAAGCCTAAGACCGACGCTCCAATCATGGTTCCGTTGTGCCCGACCAGTATCTGTGTTCAAATTTCCTCCTCGTAAGTTAGGAGCGTGAAAATGAACAAATCCATCGCATCGATTTTAACAACAGTCTTGGCGCCACTCATGTTGATGGCATGTCAAACATCCGGCACGACTTCGTCCCTGACACCTGCATCGGCGCCGATGCCTCCGGTGGAACAGCGACTTGCTGAGCCCGGTGCATCCTATACGATCCTTCAACAGGATGGATCAGAGCTTGCAGTCGAGATCTTGTCGACCGACGGCAACCTCGTCCTCAGCAAGTCAAGCTCCGGCTGCTCCTGGAAGCGCGACTTCACTGGTTTTCGCCCGAATCCCGAGTGGAACAGTTGTGGCGGCAGCACCGGTACTCAGACTTCCACGCGAACCTCGGGAAGCATCTTTCCCTTGGTCGTCGGCAATACCGAAACCTGGGACTACAGCGGGACGAACAGCAACGGCGACGCATGGGAAAGCACACGGAATTGCAAGGTCGAAGCGGAAGTCAGCGTGACCGTACCGGCTGGTACCTTTGACACCTATCATGTCAGGTGTGAAGACCGCTGGTGGGTGCGCGAGTGGTTCGTCGACCAGCGTGGATTGGCGATCCAGTATGCGCGGACGCGGAAGATTGGCTCTGCAGACCGGAACCGTTCTGGCAAGCTTGTCAGTTATACACCTGCGAACACTTGACCGACTGCTAACGCACCCGATGTGCGATTAGGAACTCGGCGAGCCATCGGGGGCGGATTTCCGCGCCCGATGAGAACTGAGAGGCTTCCGGTCGATACCCTGTGGGACGATAGTCTGCATCTCGTAGAACGATGCGCGCCACCGCGTCCTGTCCGACAGCCTCCTACTCCGACCCCGAGTCACCCGAGCGTTTTGGAACAGAACCTCCCAACGCTAAGGTTTGAGTGTGCAATTGCGCCATCGGTGTTTTGGGGTACACATTGCGACCCGACGCCTGATCAGCGGAGCACGCGATGACATACACGCTCTACAATCGCCCGGGTTCCGGGGGGTTCGCCTGCGAGGCGGCGTTCGAACTGGCCGGTCAGCCCTATGAGCTGATCTCGCTCGACTCCAAGCCCTCAACCCCGATCCCGGAGGATTTCAAGAAGATCAATCCCTGGGGCCAGGTGCCAACCCTGATCACCCCGGACGGCACCATGGTGACCGAAACCGGCGCGATCCTGATCTACATCGCAGGCAAATGGCCCGGGCCGCAGACCGGACCGGAGCCGTGGACTGACGCGCACGCGACGTTGATGCGGTGGTGCGTTTTCCTCAGCGCGAACCTGTACGAAGGCATCCTGCGGTTTGCCTTTACTGACCGCTACACGACGGATCCCAACGGCCACCGTGCATTGCTCGAGGCACAAGCCGCGCGCAACCAGCAAGCCTTCGAGCTTCTGGAGGCTGAACTGGCGGGCAAGCCCTTTCTCCTCGGCGAGAACCTCAGTGTCGCGGATGTCTACATGGCGATGATCTACAACTGGCACCGCGAACGCGAGAACCTGCCCCGCTGCACGGCTCTGACCCACGCGGTCGCGGGCCACCCGGTGATCGCACCGGTTTGGCAACGCAACTTCGCGAGCCGCCAGCGCACCAATTGGGGCAATCCCTGAACGGTCGCGCCACTCCGTTACAATTGAAACGTCTGGCTCCGTCTTCAGACATCGACCGGAAACGCACGTGCTCCAACGTCATCGGCACCCGCAACCATGAAGCCGGAGCAAACCTATGACGCCTCGACAGATCTCGCTGGTTCAAGAGAGTTTCAAGACACTCGTCCCAAGCGCCGATGACGTTGCCGAATTGTTTTATGCGCGTCTCTTCGAACTTGATCCCGCGCTCAGGCCGATGTTCAGCAGCGACCTGACCGAACAGGGTAAAAAACTGGTGGTCATGCTGGACGTCGCAGTCAAGGGATTGTCACAGCTCGACGCGCTGGTCCCTCAGGTGATGGCGCTTGGCCGTCGGCACCGCGGGTACGGCGTACAGGCCGAACATTACGACACCGTCGGCAGTGCACTGCTTTGGACGCTGGATCAGGGCCTCGGCCCCGCGTTCACCCGGGAGGTCGAGGAAGCATGGACCGCAGCGTATGGTCTGCTCGCACAAACCATGATCACAGGCGCCGAAGACCTGGCCGCGTGACGGATTAATCTGCTCAGAAGGCAACTGATCCAGCGCCTGATTGACGCGGCGATCTGCCCTGCACATCATCCTTTGGAAAAAGGAGGCGGGGCATGAACCGGGCAAACTACGATCGCGATCGCGGCATGGCGCTGTTGCGGATGATGGAGCGTATCCGCGCCTTCGAGGAGCAGGCCGAACTTGCGGCAACGCGCGACGGATTGGTGCTGGGCGCCATCCACCTGAGCATCGGGCAGGAGGCCATCCCCGCAGGCTTGCTGCCATCCCTCGACACAACCGATCTGCTGCTCTCGACGCATCGAGGTCATGGCCACACTCTGGCCAAGGGCGCGAGTCCGGTCGCGATGATGAAGGAACTGCTCGGGCGGGCGGGCGGCTGCTGTGGCGGCAAGGGCGGTTCGATGCACATTGCCGATTTCGGCGTCGGGATGCTCGGGGCAAACGGTGTTGTCGGGGCAAACATCCACATCGGCGCAGGTGCTGCCCACGGGGCGAAACTGCTCGGCGACGGGCGCATCGTCGTCGATATCTTCGGCGATGGGGCGATCAACCGTGGCCCGTTCTTGGAAGGCCTCAACTGGGCCGGCGTGTTCGAACTTCCCATCCTGTTCGTTTGCGAGGACAACCAGTACTCCGCCTCGACCCGGACCTCGGACATGACTGCCGGAGACGGCGCCGCTGCCCGCGCCCGCAGCTTCGGCATCCGCACGACCGAGATCGACGGAAACGATGCCGAGGCGATTGCAGATCTCGCGCCCGAGCTGATCGCCCGAATCCGCAAAACCGGCCAGCCCGAGTTCCTGCACGCCCGGACATACCGCTTGCATGGGCACACCTACTTTGATCCGGCGGCGTATCGACCCAAGGCCGAATCCGACCGCCAATGGGCCGAGGACGATCCGATCCAGCGTCAACGCGACGTGCTGGCGAGCCATGGACAGCCACCCGACCAGATCGACAAGGCGCGATCGGACGCAGTGACCGAGATGGAAGCAACGCTCGCTGACGCCACAATCGCGCCCTGGCCCGCGGACAACACCGTGTTTGACGATGTGCAGGACATCGGCTCTCCGGCACGGGAGGCGTTCTGATGGAGCAGATGACCTACGCCCAGGCCGCTGCCCGTGCCGTCGCCGATGCCATGCGCCAGGATCCCACTGTCTGGTGCGTTGGCGAAGATCTGGGCCGCGGCGGCGTCTTCAAGCAATATGCCGACCTGCCCGAGGAATTCGGCCCTGACCGGATCTCGGACGCGCCGATCTCGGAAGCCGCGATCATGGGTGCTGCGTTTGGTGCCGCGCTGGTCGGCACGCGTCCCATTGTCGAGATGCGGTTTGCCGACTTCGCGCTCTGCGCCACGGACGAGTTGGTCAACCAGATCGCCAAGGCCCGCTTCATGTTTGGCGGCCAGTCGCGCGCGCCGATGGTCATCCGCAAACCAATGGGCATGTGGCGGTCCTCGGCCGCCCAGCACTCGCAGTCGCTGGAAAGCTGGTACGTTCACATCCCCGGGCTGGTGGTCTGCTGCCCGGCAACCCCGCAAGACAACTATTCGATGATGCGCGCGGCAATCGCCTGCGACGACCCCGTGGTTTATCTGGAACACAAGGACATCTGGGCGCTCGAAGGCCCAGTGGATGTGGCAGAGGACTACGCGTTCGGCAAAGCTCGGCGCCGCACCGAAGGCAATGACCTGACCATCGTGAGTTGGTCGAACACAGCCAATCTCGCCACCCAAGCTGCTCTGACGCTTGCCGGTGAGGGCGTGGGCGCCAATGTGCTCGACCTGCGCTCGCTCTGGCCTTGGGACAAGGAAAGCGTCCTGGAAAGCGTGCGCCGCACGGGACGCCTGTTGATTGCCCACGAATCCGTCCAGGTCGGCGGTTTCGGCGCCGAGGTTGCCGCGACTGTCGCTGAACATGCGCCCTGCCGCATCAAGCGCCTGGGGTCGCCCCGATCGCTGATCTCCTATGCGCCCAACCTCGAGGATCAGTTGCGGGTCACCGAGCAGATGATCGTTGATGCGGCACGGGCGATGTGGTCGTAGGATGCGAACCCCGCCCACCGCCACTTGACCGCCAACCCCGTCCCCACACATGATCTGCGCGTAGGGTGGGCGCCTCGCCCACCGTCACTTCACCGCCAATCCCGTCCCCAAACATGATTTGCGCGTAGGGTGGGCGCCTCGCCCACCGTCATTTGACGGCCAACCCCGTCCCCGCACATGATCTGCGCGTAGGGTGGGCGCCCCGCCCACCGTCACTGCACCTTTGGCACCATCCCCATATGCTTCAACATCGCGACGAATGCCGCCAACCGTTCGCGCTGATACGCAGGCACATCCATCCCGTCATACTCGAGAAACCCAGCGCCCGAGCGCAGCCCGATCCGGCCCTCCGCCATGTTACGCCCGATGATTTCTGGCGCCTCGAACCGGTCCTCGCCCGTCGCATCCGCCATGTAGCGCGAGGCATGGTGCAGGATATCGCCGCCGCCCCAGTCGATGAACTCGAGAACTCCGAGGATCGCGAAGCGAAAGCCCAGCCCGTACTTGGTCGCCTTGTCGATGTCTTCCGCACTGGCCACGCCTTCTTCGTAGATCCGCGCCGCCTCGTTCATTGCCAGCGCCTGGATACGCGGCACGATGAAGCCGGGGCTTGCCTTCATGACGACAGGCACCTTGCCGATCCGTTCCAGCAGCGCTTTCAATCGGTCCGTCACCGCCGGGTCCGTTCCGGCACCGGGCGAGACCTCGACCAAAGGCACCAGAAAGGCCGGGTTCAACCAATGCGCGTTCAGGAACCGCTCAGGCTGCGCAACCATGCCTTGCAGGTCATCGGCCAGGATCGTCGAAGTGGTTGATGCAACGATGGCGTCACGCCGCGCGTGTTCTCCGATGGTCGCGAAGGCATCACGCTTGGCGTCCAGCACCTCCGGCACGCCCTCGAAGATTACATCCGCCGCGGCCAGCGCGGACGCGGCATCGGATTCAGCGACGTAGTCGATGCGCGCCGCGACCCGGTCGAAATCTCCTGCGCCGATCATCCCACACGCCACCAGCATGTCGAGCGTCGCACCTATTTCGTCCCGAACCTTGTCGAGGTAGTCCGGCGCATCTTCGCGAATCTTGAGGTCGATCAGCGATACTCTGTGACCAGCCAAAGCGAAGACAACGGCCAAGCCGCGGCCCATCCGGCCCGCACCGGCAGCCGCGATCTGTTCCTCTCTGGGCATCACAGAGGCCGTCCGAAGAACAGCACATGACCGTCCGGGTCCGAAATCTCGAACCCGCGCAATCCGTCATCGGTATCAGCCAGCGGCGCCGCGAATGCGACGTCTCGGCCAAGGAACTCCGCGGCCAGCGCATCCGGATCGGATGCGCTCAAGAACACGTCCCACCGTGCGTCGGGATCCCGCACCGGATTGGGCAGCGGCGCCACCTCGACCGCCTTCAGCAAGATCCGCGCACTGCCGCGCTCGATCACGGCAAAGAACGGAGCTTCCTCGGGGGCGAGATGCGAGACATGAAATCCCAGACCATCGCGATAGAAGGCGACCGTTGCGGAGACATCCCGAACGATGAGGAACGGCGCCGCCGGGCCGAGAGGCGCGCTCACGGCCCCACCTCCAGCATGGCCGACATAGCGGACCGGTCCATCCCGGACACGCCAAGGCTCTCCAACGTTCGCCCGGTTTGCCGGAAGTCTTCGCCGCAGATCGCGGAGCCGAGCGCCAGCAAGCCCCGCGCGACCGGACACGGCACCCCCGCCCACTCGGCCACCGAGACCAGAAACGCCAATCCCATCGCCACGTCCTCACGCATGTACCGATGCTCGGAAAGAACAAGCCGCTCGCGCCAATCGCCAGAGTCCGTCAGCTTGTCATGCGCAAGGTTGCCATACATCCAATTGCTGGTCGTGTAGTGGTCGATCAGCGGGAAATGCGGCCCCCTATAGCCAAGCACCTCTCGCGTCGCGATCCGCTCAGCGTCCAGCGCATCAGTCACGCGGCGGATCGACGGTTGCGTGCCTTCGTTGTGAATGTCCCAACGCTCGAAATGCTCGATCGGCCCGGCGTTCATCAGGATCAACGGCGGGTGGATGATCGGCCCTGCATTCATCAAAGCGCCGGAAAGCCCGTCGCCCGCATCTTCGACCGATGGAAAGGCGCGCCGGATCACCGCCAGCGTGTGCTCCTTGTTTTTCAGCGGCAGCACACCCGTCGGCAGGCGCGACGCCCGGGTTGTGATTGCGATGGTCTCCGCGCCGTGCTTACGGGTCAGCCAAGGCAACGTGCCCGCTTCCGCAAAGCTGGCATCGGCTGTGTTACCGGCCTCGCGCATCGCCTTGGCCATCAGGTACGTCCCAAAGGTGCCCGGTGGCATGAAGACAACCTGCCCATCACTCAACAGAGGCGTCAGGCGAGCCGCAATGTCAGGCTGCGCCATCGCGGGCGTTGGACAGACGATCAACTCGGCCCCCGCGACAGCCTCGGCAAGGTCCGAGGTCATCACGGCAATCTCGACCGGACGGCTTCCCTCATGGTCCTTCAGGATCAACGGTCCCGCCCGCTGCATCTCCGCGACTATCGCCGGATCGCGGCGCCACAAGCGCACGCGGCGGCCGTGCTCCGTCAGATCGGCCGCTGCCGCGAGGGACCCGTTGCCACCGCCAAGAACTGCAATCTCCATGTTGCCCCCATAAGTCAGAGTGCCCCCGTAAGTCAGACCGTGGCCGACGTTACCTCGGTTAGTCGCATGTCGCCATCATAGCCAGCGACCGACAGCGCACCATCGCCCGATGCTGTCACAGCCAGGCGGGTCAAAGGGTTGAGGATCGGTGCGGCGAGCGCATCCAGCGCGGGCGGCGCATCTGTGGCCAACACGGCCGACCGGCGGCCCGGGCTGTCATAACCCCGCGGACGCCATCGACCATCGGTCAAGGCCTCGAAGTGATTGCCCGCCGCAGGTTGCGTGGCGATCGCGGCTGCGTTTTCGGTGCGCTCGATCGTCCTAGCCTCACCAGGCCTCATACCGGCGATGGTGTAGATCACGGGCGCTGCGACAGGCGTCTCGGACAGCATGGCGCACGCGGCTTCGAAGTCAGGCGCCGTCTCGAACACCAACCGCAACAGATGCGGCGGCGGCAAGCCCGTAGCCCTTAGAAACCGGCGCTTCGCGGCGACCCAGTCCCCGGCTCGCCCAAAGCCGGACTGCCGCTCGGGCGCCTGGTTCAACGCAATCGCAAACCGGTCGGGTGCAGCGCCGTGCAGACAGCCCACAATTCCAGGCCAGGTCGCCGTGACCCAATCGCCTGCCGGGCCGCGCAGTTTGACGATCTCAACCAGACCGCCCAGACCGTCGAACGGCCAGTCCAACGTGCGAAAGAGCGTCGGCGCGCTGCCCTCGTCGAACACCCGCGCGGTGCAGCCAAACTCGTAGCTCAAGTTGAATGCGACTGGGCCAGGCCGGCCGAGCGCCTCGCGGATTGCCAGGATCTCCGCGCGCAAGGGATCCTTCATCGCGATCAGGCGACGATCGGCGACGCGATCGGCCAAGGGAAGCAAGGCCGGGAGAACCCGACCCGCGAGGCCCATTCCATCGATCACCGTCTGCATCACGCGTTCAGCGCGATCGACGGCGCCCAGAGCGTGATCCAACAGACCGGACCCCCGGCGATCGAATACCGGGATCTCAGCCAAACCCAACGTCACAACCCTTTGGGATGTGTCTGAAACTCTTCGATCACATGGTCCGGTGCCTTGACGTAATCCGAAACGCGGCTGACCGACAGACCTGTCAGGCGCCGCAGCTTCACCGCCATTTCGGCCATTTTCACGACAATCGGGATACCATTGATCACAGGCGCGGCACCCACGCGATGATCCTTGATCCCACTGAACGCCAGCATCGGAATACCACCCGCCGGAATCAGAATGTCGATACCGCTCTCGACCAAAGGTTGCCCCTGGGCTTCGAACACCTGCCGAGCGGCTTCGACCTTCTCCGCATCGCCGATCGCATCCATCAACTGACCCGGCTCGAATGCCATGCCATGCACGCCCGTGACCCGGTGCTCCAACCCGTACTTGCGGATCTGATGCAGGTGACCGGCGACGAAACGCTCGTTCAACGTCACCAACCCAATGCGCTGGCCCAGTTGACAGGCATACAGCATCGACGCCTCACCCAAGGCGACGACCGGAATGTCGACCATGGACCGGACTTCGTAGAGCCCGCTGTCCTGGAAGTGCCCGACGATGAAGGCATCATAACCCTCGCGCTCGGCCTGCACCGCCTGCACCATCATCTCGCGCGCACACCGCCATTCGACCACCGGGTGCGCATAGCTATCAAAGGGCGTTATCCCTTTGATATCAATCGATGTTTCCGGCTCTCGGATCGCATCCAGATGCAGCCTCAACGCGTCCCAGTACTTCGCGCCATTCTCGTAGTCGACATAGGATTGATACCAGAGCTTCATGGCTCTTCCGGTATGTCGACAAGGCCGCCCTCGGCGGTCAGAGCCTCACGGATCTCCGCCGGGATCGGGATCGCCTTGAGATTGCCGTCGTCCTTGATCTGCGCGTAGATCCGAATGGCGCGTCCCTCGGTGATCACAGCGCCGTCGCCCGAGTGTACGGCCTTGCAGTCCCAATGGACGGTTGAGCCACCCAGTTTCACCAGTTTCATCGTCGTGCGAACCCGGTCGCCATAGGCAGCAGGGCCGATGAACCGGAAGTGCACATCCCCCATCACAAAGGCGGTGCGGTGGGTGGTGATCAACTCCTTGGTGCCGAAGCCCAACCCGCGAAGCAGTTCGTGCTCGGTCTCGTTGAACCACGTGAACATCATGGGATAATAGACCAGCCCGAACGGATCAGACTCCCCCCAAGCCACTGTCAATTCTCGGGAATACATGATCATAGGCGGTCCCCCAGGTGGTGTTTTACCTTCACCATCCGGGTTTTTCACCTCAAGTCCAGTGTGCGATTGACACCCCTGCCGAGCGCCTCGAAAGTAACCACGACTTGGGTCCAGGGGAACCGTTCCGGATGAGCGCGGCCATCAGCGACAGCAACGTGAGCGAGCGTTTCCGCCGGGCAGCGGCACGCTGGCCAGACCGCGCATTCCTGAACGTCCTGCCCGAAACGGCCGATGCTTACGGCATTGCCGCTGGCGAGATAACCTATGCACGCGCGCTCGACATCGTCGAGGCACTGGCCGCCCAGTATCGCGCGGCAGGCTACGGGGCGGGTCACAGGGTTGGCCTGCTCCTTCAGAACCGGCCCGATTTCATCTGGCATTTTCTGGCCTTGAACACCTGCGGCGCGTCGATCGTGCCGATCAATCCGGATCTGCGCGCGGCGGAACTGAGCTATCTGGCTGAACACTCCGAGATGATCCTGGCCGTTGCGGTCCACGATCGGGTTGCGGATCTGCAAGCGGCCGCGCCGGAACTCAGTGTACTCACTGCCGAAAGCGCGCCTTTGGAACTACCAATGGCGCCGCCACGCGGCGAGACAACGGCCTCAGGGCCGGACGCAGAATGCGCTTTGTTGTACACCTCCGGTACGACCGGAAGACCGAAGGGCTGCATCCTTTCAAACTTCTACTTTCTGAACACCGGAGACTGGTACGCCAGTGTCGGCGGGGCTCTGACGATCCACGAGGATCCGCCTGAGCGGATGCTGACGCCGCTGCCGCTTTTCCATGTCAACGCTCTGGTCTTTTCGATGATGACGATGATCACGGTTGGTGGATGTCTCTCGGTGCTCGATCGGTTCCATCCGAAGACCTGGTGGGACAGTGTCAAAGCCGCCGACGCCTCGATCATACACTATCTGGGCATCATGCCCCCGCTGTTGATGAAGCAACCTGACCGGACGGCAGACCGGGATCATTGCGTTCGGTTCGGATTCGGCGCGGGGATCGACCCGGCATTGCACGTCGCTGCCGAGGAACGCTTCGGCTTCCCGTTCGTGGAAGGCTGGGCGATGAGCGAGACCGGTGCGGGTGGTGTGATCATGGCCTCGGACGATCCGCGCGATCCGGGCACCGCGAACTTCGGGCGGCCGCGCAACGGTGTCGAGGCCCGGATCGTGCTGGATGACGGCGCCGAGGCGGCCATTGATGAGCCCGGCGAACTGCTCGTCCGTCGCGCGGGAGGTGACCCACGCCGCGGCTTCTTTTCCGGATACCTCAAGAACCCGCAGGCAACCGCAGAAGCCTGGGCCGGCGGCTGGCTGAACACCGGCGACATCGTTCTGCGTGATGCGAACGGCAACTTTCGCTTCGTGGATCGCAAGAAGAACATCGTGCGCCGATCGGGAGAGAACATCTCTGCCGCCGAGGTCGAGAGCATCCTGCTGCAACGCGATGATATCCGCAATTTGGCCGTGGCGCCCGCGCCGGACGACGTGCGGGGTGAAGAGGTCATGGCGTTGATCATCGCGGACGGAGCGCGTGACGCCGGACATGCGGCGGCCATCACGCATTGGGCGCTCGACCAGATGGCCTACTACAAGGCGCCCGGCTGGATCGCGTTTATCGACAGCCTGCCGGTGACCGCGACCGAGAAGATCCAGCGCGGCGAGATCAGGACGCTGGTCTCCGATCTTCTGACGAGGGGTGCCGCGCACGATACGCGCGCGCTCAAGAAACGCGCATGAAGCGCCAATCCTATGACGGCGTGGCGGTCGCGGTGCCGGTGTCCGTGCCGTATGTGCGCTATTCGATCGAGACCGCGCACTGGTGGATCGCGCGCGCGCTGAAGGAACTTTGCGATCGCGCCGGGATCGTGCACCGCGACCTCGACGGCCTGTCGGTTTCATCCTTCACCCTTCATCCCGACACAGGCGTCGGGCTCACCCAACATTTGGGCCTGACACCGCGCTGGCTGGATCACGTAGCGATGGGGGGTGCCTCTGCCGTGGTGGCGTTGCGTCGGGCCGCGCGCGCCGTGCAGGCAGGTGATGCGGATCTCGTGGCTTGCGTGGCAGGCGACACCAACCATGTCGACAGCTTCCGAAAGCTTCTGGGATCGTTCTCGCGCTTTGCTCAGGACGCGAGCTATCCTTACGGGTTCGGTGGACCCAACGCAGCCTTCGCACTGCTCACCGACCACTACATGCGCAGTTTTGGCGCGACGCGCGAGCAGTTTGGATCGATCTGCGTGGATCAACGGAAGAATGCGCTCGGGTATCCAAACGCGATCATGAAGAAGCCGCTCACGAATGATCAATACATGAACGCACGGGCGATCTCCGACCCGCTGCATCTGTTTGATTGCGTGATGCCGGTGGCCGGCGCCGAGGCATTTCTGGTGACACGAGAGGATATCGCAAAGGACCTTGGAGTGTCCTTCGCCCGCCCCCTTTCGACGATCGAGCGCCACAACGCGTTTCCGGATGATCCGATCCAGTTGCGCGGCGGCTGGGCGATGGATGTGGAAGAGTTCTGGGCGATGTCCGAATGCACGCCGCACGACATGGACGTCGTGCAGACCTATGACGACTATCCGGTGATCATCGCCATGCAAGTCGAGGATCTGGGCTTCTGCGACAAGGGCGACGGTGCGGCTTTTCTCAGCACCAGGGACACCACTGCCAACGGCGATTTTCCGCACAACACGTGCGGTGGCCAGCTTTCGGCCGGGCAGGCCGGAGCAGCGGGCGGATATCTGGGTTTCGTGGAAGCGCTTCGTCAGGTCACCGGGCAAAGCCTGGGTCTTCAGGTCACGAATGCGCAGCGCGCGCTTGTCGCCGGGTTCGGCATGATCAACTTCGATCGCGGGCTGTGTTCCGGCGCCGTCGTGCTGGAGGGCGCATGACGGATCCGATCGCCGCCCCACCCCGGAAGGACCCGCAGCAACGCACGCGGTCTCCACTGCTCCCACCTGTTCCGCGCAGCCGTGCCGCCCTTCAGATGTCAGCCGCTGCGGCACGCGGGGAGCTTCACCTACAGGGGTGTCTCTCATGCGGTGCCAGGATCTATCCACCGCGTGACGCGTGCCCGACATGTCTCTCGGTGCGCCTTGCCTGGCAGCAGGTGCCCGACCGCGGTCACGTCATCGCCGAGACCACGGTTCGCACCACGACAGATGCCTATTTTCGTGAACGCACGCCCTGGCGCGTGGGCACCGTGCGTCTGGACACTGGGCCGGTTCTGATGACCCACCTCCACGGCGACGTCGAGGCGCCCGGACCATGCCGCGTGCGCGCCTATCTCGACAAGTCGGGCAATGCCGTCCTGATGGCCCTTCCGGAGCAGGAGACCCCCAACATGGCTGACGATCCGGAACTCCGCGAGCTGACTGCCACGCCCAAGCACCGGCGCGTTCTGGTGACCGATGGGCGCACGGCTGTGGGACAGGCGACCGCACGCGCGCTGTCCGATGCCGGAGCGTCGATTGTCTTCATCGGTGTTGCAACTCCGTGGCTGCCGTTCGACGGACAGGACATCCTGGCTGCGATACCGAATGCCGAGATCGTGCCACTCGATCTGACCGATGCGACCTCGGTGCGCGAGCTTGCCGGAGAGATTGGCGGCAAAACGGACATTCTGATCAACACAGCCGATCATGTCCGGCCAGGCGGTGTGCTAAGCCGGCAAGGGCTGACGACCACGCGCGATGAGTTCGAGATGAACGTGTTCGGACTGCAACGGCTTGCCCAACATTTCGGCCATGGCATGGTCGGGCGCGGTGCAGATGGCGTAAATTCCGCTGTCGCGCTGGTCGACATCCTGCCGGTTTATGCACTGGCCAATTGGGGCGCATGGGGGGCGCATTCGGCCTCTGCCGCGGCACGTCACTCAGTCTTGCAATGCCTGCGCGGTGAGATGCGGGCAGGCGGTGTCCGGGTGATGTCGATCTTCACTGGCCCGGTCGACGACGACTGGCGCCAGCCGCTTCCGCCGCCCAAAGTTGCACCGTCGGCTATTGCTCAGGCCGTTGTTTACGCTCTCGAAAACGGCACCGAAGAAAGCTTTGTCGGGGACATCGCCAAGGATGTTCTGGCGCGCTGGCAGGTTGACCCGAAGGCGTTAGAGCGGGAGCTTCAGGGATGAGCGTGCTGGACAGTCTTATCTCCGAGATCGCCTCTGGCGGGGTCCGGATCGTGGATCTGACGCACGACCTGACACCGGACTTCCCGGTCATGGTCCTGCCGCCGGAGTTCGGACAATGCCAACCGTTCCGGATGGAGGAAGTCTCACGCTACGACGCGCGCGGCCCGGCCTGGTACTGGAACAACATTTCGATGTCCGAGCACGCCGGGACGCATTTCGATGCCCCAGCGCACTGGGTATCCGGGCAGCAACTGCCGAACGGCACAGTCGACTCCCTGCCGCTCGACAAGCTGATCGCGCCCGTCTGCGTTCTGGACTTTTCCGCGGAAAGCGCGGCGGATCGCGACTTTCTGCTGACCCGCGCGCATGTCGAAGCATGGGAGGCCGATCACGGCGCCATCGCCCCGGGCCATTGGGTGTTGCTACGCACAGACTGGTACAAGCTGGTCGGAACCAATGCTTATCTGGGGATGGAAAAGGACGGCGCGCACTCGCCGGGGCCGGACGCCGACGCGATCCGTTTTCTGGTCGAAGAACGCGGCATCATCGGTTTCGGCACCGAGACGGTCGGCACCGATGCGGGTCAGGGCGCTCACCTCTCACCGCCCTACCCGGCGCACTACATTCTTCACGGGGCCGGTCGCTACGGGCTGCAATGCCTCGCAAACCTCGACGAGTTACCCCCAAAAGGTGCAACGCTGATCTGCCCGCCGCTGAAGATCCGCGACGGATCGGGATCGCCCCTTCGCGTGCTGGCGCTGGTCCCGGGCAGCTGATTGGAGCGTTAACGCGCAGCGTCACGCGCGCGTGACGGCATGCTGTCTTCGAATACAAAATGCGGCATTCTATCGGCCAATCGCGACATTGCCGAACATACCGCTTGAGCCTCTGATACCAAACGGTGTGGTGTCTGACTCATTTTGAGGATTCCCAATCGGCTG
>JBCAXJ010000031.1:0-56878 GCA_038534135.1 Pseudomonadota bacterium | reverse complement strand
CTTTCTGATCGATCGAGCCGGTCGCATCGGCGAGCAAGACAAGCTCGAGCGACACCGGCGTTACATCGTTGGCGCGCGCCGGGTGGACCGTGAACAGCAGCCCCGCGAACAACAGCCCCATGAACAAAAGCGCCGTGAACAGGATCGCGATCAAGGTTCCGAAGCATCGGCCAGTGGCACGCAGAGTGGGCATGGGCGGGGTCCTTTCGGCCGGTCCCCGTATTATCTGGCGCGGTCGGCCCACATCGCCAGAGATACGTCGCCCAGACCGGCCCTGGACCCTACTTCGTCAGCAACAACTTGCCCTGCTTTGTGATCCGCAGCGTGTAGCTTTGACCATTGAGCATCAGAACGGCCTTCTGCTGGCCCCTGGTCAGCGCGACCGCATCATAGACCGGCACGGTATCGGTCGGCAGCGCCAGATGTGCTTCGCGGGCGGTGAGAGGTTCGTGCTTCATCGGGCGTCCTCGCGGTGTTCGATCCGATCGAAGAGCTGCTCGAGGCTGAAATCGCAGGGCAAGCCTGCCTCCTGCATCATGGCCTGGATGGTGATCTCACCCCTGGCGGCAGAGCCGGGCGCGGCGAGATCCACGGGGTAACTGTTCGTCATGGCTCGATCTCCGGTGTTGAGGGAGTTCGGGCTGACCCGGCGCTGTGCCCGGTCTGGCTGGAACATTCTTTATTCTGATTCTTTTAGTCGGATTTGTCAATAAGAACCGGTCGAACTGTCCCTCCGCAGGCAGCGTCCCGCGATGTGACAAACGGCACGCACTGTGCGAGTCACTCGTGGTAGAGTCGGCGCATTCGGAATCGACCCATGGGGGGGAACCATGACCGGCATAATTTTCCTGGATATCGCGATTGGCGTGATCTTCCTGATCCTGGTCTTCAGCCTGTTCGCGAGTGCGGTGCAGGAGGCGATCTCGGCCATCTTCAACCTGCGGGCAAAGAGCCTGCGGCGCGGGATCTATGGCATGATCGGCAACTCGGAAGAGTTCAAGGCGTTCTGGAAAAGTCCGCTGATCGAGAGCCTGAAGGGGCCGATGAACGTGTTCGAGCGGGCGGTCGGGTCGACGGATATCGCAGCCAAGGCGGACGATAACGAGAAACGCGCGCCGTCGGACGTGCCGACCGATGTGTTCACCAAGTCGGTGCTGCATCAGGTCCGTGCGGAGATCGAAAAGGTTCGCAAAGAAATCGAAGGCGAAGCGCAAGAACTCAAAGACAAGCTAAGAGCAGTCTCACCCAGCGATATCCCCGGGCTGGTGGAGCAGATCCATGCCGTCGCCGCGTTGGACCGGAGCCCGGAGCTTGTGAAGCGCATCAGCATCGTTTTGCAGGGCGTCGAGACGAAGGCCGAGACAATCGAAGCGGCGATCGGGACATGGTACGACAATGCGCGCGAGCGGTTCGCGGGCTGGTACATCCGGCGCATGCAGTTCTGGCTGTTCTTCATCGGTCTGTTCCTGGCGGTTTTGACCAATACCGACCCGATCCGGTACGCAGTTGAGTTGCATCACAACGATCAGCTGCGTCAGGAGGTTGTCGAGAAGGCCACGCGGATCTCGGCGCTCGAAGATCTGGAAGACGTGATGGAGGCGCTGGTCCCCGTCGAGGAGCGCCCGGACGCGGACATATCCGATCTGGAAGCGATCCAGAAGCGGATCTCGACCGAGTTGAACAACCTGTCGGGACAGCTCGCAGCGATTGATGCGGACACCGGGTGGGCGCACTGTCGCAAGGAGCCTTACGCGGAGCAGTCCTGGATCGCGTGTCTTTGGGACACGATCAACCCGATTGCCGATAACCGACCGATCGATCGCAATCCGCTGCTCGGCTGGCTGCTGCTGGCGCTCGCCGTGATGCTGGGCGCGCAATTCTGGTTGGATATTCTGCGGCGGTTCGTGTCGATCCGTTCGGCGGCGACCTCACCGTCGAGCGATGCAAACAAGACCCAGAAGCCATAGAACAACGGCGCGCGGATCTCTGACGTCTTGATCCGCGCGGCCTGACGACGGAAGGCTAGCGCACCCGCGTTAGCCTTCACGTTACCGAACCAGGGCAGACAGACGTCATGGCAGTCTCGAAGACCACCATTGCCGCGATCCGCTTCGGATACGGGTTCCACCGCGACCAAGCGGCGCCCTCGGGTCCGGGAGCGCTGTTCGACACGCTGGCCGTGGCGCAACGGACGCCGATGCCGGTGCCGATAGCCGGGCTGGCCGAACGGCGGAAGCGGCTGGATGCACTGGTTGCCGAGCGCAAATCCGGCGGCAAGGGTCCTGAGTTTCAGGAAATGCGCAAGGCGATGCGCCGCGATGCGATGCGCGATGCGGCCCAGGTGGTGTTTCGCCGGGCGGTCTCGCCGCACGGGTTCTATGAGCGGCTCGTGGCGTTCTGGGCCGATCACTTCACCATCGCCGGACGAAATGCCGGGCAGTTGTTCACAGCACCGACCTTCGAGCCCGAGGCTCTGCGTCCGCATCTGATGGGCAGCTTTGGCGAAATGCTGAGCGCCGTCGTGCAGCATCCGGTGATGCTGAACTATCTCGATCAGGTGTCGAGCTTCGGGCCGAATAGCCGGGCCGGGAAGCGGCGCGGCAAGGGATTGAACGAGAACCTCGCGCGTGAGGTGTTGGAGCTGCACACTCTGGGCGTCGGCGGACCATATGCGCAGCACGATGTGCGGGAACTGGCCGAGCTGCTGACAGGCTACGGCGTGCACCGGGGGTTCGGGAAGTTCCGGTTCTTCCAGCAACGCGCCGAACCGGGCGCCGAGACCGTGCTGGGTCAGTCCTATGGCGGCGACCCGGCGAAGGCAGCGCATGCGCTGGAGTTTCTGCAGGACGTCGCCGTGCACGAGGTCACGGCGCGGCACATGGCATCCAAGTTGGCGGTGCATTTCGTGGCCGACCAGCCCGATCCCGATCTGGTGGCGCATATCGCGGCGGCGTGGCGGAACAGCGGTGGAGACCTGCCATCGGTCTATCAGGCGCTGCTCGAGCACCCCGCGTCCTGGCGAATGCCGTTTGCCAAGATCCGCCAGCCGACCGGGTTGGTCGCGGCGACCATGCGCGCGATGGGTGTCACGACGCAGGATCTGGACGGCCCACTGGCGCGCGGGGTTCGGCTGGTGCGGGCCTTGCGTGACCTCGGCCAGCCTTTGCTGCAGCCGCCGGGCCCCGATGGATGGCCCGAGGAGGCGGCAGCCTGGATCACGCCGCAGGGGCTCGCCGCGCGCCTGAGTTTCGCGGGCAAGGTGGGTCAGTTGATTGCGAGACGTTCAGATGTCGATCCAAGGCGTTTCGCCGAAGGTGTTCTGCGCGATGCCCTGAGGCCAGAGACCGGCTTTGCCGTTGGCGGCGCGCCGGACCGGTGGGAGGGCTTTGCACTCGTCCTGGCCTCGCCCGAATTCAATCGACGTTGAGGAGGGTGCCATGACGATCTCTCTGTCCCGCCGCGCCTTTCTGGGCAGTGCCTGCTCTGCCGCGGCCTCGCCCCTGGTAACGCCGGTTGTGTTCGCGTCGGCGCCGGGCGACAATCGGCTGGTCGTGATCATCCTGCGCGGTGGGATGGACGGACTGGGCGTCGTGCAGCCGTATGGCGATCCGGGGCTTCGGGCCTTGCGGCCGACGCTGGGCCGGGGTCCGGGCGACGGCGTGACCGATCTGGACGGGTTCTTCGGCCTGCACGAAGCCTTCTCGGATCTTCTGCCGCTGTGGAAAGCCGGTGAACTGGGCACCGTGCACGCCGTCTCGACGCCGTATCGTGACAAGCGCAGCCATTTCGATGGTCAGGATCTGCTCGAGAACGGCGGCGCATCCTCGGACGGTCAAATGACCCCGGCGCGCGACGGCTGGTTGAACCGGGCGCTGTCGCTGATCCCGGGCGCGCGGGCCGATACAGCGATGGCCGTCGGACAGGACAATCTGCTGTTGCTGAGCGGTGATGCTCCTGCGGGCGCATGGTCGCCGACCAACGAGCTGTCCTTGGAGGAAGACGAGCGCCGCTTGCTCTCGTTGCTCTACGCGGGCGACCCGTTGTTCACCCGGGCGCTGGAGGGCGCTGCAATGCTGTCCGACCGAACCGACGGCCGGGCGAACCGCGAAACCGGCAGGACGCTGGCACAGTTCACAGCGGACCAGCTGAATGGGCCATCCCGGATCGCCGCCTTCTCGCTGGGCGGGTGGGACACGCACAAGACGCAGAAGAACGCCCTGAAGCGCCCGGCGAAGCAGTTGACGCAAGCTTTATTGACGCTGAAGTCGGGGCTGGGGCGGAACTGGAATCGCACTGCGGTGATCGCGATCACCGAGTTCGGGCGAACGGCGCGTGAGAACGGATCGGCCGGGACGGACCACGGCACCGGCGGCGCGATGCTGCTGGCGGGCGGTGCGGTGCGCGGCGGCAAGGTCTTCGGCCAGTGGCCGGGGTTGGGCGAGAGCGACCTCTACCAGAACCGCGATCTGCTGCCGACGGACGACCTGCGCCGCTACGCGGCTTGGGCGTTGGCTGCACAGTTCGGCTTGCGCGGCAGTGATCTGGAACGCTCGGTGTTTCCGGGCGTGGATCTTGGTGGCGATCCTGGGATCGTCTGATTCCACAACGAACCGGTGCGACCGCTTACTGATCCTTGACCGGCTCCAGCCATAGCTCGACGGTTCCGGGGGAAGGCTTCGCGCCCTTGTAAGCCGTCAGATCGCGCAACTCGATTTCGGCCCGATACCCCGATTTTGCCAGCACCCCGTTCATGAGATCGCGCAGCTTCTCGGCCTGCTCGAAGTCCGTGTCGAAGAAATAGCGTATGTCATG
The DNA here is from genome assembly GCA_038534135.1 of Pseudomonadota bacterium. Lineage (GTDB taxonomy): Bacteria > Pseudomonadota > Alphaproteobacteria > Rhodobacterales > Rhodobacteraceae > Thermohalobaculum. The sequence continues at coordinate 52,066 of JBCAXJ010000031.1, read as the reverse complement.
CGTGCCCGCGGCATGTTTCGTGCGCTCGGCGCCGGGCAGTTTGAACTCCGGGGCGTCCAGGCGATCGGTCAAAGCAGTCATCACGTCCCGGGCGACACCGGCGAACTGCACGTAGACGGTCGTGTCGCCCAGCGGCTTGAGCGGTTGAACCGGCTGCTCGATCTTCGTCGCCAGGCCAGTGACCGGATTGATCAGCACGGGCGCCGGCAGCGCGCGCGACTGTGCTGCCTGTTCGATCTGTGCTGGATCGGCCGCGCCGACCTGATAGTCGATGCCGGTGGGCGCCTTCTCCCGGACTTCGCGCAGCTGCGCCTCGAGGATCGCCACCTGAGCTGCCAGATTGGCGACATTCACCGCGACCTCATCGACATAGTCGACGCCCGCGACGTCCTTGGCCTGGAGTCGCTGGCTCTGGGCTGTGACTTGGGCTTCGGTCTCCTGAATATTTCGATCAATCGAATCGATACGCCCGGAAATCGAATTTGACAGACGGTCGATCTTCGCCTGTGCCTGGGCCAGTTGCTCTTCACTCTCGATAAGCATCTGGATTCGGCGCTGCTGGAACTCGTCCAGCGCCGTGAGCCGTTCAGAAACCTTCACGGTCTGCTTGCTGGCATCGCGCGCCGCCTGATCGGCATTGCGAACGGCCTCGGCGACAGCGTTCTCGGCGAATGTCTTCGCGGTGTCCTCCAGGCTCGATACAATGTTGTAACCGAAAAAGCTGATGACACCGATCGCGATCCCTCCGACCGCCCCGTAGAAGCGAAACAGTCGCCCACGCACACGCGTTTCGATGCGTTCCGACAGACGGCGTTCCAGCAGTTCGAGGGCATTGTCGTCCATGGTCATCGTTCTGCTTCCCGACAGGTGGCTATACGGCGCGACGCGCCAGAGCTACAGTTTCCATGAGCCAGTGTACCGCAAGCGCTTGCCGTTCGCACGAACCGACAGCCAAGCTTGGTGGCGCGATCCTCGGCGAGGGAACACCATGACCCACACGACATCTCTGGGCGATCCGATCGGAGCACCGGTCGAGCACTGGACGGCGCCGCCGCGTCCATCGCGCACGGTGATCGAGGGGCGTTACGTGCGGCTCGAGCCGATCTCGGCTGCCCGGCATACCGACGATCTGTTCGAGGCGTTTTCGGCTGATCCGGACGGGGCCAACTGGACCCATCGGATGAACGGCCCTTACCCGACGCGGGAAGCACTGCACACCTGGCTGGCCGAGATCGAAGCGAAGGACAACATGGTCTATTTCGCCTATGTCGACAAAGCCTCGGGCAAGGCGCTGGGCAACGGGGCGTTCATGGCCATTGCGCCCGCGGCGGGATCGATCGAGGTCGGCTCGATCATGTTCTCGCCGGCAATGCAGCGCACGGCGCGGGCGACCGAGGTGATGTACCTGAAAATGAAATGGGCGTTCGAGGCAGGCTATCGCCGCTTTGAGTGGACCTGCGATCCGCTGAATACCGCATCGATGGGTGCTGCGGAACGGTTCGGCTTCACCTACGAGGCGCTGTTCCGGCAGGCCTATGTCACCAAGGGGCGCAACCGCGACAAGGCGATCTTCGCGATCATCGACCGGGACTGGCCCGCGATCCGTGCAGCGTTCGAGACCTGGCTCGACCCGGCCAATTTCGATGCGGACGGTCAACAGAAGCAATCGCTGCGGGATCTGACCGCGCCGCACGTGCACGCGCGAACCGCGCCTGTGGATCGGGGTATGACGAACGCGCTCGGCCAGCCGGTCGATGTCGAGGTGCCGGGCTGGTCACCGCGGCCCGTACCGGGCGACATGGTGCTGGAAGGGCGATACTGCCGGTTGGAGCGGCTGAGCATGGCGCACGCCCCTGCCCTGCACGCCGCGCATCTGCGGGACCTCGAGGGGCGCAACTGGACCTATCTGCCCGATGGTCAGTTCGAGGATCTCGAGAGCTACACTGTCTGGGTCGAGACGGCGGCCGAGAGCCCGGATCCGCTGCAGTTCACGATCGTCACCGAGGATGGCCCGGTCGGCACGGCCTCTCTGATGCGGATCGCGCCCGAAGCAGGATCGATCGAAGTCGGATACATCACGTTCTCACCGCTGCTCCAACGGACTGTTGCCTCGACCGAGGCGATGTTTCTGATGATGAAGTGGTCGTTCGAGGCCGGATACCGGCGCTATGAATGGAAATGCAACGACCTGAATGCGCCCTCGCGGCGCGCGGCGCAGCGGCTGGGGTTCTCCTATGAAGGCGTGTTCCGCCAGGCGCAGGTCACCAAGGGCGCCAACCGCGACACCGCCTGGTATGGCTGCATCGACAGCGAGTGGCCTGCCTTGAAGGCGGCGTTCGAGACATGGCTGGACCCTGCGAACTTCGACGCGGACGGACAGCAACGCCAGTCGCTGAGCGACCTGACCCGTCCAGTTCTGGTGGCCGAGGGGTAAGCGGCATCCGCAATGGCGAACCACGCGAACATGCGGCTCTACACCTCGGCGACCTCGCCTTACGGGCGGATTGTCCGGGTCGTGATCCGCGAGCTTGGCCTGCTGGACCGGATCGAAGAGATCGTCCCTGTCACCCGTCAAGCGGACAGCCCGTTTTACGATCTGAACCCCTCGGGGCGGATCCCGTTCCTCGTACTGCCAGACGGAACAGGGTTCGAGGGCTCCGGTCTGATCTGCGACTACTTGGATGCGCTGGACGGGACACCAAGGCTGTCCGCACCGCCGGACGACACAACGTGGACTTATCAGCGCTTCGAGCAATCGGCGCTGGCCATGATGGACGGGATGGCGGTGTGGAGGCGCGAATTGCGCCGCCCCGAGGAAGACCGCTCGGCGGAGATCCTGGCGCATGAGGCCGCCCGCGCGGCACGGTGCGTGGCCCATTGGGCCAGCCAAACCGAGCACCCGCTGATGACGTGCGATCTGAACCGGGTCCAGATCATCGTGGCAGCGGCGTTGGAAATGAGCCGCGCTACGCCGACGTTCACCTGGCGCGATGCGCATCCTGCGCTGGCCGCCTGGCTTGCCCCCATCAGCCAGCGGAAAAGCATGGTGGATACGCGGCCCGATGCCCCGATCGGCATTGCCTGACGGTGTCCTTCCGGCAAGAGTGACGGCGGATGCGATCTTCCGTGCGGGACGGGATGAAGACTCAAGTCGGGATCATCGGCGGCGGACCCTCCGGGCTGTTGCTGGCGCAATTGCTGCAGAGGGCGGAGATCGAGAGCGTCGTTCTGGAACGCCAGCCGCGCAACTATGTGCTGGCGCGCATCCGCGCGGGCGTTTTGGAACAGGGCACGGTCGATCTGTTGCGCCGTGCAGGCGTGACCGAGCGCCTTGACCGTGAGGGTCAGATCCACACCGGCTTCTACCTCTCGTTCGGCGGGCGCATGGCGCGGATCGATCTGGAAGGCCTGACCGGCGGCAAGACAGTTACCGTGTATGGCCAGACCGAGGTGACGCGCGATCTTTATGATGCCCGGGACGCAACTGGCGGCGTGGTGATCCACGAAGCAGCCAATGTCACGCCGCATGATCTGGAGACCGATGCACCGAACCTGACATGGGAGAAAGACGGCGCAACCCATCGTATTGACTGCGATTTCATCGCTGCTTGCGACGGGTTTCACGGTGTCGGGCGCAAATCGATTCCGGCGGACGTGTTGCGCGAATACGAAAAGGTTTATCCGTTCGGCTGGCTGGGCATCCTGTCGCGCACCCGGCCTGCGCATCACGAACTGATCTATGCCAACCACGCGCACGGTTTCGCGTTGTGCTCGATGCGGTCGGACACGCTCAGCCGCTATTACGTGCAGGCGCCGCTGGATACGGATCTTGATGACTGGTCCGACGAACGCTTCTGGGAAGCCTTGCGCACGCGTCTGCCAGTGGATGTCGCGGACGGGATCGAGACCGGAGCGTCCATCGAGAAATCGCTGGCGCCCCTGCGGTCCTTCGTGGCCGAGCCGCTATCCTACGGGCGCCTCTTCCTGGCGGGCGATGCCGGGCACATCGTGCCACCAACCGGGGCGAAGGGGTTGAACTTGGCGGCATCGGACATCCACTATCTGTCCGAGGCTCTGATCGCCCGCTACCGGGAGGGGACCGAGCGTGGGCTGAAGGAATACTCCCAGACAGCGCTGCGCCGTATCTGGAAGGCCGAGCGATTTTCGTGGTCGCTGACCATGCTGCTGCACCGCTTCCCGCAGGAGGGCGCGTTTGGCCAGAAGATCCAGGAGGCAGAACTGGACTATCTGACGAGTTCCAGGGCGGCGATGACCGCAATGGCCGAGAATTACGTTGGCCTGCCGTTCTGAGGCTTCAGCCCTGCCCGTCGCCCCGCAGACGTCTTGCGCGGCGGCGAGAGACGACCTAGGTCGTGCATGATCGCAGCCAGTCATGGTCATCCGGAGCCCCCCACAAGGCCGGGCATGACACCGCCAATCCTTGATCAATCCCTTGGGAGATACGCGATGCCAGACCGCCGCCCAGATGTTCTCGACTTTCTGCTGACACGCCGGTCGCGCCCGGCCAAGACGTTGGGTCCGCAAGCGCCGGACCGGGCCGAACTGGAGACGTTGCTCACTGCCGCGAGCCGGACACCCGACCATGGGAAGCTGGTACCGTGGCGGTTTCTGGTGCTGTCCGACCCGGAACGGCGCGCCGGGATCGCGGACCAGGCAGCCGCGCGGATGACCGAGATGGGCCTTGACCCTGACAAGGTCGAAAAGAACGCCAAGTCGTTTTCGTATGGCGGCGTCATCGTGGCAGTGATCGTCTCGCCAGCGGCGTCGGACAAGATCCCGCTTTGGGAGCAGGAGATGGCCGCGGGCGGGGTCTGTCTGGCACTGCTGAATGCAGCATTGGCATCGGGCTGGGGGGCGAACTGGCTGACCGGGCCGTTGTGCCGGGACGACACTTTCCTGACCACGACACTCGGCTGCGCACCGGGCGAGAGCGTCGCCGGCTTCCTCCACATCGGAAACGAGACGGTCACGCCAACCGATCGCGATCGGCCGGATCTGACGGCGATCACCGAATGGGCCTGAGAGACATCGGATGGCTCTGATCGGTGACTTCCTGCGGGCTATCGGACAGATCCCGGACCGGCGATTTCTGATCGTGTTCCTGAAGGCGCTTGGCCTGACCATCGCGCTGTTGGTCGGGATGACCGCCGGGGCGGGATGGCTGGCCAGTTTCATTCCGACAGATCTGGGTGAGTGGTGGCTGATCGGACAGGTCGAACTGCCTAGCCTGGGCCTGCAGACACTCGCCATCGGCGCCGTATTGTTTGCCTCGTCCTTCCTGATGATCCCGGTTGCGGCAATGTTCGTCGGGCTGTTCCTGGATGAGATCGCCGACGCCGTCGAGGCAAAGCACTATCCCGATCTGCCGGAGCCAAGACGATCCGGGCTGGTCACGGACCTTTTGAAGTCGGTGCGTTTCGCGGCCGTGGTGATCGTGCTCAACATCCTCGCCCTGGTCTTCTATCTGCTGTCAGGACCGCTGGCGCCCGCCGTATTCGTCGCGCTGAACGGCTACCTGCTGGGACGCGAATACTTCGAGATGGTCGCAGCGCGCCACCTGCCCACAGGAGAGGCCACCATCCTGCGCAAACGGAACTTCTGGCGGACCTGGCTCGCGGGGATTCTCATGGCGATCCCCTTGGTGATCCCGGTCATGAACCTGATCGTCCCGGTGCTGGGTGTGGCGACGATCACGCATCAGTTCCATCGCCGCTGGCACGCAGCGCGCGCGGTCTGAGGCCGAACTCCGCCCATCACAATTCCTGTCTTATTGCACTGCAACAGGTGACAAGCGGAGCGGCCCACCCTACGCTCTGTGTCAGAGCGCCGCAGATCGTTTGGCACTTTTGTGACAGCAGTGTTACAATTCACACTCGGTTAACCAAAGCGAGGTTGAATGAACGGATGAAAATCATTGTATCAGGCTTGATCGCGCTGCTGCTTGCAGCTTCCCCGGCACTGTCGTTAGACCGCACCTGGGTTACGCAATCCGAAGTCGACAAGGCCTATAATGGAGATACCTGCAAGCATTACGTGAACAGGGCAAGATTTAAACACCGTAATCCTGATCAGGAGTTCGTCGTCACGCTGGCCGATGCCTGTTTGTCCGCCAAGGCGTCCCTGAGCTCCGACAATTACAAGGAACGTGACGCAGCTCAGAATTTCCTGATCCGGCTGCGTGTCCTGCGCAACACCATCATCGACATGAACATGGAGCGGGCATTTGGCAAGAGCTACACGGCCCGAACCCGCATGAAGTACAGCGTCGGATCCATGATCGAACCTGTCCGCCGCGTCAGTTCAACCGGCGAATACCTGATAGCACGGGAATTGGGGCTCCTCGCTGCTTATCGCACCTGGCTTGGCACCGGACCCAAGATCGCTAAGGCACCTGCTACCCGGTAAGGGTGCTGCGTCACCGCTGCGACGGTGGCGTCATGAAGGTCACGTCATCCAAGGTGACCCATCGGTTCACGATCGTCACGTAGACGACGATGAACAAAACGACCGTGATGCCAGTCGTGATCAGGATCTTCTTGCGGATCATCGCGTCGGTCGGTGCGCTCGCGGGTGTTCCGGGAAGCACGTCGCCATCCTCGAGCTGACTGACCTGCCCGAACGGCAACACGATAAAGAAGACGACAGCCCAGATCACCGCGAACAGTACGATTGCCGACGTGATCGTCATGCTTGCTCCAGTTCGACAAGTGTCCCGTTGAAGTCCTTGGGATGCAGGAACAGGACCGGCTTGCCATGGGCGCCGATCTTCGGTTCGCCGTCACCCAGCACGCGCGCGCCGTCATCCTGCAAGCGGTCCCGTGCGCTCAAGATGTCGTCGACCTCATAGCAGATGTGGTGAATGCCCCCGGTTGGGTTTTTCTCCAAAAATCCGGCGATTGGCGAGCCCTCGCCCAGGGGTTCGAGGAATTCGATCTTCGTGTTCGGCAATTCGACGAACACGACCGTAACGCCGTGATCCGGCTCTGCCTGCGGCGCTGATACCGATGCGCCCAAGGTCGCGCGATAGAGATCGGATGCCGCCTTCAGGTCCGGCACAGCAATTGCTACGTGGTTGAGACGCCCGATCATCCTGGTCTCCCATCGGCAAGGACTTCAATCAGCGCGCATGGCGTGGTTGCGGAGTGCCGCGCCACATGCGCTAAGGCCTTGAAAGCACGAACATTCCGCAATCTTCGACATCGCGCGGAGCACCACCATCTAGATCAGGCATAGCGGGTTGGCAAGTTTATAGGCCGAACGACCAGAGCAGCCACTGGATGCGCAGGGTCTAACGGCTGGGCGTGGTGAGCGCACGCTTGCGAAGCAACCATGCGTCAAGCTCGGGTTTGCCGGTGGGGGCGAAAGCTGGCTTTCGATCAGACTCGCTGGTTACGGAGCTTGCGGTCGTCTCCGGCGCACCTCCGTTGGTTGCGCAGGCGGCGAGCAAGGTCGTTGCAACCAGCGCTGTAGCACCAACACGCATGAACATTGTCGGCCTCCCGCATTCAGAAAACGATTTGTGATGGAAACGATAGTGCGTCCGGGCTGTACGACGATCCGGACTAAGTCAACTGAATGTGAAGGCAAGCCCCGCCCGAGGGGGTGCGGGCGGGGCTTTCCGGCACGAGGGGGGGTGCCGGAGGGGGGACGGGAGAAATCAGCCGTTCGGACCACCGCCGCGGCTGCGGCGCAGGTTGAGGACCCAGGCGTCCAGTTCCGGTTTTCCGGTCGAGGCATAACCATTCAGGACAACCCGATCGGACGCAGAAAGCGAATGCTTCTGAGTGGCCGTCTTCGTGCTCGTCGCACCGGTCAGGTTTCCGAAAATGCGCTCAATCGCTGTTGGTTGTGGATTGCTCTTCACCTGATCCTGAGCGGTGGCAGCGGTTGCGGCCAGAGCGAGCGCGGCGGCAAGCGTGCCTACGATGACTTTCTGCATGTCGTGTCTCCTTCCGGTGTGTCGTGACGTTCAGTGCGTCGGTGACAGGAAGGTGGTGCCGTGTGTTCGGAAAACCTATCAAGTGCGGATCAATCGGCCGTGACCTTGACGTGAACGTCACCGAGCGCCCGATTAGAAATGCCGCGCCGATCTGAGCGGTCAGAACTCGGCAACCGCTGTCACACCCGGAACAGCTTTGATCGCGCCCCGGATCTCGGCCGAGATGGCGTATTGCCCGGGCAGATCGATCTGGACCATGCGGTCCTCCTCGACCAGGGGAAGCATCAACCGCACCGGCCCCTCGCCGCGGCGCCTGCGTGCCTGGGTCGAGACCAGCTCGAGCCGGCTCCGGATGGATTGCAACGCGGCCGCATCGTCGATCTCGATCTCCAGGCCAACATCGGCGGCGTCCTCGGCCACTGTCTCGACCGGCTGGACGGCACGCAGCATCAGCCGCGTCTGTTCGTCCGAAACCTCGGCCTCGACATGGCAGACCAGATTGCGCCCGGCCTGCAGCAGGTCATCGTTGTCGGACAGGACGTCTGAGAACGCCATAACTTCCCAGAGCCCTTGCGGGTCTGAGAACTGGATGAAGGCGAACCGCGTGCCGCGTGCGGATTTGCGGTCCCGCCGCGCCGCCAGGGTTCCCGCGATGCGCCCGGCCCCGCCGCGTTTGCCCGTGCCGGTCATGAATTCGGTGCCCGTGATGATCTTCTTGCGCGCCAGCGGCGGCAGGTAATCGTCGAGCGGATGGCCCGAGAGATAGAATCCAACGGCGCCCAGTTCTTCGCCCAGACGCTCGGTCGGCAACCAATCCTCGGCGCCCGCCAGCCTCGGCGGTGGCAGCCCCTCTCCTGGCCCGCCGAACAGCGACACCTGGGTTGAGTTCTTCTCGTCATGCGTGGTCGCCGAATAGTCGACAATCGCATCAAGCGACCGCAGCACGCGGCGGCGGTTTGGCAGAAGCTTGTCCAGCGCACCGGCGCGCGCCAGGTTCTCGAGCGGGCGCTTGCCGACATGCTTCAGATCGACCCGCTGGGCGAGATCGAACACGGTCGCGAACGGCCCTTCCGCGCGGGCATCGGTGATCAGCTTCATCGCCTCGACCCCGACATTCTTCAGCGCACCCAGCGCGTACAGGATCTTGCCATCGGATACCGTGAACATCGGCTCGGACGTCTGCACGCAGGGCGGTGATATTTCGACACCCATCCGGCGGCATTCCTGCACATAGACGTTCAGCTTGTCCGTCAGGTGCAGGTCCAGGTTCATAACCGCGGCCATGAATTCGACCGGATAGTTCGCCTTCAGGTAGGCGGTCTGGTAGCTCACGACGGCGTAAGCCGCCGCGTGCGACTTATTGAACCCGTAATTCGCGAACTTGTCGAGCAGGTTCCAGACCTCGACCGCCTTGGCCTCGTCCACCCCGTTCTCAGCCGCACCCGCGAGGAACTTGGGCTTTTCGGCGTCCATCGCTTCCTGGATCTTCTTGCCCATGGCGCGGCGCAGCATGTCGGCACCGCCCAGCGAATAGCCCGCCATCTTCCGGGCGATTTCCATCACCTGTTCCTGATAGACGATGATGCCCTGTGTCTCGTCGAGCAGCGGATCGATCAGCGGGTGAATGCCTTCGCGGTCTTCGCGCCCGTTCTTGACGTTGCAGAACTTGGGAATGTTCTCCATCGGGCCGGGACGGTAGAGGGCGACCAGCGCCACGATATCCTCGATGCAGGTCGGTTTCATCTGGCGCAGCGCATCGCGCATCCCCGCCGATTCCACCTGGAACACGCCGACCGTGTCGGCGCGCGAATAAAGTTCGTAGGACGGCGCGTCATCCAGCGAGATCGCCGAGATATCCAGATCGATGTCGCGCAGCTTCAACAGATCGAGACAGTTCTGGATCACCGTTAGGGTCTTCAGACCGAGGAAATCGAATTTCACCAGCCCCGCCGGTTCAACCCATTTCATGTTGAACTGGGTCGCGGGCATGTCCGAGCGTGGATCCTGGTAGAGCGGCACCAGTTTCGTCAGTGGCCGGTCACCGATCACCACACCCGCCGCATGGGTCGAGGCGTTGCGGAGCAGCCCTTCCAGCTTCTCGCCATAATCCAACAGCGTTGCGACCGCTTCCTCGCGCCGCGCTTCTTCCTCGAGCTTTGGTTCGTCCTTGCGTGCCTGTTTGATCGATACCGGCTTGACGCCCTCGACCGGGATCAGCTTGGCGAGACGGTCGCAATGGCCATAGGACATCTGCAAGACACGGCCGATATCGCGCACCGCCATCTTCGACAGCAAGGCACCGAAGGTGATGATCTGCGCGACGCGGTCCCGGCCGTATTTCTCCTGCACATAGGTGATCACCTCGCCGCGCCGGTCCTGGCAGAAGTCGATGTCGAAATCCGGCATCGAGATCCGCTCGGGGTTCAGAAACCGCTCGAACAGCAGGCCATAACGCAATGGATCCAGATCGGTTATTGTCAGTGCGTAGGCAACCAGCGAGCCTGCGCCCGACCCACGGCCCGGCCCCACGGGGATCTCCCGCTCCTTGGCCCATTTGATGAAGTCGGCGACGATCAGGAAGTAGCCCGGGAAGCCCATCTTCTCGATGATGCTCAGCTCGAAATCGAGCCGTTTCTCATAGTCTTCGACCGGTGCTGCGTGTGGAATGACATCAAGCCGTGCCTTCAGCCCCTCGCGGGATTGGCGGCGCAGTTCCTCGACCTCGTCATCGGCGAATTTCGGCAGGATCGGGTCGTGCGTGCGCGGACGATATGCGCAGCGCCGCGCGATTTCGACCGTCATCTCGAGCGCTTCGGGAAGGTCCGAGAACCGCTCGACCATCTCGGCTTCGGATTTCAGGTGATGCTCGGGGGTGAGGCGTTCGCGTTTGGGATCGTTCACATAGCGTCCCTGCCCGATGCACAGGAACGCGTCATGCGCCTCGGCAATATCAGCGGCAGCGTAGTAGACCGAATTCGTCGCGACCAGCGGCAGGTCCAGATCATAGGCGAGCGTGACGAGACCCGGTTCGGTCGCGTCCTCGGCCTCGGTCCGCAAAGCGCCGCCGGTGCCGTGACGCTGGATCTCGACATACAGCCGGTCCGGGAAGGCAGCCATCAGACGGCGCGCGAGCGGTGCGGCATCCTTGCCGGCAGCGATCAGACGCCCGAGAGGTCCGTCCGCGCCGCCGGTCAGGCAGATCACGCCTTCGGCATGGCGTTCGACCGCGTCCAGCGTGACGTGCGGCAGGGCCGAGGCATCAACCTCCATGAAGGCAGCGGAACTCAGCGCCATCAGGTTCTCGTAGCCCGCGCGATCCTGCGCCAGCAGCACCAGTTTGGCGGCATCCGGTTGACGCGCGCCGGGCTCCGGCTCGGCATCAATCACCGACAATTCCGTGCCGATGATCGGTTGCAGCCCGGCTTTCGCGGCGCCCTCGGCAAACTCCAACGCGCCGAACAGGTTGTTGGTGTCGGTGACGGCCACCGCCGGGAACCCGGCATCGGCGACAAGGCCGGGCAGCTTCTTCATGGGGAGCGCGCCTTCCAGCAGGGAATAGGCTGAGTGGACGCGCAGGTGCAGGAATCGGGGATCTCTCATGACCCGAGGCTATGCGGGATCAGGCGCCCGGAAAACCATAGAAACCATCGACCCGTGCAGTCGCGCTGCACTGCGAAAGAATCCGGTCTTAACGACGTTCCGGCACGCTGGGTTAATCCACCCCGCCTAGGGTCCGCGTCGGGCTTATCGAAGGATGTGTGTAATGTACGAACGAATGCTTGATGACCTGTTGATGCACGGTCAGGCTCAGAAGCGCGAAGACCTTATGAACGAATTCGAGCTGCGCGGATTCAGCAACGAGATGTCGATGAAGCTGGCGTCGCTGGACGACCATATTCTACGCGACATCGGATTGCCTGAACGCGGGTTCCACAAGCGCTGAGCCAATTGGCTGCAAAGCGAGTCCAGGCGCCTCTCAGGCGCCCGATCTCAATGCAAGAACGCCGCGGGACAATCCCTGGCGTGCCAGATCAACGTCGCTGAGCGCGAGAAGATCGCGCTCGGGCGCCGGTGATTGCTGAGCGGTATGCGGCTCAGCATGTTCTACGCGCGTGCCTGGCGGTTCGCGGTCATTGGAATGCGGGCCCTGGACCCGCACGGTCAGCATCTCTGCCAGCGATTGCGTCAAGGACTGTGACACTCCGAGTCCCTCCGTGCACTTCGCGGGGCGTTCGAGTTGGACCAACGGCACGAACGCAACCTCGCCTAAACTGCGGCTGTTGTGCCAAATCATGCTTACGAAAACACAAACGCCGGATCCGATCGGACCCGGCGACAGCGGCTGGTTCGGTCGGCACAGCAGCCCAGGGGCCTTTGTGCCGGGTGTATCGGATCAGCTGAACAGCGGACCGAACACGAAGCTTGCCAGTCCGTCACGGGTCAGGCCACGCTTTGCCAGGGCTTCGTCGCTCAGCGCGTTGAGCGCCTGGAATTCCTTGGCTTTTTTCGCTGCAACACTGCTTTCGCCCAGCAACACCAGACCTTCGAGGATCCACGAGCCAATGCGCTCGATGCTGCGCGCCGCGCCGTCGACGAGATTGGAAGAAGTCGTCGGGAGCGGTTGGGAGAATTTTGCTGTCTCGGCCATGTCACGTATCCTTTGTTCGGTCGGTCCACATCATCGGTCTGGCAGACATATTGCGATGCACCATTTTCTGGACAACTGACAGAGCCGCAAACGCGCTTTGCGTTTGGCGCAAAGCTAAATTCATGATTCGCAAGGGTTATAAGATTTTATCCGAGCAGCGGCCCGTGACGCATCTTTGTTGCGGCGCAACAAGCCTTGCGCCTTGTGCGGATTCGGGGAAAGGCTTGGCGCATGACTGACAGAGAAGCGCTCGCCTTTGACGACCCGATGCAGCGGCCCCGGTTCACCGGCCTGGCCACGTTCTTTCGCGCCCCGTATGTCGAGGAGTTCGAGGCCGCACCCCCTGAGATCGGTGTGTGCGGCGTGCCCTATGACGGCGGGGTCACCAACCGGCCCGGCCCGCGCCACGGTCCGCGCGAGGTGCGCAACCAGTCCAGTATGATGCGCCGGATCAATCAGGCGACCGGTGCCTCGCCGTTCGAAGCCGCGAAGGTCGCCGATATTGGAGACGCCTGGATCGCGAAGCCTTACGAACTGGAAGGCGCGCATCGCGAGATCCAGGACTTCTTCGCGCGCGCCCACGCCGCCGGGATCCGCACATTGGCGTGCGGCGGAGACCACTCGGTCAGCCTTCCGATCCTGCGCGCCATCGCCAAGGACCGGCCGCTCGGCATGATCCACATCGACGCCCATTGCGACACGGGCGACAATTACGGCGGCTCGCGCTTTCATCACGGCGCACCGTTCAAGGTCGCCGTCGACGAGGGTCTGCTCGATCCGACCAAGGTCGTGCAGATCGGCATCCGCGGCTCGCTTTACATGTCGGATATGTGGAAGTTCAGCTACGATACCGGCATGCGCGTGATGATGATCGAAGAGGTCGAGGAACGTGGCTGGCAGGCGTGCATCGACGAGGCGCGCGAGATTGTCGGCGACATGCCGATCTATGTCAGCTTCGACATCGACAGCCTGGATCCCGCCTACGCCCCCGGTACCGGCACGCCAGAGGCCGGCGGCCTGACAATGCGCGAGGCGCAGGGCATGTGCCGCCGCCTGGCCGGGCTGAACATCGCGAGCGCCGACATGGTCGAGGTGTCTCCTCCGTTCGACACCGGCGGGATCACGGCGCTGAACGGTGCGACGATCATGTTCGAACTGCTCTGCGCCATGGCGGCACGCTAACCTCTCGAAGCGGAAAGGAGTGCGCTGAAATGGACCCGGCTTCTGCCGCACTTGCCGAGATCGACCGGCTTCACGTCTTCATCGCTGGCTGGTTTCGCGACGACATCCCAATCGAGGAGTTCGGCAAGGGTTTTGCCGACGTGTTGCACCCGGAGTTCGTCAACATCCAACCGTCAGGCCAGATCCGCGCAAAGCACGATCTGCTCGACTCGATTAAGTCCGCGCACGGCACGAACCCCGATTTCACAATCGCGATCGAGACACCGCAAGTCGTCGCCAGCTATCCCGGCGCGGTGGTCGCGACGTATGTCGAATATCAGACCGGCGCACGCAACTCCGCGACCGAGAACCGGCGCTATTCGACGGCGCTCTTCGAAGTGGATGGTGACCGGGTGATCTGGCGTCATCTTCAGGAAACCGGCCTCTGACAGTTCTGTGAGCGGCATTGTTCGCAGAAGCGTTCCACAGTACGTGCTTGCCGACTTCATCAACTCCGGAGCGGTCATGACCTGGCTGACGTCGTCCCCGTCACAGAAACTCGGGCTGCTGATCCTGCGCGTCAGCCTTGCAGGGCTGATCTTCTGGTGGGGCCTCGTGAAGGGCCTGAACACCGGAACTGGCGTGAATGTCTCGAATGCATTTTACGGTGGCGTGTTCAGTGTCGAGTTGTTGCTGATCGCCTTCGGATGGGCTCAGGTCGTGCTGGCGATCCTGGTCGCCATTGGCCTGTTTCGGACGATCACCTTGCCGGTCATGTTTGTCATCAATGCTTTTGTCGCGGCGGCGGTCTGGTATTCGATCCTCGATCCGTTCTGGCTGTTCGCGTCCGGCGAGAAGCCACCCACCCACAACGCGCTGTTCTATCCGTCGCTGATTGTCGCGGCCGGGTGCTGGGTGATCATGGCGTGCCGCGACAGCGACACCTACGCGCTCGACGCCAAGAGAGGTTAACCGACCGATGTCCGAGATCATCCTGCACAACTATCCGCAAAGCCCTGTGGCCGAGAAGGTCCGCATCGGCTTCGGGATGAAGGGGCTGTCCTGGCGCAGTGTCGAGATCCCGCGCCTGCCGCCGAAACCGGACGTCGTGGCGCTGACCGGAGGGTATCGCCGGACGCCCGTGATGCAGATCGGCGCCGATATCTTCTGCGACTCGATCTGCATCCTGCGCGAGATCGAACGCCGCCACCCCTCGCCCACCTTCTTTCCGGGCGGCGCGGACGGCATGGCCTACGGGGTCAGTCGCTGGACGGATGACGGCCTGTTCACGCTTTGCGTCAAGATCATCCTTGGCGCTGCGGGGGACGCCCTGGATCCGGACTTCGCACAGGATCGTGGGCGGCTTTACCTGGGACCGGCCTGGGCGGATGGCCTGAAGGCGGCGAACGCCGACCTGCCACATCTGGCGGCACAGCTTCGCGCCCATTTCGGCTGGGCCAACGATCGGCTCGCAACGGGCCGTCAGTTCATGCTGGGGACGGAACCGGGCCTGCCGGACGCGCTGATCTGGCATGTCGTCTGGTTCATTCGTGGTCGTTGGGCCGATGGTCCGGCCTTCCTGTCACAGTATCCGGCCCTGTCCGCGTGGGAGGACCGCATGGGCGCGATCGGTCACGGAACGTCCGAAGAGCTGTCGCCGGAAGAGGCCATTCAGATCGCCAAGGATACGCCAATCGCGACCGAGGCTGCTGAAGATCCGCTTGATCCGCAGGGCCTGACCGTCGGCATGGCCGTCGCGGTTTCACCGGATGTCGATGGTGGTGAGCAATCGGTCGAAGGGACGGTTCAGGCTGCCACCCGCGACACCGTCGCGGTTTTGCGGACCGACGATCGCGCGGGCGATGTCTGTGTCCACTTCCCGCGCGCGGGCTATCGGGTCAGCATACTCTAGCGGGTTGGGGTCACGCGCCGCTCCGCAGCGTCTTCAGACCGATCCCCGTCGCTTCGAACCCGCCATCGACCCCAAGCGTCTGCCCGGAGATGTAGCTGGCCCGATCCGAACACAGAAAGTGGATCGCCTCGGCCAGCTCTTCTTCCAGCCCATACCGACCCAGCGGGATCGCATCGTGGTAGTCGGCCCGAATCGCGTTGGTGTGGACCTGTTTCGCCATCGCGGTATCGACCGGACCGGGTGCGACACAGTTGGCACGGATGCCCAGTCCCGCGAATTCCGCCGCCATCTGCTTGGTCAGATGCATCAACCCAGCCTTCGAGGTGCCATAGGCCACCCGTAACGTGCTCGCCCGCATGCCCGAGATCGAGGCTATGTTGACGATCGCGCCGCCTCCGGTTTCGGTCATCAGCGGCACGGCCGCCTGTGCGCACAAGAACGGGCCCGTCAGATTGACGTCGATCACGCGCTGCCACTCGTCCGGTGTGGTTTCGAGGATCGGCTTGAACACCGCGACCCCGGCATTGTTCACCAGCGCATCGAGGCGCCCGAACCGGTCCCGCACGGCAGCGATCGCATCGACGACCTGCGCCCGTTCCGCGACATCGGCGGTGATGGCGAGTACTCGGTCCGGCTCGTCCAGAGCCTCGACCGCCGATCGCTGCGCTGGGCCGTCGATGTCGAGCAGCGCGACCGACCAACCGTCTTGGAGAAACCGCTTCGCCGTCGCCAGCCCAATGCCGCGCGCGGCCCCTGTGATCAATGCTGTATTCATCGTTGCCCCGTTAACATGTGCGGGTCGAGTCCGGATTGTTACCAATGCACGGCGTGCGGCACTCCGAATACACTACGATTGCACTACCTTTGCACCACGGATGCCTTACGAATGCGGGGCGGTGCGAACATCAGCGCAAGGCGCGTTAACCCTCACGCAATCCGTCCCGCATCCAAACGCACGATCCGGTCCATGCGTGCCGCAAGATCGTGGTTGTGCGTGGCGATCAGCGCCGCCAGCCCGGTGTCGCGCACGACCCCGATCAGCATGTCAAACACCCGTCCCGCCGTCTCCGGATCCAGGTTGCCGGTCGGTTCGTCCGCCAGCAGAACCTTGGGATTGTTCGCCAGTGCCCGGCAGATCGCGACGCGTTGTTGCTCACCGCCGGACAGCTCGGCTGGGCGATGGCTCACACGCTCTGAGAGTCCAACCTTTTCAAGGAGTTCAGTTGCGTTCCTGAGAGCAGAGCTCTTGTTGACGCCCACCGCCATCTGCGGGATCGAGACGTTCTCCTGCGCGCTGAACTCCGGCAGCAGGTGGTGGAACTGATAGACGAACCCCAGCAGTTCACCGCGCGCCGCAGTGCGCCCGGCATCATCCAGGCTGCTGACCTCGCGCTCGCCGATAGCCACGGTTCCCTCGGTCGGCGTGTCCAGTAGTCCGGCGATGTGCAGAAGCGTGGATTTCCCCGCGCCAGAGGGCGCCACAAGTGCTACGATCTCACCTTCGGAGATCGTGAGATCGACGCCGCGCAACACTTCGAGCGTCTTCGCGCCCTGCTGGAATGTGCGTTTTATTCCAGAGAGTTGCAGCGCCTCACTCATATCGCAGCGCCTCGACCGGGTCGAGCGACGCCGCCCGCCGTGCCGGGTACCAGGTCGCGAGGAACGACAGGCAAAGCGCGATCACCACCGTCAGCACGACGTCGAACGTGTGCAGGATCGCCGGGATCTCCGTCAGATAACGCACCGTCGGGTCCCAGACGCTGCCGCCCGAGATCCACTCGACCACGCCCTGGATCTCCTTGATGTATGTCACAAAGAGAAGCCCCAGGATGCAGCCCGCAATGGTTCCGACCACGCCGATCGATGCGCCGCAGATGAAGAACACGCGCAGGATCGCCCCTTTCGTCATACCGAATGTGCGCATGATTCCAATGTTCTGGCCCTTCTCTTTCACAAGCATGATCAGGCCCGAGATGATATTCAGCGCCGCCACCAGAATGATCAGCGAAAGGATGATGAACATCACCGTCCGTTCGGTATCCAGGGCGGCGATGAACGCCCCGTTCTGGCTTTTCCAGTTCGACAGGAACGCATCCGGCCCGATCTCGCGCGTCAGGGCGATGCTCATCGGGTCGGACTGCCGGGCGTCCAGCGCGTCCGGCTCGCTCAGCGAGACCTCGATCCCGTGGACCTTTCCGCGCTGGTTCAGCAACGCCTGCGCCTTGTCGAGCGGCAGAAAGGCGAAGACGCGGTCGTATTCGTACATGCCGACCTGGAAGATGTAGACCACGGTGTAGGCTTTCCGCGTCGGGATGCGCCCGAAGGCCGTGTCCTTGTTCGGCGGCGTCGTGAGCGTGATCTTGTCGCCGACGGCCACACCAATCGATCGCGCGACGCCCGATGCGATGGCCACTCCGGTCTCGAAATCGTCGATGTTCCCACTGGCGAATTCCGGATTGGCAATGCCCGGGAGGGTCAGCAGATCCTCCTTGCGCATGCCCCGGACCAGCGCGCCGGTCGCCGCCCGCGCGGACGAGGCCATCACGGTCTGCTCAAGCCTCGGGGCAACTCGTGTGACACCCGGAACGGCTCGCAGCCTGTCCGCGACCGTGTCGAAATCCGGCACGCCGTCGGTGGTGTATCCGTTGACCAGGACGTGCGGTTGCGCACCGATGATGCGCCCGATCAGCTCGGTCCGGAAGCCCGCCATCACGGCCATCACGATGATCAGCGTCGCGACGCCCAGCATGATCCCGATCAGCGAGAACCACGCGATGGCCGAGATCGCGCCCTCCTTGCGGCGCGCGCGCAGGTAACGCCCGGCGATCATCCATTCGAGCCGGTTGAACATCGTCACTTCCCTTCAGGCATTCGTAGGGTGCGCAGTGCGCACCCTACATAGGACGCGCACTGGCTCAGAGACCTTGGAAGATCTGACACAGCCGGTCCGTGGCGGCCTGTGGGGACATCTCGTCCATCTCGCCGGTTCGGCGGCACGTAAGCTCGACCAACCCCTTCTGCAAGCCACGCGGGCCGACCGTGATGCGCCAGGGCAGACCGATCAGGTCCATCGTATTGAACTTGTCGCCAGCGCGGGCTTCGCGGTCATCGTAGAGCACATCGAAGCCCAACCGCGTCAATTCGGAGTACAGCTCGCCACACGCCGCGTCCGAAGCCTCGTCGCCCTGGCGCAGGTTCACGATCCCGACATGAAAAGGTGCCACGGCCTCTGGCCAGATGATGCCGTTGTCGTCGTGGTTCGCCTCGATCAGCGCGCCGACCAGACGCGACACGCCGACACCGTAAGACCCCATATGGACCGGCGACTTCTCGCCATCTGCATTGGCGACGACGCAGCCCAGCGGTTCGGAGTACTTGGTGCCGAAATAGAAGATCTGCCCGACCTCGATCGCGCGCGACTCGCGGCGGCGGTCCTCGGGCACCTCGGCCTCGAACGCCGCTGCATCATGCGTATCCTCCGTTCGGGCGTACATCGCCGACCACTCATCATATATGCCCTGCAACTCGGCGCGGTTGTCCCAATCGACCTGCCGATCGCCAAAGGTCAGATCCGTCGCCTTCGAATCGTAATAGACGACGGACTCGCCAGTATCGGCCAGCACCAAGAATTCGTGGGAATAGTCGCCGCCGATCGGCCCGGTCTCGGCCCGCATCGGGAAGGCCTGCAGGCCCATCCGCTCATACGTTTTCAGATACGCCACGAGCATCTGATTGTAGGAGTGCAGTGCGGCGTCCCGGTCGAGATCGAACGAGTAGGCATCCTTCATCAGGAACTCGCGACCGCGCATCACGCCGAAGCGTGGCCGGACCTCGTCGCGGAATTTCCACTGGATGTGGTAGAGAATCTTCGGCACGTCGCGGTACGAGCCCGCATAGGCGCGGAAGATCTCGGTGACCTGTTCCTCGTTGGTCGGACCGTAGAGCATGTCGCGGTCGTGCCGATCGCGGATGCGCAGCATCTCGGCGCCGTAGCCGTCATAACGCCCGGATTCGCGCCAAAGGTCGGCGGACTGGATGGTCGGCATCAGGATCGGGATCGCACCCGCGCGTTGCTGTTCCTCGTGCACGATCTGCTCGATCCGGCGCAGCACCTTGTAGCCCAGCGGCAGCCACGAATAGATCCCCGCACTCGCCTGCCGGATCATGCCCGCGCGCAGCATCAGCCTGTGCGAGATGATCTGGGCGTCCGCCGGGGTCTCCTTCAGGACGGGCAGGAAATAGCGGGTCAGGCGCATCGCGGCATCCTCGCGTCAAACGGTTTGGCCGACGTGTAGGCCAAGCCACTCGGTGGTGCAAGCAAGCGGAGTGGGGTTTGCCACAGACAACGACCTAGTTGTGTCCTAACAAGAAGTTACTGATGCATTATTGATTCGGAGTTTAGAGTGGCTATTGAGGTTACGGTAATCGACGATTCTGACAGCGTTGGCTGGGCCGCTGCTGCCACACGGATTGGTGAGATATACATGACATCATGCAAGGACATGGTGGATAACGTGCTTGCCAAGCTTGCCGAAGAGTCAGAAAAGATGAGCAGGCTGAATATTCTCGATCACGGAAACACAACCTCTTTCTCGCTGGGAAGTGACTGGGTCAGCAGCAACACCCTTGGCAGCTATAGAAAAGACCTCGCTCGCTTGAAAGGGCAGTTCGCAAGCGATGGTATAGTCCATCTACAGCACTGTCAGATCGGACAGAACAAGGCACTCCTGACATCGCTCGCTTCGATCTTTGGAGTGTCCGTCTATGCGGGCAAGGACTATCAGAACCCGGTGTACCGACTGAATTTCGCGGCTCGCCGTCACATGGGCTGGTTGACGGGTTGGGTCAAGGCAATCCCAGACCCGTCTTCCGGATTTGAACGCTACGTGCGTGCCGATCCGGACGGTACTTTCGACGAGGACGCTGGCCGTCCGTGAGAGTCAGGCTTCACCATTTAGGTGTATTTCTGGTAACGGCATGTGCTGCGATCGCACTGCTCTCGACTGTTGACGAGCTTAGGGTTGCCATGGATCTACCGCTGCTTTTAGCTGTTGTGGTCTACGCAACTGTAATTCCTTTGATAGGTTTCTTGCTCCTCCGGCGTCAAGGCATCAGCCGATCCTATGGCCTCGGCTTCATTGCCCTTTGGCTAGTTGGGCTAGTGACAGCTGCAACACTCACATTCTGAGATATAGGGAAGCATTGCCGCGGATTGGACCTTGTCAGGAGGTCGTCGTGAGCTCCATCACGACCTTGCCAATAACCTCGCGGTTTTGAATCGGTGCCATCGCAGCCTGCACGTCCGGCCATTTCACCCGGTGTGAGATATGGGGCCGCAGGCGCCCTGCCCCGGCCAGCTTCAGCAGGGTCGCCATGGTCTGCTCGTTCAGGCCGGGATTGCGCCGCCCGATCTCTCCGGCGCGGAAGCCAATGGCCGAGGCGCCCTTGATGAGCAGCAGGTTGGAGCGGACCGAGACCGGCTCGCCCCCGGTGAAGCCAATGTATAGCACCCGGCAGCCGAAGTTCATGCAGCGCAGGCTTTCCTCGGCGACCGCCCCGCCGACCGGATCATAGATCACGTCCACGCCCTGACCGCCGGTCAGGTCCTTCACGGCGTCGCGGAAGCCATCTGCGTAGTTCACGACATGGTCCGCGCCCTCGGCCTTGACCACAGCCAGCTTCTCATCCGTCCCCGCCGTGGCGATCACAAGAGCGCCGAGCAGCCGCCCGACATGGACCGCCGCCAACCCGACACCGCCAGCGGCCCCATGCACCAGCAAGGTCTCGCCCACTGCCAAGCGGGCTCCGTGTACCAGCGCGTTCCAGGCGGTCATGTAGGCCGAGCGGAAGACGGCGCCTTCGGCGTACCCGAACAGCTTCGGGATTGGCAGTGCGTCGTCTGCATCGATCGCCATGACCTCACAGAACGCGCCGGGACGCGCCGACGTCATTACGCGGTCGCCAACGGCCAAACCCGTCACGTCATCGCCAATCGCGATCACGTCGCCAGCGGCTTCGAGACCGGGCACAAAGGGCAGATCGGGCTTGAGCTGATAGCCCCCCGCACACATCAGGACATCGACATAGTTCAGACCCCAGGCGCGGTGGCGCACCAGAATTTGTCCGGGACCAGCAGTCGGATCTGGCCGCTCGGCGACGATCAGATCCTCTGGCGGACCGAACTTCCGGCATTCAATCACACGCATGACAAGCGTCGCCGTGCGGTCGGCCGAGGTTCACTCAACACGCGCTTCGAGATCCATTTGCCGTGCCGCCTGAACAAGCCTTTTCTCGACATGTTCGCCGATGAAGACGCGGGCTGCATCCTGCGGGCGTATAACAAGCGCTCCGTCCTCGACCACGACCGGACACTGCGACAGGTAACCGGGCGTCGCCCCCGCGATCGCCGCGCCAAGCCGCATCAGCGCACCGATCTGCTGCGCAAGTTCTCGGCGGTCCTCGGAAATCAGGTCCATCGCCGGCTCGGCTTGCAGAGCCTTGCGCCCACCCTTGTAGCGACTGAGCAGGCAGGCGCCCATGAAGACACGCCCTTTGTGACCGGCGCTCGAGACGTTGACGCGGGTCACGACCTCGATGCAACTGCGTGCTCGAAAATCGGGATGGGTCCGCCAGCTCACGTCCGAGAGGTGGCAGGCGGCACGGACAAGGCGTTCATCTTCCGGATCTTCCATCGGTAGGATCTTGAGCAACCAGTCGGCCAATTCGGACCCGAAACCCGGGACACGGGCGCGCGTGCGCTCCTGTCCGGCACAGGTCGAGAGCAACGGGTCCTGCGTGCGGACCGCAGGCGGCAGATAGGCGTAGCAGACGCCTTCGCGCAGCCCAAAGCCCGAGATCGAGATGCCGCGCCAGGGTTCAAAGTGCTCGACCAGGCGTTCGAGCAGCAGCGCCGCGTGCCCCAGGTTGGGGATCCGGTTCTGAGAAAGGCCCGAAATCTCGGACAAATCCGATCGATTGTTCTTGAGGATGAAACGCGCGACATCCAGAGCCTGGGCCGCGTCGAATTCCAGTTCATGCAGGATCGGCAGCGGATGCCCCGAGAGGTGGATCTGCACGCGCCCAAGCGCGCGCCAGGCACCACCAACCAGATAGAGCCGCTTCACGGGGCGCTGGAAGCGCTGGGCCTCGGCCCCAAGGATACGGTCGACATGGCGCCGAACGGCAGACAGGCGATCGCCCAGCGCACCGAGACGTTGAGGACCCAGCGGCGTGGTGACGCCCGTTCCGGGGCGCCCGTGGCCAACCGGGCAAAGCTCCATCGACGCGCCACCCAGATCGACGACAAGGCCCAGCGCCGACGGGTCGCCGAACAGAACGCCCTGTGCGGCAAGCCGGGCCTCGTCCGAGCCCGAGGCAACGGTCAGCCGGATCCCCGTGCGCTGTTCGACCAGGTCCCGAAACGCCGGTCCATCCTCGGCTTCGCGGATTGCGGCCGTCGCGATACCGGCCAGAGCACCGACCTTCAGGCCGGGCGCCAGTGCAACAAACCGCTGCAAAGCGGCCAGTGCGCGGTCGCAGCCTTCGGGATCGAGCTTGCGCGTCTCGGCCAGTTGAGCACCCAGACCACACAGGATCTTTTCGTTGAAGACCATTGACGGGCAGCGCCGTTCGCCTTCGAACACCACCATGCGAACAGAGTTCGATCCGACGTCCACGACGCCGATGCGATCATCGCCGGGCTTCGGCAGATTGAACGACCGGGCTTGACCTGCGAACAGGTCGCCCTGACGCCGGGTCTCTCCCGCCATCACGCCAGTCGTGCCTTTCCCGTTTCCGGATGCCAGCGATTCTTCCCCCAAAGCCTTGAGGTAAGGCTCCTACCCGTCCTATTCGGCCGCGGCAACCGCATTGCGGGTCAGACGCGGCGCATCGGCCGTGCCTGAACGGCCCCGCCCCGAGAGAGAGGGGTATTTCATGAAGAATTCGTGGCAATTGAACAAAGGTTCATTCGCGTCACCGCGCGCCCGGATGTAGCGGCCGTTCGGCTGGAGGACCCAGCTCTGCGCTTCGTCGGCGAGGTTCCCGGCCATGATCTGATCTATGATCTGAGCATGCACGGTTGGATTGGTGACTTCGGCTAGTGTTTCGACCCGGCGGTTCAGATTGCGGTCCATCCAGTCCGCGGACGATATATAGACCCGTGCCCGGTCCGAGGGCAGACCGTGACCATTGCCGAAGCAGACGATCCGGGAGTGTTCCAGGAAACGGCCAATCACGGATTTGACGCGGATATTCTCGCTGAGGCCGGGAATGCCGGGGCGTAGGCCGCAGATCCCGCGCACGACCAGATCGATCCGGACGCCTGCCTGGCTGGCGCGGTAAAGGGCATCGATCAACTCGCCCTCGAAGAGCGAATTCATCTTCGCCCAAACCTGCGCCGGGCGCCCCGCCTGCGCGTGTTCGATCTCGTGCTCCAGCGACTCGATCAGGTGCGATTTGATAAACAATGGCGCCGTGCGCACGGCCTCGAGCCCGGAGGGTTCGGCGTAGCCCGTCACGAAGTTGAAGATCTTCGCGGCGTCCCGGCCATGCACCGCCGAGCAGGTGAAGAGCGAGAGGTCGGTATAGAACCGGGCCGTGATTGGGTGGTAGTTGCCGGTCCCGAAATGCGAGTACGTCACGAGGCCCTGGGCTTCGCGCCGCACGACCATTGAGATCTTGGCGTGGGTCTTCCAGTCGGCGAAGCCGAAGACGACCTGTGCGCCGGCGCGCTCAAGCTCGCGCGCAAGCTGGATGTTCGCAGCCTCGTCGAATCGGGCCTTCAGCTCGACCAGAGCCGTGACCGATTTGCCGTCCTCGGCCGCTTCGCACAGCGCCTTGACGATCGGTGAACCTTTCGACGTCCGATAGAGCGTCTGCTTGATTGCCACGACATTCGGATCGCGCGCCGCCTGTTGGAGGAACTGTACGACCGTCTCGAAGCTTTCATAGGGATGATGCAGCAGCATGTCCTTCTGACGCACCGCCGCGAAGATGTCGCCCTCGTGATCGCGCACGCGCTCTGGCATCCGCGGTTGAAACGGAACCCATGCCAGGTCCGGGCGATCATCGGTGACGAGCTGGTTGAGATCGGCGATGCCGACAACGCCGTCCACTTCGATGACCTCGTCCGTCCCGATCTCCAGTTCGTCGGCGATCAGCCGTTTCAGTGCGTCCGGCGCATCGACATTGACCTTCAAGCGGATAGCGCGCCCTTTGCGACGCCGCTTCAGCGCGGTCTCGAATTCACGCACCAGATCCTCGGCCTCTTCCTCGACCTCGATGTCCGAGTCGCGCAGGACGCGGAAAATGCAGCGGCCATCGACCCGGTAGCCGGGGAAGAGCTGATCGAGATAAAGCTCGAGCAGAACCTCGAGCGGCAGAAACCGGATCGCGCCGTCCTCGCCATCGGCCAGGCGCATATAGCGCTGCAGCTGGGGCGGTACGAGCACGAGAGCATTCAATGGCTCGTCGTTGCTGACCAGCACCATCTGCAGTGCCAGCGCGAGCCCTTTGTTCGGGATGAACGGGAACGGATGTGCTGGATCGATCGCCATCGGGGTCAGAACCGGGAAGACTTGTCCCATGAACAGATCATAGAGATGCGCGCGATCTGTGTCGGTCACGCCCGCGCCGGAGACCACGTGGATGTTCTCGGCTTCCAGCAGGCGCCGAAGCTCCCGCCAGGTTTGTTGCTGGGCGTTTTGAAGCTGTTCGGCTTCTTCGTCGATCAGATCGAGCTGTTGCGACGCGGTCCGACCGTCGAGCGACCTGCGTTCGACCATCTCACGCATCTGCGCACGCAGGCCTGCAACCCGCACATTGTAGAACTCGTCGAGGTTCGAACCGGAGATCGACAGAAAGCGGACCCGTTCCAGCAGCGGCGAGCGGATGTTGTCAGCTTCCTCGAGAACGCGCCAGTTGAACGCAAGCCAGCTCATCTCTCGATTGAAGAAGCGCGACGGGGTTTCGGTCAGGAAAGGTTCCGCCTGATCTTCGCGCGCGGTCTCGGCCAGGGAAAGGTTCAGAAAATCACCGCGCATGTCTCAGGGTTCTCCCAACTCCGTCATCGGATCATTCAGCACGGCCGCGGCAAGCGGCCGGGTGATGCCACGCCGTTCGGCGAGTGCCGCCCGGTCCAATTCTGCAACGATGCGTTCCGCTGCAGAGAATGACCGTTCCATCCTTTTGATTAGATAGTCAGTCACATCCTCTCCGACCACCATCTGGCGGTCGCGAAAGAGTTTATTCAGGATCGATGACAGCAATGCGTCATCCGGTTCTGCGATCCGGACGTGGACCATCGCCGACAGCCGCGACATCAGATCGGGCAGCTCGATCTTCCAGTGCGCCGGCGCCGCACGACCCGTCACGAGCAGAGAAATACCCTCGGTCATCGCAATGTTCATCAGGTGAAACAACAGCTCCTCGATTTGGCGGCGCACCGGACCGGGTTGGTCGGCCAAGCCATCGATGTCTTGAATGGCAACGCCGGGACTCTCGACCAGCGTGGCGAGCTTACCCTCGGTCAGATCAGCGGCATCGAGTACCACGGCGCCGCTGTCGGCACACCAGATCCGGGTCAGGTGGCTCTTGCCGCAACCATGCGGCCCGGTCAACGCAAGCCGGTGATCCGGCCAGTCCCGCCATCCCGCAATCGCGTGGCGCGCGGTCTCGTTCGATGGCGAAGTCAGAAAATCCTTTCCGCCCTGTGCGGCAGGCAGAGACAAATCCATCGGGATCTGGCGCGGACCGCTCATTCGTCGGGCAGATCTCGCGCCCGTTGGATCTTGCGGCGCATCGCGCGCCGCCATTCCGTGCCGCCCTGATAAAGGCGCCCACCCTTGTACTGGTTCGCCATGTACCGCCCGATCACCCCGATCGCGGCTGCGGCAGGCACGGCGACAAGCAGACCGACAAAGCCGAAGACAACGCCGAAGGCCGACAAAGCGAACATCAACCAGACCGGGTGCAGACCGACCTTGTCGCCCACCAGCTTTGGCGTCAGAAAATTGCCTTCGACCGCCTGGCCTATGACGAAGATCACCGCCACCACAACGATCCACACCGGATCATCCCAGAACTGAGCCGCGGCCACGCCGACCGAAAGCAGCCCACCCAGGATGGATCCGACAAAAGGAATAAAGCTGATCAGCCCGGCAAAGACGCCGATCAGCAGGCCGAAATTCAACCCGACCACCATCAAACCGATCGCATAGAACGATCCGAGGATCATGCAGACCGTCAACTGACCGCGCACGAACCCCGCCAGCACGTTGTCGAGTTCTCGCGCTATGAACCGGATCTCGTCGCGGTGTTCGCGCGGCAGATAATCGTCTATACCCTCGACCATGTGGTCCCAGTCCATCAACAGATAGAATGCGACCACCGGCGTCACCAGAAGCACCGCCGCCAGGTTGATCACGGCGATCCCGAAAGACCCGATCCGCTGGAGCAAACCGACCGACCAGCTTTGGGCGTTCTCCCGAAGATTGGCCAGTGCGCGGTTAAGGAAAGAGCCTTGTTCCTCGATCTCGGGCAGCCATTGCGCGCCCAGAAGACGCAATTCGTCAAGGTAGCGCGGCGTCTGGTCGATGACCTGTTCGATCTGCCCGACGAGTAATGGCACCACAAGCAGGATACCAATCGTCACGGTTCCAATCGAACAGACCGTGATGACCACCGTCGCCAGGACGCGGCTGAGGCCATGCTCTTCGAGCCAATCCGCCAGAGGGTCCGTCAGGTAGGCGATCGCTGCGCCGAGCACGAACGGCAGAAGCGCGTCGGCCAGCAACCAGAGCAGCCCGACGAAAATCGCCGTGCCGACGCCCCAATACCGCACCTGTTCGCGGACCGTCATGCGCACTCCGTGGTTGTCTGCCGCACTCATGCTCCGATTTCGCGAGCACGTCAAATGTTGCAGCGCACCCAAAGGTGAAAATGCGATCTGATCTGCTACCGGCGCCCGCGTCGAGAGCCGGTCCGGTGACGCGGTTTGGTCAAACCACCGCCATCTGGTGCTGACCGCCCCAGGTACTCTTCAGATACGCTCCCAACTGGTTTGGCATTGTGTGCGCGCCGTCCAGATTGATGAATCCCGGCGTTCCCGGCGGGAAAGCCAACTGGAGCGTGATCAGAACGGCCTCGACGCAGGTGATTGTTTTGACGCCCTTGTCGACCTGGGAGAGATGCATGATCCGATCGAAATTGTCCCAGGACTTGGGCGTGCCGAAGCGCGCGCGGTACTTCTGCAACCGGTCTGCCGCACCCTTGCCGAAATAGCTCTTACCCAGCTGCAGACGGATTGCGCGATAGTAGCCGTAAGACGCCGTTTTCTCGATTGCATCCGCGTAGAACTTGATCTTCGCCTTGTATTCCTCTTCGTTCACGTGGTTGTAGGCGTTCCAAGGAAACCGGTAAATCTGCAAACCTTCCGCGATGTTCCAGGGCACGCCTGCCTTGTTCGTGGCGCGCAGGGTCGACTTGTGGAACCCTCCGGTCTTGCCTTGCCCGTGGATGATACGACGCTGATCATAGACCAGCATTGCGTGCCCCGGCCAACTGGGATTGATGATGATATCGCCTGTATCAAGGTCCATTTTCTATGCCTTTCAAAATGCGGTGCCAGCGGCGCGCGATGAAACGAGGTTGGGTCAGAAGTCTTCTCAAAGACTCAATTTGTATTTCAATATGACTTTTTAATGACAACTGTAAACTTTGTCCATTGCTCAGGCTGCACGCAACAAATCGCATCCACGGCGGTTTTTCGCGCTTGAGTTTTCGCGCTCTCGGGCGATGCTGCGAGCGAACCGTGAGAACTACTTTCATGCCTGCCGTCACCCGTATTGACAACGCGACCGCCCGGCGGATCTTCTTGACCCGGCATGGGTTGGGGCGTTGGGATCTGCCATCTGGCAATGCAGGGCTGCTTGAGTTGATCCACCGGCTCGGCTTCGTCCAGGTGGACTCGATTGCCACCGTCGAACGGGCGCATCACATGATCCTGTGGTCTCGGCGACGCAGTTACCGACCATCTCAGCTGAGAACGCTGCTTGAGCGCGACCGGACGCTATTCGAGCACTGGACCCATGACGCCTCGATCATCCCGACCGAATTCTACCGCTACTGGAAGCTGCGATTTCGCAGAGATCGCGAAAAACTGCTGGCCCGTTGGCGAAACTGGCGGCGCGAGGGGTTCGAAGAGCGCTTCGACACAATGCTGGAGCGTATCCGTGACCATGGCGCCACCTTCTCGCGCGATACCCGGGACGAGGGGCACGAGGCTTCAGGCGAAATGTGGGACTGGCACCCGTCGAAGACCGCGATGGAGTTCCTCTGGCGCACCGGCGAACTGGCGATCTGCCATCGCAAGAACTTTCAGAAATGCTTCGATCTTGCGGAACGGGTCATCCCGCAAGAGCACCTCGCGCCGGATCCGGCTGACGACGAGGTCGTTGACTGGGCCTGCTCCTCGGCGCTCGACCGATTAGG
The DNA here is from genome assembly GCA_038534135.1 of Pseudomonadota bacterium. Taxonomy (GTDB): domain Bacteria; phylum Pseudomonadota; class Alphaproteobacteria; order Rhodobacterales; family Rhodobacteraceae; genus Thermohalobaculum. Next base: position 22,894 of record JBCAXJ010000031.1, on the reverse strand, counting down.
CTTTGCGACCCCCGGGGAGCTTTCGAAGTTCTGGGACCTGATCTCTCCGGTCGAGGCGAAGGCCTGGTGCGCCGAGCGGATGGGCCAAGCATTGATCGAGGTCGAGATCGAGAACGCCGACGGCACGTGGCGAAAACACGTCACACGCCCGGACCTGCCTGCCGAGATCGACACGACGCCCGACCTGCCCGGCCATGTCCGCGTCCTCAGCCCGTTCGACCCGGCCTTGCGTGACCGCAACCGTGCAGAGCGCCTGTTCGGATTCCACTACCGCATCGAGATCTTTGTGCCCGAGGCCAAGCGGCAATACGGTTACTACGTTTTCCCGGTGCTCGAAGGCGACCGCCTGATCGGCCGGATGGATGCCAAACGGGATACCGCGACGGGAGTGCTCACTGTCTCCGCCTTCTGGCCGGAACACGGCGTGCGCATGGGCAAGGGCCGGGTCGCGAAGTTTGAAGTCGAACTCGACCGGCTGGCGAAGTTTGCGGGATGCGATAAAGTCGAGATCTTGCCGGACTGGATGGGCGGGTAGTCGTCATGGCCGGACGCCCAGCGGTTCGATCCGGCGGCGCCGGGCCGGACGTTACACTCGCGTATGGACATTGGTCGGAGCGCCGGACCAACCCTGTTCGGAACCGCGCAAAACACTGGCTAGGGTTTTCTGTCGTCTAAGAGAGCAAGTCGCCAATTCCGGGACACGTCTCTTCAATGACTGCTGTTTGAGGACGTATCCCGCTTTCAGGACAAATAGTCGTCGATCCTGAACGGGATCTTGGACTGAGTCAGCGCCAGATAGCACCTTCGACCAGCCGCATCCGGGTCAGACCAAACCTGCCGATTTCGCGAATGGGTCCCAATTGGCGTCGCTGTGCCAAGTATATTCGCTGCCCTCGGCCATCTCCTCGGCCTTTTCCCTGCCAAACAGGTCCGCGGCAACGGCGAGCGCCATGTCCATGCCGGCGGATACCCCAGACGAGGTGAAGAACTTGCCGTCCTCGACCCATCTTGCCTGCTTCACCCACGTCACATTCGGGGCAAGGTGCACAGTGTCGATGAAGTCGAGCTTGTTGGTCGTCGCGCGCCGTCCATCCAGAACGCCCGTCATGCCCAGAAGCACGGTCCCAGTGCAAACGGCCATGACGCGTTCAGCGTTGGCCGACGTGTCGCGGATCCACTGCATCAGGCTCTCATCTTTGGCGGCTTCCAAGGCCGAGTCCCCGCCGGGAATGAACAGCAGATCGTACTCGGTTCTCTCGGACAGAACCTTGTCGACAAAAATTCTCTGGCCATGTCGGCTTGTGACCGGATCCGGCCCCTGAGCGACCGTGATGACCTCGATTTCGTCGTAGAACCCGCCGAGCATCTCGATCGGGCCAAAGAAATCCAACGTCTGGAAGCCCGGAAAGACGAGCGCGGCCATTGTTCTCATAATGACGACCTTTGCCGCGCGGTGGAGGGTGGGGCGTGCCCCACCCTGACCATGTTCAGATCGATTGATAGATCGGGAAGCGGTCGCAGAGTGTCTTGACCTTGGCCTTCACCGTGGCCTCGACAGCGGTATTGCCTTCCTCGCCGTTGGTGGCGAGACCATCCAAAACCTCGGTAATCAGCTCACCAACCAGCTTGAACTCTTCGGTTCCGAAGCCGCGGGTCGTGCCTGCGGGCGAACCCAGGCGGATGCCGGAGGTCACCATCGCTTTCTCAGGGTCGTTCGGGATGCCGTTCTTGTTGCAAGTGATGTGCGCACGGCCAAGCGCGGCTTCCGCCGCTTTGCCGGTTACGCCCTTGGGACGCAGGTCGACCAGAACGACATGCGTGTCGGTGCCGCCGGTGATGCAAGCCAGCCCGCCTGCGATCAGCGCTGCCGCAAGCGATTGCGCGTTGTCGATGACCTGCTGCGAGTAGGCCCGGAACTCAGGTTGCAGTGCTTCGCCAAAGGCCACGGCCTTGGCGGCGATTACGTGCATCAGCGGACCACCCTGCAGCGCGGGGAAGACGGCAGAATTGAACTTTTTGGCGAGTGCTTCGTCGTTCGTCAGGATCATGCCGCCGCGCGGTCCACGCAACGTCTTGTGCGTCGTCGTCGTCGCTACGTCACACCAGTCGAGCGGGTTGGGATGCACACCACCAGCGACCAGACCAGCGAAGTGCGCCATGTCGACGTGGAACCATGCGCCGACGCTATCAGCGACCTCGCGGAACTTCGAGAAGTCGATCTGGCGCGGAATGGCCGAGCCGCCTGCAATGATGAGCTTTGGCTTGTGCTCTTCTGCCAGGCGCGCGACCTGATCGTAGTCGATCAGGTTCGTGTCCTCGGTCACACCATACTGCACGGCATTGAACCACTTGCCCGACTGATTGACCTTGGCGCCGTGTGTCAGGTGACCGCCCGAAGCGAGGTCCATGCCCATGATTGTATCGCCGGGCTGCAGAAGTGCCTGGTTCACTGCCTGGTTGGCTTGTGCCCCCGAGTGCGGCTGAACGTTGGCAAACTTGCAGTTGAACAACTGGCACGCGCGCTCAATCGCCAGCGCCTCTGCCACGTCGACATGCTGGCACCCGCCGTAATACCGTCGGCCGGGATATCCCTCGGCGTACTTGTTGGTCATCACCGAGCCTTGCGCTTCCATCACGGCGCGGCTGACGATGTTCTCGGATGCGATCAGCTCGATCTCGTCCTGCTGGCGAACCAACTCGTCGGTGATCGAGGCGAACAGCGCCGGATCCCGGTCTGCGAGCGCCTGCGAAAAAAAGCCCTGATCGCGCGTTGCTGCGTCCATAGCGCGGTCCTCCACATTGCATTTGTTTGTATCTGTGCCACCTAGGCAAGTGTCGCAAAGCGGTCAAATGGCAAATAGATTGCAGTCGACGCGACAGAATGCCCGGTGCGGACCATCTACAGATCGCAACCTACCACAGATCTGTTCCGCGTGGCACCGATGGACGGCCACGTCCAGCCACTGTATGGTCGCAAAAAACGACGAAAGACTCCGCCGGGGACCCCAACATGCAGAAGATCAGCTTCCTGGGCAGCCGGGCGCCCGAGGCGCAGGCGTCTATGCACGTACTGCGTGACCGCTTCGGACACGTCTCTCCCGAAGATGCAGATGTCATTGTCGCGCTGGGCGGCGACGGTTTCATGCTTCAAACGCTACATGCGTTCATGGATCTGTCGACCCCGGTCTATGGCATGAACCGTGGTTCCGTCGGGTTCCTGATGAACGACTACGCGGAAGAGGATCTGCCTGAACGCCTGTCTGACGCGCGGATCGCCACCATCAATCCGTTGCGCATGATCGCGACGGACGCGATGGAACGGCGCCATACCGGGTTGGCGATCAACGAAGTTGCGCTATTCCGACAGACCCATCAGGCTGGAAAGATCAGCATCGCCATCGACGGCGAGGTGCTGATGGACGAGCTGATCTGCGACGGAATAATGGCCGCGACGCCCGCCGGATCGACAGCCTATAACCTGTCGGCCAACGGTCCGATCCTGCCGATCCGGTCGAAACTGCTTGCGCTGACCCCGATTTCCGCCTTCCGTCCGCGCCGTTGGCGCGGAGCATTGCTGCCATGGGAGACGCATCTGGAGTTTACCGTGCGCGAACAGCACAAGCGCCCAATCTCGGCGACAGCAGATCATCTCGAGGTGCGTGACGTGACCAAGGTCCAGGTCGAGGCCGCATCGGAGATCATCTTGCGCCTGCTCTACAATCCCGGGCACGGGCTGGAGGAGCGCCTGCTGCGCGAGCAGTTCACCGTCTGAGCACCATGTGTTCTCCCCTGCGCAAGGCAGGTTTGCAGTGATTGTAGTCAGGTTTACTTGACGCCCCTCTTTTCCGGCAAGTGGAAATTGGCTATTTAAGAGAGACGTGAGCGCCAGATCTGAGGCGCGACTGCGTTGAGATGCACAAGCATCGCCCGGAAGGATCATCATGCGCGTGACGTCACTGTTGTTGGCTCTGCTGATTGCGGGAGGGCTGTTTTACTGGTTTCACGCCCGCCATCAGACGGGCGACATTGCGGCTGCGGCAGCGACATCCGATCCGACAAAGACGGTGGCCGAGGATGCATCCGGCCAGCTTCCGTTGTCTCAGGACACGCTCGCGCCTGCGGACCCTGCGGACGACGCGATCCCCGTGCTGGTTCTCGACAGCCAAGCCAGGCCGACTGAGAGCACGCTTGTCGTCCGCGGCCGCACCGAGGCAGTCCGCAACGTGCAGGTCTCGGCACAGACATCCGGCAGCGTGATCTCACAGCCTCTGCGCCGCGGTTCGCGCGTGGCAGCAGGTCAGGTGCTCTGCCAGCTTGATCCAGGCATTCGGGCCGCCGAACTTGCCGAGGCCGAAGCATCCCTTCACGAGGCGCAGGCCGAGGCGGAAGCCTCGACCCGGCTGAGCCAGAAGGGTTTCGCGGCAGAGATGACGCTTAAAACCCGGCTGGCCCGATTGGAAGCGGCACAGGCGCGGCTGGACCGGGTTCGTTGGGACATCGCACAACTCGATGTCGTGGCGCCGTTCGATGGTATCCTCGAGACGGATTCAGCCGAGATCGGCAGCTATCTGACACCGGGCGTGATGTGCGCGAACGTGATCGACCTCAGCCGGGTCAAGGTCTCGGGCTTTGTCGCGGAACAGGAGATCGACCTGCTGCACGTCGGACAGACCGCCACCGCGCGGCTGATCAACGGGTACGAGACGCAGGGTGAAATCTCGTTTCTGTCGCGCATGGCGGACGCGCAGACCCGGACATATGCTGTTGAAGTCACACTCGATAACGCGGATGGCCGCATCCGGGATGGGATGACGGCGGAACTGCGCGTGACGCTGCCCGAACAGACCGGGCACCTGATCCCGCAGTCGGCGCTGACACTGGACGATGCGGGTCGTCTCGGCGTCCGCTTGGATCAGGATGGGATCGCTCGGTTCCAGCCGGTCAGGATCCTGTCCGAGGTACCGGGCCGCGTCTGGGTTGCAGGGCCGCCTGAGGCCGCACGGATTGTGATCGTCGGTCAAGAGTTCGTGCGTGATGGTCGGCGCGTCGCCGGCACCAGCGTGGACCCGAGCCAGCTGCAATGACCGGCCTCGTAAACTGGTGCACCGAACGCGCCCGCATGGTGCTGGGCTTCGTCGTAATCTCGATCTCGGCGGGTCTGTTCAGCTATTACTCCCTGCCGCGCGAAGGCGCCCCGAACATCGACGTGCCGGTGCTCTACGTTTCGGTGCCGTTGCCGGGCGTCTCAGCCGCCGATAGCGAACGCCTGCTGGTCAAACCGCTCGAGACGCGGCTGCAGGGCGTAAACAGTCTCAAGAAAATGACCGGGATCGCGTCGCTGGGTCATGCGGGGGTCCTGCTCGAATTCGAACAGGACTGGGACAAGCAGCCCGTGATGCTGGACGTGCGGGACGAGGTGGACCGCGCCAAGGCTGAGTTCCCCGATTCCGCGGAAGAGCCGACGATCAACGAGGTCAACCTCTCGGAGTTCCCTATCCTTGTCGTGTCCTTGTCAGGCGAGGTGCCAGAGCGAACACTGCTACGGCTGGCAAAGGATCTGCAACGCGATCTGGAAGCCGATGACAGGGTGCTGGAAGCGGAACTGACCGGGCATCGCGACGAGATGCTCGAGATCCTGATCGATCCCTTGAAGATGGAGAGTTACAACGTCACCGCCGCCGAACTGCTCGCGGTGATTGAGCGGAACAACCAACTCGTCGCCGCAGGCTCGATCGAGAGCGAAACCTCCGCATTCTCGGTCAGTGTCCCGGGCGCGTTTGAGACGGCGGCCGAAGTCTGCGCCCTGCCGGTCAAGGTCAACGGGGATCGCGTGGTGCGCCTCTGCGATGTTGCCGAGGGCCGCCGGACATTCGCAGATGCCGACGGAACCGCGCGCTATAACGGAGAGACCTCGATCTCGCTGCAGGTCTCGAAACGGCTGGGCGAGAACATCATCGCTACGGTCGAAGGCGCGCGCGGGATCGTCGACAATGCTGTGGCGAAGTGGCCGGCGCCGCTGCAACAGGCGGTAAATGTCGAATTGTCGATGGACGAGTCGATTCCCGTCAACTCGATGGTCGAACAGCTCGAAAGCGCGGTGTTCACGGCGATCATTCTCGTGATGATCGTCGTGCTGGCGACACTCGGATTCCGGTCTGCGGTCCTTGTCGGGATCGCGATCCCGTCCTCGTTCCTGCTGTCGTTCGCACTGATGAACGTGGTCGGACTGCCGATCAACAATATGGTCATGTTCGGACTGATCCTGGCGGTGGGTATGCTGGTCGATGGTGCGATCGTCGTCGTCGAGTATGCGGACAAGGAGATCTCCGCCGGGCAAGGTCCGATGCGCGCCTACACGGCAGCGGCAAAGCGGATGTTCTGGCCAATCGTCGCGTCGACCGCGACCACATTGTGCGCCTTTGTGCCGATGCTGTTCTGGCCCGGCATGGCCGGTCAGTTCATGTCGCTGCTGCCGACGACATTGATTTTCGTGCTGTCGGCCTCGCTGATCGTCGCGCTGATTTTCCTGCCCGTCCTGGGCGGCCTGTCCGGGCGCGTGGCACGCGCATTCGAACGCCTGTTGCCCAAGCGCCGCCGCCCGCCCCGCCGCGACCCATCACGCCGCACGCTGTTCGGTCGGATCGTCGCCTTGATCGTGATGAACCCGATTGGTCCCTTCCTGGCAATCGGTGGAGCCGTCGGTTTCATGATCATCAGTATTGCTGCGTTCTCCGAGAATGGCAGGGGCACGGAGTTCTTTGTCGAAACCGATCCCGAACGTGCGATTGTCTATGTGCGGGCCCGTGGCAACCTAGGACTGATCGAGGCCGACAAACTCGTGCGGGTCGTCGAAGCGCGCGTCCGTTCCGTTGACGGCATCCAATCGGTCTTTGCGTTCTCCGGCGTTGGCGGATTGCAAGGTGGACCCGGTCAACAAGGCCCGCAGGATACCATCGGGCAGATCCAGATCGAGCTCGTCTCGTGGCGCGAGCGCGGACCCGGTAAGGACATCCTCACCGAAATCCGAAACCGCACAAACGATCTGCCCGGCATCTATGTCGAGGTAAGCGAACAGAAGGATGGTCCAGCTCAGGGCAAACCGGTTCAGCTCGAGCTTCGGTCCAATGACTGGGAAGCCTTGCAGGCTGCAGCGGCGACGGCGCGCGCGAAGATGGATACAACGCCCGGCCTGATCAACATCGACGACACGCGCCCCCTGCCCGGTATCGACTGGGAAATAACGGTGGACCGGGCGACCGCCGGGCGGTTCGGCGCCGATGTCGCGACTGTCGGCCCTTTGGTCCAGTTGGTCACACGCGGAGCGCTTCTGGGTACCTATCGTCCGGAAGACAGCGACGACGAACTCGACATTCGCATGAGGTTCCCGGAAGGCGACCGTCTGCTCTCGACACTGGATCAGCTCAAGGTTCCGACGAACCAGGGCCAGGTTCCTCTCTCGAATTTCATCCAACGCGCACCCGTGCAGCAACTGGCCGAGATCAACCGCCGCGACACAGAGCGGTTCTTCCTCGTCCGAGCTGATGTCGATGATAGCGTAGATGGCGTCACCGATGTCGGGATGATCGAACAGCTCGAGGGCTGGATCGCCGAGGAGTCGCCCTTCCCGCCGAACGTTTCGGCCGAGTTCACCGGGGATCGGCAGGAACAGGCCGAGACCATGGACTTCCTGGTTGTGGCCTTCTCGGCCGCCCTGGGACTGATGTTCGTGATCCTGCTGGCGCAGTTCAATTCGCTCTATAATTCGGTCCTCGTGCTCAGCGCCGTCGTGATGTCGGTGGCGGGAGTTCTGATCGGCATGCTGGTCATGGACCAGAAGTTCTCGATCATCATGACCGGGACGGGCGTCGTCGCGCTGGCCGGGATCGTGGTGAACAACAACATTGTGCTGATCGACACCTTTCAGGCGCTGCTTAAGCAAATGCGACCATTGGATGCGATCGTTCGCACCGCGGAAGAGCGGATCCGCCCGGTGCTCTTGACGACAATCACCACGATGGCAGGTCTGATGCCGATGATGTTCGCCACGTCCCTGGACTTCGCGACCGGTACGATTTCGCAGAACGCTCCCACGGCACTCTGGTGGGTTCAGCTTGCAACCGCCGTCGTTTTCGGCCTGGGCATCGCGACGGTTCTGACACTGGTTGTGACCCCGTCAGCACTGGCGGCGCGCGTTTGGGTGGAGCGCTTCCTCGGGGCCTCACTGCGGCAAGTGGCTTTCGAATTTCTCAGCCGGAACGCACGCGCACGGGTAAGCGCCGATCGACAGTTGAGCCGAGCGCTCCGCAATGAGACACCCGGCGATTTGATCTTTGACCCCGACAACTGGCCGGGCCTGCCGTCACCGCCGAAGCAGATCCCGGGCCCGGCTGAATGATACCGGGCTCCGAGGTCGGTCCTCAGTAGAAGCGGTAGTATCGGTAGGCGGGCGTCCAATACCCGTAGTATCTGATCCTGTACCAATAGGGATGCGTATACAGATTCCGCCACCGCCTCAGCCTCGTCTGGTAGGCCTGTTCGTCCGCCCGACCGGCCTCGGCCTCCTTCAAGAGCTCGGCGGATTCCTTGTCGCCGCGCGATGCCGCCATGGATAGCCAACGCTGCGCTTCGTTGTAGTCCGCGCCGGTTTCCTCCAGGCCAGTAAGGTACAACCGCCCAAGCGCCTTCTGCGCGCGAAGCTCACCGCGTTCCCCGGCATCGCGCATCCATCGGATCGCCTCCCAGCTGTTCTGACGAAGGCCGTCGCCGCGCATGAAACGCAGTCCAAGGTCGAATGCTGCACGAGGATCGGATTCAGCGGCCAGGGTCAGCGACGCAAGGCGTCCCTCAGGATCCGGGTTCGGGACGGCCGTGCTTGGATCGAAGGTCGCCGAATCTGTCGACCGCTCGGAACATCCCGATGAGTCGCAGACTTCGACAGTGTCGCGCGACGGAGCAGGCGACACACACGAAGTAAGTGCCGAAGCAAGACATGCTCCAGCCAGGATTTTTGTGAGTTTTACCACAATTTTTCTCCAGAACAGAAGAATTAAGCACTTTTGTTTACTATTGTTGATGATTTTTCACAAGTTTCGACTACTCTGAGCGCACCGTTTTTTTGGAGCGCACGAAGGAGAAGCTTAATGCGTAGCGCAGGTAAATTGGTGGCCGGCAGCACCGTTCTCATGCTGTTGGCGGGATGTCTTGGCGGGGGATCGGTTAGCCAGGGCACCGGATCGACAGCCGTATCCGGGTCGGCCGCAGGAGGCGCAAGTGTCGGCGCATCTGGCCTGGAACGCTGTGCCGAGCCATTGGGGACGATCGCCGTCGACGATGGAAGGGCCGCAAACTGGTATGGCGGTTTCACGCGCGCGACCGGTGTAACCAACATCGAACCGTTGCTGCGTTTGGCCGTGCAGCAGTCGAACTGCTTCGTAATCACATCGATCGGGAACAACCGGCTCGACTCGCGGATTTCGAACATCACGCAAAAGCAACGGAACTCCGGTGAGTTCCGGGCAGGTTCCCGGCAGCAGAAAGGTCTGCGGGTCGCGGCAGACTACTACATGGAGCCCGCGATCATCATCAACAACGACGCTGTCGGTGGGATCGGTGCATCGGCTGCAGGCTTGCTTGGAGGCGTCGCTGGAGCGATTGGCGGTGCATTGCAAACCAAGAACTCAGTCGTGACACTGTCTTTGTTCGACATCAGAAGCCAGGTCCAGATCAGCGCCTCCGAGGGGAGTTCAACGGCGACCAATTTCGGTGCCGCACTAGGGGGCTTTGGTTTTGGCGGCAGCGGCTTCGGTGGAGGCGCGCTCAGCGGCTTCTCGCGCACGCCTGAAGGCAAGGCGACGGTCGCAGCCTTCCTCGATGCCTACAACGGAATGGTGATCGCACTGCGGAACTACGAGGTTCAGAACGTTCGGGGCGGTCTCGGTCGCGGCGGTTCTCTGAAGGTTGGAAACTAAGTCTGCAGAAAACAACGCAGCCGGTGGTGTATTGCTTCCGGCTGCACTTTAGGGTCTTTCGAAACAGTGGTGCGCTCCTACAAAGTCACCACCAATTCCCGATCCGATTGGGTCTCGTCGTCACTTCGAACGTCGCACAACGTTATCCCGCGACGGACTCCTCAGTCTCCTGCCGCTGCCAAAGCGTGGCATACTGCCCACCCAGCGCCAGCAACTCATCGTGACTGCCGCGCTCGACAATGCGGCCCTCACCCAACACGATGATCTCGTCAGCATCGACCACGGTCGACAAGCGGTGGGCAATCATCAGCACCGTGCGCCCCTGCCCTAATCGCTTCAGTTCGGCTTGGATTTCACGCTCCGTGGCCGTGTCCAGCGCCGACGTTGCCTCGTCGAGAATCAGGATCGACGGGTTCTTCAGGATCGTCCGGGCAATGGCGACGCGTTGTTTCTCGCCGCCAGACAGCTTCAGGCCGCGTTCTCCGACCTGGGTGTCGTAGCCGTCGGGCAGACCATCGATGAACTCATGGATCCGGGCGGCCTTGGCAGCTGAGACGATTCCTTCGCGATCAGCCTCGTCCTGACCGTATCCAATGTTGTAGCCGATCGCGTCATTGAACAGCACGGTATCTTGCGGGACGACGCCTATCGCGCGCCGGACCGAGGCCTGCGTGACGGCGCGAAGGTCCTGACCATCAATCGTTACCGACCCGGCTGTCACGTCGTAGAACCGGAACAGCAACCGCGCGAGTGTCGACTTGCCCGCGCCCGATGGCCCGACAACCGCAACCGTTTGACCCGGCGGAATGCTGAACGAGATATCACGCAGAATCGGCCGGTCCTCGGAATACGCAAAAGCCACATTCTGGAAACGGACCTCTCCCAGGCCAGGCCGCAAGGCTTCGGCCCCTGGCGCATCGATCACCTCGGGCCCCTGATCTGCCAGATCATACATCTCGCGCATATCCACCAGCGACTGGCGGATCTCGCGGTAGACCGTGCCAAGGAAGTTCAGCGGTACCGTGATCTGGATCATGAAGGCGTTGATCATCACGAAGGAGCCCACCGTCAGTTCCCCCGCAGCGACGCTTTGCGCCGTCATGAGCATGACCGCGATCATGCCCGCCGCAAGGATCAGTGCCTGTCCGGTGTTCAAGAGCGCCAACGAGGACGACGTCTTCAAAGCTGCCTGTTGATACGCCGCCATCGAGCGATCATAACGATCCGCCTCTCGCGTCTCAGCCGAGAAGTACTTCACGGTCTCGTAGTTCAACAGGCTGTCGACAGCCTTCTGGTGCGCGTCCTGATCCTGATCGTTCATCTCCTTGCGGATCTTCACGCGCCACTCGGTGATGCGGAACGTGAACGCGATATAGGCCGCGATGGTTCCGATCATGACCGCGAGATACGGCCAGCCGAACTCGGTGAGGAAAATGACGCCGACAATCATCAGCTCAAGGATCAGCGGCACGATCGAGAACAACAGATACCGCAGCAGAAAGTCGATCGCCTTGATCCCGCGGTCGATGACGCGGCTGAGCGCGCCGGTCTTTCGGCTGATGTGGTAGTTCAGGGACAGCGCATGGACATGACGAAAGATCCGAATTCCAAGCTGGCGCAGCGCGTGTTGGCCAACCTTTGCAAACACCAGGTCCCGCAATTGTTGGAAGACTGTCCCGAACAAACGGCTCACGCCGTAGGCAACGACAAGGAACACCGGCACGGCGAGAACCGCCGCTTCGCCGGTCAGCGCGTCCACGGCATCGCGGTACAGGAACGGTGTGATCAGCACCGCGACCTTCGCCAGAACGAGGAATCCAAGTGCTATCACGACCCGGAGCCGCAGGTTTGGATGTTCGGCGGGCCAGAGATCCGGGAGCACCCGCATCAAAGTTCGAACGTCGGGAGTGCCTGCTGTCGTCATTGGTCGTCGGCCTCGGCGCATGGTGATGACCTCTCACGCCGGGCGGCGCGGGAGGGAGACCTCAGTCGGCGTCAACCAGCTCGGGTATCGTGAACACTTGCCCGGGATATATAAGGTCAGGGTCGCGGATCAACTTGGCATTCGCGCCGTAGATCGTCGAATACCGGATCCCGTCGCCATAAAACTGCTCGGCGATCCGCCAAAGCATGTCACCGCGCTGGATCACCACCTGGCGGTCTCGGACGACTTGCGGAGACAATCGAGAATACTCAAACGGCGTCTCGATCCGGCTGGTAACCTCTCCGGCAGAGCCAATCTCGTCCATGCGGAACAGTTTGATTGCCTGAGCATCCCCCGTGGCAGACGTCCACGCCCAGCGGCCGTCCGCGCCGACCCGGATATCGCCCACCTGCCGACCGTTCGCATAGATCCGCACGGTCCGGCCCGGAAGACCACGCCCAGACAGCACGACCGCGCCTGCGTCGTCGTACGTGATGCTATCCAACACGACACCGGCGATGTCTCTCGCCTCGGGCTGTAACAGCGCCAGCGAGTCCCGCTTGGGCTGCACCAGCGTGGGCGCGGCGTCTGGCGCGTTTGACGGCAGGATGATCACCGGTGCGCTGATCGCATATTGCTGCGATGGCCCTTGCCCGGACCCTGATGCGGCGGGTGGCTCGGATGAGTTCATCTCCTCTTGGGTGGAGAGTGAGGACACCGCGTTGATGCTTGGACCGGTTCCCGCGCCATCCGTCGTGGTTCCGTTTGCGCCAACAGCCCAATCGGTGCCAGTTGACGGCAAAGTAAGCCCGCCAATGCCGGTCGATACCTCGGGTGCATCATCAGACAGCGCTGACCCGGTCGGCTCGTCCGCCGTACGAGTCTCGTCGTTCGTCGGTTCATCCGACGAGCCAGCCGTCGCAATCTTCGGGGGCGCCGCAGGACCGTCGATGCTCATTTCGCCTTGCTGCTCTCCGTCTTGATCAGTGACCGCCGGGTCCTCGATCTGCGTCCGCAATTCGAGCTTCTGCGCATCGCGGCTGAGCGTTGCAAAGACGATGGCGACGAACTGTCCGGATGCATCGGCGACGGCTTCACCGACCACTTCGCCATTCAAAAGGACTTCGACCCGTTCCTCCGGTTCGGCCGTTCCAGCGATCACGGTCTGACCGTCGCTATCGACACGGACAACGTCGAAACTTGGACCTGCGGGCGCTCCCTGCGTCCGATTTGGGTCCTGATCTGCAGTCAGCGCCGCGCCATCGTCAAGCGTCCCAACTTGCGGATCGTTCGACGAACGGCTCACGTCGGGGGTAGTTGCTGCTTCACTCTCGCTCAATGGAACGGCTGCGATTTCCTCGTCTAACTCCGCCGGTTGGTCGATCGTGGGCAACGCCTCCCTCGCCTCGGTACCGACACCAGACGCTCCGGTCGATATACCGGAAGAATCGGATGAGTGCGGCGCGGCACCAAGGCTCGGACTTGTGTTGCCAGCAGGCGGGAGCACTGCCAACGCGCCGACTGATCCCGTGGACGGGGCTTGGCTTACCTCCGGTTGCGCGACCAAAGGAGCAGTAGTTTCGGTGTCGGTCTCTGCCTGTGGCGCGCTTCCAATCTGCAGGTTTACACCAGAGGGTTCGCGACTCTCAGGCTCGACATTCGCCCGACCGAGACTGTCTTCTTGGCTTCCAGCAGCGCTGGCCTGTGCCGACAAATCGGCCGGGGTATTTGCCCCTCCTTGGTCGGCTTGAACCGTCGAATCGGATGTTCCAGTCTTGTTGCTGGACTCCGAAGTGGCGCCGTCATCAGCGGTCAGCCGGTTCTGCTCGATCACGACGCTGACCGAGCTGTCGCCCGAGTCGTCCTGCGATACCGGGCTCTGCTGCTCTGGCGCCAACATTGCATAGATCACGGCAGCGACGGCAGCGGCCGAGGCGCCACCGAACAGCCAACCGATTATTCTCAGTGTCATGACAACACCTTAGCATATTGCGCCGTCGCCGCGCCCTACCCTGTCATTCTTTTGTCGTGTAGAACATCCGGAACGTCAAAACAAATCGGGAATAGCATGGCGCCCACCCCCCTTTCAGTCTGTCTGTTCTGTGGCTCGCGCCCCGGCAACCGGCCCGAATTTATTGCGACCGGACAGGAGCTTGGCCAAAAGCTCGCAGCAGCCGGGCACAGGCTGGTCTATGGTGCCGGAGACCGCGGCCTGATGGGCGAGACCGCGCGCGCGATGCAACTGGCGGGCGGGCATGTCACGGGCGTGATCCCGCAACATCTGGTCGATGCCGAGATCGGCAAAACCGATGTCGATGACTACATCGTGACCGACAACATGCATCAGCGGAAAATGTTGATGTTCGAACGCTCGGATGCCGTGGTGACCTTGCCCGGCGGTCCCGGAACACTGGACGAGTTGATCGAAGTGCTGACCTGGCGGCAATTGGGATTGCATGCAAAACCTGTCGTGCTGATCAATGTCGGCGGATACTGGGATCCGCTGATCGCCTTGTTGCGAAGTACGATCGACCATGGTTTCGCCGATGAGAGCTTCCTGGAATTCCTCACCGTTGTCCCAGATGCAGGCGCCGCAGTCGACGCCTTGGGGTATGATTGACGCAAGACGAAAAAGCCCCGACATCGGCACTTCGGGGCTTTCAAATCCAATAAGGTAAAGCTCAGCTCATGCGGCTGGCGACGTTTTCCCAGTTGACCAGATTGTCCAGGAAGTTGGTCAGGTATGCGGGCCGCTTGTTGCGAAAATCGATGTAGTAGCTGTGCTCCCAAACATCGCAGCCCAGCAATGCCGTCTGGCCAAAGCAGAGCGGGTTCACGCCATTTTCTGTTTTGGTCACGGCCAAAGAGCCATCCGAGTTCTGGACAAGCCAGCACCAGCCCGAGCCAAACTGTCCGGCCCCTGCGGCCGCGAACTGCGACTTGAACTCGTCGATCGAACCAAACGCGTCGGTAACACCCTTTTCCAGCTCTGACGGCATCGCCGTGTTGCCGGGGCCCATCATTTCCCAGAACTGGTTGTGGTTCCACATCTGGCTGGCGTTGTTGAAAAGCCCCGATTGCGCAACGGCACCGGACTCGTAGGTTGCAACGACGATCTCCTCCAGCGGCTTGCCTTCGTGGCCCGAGCCCGCAAGCAGCTTGGCGCCATTGTCGGCATAAGCCTTGTGGTGCAGGTCGTGGTGGAATTCCATCGTCTCCTTCGACATGCCCATCGAAGCAAGAGCGTCGTGTGCATAGGGAAGATCGGGAAGTTCGAATGCCATGGGAGGTCCCTCTCTGTCGGTGGTTCTGCGCGAGGCTGCGCCCGATGCGCCGTATATAGCTTGGCTTGCAGGGGACGGAAGTGAAAATCGATCATGCACCGGATCGCGCAGCG
Source organism: Pseudomonadota bacterium (assembly GCA_038534135.1). Lineage (GTDB taxonomy): Bacteria > Pseudomonadota > Alphaproteobacteria > Rhodobacterales > Rhodobacteraceae > Thermohalobaculum. Next base: position 7,605 of record JBCAXJ010000031.1, on the reverse strand, counting down.
TCGCGAGCATTGGCGCAAGGCCGCACGGCTCTGTTGCAATCGCCGGCGACTTGCGGCACGGCGACGACCCAGACGCGCAAGACCGTTGTCACAGCGGACGACCCGAATGCTCGAGAACCTTCTGACACTCCTGCCTGCGGCGCTCGCGCTGATGGGCAGTCCCGGTCCGGCGACGATGGCTTGCGCCGGTTTCGGCGCCGCGTTCCCGTGGCGCACCTCCGCGATCCTGGTGATCACGATCACAGCGGGCACCGCCACGGTCATTCTTTTGGTCGCGCTGGGCGTGACGGGCCTGATTACGGCAATCCCGGGCGTCGCGCCGGTTCTAACGGTTCTTGCGGGTCTCTACATGGTGCACTTGGCGTGGAAAATCGCGACCGCACCGCCCTTGGGTGCTCAAAGCGCGACCCCCGACACCCCTTCGCCTCTGGGCGTCTATGCCATGGCCATAGCGAATCCGAAGGCCTACGCAGCCATGGGCGCCTTGTTTTCGGGATTTCCGCTCATCGAGGATGATCCCGTCATGAACGGTGTCGTGAAGTGCGCGGTCCTGATTGCGCTCGCGCTGTCAGTGAACTTCGGTTGGATGGCAACGGGGGCAGCGCTGTCCGGGTGGATGCGTAATCCGCGCGCCAATCGGGCGCTGAATGTCACCTTCGCGGTGCTGCTTGTAGCTTCCGTTCTCGCGATGCTCTTGCTCTAAACGCTGTTCCAACCGCCCTAGCGAAGCGATCAGACGTAGGTCAAGAGATCCGATCGGTCGAGTGTACCAGTCAACCGATAGGCACCAGCGTTCACGGCGTCTTGAGCGTTCAGATCCGCTGCAATCTGACATGCGTCATCAGCCGTCGCGCAATCCTGAAGCAACGCGGCGGCGATCTTCTTGTCACCACCGCGCAATCCTTCTTCGGTGGACGCCGCGGCATCTTCATTCTCGGCATTGATCCAGCTCTCCCGCCAAAACGTCGAGAGCTGTGGCATGCTGATCGTGGGAAATTCGATTGGCCGATCTGATGTCGCAACAACGACCCAGGCACTTCGGACCGCACCTTTGCACTGAGTTCTCCGACAGACAGTCCGGGACATGTTCAGGAAGACCTCCGTCATGATCCGCCGAGTCTGAGGCGTCGGATCATTCACCCGGCCGAGATAGGCCTTTGAGGAAAGAACGGAGGGATCGTCGGTTTCGTAGTAAGTCAGGTATTCCGGCAGAGGTGACGCCGCGGCATCCAGCGCACGGTACCGCCGCCCCCAACGAAACCCCTCGATCGAAACGCGCTCCACAAGGTGTTCGGAGAGATACCATCTCTCGTAGGCATCCTCTGCCCCCGGCGCGCAATCATTCATGACGGCGAGAATGCCCCGTCCAATCGCCATTGCGATACCTCCCGGTTGATCTGGCACAGCACTCGGATATCGTCTTAAGCTATGCACACGCACAAGTACCGAGATCGGAGGCCGATCCATTGAAGCTCGCAACCCTTCCTGACGGCACGCGCGACGGCGTGCTGGTCGTTGTCTCACACGATCTCACGCGCTGCGCCGATGCCGGAGAAATCGCGCCGACGATGCAGCACGCACTCGATCACTGGGACCATGTCGCGCCAGAGCTTAAGTCGATCGGACGCCGGTTGGAGACAGGTTCTATCTCGACGCTGCGGTTCCGCGAACGGCAGGCCATGGCGCCATTGCCGCGCGCTTTTCAGTGGCTGGATGGATCAGCCTATGTGAACCACGTCGCGTTGGTCCGGCAGGCCCGGGGCGTCGAGATGCCGGAGAGTTTCTGGACAGACCCCTTGATGTACCAGGGCGGATCGGACGGTTTCCTGGGTCCGAGAGATGACATCAAACTACCGGACGAGAGCTGGGGCATCGATATGGAGGGTGAGACCGCGGTGATCATCGGCGATGTGCCGATGGGCGCTTCACCGGAGGTCGCGGCAGCGGCCATTCGCCTCGTGATGCTGGTGAATGACGTGTCGCTGCGTGATCTGACTGGGCCTGAGTTGTCGAAGGGTTTTGGCTTTGTGCAGTCCAAGCCAGCGGGATCGTTCTCACCCGTTGCCGTCACACCCGACTCGCTCGGAGACATCTGGCAGGACGGAAAGCTGCATGGGACCCTTAAGATCGATTTGAACGATCGTCCCTTTGGCCGGGTGGATGCGGACGTGGACATGACGTTCGATTTCCCGACCCTGATTGCCCATGCCGCAAAGACCCGCGCGCTGGGCGCCGGAACAATCATCGGCTCCGGAACCGTCTCGAACCGGGCAGAGGATGGCGGACCCGGATCGACCATTTCGGATGGGGGCAAAGGGTATGCCTGTCTTGCCGAACTCAGGATGGTCGAGACGATCCGAACCGGCAGTGCAGCGACCCCATTTCTGCGCGACGGCGACACGGTGCGGATCGAAATGAATGGACCGCACGGGCACTCGGTCTTCGGGGCAATCGAACAGACCACTGTCACAGGATGAACAAGCCGAAGATCAAACATGTCGAGGCTGGCGTTCTCGACATCGCCTATCTTGACTATGGCCCGCAGGACGGATGGCCATGCATTCTGATGCACGGTTTTCCCTACGATGTTCTGACATATGCTAACGCGGCGCCGATGCTCGTCGACGCCGGTGCGCGTGTTTTTGTGCCGTGGATGCGAGGTTACGGCCCGACGCGTTTCCTTGCCGATGACACGCCACGTTCGGGAGAACAGGCGGCCTTCGGCGCGGATCTGCTGGCATTCATGGACGCCTTGAACATCGAAAACGCTGTCCTGGGCGGGTATGACTGGGGTGGACGAGCGTGCTGCGTGGTTGCTGCACTCTGGCCAGAACGCGCCGCTGCCCTGGTCAGCGGTAACTCTTACAACATCCAGCACATTGGCCGATCCTGGGAGCCCGCACCCGCAAAGATCGAAGCGACACTCTGGTATCAGTACTACTTCCACTCGGAACGCGGCCGCCAGGGTTTGTTGCGCGATCGTCGCGACATCGCCCGGACGCTTTGGGAGATGTGGTCACCGCCCTGGAAGTTCGATGAAGCCACATTCGAAGCGACGGCTGCGTCGTTCGACAATCCAGATTTCGTAGATGTCGTGACTCATTCCTACCGACATCGCTACGCGTTGATCTATGGCGATCCCGCGTATCAGGAGATTGAAAACCGATTGGCTCAACAGCCCGACATCACCGTGCCGACGATTTGCATCGACGGCGACAGCGACGGTCTGGATCGGGATACGTCGAGCGATCGACGAAAGTTCACCGGCCCCTACGAGTACCGACGTTTTCCGAATGTCGGGCACAACATGCCGCAAGAAGCGCCCGAGGCTTGGGCGCAAGCGGTTCTGGACGCCCGTGCCATGAACGCCCGCGCCATGGGCGCATAGCTACTCGCTGTCGCTGACGACGCAGTTCCGGCCACTGCGCTTTGCGGTGTAGAGTTTCGCGTCAGCGCGCGAGATCAGCTCTGACGGATCTTCGCCCGGCAAAAGCTCGGCGATCCCGAAAGACGCAGTGATCTGCCCGAGACTTTCCCGGCTATCGCTGACGACCAGACGTTTGTCGGCAAGCTGTTGGCGCAGATGATCCGCCAGCTTCATCGCGACATCGCGCGGGGTCCGTGGCAGGACAATCGCGAACTCTTCACCACCATAGCGCACCGGGATGTCGCGCCCTTTCAGATTCTCCGAAAGAAGGCTGCCGATGAACCTGAGCACCGCATCACCCGTCGGGTGCCCGAACGTGTCGTTGATTGATTTGAAATGATCGATGTCAGCGATGCAGAGCGAAAGCGGTTGCCCCTCTTCGCACGCGCGGCGTATTTCCTTGGGCAGGACCTGGTCGAAGTGCCGGCGATTGTGCAGGCCGGTTAGCGCATCGCGCAGACCTTCCTCTCGCATGCTCTCCAGGCTTTCGCGCATCGCGGTGATGGTGTCGCGAGACATCTCCAAACTCATCGACAGGTCTTCGCTTTCGCGCCGCATCCGTTCGTTTTCGTCGAGAAGCTTCTTGATTGCCAAGCGCAGCTGGTCAGCGTCGCCGTCTTCGGTCAGCGAGGCAGATGCGGATGCGAGTGACTTCGCATAGGCTCCTGTCGCGGTTCCGTGTGCTTCGATCAATTCGAGCAGATTCAAGAGTTCGGAATCCATCGACCCCGTGGCCTCTTCCTGCCTTTGCTGAATGGACTCTGGATACGAGAAATAATCGAAGTGGATCTGATCGATGTCATACAGGTTGAGCATTCCGTGGCGCTCAACCGCCTCATCAACCCGACCGCGCACGACCTCACGATCCTTGGACGCATAGCTGAACAGAATCTCGTAGGCCTTCGGAACCGGCGGGGTCTGATACTCGCGGATCAACTCGAAAGTGTCTGCCGCAAGCCGCATCGCATTGCGATACGCGGGTTCGTCGGGAACCTGCCCCGCTTCCGTCAGCTCCTGCGCAGGATTACCATTTGTCAACTTGCGCACCAAAGTCCCCAGGCCACACTAAACATCACCGGACATCACAAACTGATTTACGGTGATTGGCGTTGATCCGAGGTTAACGACCGCGTCAAATACCGTCGATTTGTACCTGTCGGGCGGTCAGTTCAGGTACGTGTCCCATAACGCATACTCATCAGCGCGCGATCGTCTGTACCGGATCTCACGCAAACGTCTTCCCATAGGTGACCTTTTGCGATAACTGCCCGGCGTGATCACGCGCGAAGCCGGACTGCTCGGTGTTGCGATCCCGGGATTATTCGCCATTGACGGATAAACCCACACAACTCACCTGGTGCCGGGTATGAAATGACAATTACGCTTCATAAGAATGACTTGCCGGACGATCTTGACCTTGGGCAAGTCGTTGCAATCGACACGGAAACCATGGGGTTGAACCCGCACAGAGACAGGCTGTGCTTGGTCCAGCTTTCATCCGGAGACGGAACGGCGCATCTGGTCCAGATTTCGATGGGACAGAAACGCGCCCCGAACCTGGCACGGCTGCTTAAATCTCGACAGGTCGAAAAACTCTTCCACTTCGGACGATTCGATATCGCTGTGCTGTTGCATGCATTCGGTGCACTCGCGACGCCCGTATACTGCACGAAGATCGCCTCGAAACTTACGCGCACGTTCACGGATCGGCACGGTTTGAGAGTGCTTTGCCAGGATCTGATCAGTGTCGACATCTCGAAGCAGCAACAGTCCAGCGACTGGGGCGCCGAAGAATTGACGGAAGCACAGCTGGAATATGCGGCGTCCGACGTTCTGTATCTGCATCGTATTCGAGAGGTTCTGGACGGACGCTTGAAACGCGAAGAGCGCGACAGGATCGCGGCCGAGTGTTTCCGTTTCCTGCCGTATCGCGCGATGCTGGATTTGCGAGGCTGGCCAGAGGAAGACATCTTTGCCCATTGACGCGGCAACCATAAAGCCCGGAACCACGGAGCAGGACGTTCGGTCGGCGGCGATCGCGACGGGACGCCGCGTGTTGCAGATCGAAGGTGCGGCACTGCAACAGTTCGCGTTGCAGTTGGGAGAGAGCTTTGCCGATGCGGTCGAGTTGATCCTCTCGATCCGCGGACGTGTCATTTGCTCGGGCATGGGCAAGTCTGGTCACGTCGCACGCAAGATCGCCGCAACCCTCGCCTCGACGGGAACGCCCGCATTCTTCGTCCACCCGGCCGAAGCAAGTCACGGCGATCTGGGGATGTTCACGTCCGATGACGTCGCTTTGGTGCTGTCAAATTCTGGCGAAACCCGAGAGCTGTCTGACGTCATCGCGCATTGCAAGCGATTCTCGATCCCGGTGATCGGCGTTGCGAGTCGAGAAAGCTCGACGCTGCTGCGCGCCGCAAACATCGCACTCAAACTGCCAGAGGCCGAAGAAGCTTGCGTCGTTGGCCTGGCACCCACGACATCGACGACTCTGACGATGGCACTTGGAGATGCTCTGGCGGTGTCACTGATGGAGCGGCGCGATTTCACGCCCGAGCGGTTTCGCGATTTCCACCCCGGCGGCAAGCTTGGCGCTCAACTGGTTCAGGTCCGCGATATCATGTCCATCGGATCGGCAATGCCGCTGGTCGCAGAGAATGCCAAGATGTCCGAAGCGCTGCTGGTCATGAGCGAAAAGGGCTTTGGGGTCGCGGGAACGATTGACGATCACGGCTGCCTGACCGGAGTTATCACGGACGGGGATCTGCGAAGAAATATGGACGGGCTTTTGAGCCGGCGCGCAATCGACGTTGCAACCCGGCACCCCCGATCGATCGGACCGGGTGCGCTCGCGCAAGAAGCGCTTGCATTGATGAACGCACCGGACTCGCGGATCACCGTCCTTTTCGTGGTCGACCCGGATGCACCGCGCCCGAGCGCGCCGCTTGGGATCCTGCACGTTCATGATTGCCTTCGGGCGGGCGTGGATGCGGTGTAATGCGGGTCAAGGCTGAGAATATCCACAAGGCACGCCGGAACGCGCAGGTGCGCAGCTACTCCCGCATGGTGCAGTTGATGAAATTCGCCCTCCCGGCGGCGGCCGTGGCGCTCGTTGCACTGATCTTCCTGACCGGACGGGAACGCTTTCTGCCAACGGAGGCCGAGAACCTGGTCAACGCCGCAGCGCTCGGCGCTGGTCTGAGACTGGAGAACCCGCGGTTTGCTGGTACCACCAGCGATGGGGACCCTTTCGTCGTGACGGCTATGTCGGCGCTGCCCGATGGCGCAAAGCCTGATCAAGTGGATCTCGAAGCACCAAAAGCTGAACTTCGGCTCGCAAACGGGATGGTGTTGAACGTCGAATCCAATGCTGGAGAGATGTTGCGCGCCTCGGAACACTTGACCCTCGAGGGTGATGTCGTGCTCACGACGTCCGATGGGTACCGCGCGGAGACGGACAGAGCACTCATCGATCTTGCACAGCGAACCGCCGATCTTCCCGGCGCAATCACGGCGACAGGTCCGCGCGGCAGCATCCGGGCGGACAGTCTGGAAATCAGGCAAACCGGTGCAGCGAGAAACACCGTGACAGCCATATTTCGCGGTCGGGTTCGCGTGAAATACACGCCCGCGCAATGACGCTGTAAACGACGGAACGCCTGACCCTTTGCCGTAACAGGTGCAAAGACTTCAAAGGGTGGCAGGGAGCGCCCCACTGCGGTATAGAGCAGCACAGATCTGGGGCGAGGAGTTGACAGTGTTCAGAAGACTGCTTGGAAGTGCGTTCTTGGTGATTGTCGCACTTGCCGGCTCATCGGCAGCACAGGAGGCGGGTGGACCCTTCGGCGGCTTCAAGCATGACCGCAAGGCGCCGATCGAGATCACATCGAATGCACTCGAGGTTCGTCAGAATGAGAGCCTGGCAATCTTCTCGGGAGAGGTCATTGCGGGACAGGGAACACTGCGCCTGACGACCGATGTCCTGGAGGTTCTCTACGATGAAGAGAACGAAAGCGACGCCGAGACAGGTGCGATCCGCAACATGCTCGCCAAAGGAAACGTGTTCATCTCGAATGGCGCCGAAACCGCACAAGGGAACCGCGCCGAATACGATGTGGACACCGGCAAGATCAACATGACGGGATCGGTGGTCCTCACCCAGGGCAACAACGTGA
>JBCAXJ010000030.1:0-56906 GCA_038534135.1 Pseudomonadota bacterium | reverse complement strand
CCTTCAGTGCCGCGCTGACGTCTTGCTCCACCAAATAGCCTTTAACACCGTGTTTTCACTTCCTGTGCCGCGCCAAGATCCACGCCCATGGTCCCAAGAAGTGAAAACACGGTGTTAAAGGCTATTTGGTGGAGCAAGACGTCAGCGCGGCACTGAAGGAATCAGCAATGAAATGGGTCGCGATAGTAATTCAATTTGCGGTCTTGTCGGGATGTTCTGGCGAGAAGCTGACAATGGTTGAGACCGGTCCTGTTTCCGTGACAGCTCCTGCTTCGCCCAACTGGGCGTTCGGTGCGCCACGTGAAATCGAAGCGGCGACCACGCCGACCCATGAAGTACCGATATACGCGACGGGCCCGGAGGACCTCCTGGAATATCTCGACGCCATTGTTGTGAATGAAGCTCGGGTAGAGGCTATCGATCCGGCATGGTCACGGACAGGACCAGCGCGTGCCTATGTGCAGCGTTCGCCGATATTCGGGTTTCCGGATATCATCTCGGTCGAGGCGATAGATCTTGGCACTGGAGATGCTGGACAGCGCGCCTCGCTCGTCATCTTTTCGCGTGCGGTTTACGGATACGCAGACCTGGGCGTGAATCGAGCCCGGATCGAACGCTGGCTGTCACTTTTGTCTGATGCCGCGCCAATCGTGGCCGGACGTGGGTTGGGTGGTTAGTGGCCTCGATGAGGCACGCGTCAGAGAGAAGAGAAGACGCCGCAAAGCTATGACCAGTTCACCAACTGTCTTCGCGAAGTGACCACAACAATGGAAACAATCAGGTTGACGAAGCGACTGTCGATTGAGCAAAGCGCGGCCAACTGTTGAGCTTTGGGCGACGAGCCAGAAGACTGATTTTCCGAGCGCCAGAAACTGGATGAGTTTCTGTCTGGGTGCAGCTCCCAGCTCCGTAGCACCCGAACTGAAACACGCGATCTGGTCAGTCATAGTCGGGGCTCAGATCCAACCCATAACTATCCATGCGAAGGCATAAAACAACCTCGACGGTTCAGGCTGATGGCGTAGATCGACGTCGTGGCCGCAATAAACAGTCGATGACCATGGCGTCCGCCGAAGCAGACGTTCGACACGAGCTCCGACACTAGTATCTTGCCCAACAGCGTCCCGTCCGGAGCGATGCAGTGCACGCCGTCAGCGGCCGAGGACCAGACGTTACCCTCGCTATCGCATCGGAACCCATCCGCCACACCCGGCGAAACTGCGTGGAAAACGGTGCCGCCACTGAGCCCGTCATCCGAGACATCGAACACCCGAATATGTGTGGGATCATCGCCGTACATCCGGCCCGTATCCGCGATATAGAGGCGGCTCTCATCGGAACTGAATGCCAGCCCGTTGGGACACTGAAAATCATCCGCGACGACGGAGATTCCTCCTGATGGATCAACGCGGTAGACGTGGCAAGGTAGCTCCTGTTCGGCGTGCTGGCCCTCGTAGTCCTGCTTTATCCCGTAATGCGGATCGCTGAACCAGATTGAACCATCGGACTTCACGATCACGTCGTTCGGCGAATTCAGGCGCTTTCCCTGGTATCCGTCAGCGATCACCGTGATTGTCCCGTCGTGTTCCGTTCGCGTGACCCGACGTGTCAGATGCTCACAGCTGACAAGCCGCCCCTGGCGGTCCCGCGTGTGCCCATTCGCAAAGTTCGAAGGCGCCCGATAGGTCGACATCCCAACCTCCGGCATCCACCGCATGATCCGGTTGTTCGGAATGTCCGAGAACAACAGACAGTTCGCGTCGCCGAACCAGACCGGCCCCTCGACCCAGTCGAACCCGGTGGCGATCTGCTTCACCGGGGCGTTGCCCAGCACGTAGGTTTTAAAGATGGGTTCGTGTGCCTCGAAGAATGACATCGATTGTTTTTCCGGCCAGGGATTGGTGCTAGGGGTGTTATCGATAACATACCGGGCCGATTGGGGGGTGCAAGTACTATGGATGATACCGAGGTCACCCGCCGCCTAACCCATCGCGGCGTCATGAAAATGCTCGCCGCCGGTGTGGCCGAGGCCGAAGAGATCGGCCAACCACAGTGTATTGTGATTGTCGATGCGAGTGGCGAGATCTTGGGCGAAATCCGCATGACCGGGTCAAAGTTCCTCAGCCGCCGCAGCGCGTTAGCTAAAGCTCTGACCAGCGCGTCGCATGGGATTCCTTCAGCCGATGTCCCCGAGCCGGTGCGTGCTGCGATTGCCGCTGCCACCGATGGCGGCGTCACCGGGTTGGGGGGCGGGCTGCCCATCCGCGTCGGCGGCGTGTTGCTCGGCGGGATCGGTGTGGGCTCTGGCGCACCCGATCAGGACCTTGCAGTAGGACGTGCCGCACTGGCAACGATCGGATCGGACGAAGAGGCAGACTGACCCGTTCTGCGCTCGCAGAGTGGGCCTGTGCTAGGCGTATTGAAAAACTCAGACTTCTTGGTCCAAAGTCCCCCGGTTCAGCCGAAGGCAATTTGGGCTTTCATCGATTGACTTCGGTCCCCGGCAATCAGGAAGGCTTGCTCGGCGTCTGCAAGATCCATCGTGTGGGTGATCAGTGGTGCGACATCGATCAAGCCCTTCTGCATCAGTGCGACAGCGGTCGCAAACTCCTCGTGAAAGCGGAACGACCCACGCAGGTCGAGCTCTTTTGCCGTTAGCGTCTGGACGGGGACTGTCATATCTCCGCCGAGGCCGAGCTGCATCACCACACCGCGTGGGCGCATCGCATTGATGCCTCCGGCCAGCGCGGCGGCGACACCGGTCGCTTCGAACAGAACGTCGAACGTGCCCTTGTCTTTACCGTAGGCGTCGAGCGCATCCGGGGTTTCTGCCATGTTGATGACCCGGTCAGCCCCGGCGCGTTGGGCATGCGCCAGCGCATTTGGGGCGAGATCCGTCGCTACGATCTCGGAGGCCCCCGCTCGGCGCGCCGCGAGGATGCAAAGGACCCCGATGGGTCCGCAACCCGTCACCAACACCCGCTTGCCCAGCATCTCGCCCGCCCGACGCGTGGCGTGGAGGCAAACGGACAGCGGCTCGGCCATGGCGGCTTGTCCGGGGGTCAACCCATCTGCTTTCACGCATTGCGTTGCATCTGCGACCAGTATCTCGCGGAAGGCGCCCTGGATGTGCGGGAATGGCATCGCCGAGCCATAGAAGCGCATCTCGAGGCAGTGATTGGGCAGGCCCTCGGCGCAATAGCGACACAGTCCGCAAGGCCGGGAGGGCGAGACGGCGACCAGATCGCCCGGGGTAAGGCCGGTCACGGTCGAGCCTGTGGCCTCGATATGCCCGGCCACTTCGTGGCCCAGGATCATTGGCTGTTTAAGGCGCACCGCACCAAAACCACCGTGATTGTAATAGTGCAGATCGGACCCGCAAACGCCGCCTGCCGCAAGACGGATCAAAACCTGGTCAGGGCCCGGTTGGCCAGGGTCGTGGTCTTCGATCCTGAGGTCCTTCGGCGCATGGATGACGATTGCTTTCATGGCGTTCCCGCTTGCAGATGTTATCGATAACATATACCGATGCGGCGACAGCAGTAAACCGGTGGCAGAGGCATGAGCACGGAGCTTTTCGACCTAAGCGGCAAGACCGCGCTGATCACAGGCTCGAGCCAGGGGATCGGCTACGCGCTGGCCGAAGGACTGGCAAAAGCAGGCGCGCGGATCGTCTTGAACGGGCGAAATGCCGGGAAGCTGGAGGCAGCGGCAACGGCGCTCGGTGGTACGCCCTTGGCATTCGATGTCACGGACCACGCGACGGTCCGCAAGGCTGTGGATGGGTTCGAGGCCGAAAGCGGGCCGATTGACATCCTGATCAACAATGCCGGCATGCAGCACCGTACGCCGCTGGAGGACTTTGACCCTGCCGATTTCGAACGGCTGATGGCGACCAATGTCACCTCGGTGTTTAATGTCGGTCAGGCGTGCGCACGGCATATGATCGGGCGAGGCGCGGGCAAGATAATCAACATCGCGAGCGTGCAGACAGCGCTGGCGCGGCCGGGGATTGCACCCTATGTGGCCTCGAAGGGTGCTGTCGCGAACCTGACCAAGGGAATGGCGACGGACTGGGCGTCCAAAGGGCTGAACGTGAACGCGATTGCGCCCGGCTATTTCGACACAGAGTTGACCGCCGCGCTGGTCGCCGATCCCGAATTTACATCCTGGGTCGCCAAACGTACGCCGCAAGGCCGCTGGGGACAGATGCCAGAGCTGGTGGGAGCTGCAGTCTTCCTGTCCTCGGCGGCGTCCAGCTTTGTCAACGGACAGACGATCTTTGTGGATGGCGGGATGACGGCCTGCCTTTGATGGTGCGGGCACAACGGGAGGAACGTTGGAGCCATGACAAACGTTGCTTTGATCGGATGCGGCGCCATGGGCGGTGCCATCGGCACACGCCTGGCCGAGGTCGGCTGCAATCTGACGGTGTTCGATCTGAATGCCGACGCGATGGCGCCTCTGGTCGCTATGGGTGCTGGGGCAGGTGCATCAGCGGCGGATGCAGCATCGGGCAAGGATTTCGTGATCACGTCGCTGAATTCGGCGGCCATTGTCCGGGCGGCGGCATTCGGACCGAAAGGTGTCGCCGAGGGCGCTTCCACGGGCACAATGATCATCGACATGTCATCGATCGATCCGCCTTCGACGAAAGCCCTGGCGGCTGATGCTGCGGAAAAAGGCCTTCACTGGATCGACGCGCCGCTGTCCGGTGGTGCCCCTAAGGCGCTGATCGGGGAACTGACCGTGATGGCGGGCGGGACGCCGGAGGATTTCGAAGCCTCCAAAGCCGTGATGTCCAAGCTCTGCAAGAACTACACGCTGATGGGACCGTCTGGAGCCGGTCAGACGACCAAGCTGATCAACCAGTTGCTCTGCGGGATCGGGTTTCTGGCAGTCGCCGAGGCGACGCGGCTGGCGCAGGACGCCGGTGTGGATGCCGCAAAGATCCCGGTCGCGCTAAAGGGCGGGCGCGCGGACAGCTCGCTTCTGCAGGAATACATGCCGCGCATGGCGGCGAAGGACTACGCGCCAACGGGCCGGATCGCGAACATGGTCAAGGACCTGAACGGCGTGCAGGACCTGGCGCGGCTCACCAACACTGCGATGCCGATGACGGCAACGTGTGCCGAGATCCACCGGCTTCTGACGGCGGCTGGTCTGGGCGATGCGGATCAGGCGGCTGTCATGGAATACTTTGAGCCCCGGGATACGTCCGACATTCCGACCTGACCTGCACGACCCTGTCAGGACACGTATGCCAGGACGTCCCGGAGATCTTCGATGATCGTGTCGGCGCCAGCACTGCGAAGCAGGTCGCCGTGGCCGGGCTCGCAATGCGATCCGCCGGTGAACCCGATACACTCCATACCGGCGGCCTGAGCAGCGGTCGCGCCAGCCACGCTATCCTCGATCACCAGACAGTCTGCCGGGTCTGCGCCCATCGCGTGGGCGGTATGTTGGAACAGGTCGGGATGCGGTTTGCCGTGTCGTACGAGCGATGCGGAATAGATGTGCGGATAGACCAATCTGTAGAGGCCGGTTTCCACAAGGCCCAGCGTCAGCTTGGCCGGCGCGGAGCTCGATGCGATGCACTTGGGCAGCGTTATGCTGGAGAGAACCTCGGCCGCACCATCGATCGGGTGGAGGTCTGTGCGGTACTTTTCATAGACTGTCTGCTTTACTTGTTCATCGAAACCCGGCGGGAGCGGATGACCCATCTCGGCTTCGATCGTCTGATACACTGTATCGGGCGGAATGCCCGCGAACCGACGTCCGACTTCAGCGGCGGTAATGGGATAGCCGATCGCGGTCAAAGCCTCGGCATCAGCGGAACAGGCGATAAGTTCACTGTCGATCAGGACGCCATCGCAATCGAAAAAAATCAGTTGCACGCTCAAGATCTTTTCTCGACCCACGGACCATGAAACCCGGTGCCCTCGCGGTCGTGTCGCTCAAATCCGTGCTGTCCGAAAAAGTCGCGCAAACCCTGGAGCATGTTCGCGGTGCCGACAGGGCGCGTAAGCTGGTCAAGGTAGTTCAGGGCATTTGAGAGGGCAGGTGTCGGAATGCCTGCGTGCGTGGCGGCTGCCACTGTTTTGCGCAACGCAGGCACCGATCCCGCCAGGTGCTTCCGGAAGATGGGTGCCGTCAGAAGTGACCCGTCAGGCTGCGCCGCGAACGCATCCGCGATGTCGTCCAACATGTTCGACCGGATGATGCAGCCTGCGCGCCAGACCCGCGCGATGTCGGCGAGTTTCAGATCCCAGCGATACTCCGCGGACGCGCGCGCCAGCAGGCCGAACCCCTGTGCATAGGCGATGATCTTGCCGGCGACGAGAGCGTCGTGCAGATCGCTCGGGTCAATATTGACGGTCGTCTTGAAGGGGTCGGACAGAACCTTGCGCAGATCGGTGGCGGCGGACAGGTTTCGCGCCGCAACCGCGGCCTCGATCGTGGTCGCTGTGGCGCCTAGGCGTTGCCCCTCGATCGCCGACCAGCGGCCCGTACCTTTCTGTCCTGCCTTGTCCGCAATTATTTGCAGAAGCGGCCTGTCGGTCAGTGGGTCTGTCGCGGACGCAACCTCGGCGGTGATCTCAACCAGGTACGAGGCCAGAGGCCCTTTCGACCATTCGCGGAACATCGCCGCGACGCTTGCTTCATCCGCATCAAGGCCATCCCGCATAAGGCCATAGACCTCGGCAATCATCTGCATGTCGGCATATTCGATGCCGTTGTGCACGGTCTTGACGAAGTGGCCGGCCCCGTCCGGTCCCAGCCACGCCGCGCAGGGCTCGTCTTCATGACGTGCGGCGATCGCGGTGAACATCGGCGCGACGCGATCCCAGATTTCGCGCGAGCCGCCGGCCATCATGGCAGGCCCACGGCGTGCGCCTTCGGCTCCACCCGAGATGCCAATCCCGAGGAACGTCAGGCCTTGCGCCTCCAGGTCTGAAGTTCGGCGGCGGGTGTCGTGGAAATCCGAGTTTCCCGCGTCGATCAACAGATCCCCGCGAGATGCAAGCTTTGCCAGTGCTTTAATCGCGTCGTCCGTCGGGCCGCCCGCGGGAACCAGCATGATCACGGGGCGCGGGGCACGTATGGCGGCGAGCATCCGGGGCTCGTCCGGACAGTTGATGAAACCTTCGTGCATTGGACCCTTGGCGAGCGCCGCACGCTTGTCCGGATCGCGATCGAAGATCGCGACGCGGAACCCTTTCTCGGCCAGGTTCAGCGCCAGGTTCGCACCCATGACGCCGAGCCCCACGATCCCGATATCTGCGAGTTCAGCCATTTCGCTGCCTTCCGAGTCCCACCGTGCGTGCGCACATGCTAGGGCATTGCACTAGCGGTGTAACGGGGAAGACTGGATGACCAACGCAATTCCGGCGCGGTTGATCGTGATGGGCGTGACCGGCTGCGGCAAGACCACGGTCGGGGCGTTGTTGGCTGGCAGGCTCGGCGCAGTCTTTCTGGACGGGGACGATTATCACCCGGCGGAGAATGTCGCGAAGATGTCCGCCGGAACACCGTTGACCGATCACGATCGCTGGCCATGGCTCGACCGCTTGGGCATCGTGATCGAAGACGCTGTTGCGCGGCAGGGGCGCGTGGTTCTGGCATGCTCTGCGCTTCGCCGGGTCTATCGCGACAGGATTGCTGCGGCCTGTTCCGACCCGCCGCTCTTCATCCACCTGTCGGGTGGGCGAGACTTGATCCATGGGCGCATGGCAGCCCGGCGCGAGCACTACATGCCGGTTGCACTGTTGGATAGCCAGATCGAAGCTCTGGAACCGCTGGAGCCCGATGAGAATGCCATCATGATGCAGATTGACGCTCCGGTGGACGCGGTCGTGGCGCGAATTCTGGCGCATCTGGAAGCGTAGGCTTCGGTTATTCAGCCGGTGCCTGGTTCCTCGTATCGCGACGTCGAACACCCCAGCCAATGGGCTTACGCTGGTTCCCAGGCAACGCGGGGTCCGCGCCCCAGATCGCTTGGTAGGTGTCCACGGCCATGCCGCGACGTTGGAGGGCAATGAAGGCGGTGGTTAGCGTGGCCCACCAAACGCCAAGCCCCAGCCACATCCAAACCGGTGCATTGGCCAGCCAAAGGCCGGTGACAATCCCCCACACTGCAAGGGCAAGAAGGCCATAGCCTGCGGTTTTGTGGAAGTGCTCGAATGCCAGTCGGCGCGGGGTCATGTCGAAATGATCGCCCGACATGTTGGCTTCGGTGGGTCCGCCTTTGGTCCCACGCAGCCAGCCCGCCAGAAACTGGAGTCCAGCGAAGGCCGCAACCACCCAGCCGAGATTGGCGTGTGTGGACGTGCCTGCGCCGCCCGCCAGCAGGATCAGCGCAAGGGCCAGCAACATTGCGGCACCTCCAGTGTATTGCAGTGAGAGGTGCGCGTGCCACCAAGCCTTGTTGTCCAACTCGCGCGGCCAGTCCTGGCGCGGCGTGACCTTCCAGAACCGCGCTATCAGAATGCCGACAGGAAACAGCGCCCCCCAGGCCAGCACCATCAGCCGCCCGTGCCAGGCGACAAGGCCGCTGACGATGTGGGCGCGCTCTGGATCGATGGGCGTGAGCAGCCACTCCATCGCCGGGCTCAGCCCTTGACGGCCCCGGCGGTCATGCCGGTGATGATCTGTTTCGAAGCAATGAAGGTGAAAATGATCGGCGGGATGGCGAGCAACGCGCCGGTGGCCATGATGACACCCCAGTCGATATCGTGCTCGGTCAGACTGTTAACGATGGTGACTGGAACCGTCCGGGTGCCGCGATCCGAGAGCGCGTTGGCGAGAAGGAACTCATTCCACGCGATCCTGAATGTGAAGATCGACGCCGCTGCGAGCCCAGGCGCGATCACTGGCAGCACGATGAGAAAGAAGACCTGGAAGGGCCCGGCACCGTCCATCTTGGCGGCTTCCTCAAGCTGGATCGGGACCTGTACGATGAAGGCCTGGAGGATCCAGATCACGAAGGGCAGGTTCATCGCCACATAGACCAGGATGATCCCGACATAGGTGCCATCCAGCCCGTACTGGAATGTCCAGATCCCGAAGACCGGCACCAGCAGCACGGCGGGCGGGACCATGCGCATCATCAGGGTCGTCAGGTTCACAGCCCCGCGCCCCATGAAGCGGAAGCGAACGATCGCGTACGCAGCCATAGTTCCCAGCACCAGCGTCAGTGCGGTCGAGGTCAGCGCCACGATCAGCGAGTTGCCCAGGGCGCGCCCGAAGGTTTTGTCGCAATAGTCGACATGCGCCGGCTCGTACCACAGCACGTTGCAAAGCACCGTCTCGTAGTTCCTCAGCGTCGGCGCGAAGAACAGACTCGAGGTATCCGACATGATGTCGACATTTAGCTTCAGTGAGGTTGACAGCATCAACACGATCGGCCCGGCGGACATGATCACCAGGCAGGCGATCAGCACATAGAAGGCGGGGTTCGGCCGGGCGTTCATGCGCCGTCCTCCCTGGCAGCGCGGAGGCGGGCGGCACGAGCTTCGACTGCCTTGTTGTAGAGGAACATCGCCACCGTCAGCACCAAGAGCAGGATCAACAGGAAGTTCGACATGGCCGCGGCTTCGCCCAGTTCGCGGAATTCGGATGCGGTGCGGCTGATCCGGAGTGCGAGGATCTCGGTCGACAAGCCGGGGCCGCCATTCGTCATCACTAGAATGACCTCGAGAACCTTGAAGGCATCGATCAGGCGCAGCAGAGCCGTCACGATCAGGACCGGCATCATTAGCGGAAGCTTTATGTGCCAGATCTGCTGCCAGGATGTGGCGCCGTCGATGCGCGCGGCCTCGAGTGCGCTGCGGGGCAGGGACTGCAATGCGGCGAGCGCGAGGATGAAGATGAACGGCGTCCACTGCCAGATATCGGCGATCACAATGGACCAGAAAGCCGCCGTGCCGTCCGAGGTCCAGGCGACCTTGCCGAGGCCCAGGTCATCGAGCGTGCGGTTTATGATCCCGACCGAGGGGTGGTACATGTAGCGCCAGACCATGCCGACCACGATGGGTGCGATCATCATCGGCAGAATGAAGATCGTGCGCAGTGCCGCCATGCCCTTGAGGTTGCGATCCAGCAACAGCGCCAGCCCGACGCCCAGCACCATCTCGATGATCACGACGACTGCCGCGAACTTGATCGTGACCCAGAAGCTCTCGTGGAAGGCCTCGTCCGAAAGCAAGTTGATATAGTTGCCCAAGCCCTTCCAATCGGCCTCGCCGATCCGCTGGCTCGGGTTCCAGTCCAGCAAGCTGGCATAGATCATGTAGCAGATCGGATAGAGCAGCCCGATGGCCAGCACGACCAGCGCGGGCGCCAGGAACATGTATGGCGTCAGGCGGTTCAGGCGTTGGCTGAGCATGGGGCTGATCTCTCTGATTTGGCGGCGAGCCCGCAGGCGCGCCGCCCAGGGAGTTGACTTACTGCCAGGTGTAGTACCCGGCCTCGGTCAGGATCGCTTTCGAACGTTCGGCCACGCCGTCCAGCGCCTGCTGCGGATCCAGATCCTCGGTCAGCACCTTCGACAGCGTGGTGCCAAGGTCGGCGTTGATCTTGCCCCAGACGGGGATGATCGGGCGCCAGTCGGGATCGGCATATTTCAGTGCTTCACCAAAGGTCGCCATGTGCGGAAACTTGGCGTTCACGTCCGCGTCCGCATGGGTCGAGAAACGCGACGGGTTGCCGCCAGCGAGCGCTACAAGCTTGTCGCCCTTCTTCGAGGTCAGCCACTGCATCAGCAGGAACGCGGCTTCCTTGTTCTCAGCGTTCTTCGGGATGCCGATGCCGAAGCCGCCAGTCTGCGAGCCCCGACGCACGCCCATTGGGTGCAACGCCCAGCCGACCTTGCCGACGACCTTGGATTTGGAGGGATCGTTGATCTGACCCGCAACAACGGTCGTGTCGAGATACATTGCAGTCTTGCCTTGCAGGAAGCTGGCCAGCGCCTCGCCAAACGCGAAGCCCTGCGATCCTTCGGGCCCGCAGTCGACGATCTGCTTCAGGGCCTTGGCGGCGGCCACGCCCTCGGCACTGTTAACGACCGGGTTCCAGTTATCGTCCAGCACTCTGCCACCCAGAGGTGCGAGATGAAGCAGGAAAGCATGGGAGGCCTGATGGCCCGACGCCGCGCGCGAGGACATGCCGCCCATGCCGGGCTCAAGCTCGGGGATCTTGCAGGCAAGCTCCAGCATCTCGGCATAGGTCTCGGGGACCGCAAGCCCATGCTTCTCGAAGATGTCCTTGCGGTAACCCAGGACCGAGGTCTCGGATCCGAACGGAATGCCGAACAGCGAGCCGGTCTTGCCGGGCAAGTAACCCTTCTTGCCGCCTGCAACGCCAATGTTCTCGACATAGCCATCAATCAGGTCGGCCGCGTCATAACTCGGGTCCGCCAGCTTCGGGTTCATGAAGTACCGTGCCAGGTTCTCTAGCTGATCGGCAAAGACGTAGTCGGCCTTGGAGAACACGACATAGGCGATCAGATCGTAATCGCCCTCGCGCTTGGTCAATTCGAGCGTCTGACGCTCACGCATCTTCAGGTACTGAAGCTGGTCGACTTCAACCTCGATGCCGGTTTCCTTGGTGAACTCGGGCAGCACTTTCAGCACTGCATCGTAGTGCGGATGCGCCGGGAAGTTCACGACCAGCGTCTCGCCCTCATACGGCTTGTAAGGGTTGGCAGCGGCCAGGCTCGCCACCGCGACACTGAGTGTCGCAAGTGCCGTCGTCTTCAGAAAGTTCAGCATGGTTTCCTCCGTTTTCTGTCAGAGCGTTGCGCCGGTTTCGGCGTCAAAGATCCGTATGTCCTCGGGTTTCACCCCGAATGTGATGTGTTCGCCCGGTTTGGCCGGTGGGCTGCCTGTGACTTCGACCTGAACATCCGCGGCTCCGCAGCGCATCGCCAGGAGCGACTGCGTGCCGAGGTATTCCGAGACAACCAGTGTCAATTCGATCGGCGCGCCAGTACCCGGATCAACGATAAAGGCGGAGGGCCGGATGCCCATCGTGACCGTGGTGTGCGTTCGGTTGTCCAGGCGGGCAGTCGTCTCTGCAGACAACGGCAGCAGAAAGCCGTCGCCTTGCACCCAAAGTTTGTCGTCCTGACGGGTCAACTCTCCTTCCAGGAAGTTCATGGTGGGCGTGCCGATGAAACCCGCAACGAACTTGTTGACCGGGGTCTCGAAAAGCTGTTGCGGCGTTCCCTGTTGCTGGACCACGCCATCGGCCATCACAACGATGCGGTCGCCCAGGGTCATCGCCTCGATCTGGTCGTGGGTGACATAGACCATGTTCTTGTCGAGTTGGTCGCGCATCTCGGCCAGCTCCGTGCGCATCTTGGCGCGGAGCTTTGCGTCGAGGTTGGAAAGCGGCTCGTCGAACAGGAATGTGCCGGCATCACGAACCAGAGCGCGCCCCATCGCGACCCGCTGGCGCTGACCACCCGACAGCTCCGCCGGCTTGCGCTCCAGCAGGTGGGCGATGTTCAGCATGGTGGCGACCCGCTTGACCTTGTCATCGATCTCGGCCTTTGGGGTCCGGGCGAGGCGCAACGCAAAGCTCATGTTCTTCGCGATGTTCATGTGCGGGTAGAGCGCATAGTCCTGAAACACCATCGCAATGTCACGGTCTTTCGGCTCGCGCGCGCTGATCGGTGCGCCGTCGAAGTAGATCTCGCCACCGCTGGCGGTTTCGAGCCCGGCCAGAATGCGCAGTGTGGTGGACTTTCCACACCCCGACGGTCCGACCAGAACAGTGAATTCGCCGTCTGCAAAGTCGAGTTCCAGCGGATGCAACACACGGACGTCGCCGAAGCTCTTCTCGATCTTGTCCAGCACGATCTGTGGCACGCTGGTCCCTCCCCAGGGATATTTTTGTTATCGATAACATGGTGGAAGAGGGGGGTGTCGACGCGCAAGCTTCGCTGCGATAAAAGAACGTTAGCGCTAACGTTCCGGGGAAATCATGAGCTTAGGAGCCAAACCTGCAAAGATCGAGGATGTTGCTCGCGCCGCGGGTGTGTCGATCATGTCAGTCAGCCGGGCGTTGCGCGGGGTTGACGGAGTCTCGGACGCCACCCGATCGCGGATAGCCGACCTGGCTGCCGAGATGGGATACGTGCCGAGCCGTCTGGCTGGCTCTCTCGCCCAGGCGACCACCAATCTGGTGTGCATCTCGGTCCCCACGCTCTTCGACGCGGTCTTCGCCGAGATCATCGGTGGCATGCGCGAGACACTGTCCCACGCTGGGTTGGAGACGATCATCGAGACGTCCGACTATGACCAGTCGCGCGAGGCCGCCTGGGTCGAGCGAATGATCACCTGGTCCCCTGCAGCGCTCGTTCTGTCCGATGTCGATCACACGCGCGAAACGCGCGATTTGCTGCGGTCAGCGAACATTCCGGTCATGGAACTGTGGGATGTCGCGGACGATCCGATCGATATGTCTGTCGGTCTCGATCACCGGGCGGTCGGATACGAAATGGGCGCGCATCTGGTCTGCCTCGGATACACGAGGCCCGCTTATGTCGGGATAGCGCCGGGCAGGGATCGGCGGTCAGAGAAACGAATGTCCGGGATCGCTGAAGCCTTCGCGTCGCACGCACTCTCCTTGACCCCGATCCACGTCGATGCGGCCCCTTCGTTCGAAGCGGGTTTTGAAGGTGCGCGTGTCGCGCTTGCCCAAAACCCAGCGCCCGATGTGCTGTGTTTTCTGAACGACCACCTCGCCTTTGGTGGCTTGATGGCGTGCGAGGCAGCCGGGATCAACGTGCCCCAAGACATCGGGATCGCTGGTTTCAATGGGTTGAACATCACGAACGTTCTGCCGCGCCGATTGACGACCTCCTCCACACCCCGCACCCTGATGGGCAAAACCGCAGCGCGCATGTTGGTTGCAGCGGTGCGCGGGGTGCGGACGGATCGTCGCGTCGTGATGCCCGTAACCTTGGATCCTGGCGCCACGACCCTGCACAGACCGGTGCCCGCTGATTGACAACGCCAAACGGCACCGCCTAGCAATGGTATCGGTAACATTTCCACTGGAGCACCGGTTTCCGGGCGATGAGTGATAACCGAAAAGCGACCATGGCCGATGTTGCCCGCCTGGCAGGCGTGTCGCCAATGACGGTGAGCCGGGCCCTTCGTTCGAACACATCGGTCAGCGAAGCGACCCGCGAGAAGATCAGGGTCGCAGCAGACCGGTTGGGGTATGTCGTGGACGTCACCGCAGCCGCGTTCTCGTCTGGCCGGTCCGGGTTTGTCGCCATGACCATCCCGTCGATCAGCAACGCCAACTTTGCCGATACCGCGCGGGGCTTGACCGAGGGGTTGCGCGAAAGCGGCCTGGAGCTTCTGCTGGGCTATACCGATTACGACATGACTGAAGAGGAGCGCCTGGTCGAAGCGTTCTTGCGGCGCCGGCCCGAAGCAATTGTGGTCACTGGTGGCGCCCATACCGACCGGTGCCGCGGGCTCCTGTCCGGTGCCGGTGTGCCGGTGGTCGAAACCTGGGATCTGCCGAGGCGACCGGTGGATCGGGTCGTCGGCTTCTCGAACGCGGACGCGGGGGGCTGCGTGGCACGGCACCTTTTCGATCAGGGGTTCCGGCGCATCGGTTTTATCGGCGGCGACGGGACCCGTGACACGCGGGGGGCAGACCGCCAACGCGGGTTCGTACAGACGCTCGAGACTCTCGGGTTGCCGAGCAATCGGCAGATCACCGACGCAGCCCCGCCCATCACCATGCGGGAGGGAGCCATGGCCATGGCGCGGCTGCTGGACCGCTGGCCTGACACTCAGGCGGTCATGTGTGTCTCTGATCTGTCTGCCTTTGGGGCCATGAACGCGATTCTGCGGCGTGGCTTGCGGGTGCCGCAGGATATCGCGGTTGCCGGTTTCGGGATGTATGACCTGTCCGAACATGCGTTGCCGGGCATCACGACGGTTGACGCTCAGGCGCACCAGATTGGCAGAGAGACCGCGAAGGTCATTCTGACGGCTTTGGATGATCCGGGAGCCGACGCAGTTCCAGTTTCTCTGCCGGTCCGACTCGTCGTACGCGAAAGCACGGTATCAAGATAGACCGGTGCGCGCGTACATACTTCGAAGCATTATTGCTTCGCATCAAAGCAGTTTTGCGCAGGCGGTATCGGCTTGAAGCAGCGAAATGAGATGCCGAATGGCCACCTGGGCCTGTCGTTGCTGGAACGTCGGCTTTGCCGATCGGATCAGCCCGTCATAAGCCATTCTTGAAAGTGTCGCGATGCTGGTGGGATCGGCTCACGTCTTTGAATTAGGCTCCGAACTCGACCCGGGTGCGAAACTACTTCGCACTCAGTATGCTTCCGAGGATGCTGCTGGCGCGACCCCGCCGCAGATACGATGCTCCCAACGAACTGATGACGGAGTGACATGCAGGGGCAGAGCATTTGGCATGCGCTTCAGATCCGGATCGACGGTTACGAACTGCCGGGCTGCCAGCCACAACCCGCCATGCGCAACGATCAGCGTGTTCGGGCCTTTCGCCACCGCGCGCTGCATCGCGGTCCAGACCCGCTCGCAAAACTCGCCAAACGGCTCTCCCCCCGGCGGATCAAAGGTCCCTTCGAAGTACTGAGCCAACCAAGGACCGTGCGGGCCGTCTTGAAGCTCACCGAGGTGGCATTCCATCAATTCCTTGTCGAAGATAACCTCGATGTCTTTGACCTTGCCGACCTCCTGCGCGGTGAAGAACGCGCGATCCAAGGGCGAGGCGATGATCCGTTCAATCGGTTCGCCCCGCAGTGCTTGGCCTGCTGCGCGCGCCTGTTCCCATCCGCGATCGGACAGCGGCGAATTCAACTGCCCCTGCGTGCGTCTGCTGGCGTTCCAGGTCGTTTCGCCATGGCGCAGAAAGTAGAACGGGTGATCGAACGCCATGATCGCTCCTCTGGTTGACGCATGCCCGCACCCTGCCTAGCGTCCGCATGTCTCAATGTCATGTCAGAGCGTCAGGTCATCCGGTGACAGATCAAGTCGGTACTCAAGCCAGCTTTATGCGGGGCGGCACGTCCAAAGGGTTGTTCTTCAAATGGGAGGACGTGCCCCAGGACCCGGACCAGCGTGATGCTTTCCTGTGTGCGGCGATTGGATCTCCTGATCCATACGGGCGACAGTTGAATGGCATGGGCGGTGGCGTCTCGTCGTTGTCCAAAGCAATGATCGTGAGGCGATCCGACCGCGCGGACATCGACATCGATTACCTTTTTGCTCAGATCGAGATCGAGAGCACGGTCGTCGATTATGACGGAAACTGTGGAAACCTGTCGTCGGCGGTCGGGATGTTTGCGGTCGATCAGGGACTGGTTCAAGTCCCCGATGGTCCCACGACTGTTCGTATGTTCAACGAGAATACCGAAAAGCGAATTGACTGCCATCTGATCGTTCGTGGTGGCCGCGCTGCTGTCAACGGCGCCGAGAAGATCGCGGGCGTTTCGGGAACCGGGTCTCAGATCCGCCTGGATTTTCGCGATCCCGGCGGGACGAGAACCGGAAGGCTGCTGTCTGGCGACCCGCGCTATGACGTCGAATTGCAGGACGGGCTGGAGTTGCGTCCGTCCTTTGTCGATGCCGGAAATCCGTGCGTATTTGTGGACGCGCGAGATCTGGGCCTTACGGCGACCGAACTGCCGGGTGATCTTGCGTTGCGCACCGAGGTGATGGAGGCGCTTGAAGCCATCCGGCGCGGCACGGGGCACGTCGTTGGCCTGGCGGAAACCCCCGAGGCGGTGCCTGCGAGCGTGCCAAAGATTGGGCTTGTCGGCCCCGCCAGCAAATC
Organism: Pseudomonadota bacterium; assembly: GCA_038534135.1. Classification (GTDB taxonomy): domain Bacteria; phylum Pseudomonadota; class Alphaproteobacteria; order Rhodobacterales; family Rhodobacteraceae; genus Thermohalobaculum. Next base: position 40,067 of record JBCAXJ010000030.1, on the reverse strand, counting down.
ACTGACCATCGCGGACGAGACGATCCAGATGACCGATTGCGATGTGCAGGTTCGCATGATCTCGATGACGCAGCCGCACTTGGCGATCCCCTTGACCGCCGCGATGTGCACCGCCGTCGCCGCGCGCATTCCCGGCACGGTGGTCGAGGCTTTGGCGCGGCCAGTTGCTGCGGGGAAACCCTTGCGGATCGGAACGGCCTCGGGCGTCGTTCCAGCGCTCGCCGAAGTCGAGACCAGACCCGACGGCACATTTCACGCTGTCAGTGCCAGCGTCTACAGAACCGCCCGCACGCTTATGCAAGGCACGGTGTACGCGCCGCTGCCGAATGCTGAACAGTCCGATGAACGGGTCGCCGAGGATGACTGAGCGCAGCCAGAGCTTGCGCCGTTTGATCGGTGCTGACGACATTTTTGTGGCTCCCGGATGTTTCGACGGTCTTTCCGCGCGCCTGATTGAGCAGGCTGGGTTCCCGGTCGCCTATGCCTCGGGCGGCGCGATCTCGCGCGGGGCAGGCATGCCGGATCTTGGGCTTTTATCGGTAACCGAAGTCACCGATCGGATGGCGCAGATCTGCGATGCGGTCGAGATCCCCGTGATCGCCGACATGGACACCGGCTACGGCAACGCATTGAACGCACGGCGCGCCGTTCGCCAGTTCATTCGGGCTGGCGTTGCGGCGGTCCACTTGGAAGACCAGACCTTTCCCAAGAAGTGCGGTCACTACGACGACAAGGCCATCGTCTCGACCGGGTCCTTTTGCCAGAAGATCCGGGCCGTCCGCGACGCGGCGGGTGATGAAATCGTCCTGATTGCCCGGTCAGACGGTCTGGCCGTCGAAGGCTTCGAGGCGACGATCGACCGTTGCAACGCCTATGCCGAGGCCGGAGCGGACGTGATTTTCTTCGAGGCTCCTCAATCCGTCGAACAGATCGCGCGTATCGGTCGCGAGATCGCGGCACCCAAGCTGATCAACATGTTCGCGGGTGGCAAGACGCCCATGGTGCCGTTGGCAGATCTGAAGGCTTGGGGATACAGGCTGGTGATCGTGCCCTCGGATCTTCAACGTGCCGCGATCGGGGCGATGCAACGCACGCTCGCTGCGATCATGCGAGATGGCGACTCACGCGCGCTGACAGATCAGATGCCGACCTTCAAGGATCGAGAGGCGATCATCGGCACAGAACACTGGAACGAACTCAACGAGAAGTTCGCGGAATGACGGAGGACACCCCATGACCACGCCCGAATACGAAGTCTACGCCCTGCGCTATGGTGGCGTGAACATCCCTGGAAGCTATGCCACGATCCTTGAAGACCCAAACGATCCGCATACGGCCCAACGGCGTCTGGACTATTTTGTCTGGTTGGTGCGCGGGAATGGACGCAATATCCTGATCGACTGTGGCTTTGATCACGCGTGCGGTGCGAAGCGGGGCCGCAAGATTGACCGCCTGCCGGACGAGGCGATCGCCGCCATCGGCACAAAAGCCGAAGAGATCGACACGGTTATCGTTACCCACCTGCACTATGACCATGCGGGCAATTTCGGATTGTTCCCGAACGCCGAATTCATCGTGCAGGACAAGGAGGTCGCCTTCGCCACCTCGCGTTATATGAAGTATCCTGCGGTGCGCCGCCCATATGAACCCGATCACGTCTGCGAGATGATCCGCCTGAACTTTGGCGAGCGTGTCCGCTTCATCGATGGCGACGCCGAGATTGCACCGGGGATCACCGTGCACCTGCTGCCTGGGCACAGTCATGGGCAAATGGGGACGCAAGTGAACACCCGGCGGGGCAGGGTGTTCGTCGCCTCGGACGTTGCCCATTTTTACGACAATGTGTTCAAGCGCAACCCGTTCAGCATTCTCCAGCACATTCCGGAATACTGTGACAGCCACGACAAGATGCTCCGTATGGCCGAGAGCACGGATCACATCGTCCCCGGCCACGATCCGCTGGTGATGGATTACTATCCGCGTCACCCAGACGACCCGGAAAGCTGCGACTTGACGGCGCCGCCGACGATGTCCTGATACTGTAGATCCGCAATCGACATCTCACGGGCGACGATTGTCGTTGCGAAAGGACGGTATTCCAGGCGAATCCGAAATGTATGTGCGTGTCGGCCTTGCAGAATTCGTGCATATTTGAGAGAATCCGCAGGAATTCATTATTTGACGAGAAGGTCCATGATATTTTCATACATGCGGATTGCTGTTCTTGCCTTTGGTCTGATCATTGTTTCTGGCGCCTATCAGGCGTCGAAAGCAAATCCGATTGTCGGATTCATCGTGGCGGAACTTTACGATATCGGCAAAGACATCCTGAAAGACGTCGCCAAGGACAAGATCTCTGGATACTTTGACACGTCAGAGGAGGAGAACAACATCGCACGCTACGAGAAACTCGCAATTTCCGAGTTTCGCGAAGGGCGTATCAGCGAAGATGATTTCCGGCAGATCCAAGGGTTGATCACAGATACCCGTGGTCAGATTGCAAGCGTTCAGAGGCTCGCGCAGCAGAATTCTCAGAAGATCCAGTTCCTCGAAGAACGTGTCGCCTCGCTCGAGGGGCGGATAGATTCCTACAAACAGTCAACCGTCAGAACAGGTCGGGACTATCAGCCAGTGTTTTCGCCGGGTTTCGATTGCACGCGCGCGAGCACCACAGCCGAAAAAGTGCTTTGCACGAACCTGAACGCGGCACAGGCGGACAATCTGCTCAACGTTGCCTATCGCGAGAAACGCAGCCGCCTCTCAAACAGCCAGCGCAAGGAGCTTCGCAATCTTCAGCGGTCATGGCTGCGCGAGCGGGACAGCTACTGCAGGGCACGCAACACGACCTATGAAACGCTCAGCAACGCCCAGTTGGATCAGATCGGGAATTGCCTTGCGTCTGTCACCGCGCAGCGTATTCACTTTCTGAAGGCTTTCTGATCGATCCGCGAACCTGATGAGTGCAATTCGACTCGGCGACTTTGTCATCCACCGCGTGGTGGAGATGTCACTGCCGTTTCTGGAAGTCGACAAGATGTTCCCGGCCTCAACCCCCGGCGAGATCGATTCCTTGCTGCCCAGACTGCAACCGTGGGCGGTCGATGCCGACCGCAAGGCGCTTGTCACGGTACAGGCCTATCTGGTTCGCACGCCACGGCACCTGATCCTGCTGGATACCTGCATCGGCTGCGACAAGACCTATCCGATCTTTCCGTTCTGGGAGCATCGACAGGACACGACGTGGCTTGACACCCTTGCGCAAGCGGGCGCGCAGCCCGAAGAGATGACGCATGTCCTCTGCTCGCACCTGCATGTGGACCATGCGGGCTGGAACACGCGGCTGATCGACGGGCGCTGGGTGCCAACGTTCCCGAACGCGCAGTACTTTTTTGCACGTGAGGAAGTCGTTGCCGCCGAGGAGCGCGAACCGGATATCTGGCGCGAGTCCGTCTCTCCGGTCATCGAAGCCGGGCAGGCGGTCATCGTGGACTCAGATCACCAGATTGAGGACGGTATCTGGTTCGAGCCGACCCCCGGTCACACGCAGGGCCATGTTGCGATCCATCTCGAAAGCCAAGGTCAGCGTGCGGTGATGTGGGGGGATCTTCTGCACTCACCCGTTCAGTGTGCTTATCCGCATTGGGCCTACCGGCGTGATTGGGACGGCACGCAGTCCACGACGTCGCGCCGCCGTGTGCTCGAGACTTGCGCCGCGCATCGCCATCTGATTCTGTCATCGCATTTCCCGTCGCCCTCCATCGGACATGTCCGGCACGAGGGTGACGGGTTCTGGTTCGATCCGAGCGAGGACTGAGGATGCAGAAGGTGGCGCTGGTGACAGGGGGCGCAAGTGGGATCGGTGAGGCATCGGCCCGCAACTTCGCAGCGGCAGGCTACCAAGTGGCCGTGCTGGACCGCGATACCGAGAAGGGACCGGACGTGGTGCGCAGCATCGGTGATGCGGCACATTTCTTTGCCTGTGACGTCGCCGAGCCATCAGAGATCGAGACGGCTGTGGGCGGTGTCGCGCGCGCTCTTGGCCGGGTCGATGCCTGCGTTGCGGCAGCGGGAATTCTGGAGACACCATCGACAATTCTGGACATGGAGCCCGAGGCGCACGACCGGCTCTGGCAGATAAACTACAACGGTACCGTTCGTACCTGCCGGGCCGTCGGCAAAGTCATGGCAGAGCAAGCGTCAGGTGCAATCGTTACCCTTGGATCGATCAATTCCTTCGTGCCCTTGCCGCTCGCCGCATACTGTCCATCGAAGACTGCAATCCTGCGACTGACCGAAATGCTGGCCGTCGAGCTTGGCCGGTTCGGTGTTCGCGTGAACGGTGTCGCGCCAACCCACGTCATGACCCCTGCCATCAAGGCTAGAATTGCGTCTGGTGAGCGCGATCCGCAAGCGATCCGGGACTCCAACGCTTTGGGATTGCTTGTCGAGCCGGAAGACATCGCGTCGGTCATCGCATTCCTATGCTCGGACGGGGCCCGTGCGGTGTCGGGCCAGATGATCCCCATTGATGCCGCTCACATGGCCAAGACCCAGTATCATGGCTTCGCCGGAGGAGTTCCGTGGGAAGGTTGACCCTTCTTGCGACCAGGCAATTCCGCGAGGCCCTTCGGTCGATCTAACCGGAAGGATTGGCTTGGCGCGTTCAACATGCGACACCAGATGACGTCCTGCGTGAGAGGTTGATCAGACGATGCGCCCTAAACGCTCCCGAGAGAATTCGGCACAAAAGGCGCCGTTATCGCTAGGGCGCATTTGCGGCATTTGCATCAGCGCAGTGATCAGGCTGACCTTGGGCGCTTCGGTCATCGTGGTACTGGGCATTGCGCTGCTTTATGCGCGCCTGCTTCAGGGGCCCATCGCGCTTCCTTTGCTGTCTGACATTGTCTCAGAGCGTGTGAACGCATTCGAGCCCGACGCGAAGCTGGAGATTGGCGAACTGGTGCTCTCTTTGGGCGAGGAAAAGGCACCCTCGGGGATCAGGTTTCGCGACGTGCGGCTCGAAACCTTGTCTGATGGGCGGGTTCTGGAAGTGCCCGATCTTTCCGCGGCATTTCATATGGCCGACCTGATCCAGGGCCGGATTCAGCCCATCCAGATCTCGCTGATCGAGCCCACAATTTCGATTGCACGTGCGGCTGACGGGCGTTTCGAGATTGGCGTTGGGTCCGAGACGCCCACGAGCCCGATTGCCCAAGAAAATCCAGTCCAGTCAGAAGGGCCTGATCGTCTTTCGGCATTGGTCGATGGGTTTGTCGGGGATCAGAAACCGCTTGGTCTTCTCGCGAAGCTGGAATCCGTAAAGATCCTTGGTGCCCGTTTGACCTATGATGACCGAAGCGCCGAAGAAGCCTGGACGGCCCGTTCAGCGGACCTCACGATCACACAGTATGAAGGTGGCGCGCGGGCGATCCTGACGCTTGACGAGCTTTCGGAAGAACCAAGCGAGCTTTCGCTGCGGGTGCTCGCCGACCGTCCCCGAGGTAAGGGAACGACCTTGCTAAGCGCACAGTTCGGACGCGCCGATGCACGTGAGATTGCGCGGATGGCGCCTGGTCTGGAATGGTTGCAGCTTGTGCGCGGCGTTGTTGAAGGGCGCAGTACCGCCGAACTGAGTCAAGATGGCACCATAGGAAACGTATCAGGTGTCCTGGTGGCCGAAGATGGCGCGGTTTTGTTGTCCGAAGCGCCGCTCGAATATCAATTCGCAAGACTGGTCTTCGGGGCGGATCCCGGCGATCAAATCGTGAAGATCGAAGACTTCACACTGGCGTCGGATCAGTTCTCGATGCGGATGAACGGAACCGCGCGGATGGATCTGGACGCGGAGGGCACAATCACCAGCCTCAAGACTCAGGTGAACCTCAGCGAACTCTTTGCCAATCCCAAAGGTCTTTTCCAGGAACCGCTCAGCTTCGATGGCGGTGCGGTGCTGGCATCCTGGGATCGCCAGACCGCCAGCATTGATCTGCATTCCGCCGACATCGTTCACGCGCAAGCTGCGTTTTCGATGTCCGGCCGGTTTCAAGACCGAAATGGGATCTGGGATGGCGGCCTTCGAGTTTCCACCGATCAGATCACCATGCGGGATCTGTTGCGGTTCTGGCCGCTTGATGCGGCTGTGAATGCCCGAACGTGGATCGACGACAACATCCTGACTTCAAATGTCACGGACGTGCACGCATCGCTGCAACTCGGTGCACGTGAAGAGCTGCAAATGAACTTTCGGTTCAGCGATCTGGACTCGCGTTATCTGGATCAGATGTCACCGCTCAGATCGCTCTCAGGTGTCGGCGCTTTGACCTTGGAGACGCTGATCCTCGACGTCGATGATGGTTATGTCTCGCCCGGCAGGACCGGGTCCCGGATCGCGTTGGGCGGATCCCGCGTCGGGATTTTCAACTTCTCGGCCCCTGTCACGGACGCCGACATCCAGATTGCTGCAGTGGGTGATGCTCCGGCGGTCATGGCGTTGATCGACGAGCCTCCGCTGCGCCTGATCTCGAAACTCGGGGCCGATTTGCGAACGCTGGACGGCAAGGCCCGGATCGATGTCGAAGTTGATTTCCCGCTCGAGCAAGACCTGTTGCTAGAGGACGTCAATGTGCGCGCAAGATCAGAGCTTACGGATCTGACCTATGACTATCCGCTCGATGCCGACCGGTCTTTGTCCGTTTCGGCTGAAACGCTCGAGCTTGAGGCCAATACGGCAAGGATGACGTTGTCTGGACCAGCGACGATCGAGGGGCAACCCTTCGCGTTGTCCTGGAGCGAAAGTTACGGAAACGAGAATGCGGCAAGCGCCCTGCGTCTGGACGGCCCTGTCACTGCCGAGATCGCCGAGAAGTTCGGTTTGGAGGATTTGAACTTGGCCGGCCGTGCCGACACGTCGCTCACACTGGAGCAAACCGGTGACGCGTCGTCCATGCTGAGCATCGATGCCGATCTGAAGAGCGCGGGACTGGGTTCCGAAGCGCTTTCTTGGCGCAAAGAGATCGGAGAGCCCGGCAGGTTGCGCGTCGAAATCTCAGCTGATGCGCCGGTGACGATCGAACGGTTGCGCCTTGAAACATCAGAGCTTGCTTTGGACGGCGCGCTCGAACTCGACGCGGAAGGCGAACTGACATCCGCGGATTTGACCCGGGTGCGTATTGGCAGAGCACTCGATGCGCGCGCGCAGATCACCAAAGACGCAAGCGGAGCACTGACGGTGGTCGTTGCAGGCCGCAAGATTGACCTCGAGAAGCTCCGCGAGCGTTTTGTCGACGACGAGTCGAGCACGCCCGATGAGCCCACGACGCCCATTTCGGCACGTTTTGCAATCGATACACTGATCCTGCGCGAGGGTCTGGAGCTTTCGGCAGCGACCGGCTCGTTCGAGCAGGCGGCAACCGGCGCGTTGTCGGCCCGTATCGAAGGCGCGGTGCAAGCCAGAACACCAGTGGTCGCGACCCTGTCGCGAGACGCCGATGGAACCGGAAAACTGGTCCTCGAAAGCGGAGATGCCGGTGGTCTTTTGAAGGCACTTGATCTTTACACCGATGCAGCGGGCGGAAAACTGACGTTGACGGCGGATGTCGATGCGGAAACGAACCTTGACGGGATCATGCGGATCGAGGATCTCACGGTCCGATCCGAGGCGACCTTTCGCGATGTGATCCGGGGCGGTGGCTTTGACGAAAACGTTGAAAATACCGTCGAGACGACCGGCCTGTCCTTCCGCAAAATCTGGGTGCCGTTTTCGCTGCGCGACGGCAAGATCGCCCTGACCGATGCCATCGCCGCAAGTTCCGCGCTCGCGCTGAAGGTGAACGGATCCATAGATGAGGACAGCGGAAGCCTGGATCTGCGCGGTGTGATCTCGCCAGCATATGGCCTGACCGGCGCGCTCAACGATGTACCGCTTCTCGGAACGCTGTTGTCGGGCGGCGAGGGGGAGGGGATCATTGCGATGACCTTTACGCTGAAGGGACCGGCCAGCGATCCCGATCTGTCCATCAATCCGCTTTCCCTGCTGACGCCCGGTTTCCTGAGGGGCATATTTTCGGGATCTGGCGGGGAACCGTCTGAAGACTTTCAGCGCAGGCTCAACCAGCCGGATCGCTGACGCCGAACATCCTGAAGACATCCCGCGGTGACAGGCCTGCGTCACGGTAGCTGGCTATGGCACGCGCGTCATCACGCTTTGCCAGCCGCTTCCCGGTTTCGTCACGGACGAGGCTATGATGGCGATAGACGGGGTCGGGATAGCTCAGCAGGGCCTGCAGAACCCGTTGTATATGCGTCGCCTCGGCAAGATCCGCGCCGCGGGTCACATGCGTCACGCCCTGGAAGGCGTCATCAATCACGACGGTCAGATGATATGCGGGCACGCCGTCACGGCGCACGATCACGACATCCCCGACCGTTTTCTGCAGAAGGGCAACGTCAACGGTTTCAGGTAAAGCGGCGCAAGAATCGCTGGCCGATCGGATTCTCATCATGTCCAGCCGCGCTGCACCGCCAAGGCGGTCAATGGCTGCCTGAAGATCGAGGCGAAGCGCCCCTTCGGATTCGAATGCGGTCTTTTTGTTCCGGCACGTCCCGGGATAAATCCGGGTATCGGTGTTCGCGCCTTCTTGCGGCGCCGAGATTGCCTCTTGAATATCGCGGCGCGTGCAGGCGCACCGATAGAGCACACCCAGTGACCAAAGGTATTCGATGATCTCGGAATAAGCCTCGTGCCGATGTGACTGCCGCAAAACCGGCCCGTCCCAATCCAGTTCCAACCAGTGAAGATCCCTCTCGATTGCAGCGTAGTACGCCTCCCGAACACGGGATGCGTCGAGATCCTCCATTCGCAGCAGGAAAAGCCCACCCGCGTCGCGTGCCGATCTGAAGCAGCGCCACGCGGAATAGGCATGGCCAATGTGCAAAAGACCGGTCGGACTGGGGGCGAAGCGTTCAACGATCATCGATGCATTCATGTTACGATCGGCGCGCAGACGTCAATTCGCCGCAAGCGAGCACAGAAATGTTGCAATGCAGCATTTCATTCCTTATTATCGCTGCAACGCAGCATCATCGGGAGGTTGAGCATGACTGGCTTCGATAAATCATACGAGACGGCCTTCGAGCCCGCAAAGCAGGCATTTGACTTTTGGGTCAGTTTCTTTCCAACAGCACCATTGTTCGGTGTTCCTTGGCGGTTTGAGGGACTGGCGAACACCATGACGCCTCAGATGATGTTCCCGTTCGAGCACGCGACGACGACGACGCCTGCTGACGTGAAAGATGTAGCTCCCGCAAAGACGAAAGCGGAGGCTCCGGTAGCGACCGTAGAACCGATCGCGGTGCCAGAGGAGAGTGTCGAGGTCGAAGAGCCGCTCGCGTCGCCGAAATGCCTGCTGGCAGAGGCTCCTGAAGACGTCGACGACCTAACGAAGATAAAGGGTGTCGGACCGGGGCTCCAGACGCAGCTTCACAATCTTGGTGTCTACAAGTTCTCGCAACTCGCCTCGTTCGACGATGACGGGTTGGCATGGCTTGATGAGAATCTGATGACGGTCAAGGGCCGTTGTATTCGCGACGACTGGGTCGGCCAGGCGAAGAGCTTCCTCAACTGATCGCGAGAGCTCTGAAAGCTTCGGTGCCGCCGATCATCCGGCGGCACGTACGATTTGTGAGAAGTCTTCGGCCTTGAGCGAGGCCCCGCCAACAAGCCCTCCATCGACGTTTTCTATTGCGAAGATCTCCGCCGCGTTGCCGGGCTTCACCGAACCTCCGTACAAAACGCGAAGATCGCTTGCGGCATCTCCGATGATGGTCTGCAGGGTCGCCCGGATGTCTCCATGCATCTCTGCGATGTCCTCCAGTGACGGAACTCTGCCGGTACCGATTGCCCAGACTGGCTCGTAGGCGATGACGGTGTTCGCCCGGGTCGCTCCCGCAGGCAAAGAATCCCGAACCTGAAGCCGAACGATGTCCAGCGCTTTGCCTTGGTCCCGTTCAGCCTCGGTCTCGCCGACGCATATGATGGCCATCAATCCGGCGCGCCGTGCGGCCTCAGCCTTGGCGCGTACCGTGTCGCTCGTCTCACCGTGATCCTGGCGTCGCTCCGAATGGCCGACAATCACCGCGGTCGCTCCGGCATCACGCAACATCTCTGCCGACACGTCACCCGTGTGTGCACCGCTCCTGGCTGTGTGACAGTCCTGTCCGCCGATCTGCACCCCACTGCCGTCGGCCTGGGTGGCGAAGGACTGTATCAGGGTTGCGGGAGGGCAGAGAATGACGTCGCAGGCTGCTGTCGTCTCCGTTAGTTTCCGAAGTTCGGCGATCGAGGCCGCGAGCCCGTTCATCTTCCAGTTTCCGGCTGCAATCTTGCGGCGCGCCATCGGGACCCCCATCGATCATTTCATGTGCGATGTCGTTCTAGCGGAACGCGTGACCGCTGCAACCGTCAGGTTTTCGCAGCAGGCTTGCGTGCGGCTTTCCGGGCCTTCGCCGCGCGCTTCTTTGCGGCGGCCTGCTCTGCCGGAACCAGAGACTTGCGCGCCCAGGTGACGGCTTCCTCGGGATCGTCCATCGCGGCGTCTGGAAGGGTCCAGTACGGCATGGAAACAGGTCCACGCGTCTTGTTCTCGTAGATCCACTGTTCAGAACCGGCAGCCTCGAACTCCGGGCCCAGATCATCGTCTCCTCGCATCAGGATCGTTTCGGAGCTTAGAACCAGCGCGAAACAGGCATCGCCCAGGTACAAACCCGCGCCGCCGAACATGCGCTTGATCTCGACCGGCCCGAGTTCCGAGAAATGGTCGAGCACATATTCGCGGAACTCTGGCGACAGCGCCATTCAACCACCTCCAAAGAAATCCCAGGCCGTCCAGATACTTGCCCCGAACACGAGGATTGCCCCGACCGCGAACCAAAGCGGCGATGCCGGGGTCTCTGTCGGGAGGAATGTGATTGCCGTGTCACTCCGCGGAATGATCGAGACCCGGACCAAATCATCGCCACGGATCTCGACTTCGCTGGCAAGATTTCTCACCGACAGGTCCGGCGTGTCCGGTGAGCCTGTCTCAACCTCGATCCGCCCAGTGGGCTCACCCTGCAGCGTTGTCGCACGAAACCGGACGGCAGGCACAGCACGGTCCACGGTCAGGATACACGTGCGTTCACCGGCACGCGCAAGTTGGGTCGTGGGGCGCCGGAGACGCCGCCAGCGCATCACATGCCTTCGAACTTGATCGATTCCCCGCAGCCACAAGCTTCCGAGACATTGGGGTTGTTGAAGACGAATCCGCTTTCAAGCAGCGAGGTCTGATAGTCGATCTCGGTCCCGATCAGGAACATTTGCGCCATCGGCGCAATCATCACGCGGGCACCTTCTTTTTCGACGATTGCGTCATGATCGCCGATTTCGGTCGCGTGCTCCATGGTGTATTCCATGCCCGCACAGCCACCCTTCTTGACCCCGATCCGCAAGCCTTTGACCTCACCGCCATCCATCAGTGACGAAATGCGCTTGATCGCCGCTGGCGTGAGCGTGACCGGATCTTTCCCGGGAATGCCGAACATTCAGACCTCCATCCTGCTCAAGATTGTTCCACGTGAAACACTTAACAGGTTGTTAATTCACATAAATCCGAGTTCCAGTCGGGCAACGTCGGTCAGCATTTCCATGCCCCAGGGCGGCTCCCACACCAACTGGACATCGACCGTTTTCACCCCTGGTAGCGGCTCGACCGCATCTGCCACCCAGCCCGGCATCTCGCCCGCCACCGGGCAGCCGGGAGCGGTCAGCGACATGTCGATCGCCACATCTCCCTCATCCGAGATGCGGATCGAATAGATCAGACCAAGCTCGAAGATATTCACCGGGATTTCGGGATCGTGCACCGAGCGGCAGGCGTCACAAATCGTCTCGTAGAGCGGATGCTCGGTCGAGGACGGCTTGATCAGCGGCTCGGCGGTGGACTGATCTGTCGGAGTCTGGTCGGTCATACGCGATCCCGTTCTGCTGTTGTCCCTCATATAGCGTGGCGTTGCACGTTTTGAAATGGGGGCTAGAACGGCCCGATGACAGAGAGATTCCGATTTTCGATCTATGCGCGGGACGGCAAGGCCCGCACTGGCGCGATCCAGACGACGCGCGGTGAGATCAGGACACCCGCCTTCATGCCGGTTGGCACGGCGGCAACCGTCAAGGCGATGCTTCCCGACAGCGTGGCAGCAACCGGTGCCGATATCCTGCTGGGGAACACCTATCACCTGATGTTGCGCCCCGGATCCGAACGGATTGCGCGGCTGGGCGGGCTGCACAAGTTCATGAACTGGGGCGGGCCGATCCTGACCGACTCGGGTGGCTTCCAGGTGATGAGCCTGACGGATCTGCGCAAGATGACCGAGCAGGGGGTCGAGTTCGCCTCGCACATCGACGGGTCGCGTCACATGCTGAGCCCTGAGACGTCGATGAAGATCCAGCGCGATCTCGGCTCGGACATCGTCATGTGTTTTGACGAATGCACGCCGTACCCGGTGGAGAAGGACGCGGCCGCGACCTCGATGCAGCTTTCGATGCGCTGGGCGTCACGCTCGCGCGCGGCATTTGGGGATCGCCCCGGTCACGCACTCTTCGGCATCCAGCAGGGATCCGTGTGGGAAGATCTGCGCGGCGAGAGCGCAGAGAAGCTCGCGGCGATTGGGTTTGACGGCTATGCGGTCGGGGGCCTGGCGGTCGGCGAGGGACAGGCGGAGATGTTCCGCGTTCTCGACTTTGCGCCGGGCCAGTTGCCGGACGACAAGCCGCGGTACCTGATGGGGGTCGGCAAACCGGATGACATCGTCGGCGCCGTGCAGCGTGGGATCGACATGTTCGACTGCGTGCTGCCGTCCCGTTCCGGCCGGACCGGGCAGGCGTTCACGCGGCGCGGCGTGGTCAACCTCAAGAACGCAAGGCACCAGGATGATCCGCGTCCACTGGACGAGGATTGCCTGTGTCCGTGCTGTTCGTCTTACAGCCGGGCCTACCTGCACCATGTCTTCCGCGCGAAAGAGATCATATCGTCGATGCTGCTGACCTGGCACAACCTGCATTACTATCAGGAACTGATGGCAGGTCTTCGAGCCGCGATTGCGAACGGATGTCTGGACGCCTACGTTAAAGACTTCGAGGATGAACGGAGCAGGGGTGACATTAACCCGCTGTAGAAGCCTCACTTGCAGGGTGGACCTGCATCGGTGCACAGGTCATACAGTCGGCAGAGACGCGGCGCGAGGTCACATGAGCTTCCTGACAGAGTTCTTCACGTGGTGGAACGGCCAGACGATCGGCACCCGCCTGTTCACGGCGCGCAATGGCGAACCGGTGGGCGAGGATGACGCCGGCAACCGGTTCTACCAGACACGTGACGGAAAGCGGCGCTGGGTGATCTACAACGGCGTGGCCGATGCAAGCGCCGTCTCGCCGGACTGGCATGGCTGGTTGCACCACACCTTTGCCGAACCGCCAGAGGATGGCGAACTGCCGCGCAAGGACTGGGAAAAAGATCACATCCCGAACATGACGGGGACAGCCTTGGCTTATCGCCCGCCGGGCAGTGTCCTGACGCCCGAGACGCGTCCACGCGCCGGTGGCGACTACGAAGCCTGGCGACCGGAGTGATCTGATGGTCAGCAATGCAGCCGAAACGCTGATCGGCGCGGTGGTGCTCGCGGTGGCGGGCGGTTTCCTGGTCTATGCCGCCAACACGGCAGATGTCTCGGTGGGCGGCGGCGGATACGACCTGAGGGCCGAGTTCCGCAAGGCCGAAGGCCTGAGCCTGGGCGGCGATGTCCAGATCTCCGGCGTCAAGATCGGCTCTGTCACATCGATCGAACTGAATCCCGAAAACTTTCGGGCATCTGTGAATATGTCGATCAGGGACAATGTGAAGATCCCGGAAGACTCGGTCGCGAAAATCGCGTCAGAAGGCCTTCTGGGTGGGAACTTCATCTCGGTTGACCCTGGCGCATCTGATTTCATGCTCGAGGACGGCGCTGAGTTCGAGTTCACGCAAGGCTCGATCAACCTTATCGACCTGGTCGTGAAGTTCGGCCAGGGCTCCGAATAGGCGCCGCGTGCAGCTCGCACGGTATATCCTGGCTGGTATCTGCGCCGCATCTGTCCAAGTGGTCGGCGGACCGGCGATTGCTCAGGACACTGTTCCAGTCATTGATGAGAGCCGCGTGATCATACCGCGTGCGAAGATCATTCGCCTGGATGATCCGGCGGTCGAGCCTAACGAGGCGCAAGCGGCTGGTTCGACCATCGAGACCTCCACGCTTGCACCAATCGGTGATGTGGAACCCAAGGACCCGCTGGCGGATCTGACAGAGGGCGCGGTCGGGACAGGGGCCGTCTTTTCACTGTCCGAGGAGCAGTTGGCACTGCAATCCGATCCGACGACCGCGGTGGCCTTGCCCGAGACGACCGATGATGCCAACACACCGAAGATCCGCGTGCTGACGCCCGAAGGCACCGGTGATCGAGACGGTACCTCAACCGAGTCGCCCGTCCGCGAAGATGCCGAACCGACCGAAGAGACCGAAGATCAGGACGGAAAGCCACGCTGGCTGCGCGAGCGGACCCGACGCTTCAAGGTCGCGCCCAAGGGCGAAGAGACGCTGAACACGGATCGAAGCTTCGCGATCCCGATCGCTTCGGTCGATACCGAGATCAAGACCGGGGCGCGGCTGCGTCAGCTCGACAAGATGACAGGTCAGACAGTGACTTTCGAGCTACTCGCGGGTGAGACGCGCCAGATCGATCGTCTGGTTGTCCATCTTGACGCGTGCCGGTCGCCGGAAAGCAATGCCTCGCACGGGGTTATGGCGTTCCTGAACGTCCGGGATACCCGCAACATCGATGGCGAGCCTGATTTCACGGGCTGGATGTTTGCCGAGAGCCCGGCCTTATCGGCGCTCGACCATCCGCGCTATGACCTCTGGGTGATCAGCTGCACGATATCCGCAGGCGCAGTGTCGGCGGTCAACGAATAGAAGTTTCCGCGCCGGGACAACGCCCTTTGGAGCAGCTCGTGGTAGTGGGCACGCGGTACAAGCCGTGCGCCCATATTCTCCAGATGCTGCGTCGTGAACTGGGTATCCAGTAACGTAAAGCCCCCTGACTTCAAGCGGGCGACCAACCAGGCCAAAGCGATCTTCGAGCCGTCCCGCATGCCGCTGAACATGCTTTCGCCAAAGAATGCCGCACCCAGTCTGAGGCCATAGAGTCCTCCGCGAAGCTGATCGTCCTGCCAGACTTCGACTGAATGCGCGTAGCCCATGTGGTGCAGACGGATGAACAGATCGCGGATCTGTGCGTTGATCCAGGTTTCTGGCCGATCGGCACAGGCGTCGAGGACATCGACGAAGGCTGTATCTATCCGCACGCGATAATCGTGACGCATCAGTCGCTTACGAAGGCTTTTTGAAAGATGAAAGCCATTGAGAGGCAGGATTCCGCGTTTGCGCGGATCAACCCAATACAGCGACTCTGCCTCTGCGCTGTCGGACATCGGGAACACACCGGCCCCGTAAGCCCGCAAGACCAGTTCTGGCGTCAGTTCCAGATCGTCGGCGTCACCGTCTTTCATACGCGCATCATACTATGGGAAAACCACAACTTGGTAACGTCCGTCTTGTCGCGGTGGATGCCCGGCTAGGGCGCGCGATCGTTCCACGTCTCGAGCCATTCTTCGAGCCAGTGGATGTTGTAGTCGCCTGCAACGAGATCCGGATTGTCAAGAAGCGCTTCGAACAGTGGCAATGTCGTGTCGATGCCGCCGATGATGACCTCGCCCAGCGCGCGGCGCAAGCGCATCAGACAGTCTGTGCGATCAGCGCCAGCCACAATCAGTTTGCCGATCAGACTGTCGTAGTTGGGGGGCACGCGGTACCCGGCATAGATGTGCGAATCCATGCGCACGCCGAGCCCGCCGGGTGCGTGATAGGTCGTTATGAGACCTGGGGCTGGCGCGAACGACGGGATCGATTCCGCGTTGATCCGGCATTCGATTGAATGCCCGTGCGGTACCAGATCGTCCTGCCGGAAACTGAGTGGCAGACCGCAGGCTATGCGGATCTGTTCCCGGACAAGATCAACGCCGTACACGGTTTCGGTGACAGGGTGTTCGACCTGCAGCCGGGTGTTCATCTCGATGAAGTAGAACTCGCCATTCTCGTACAGGAATTCGATCGTGCCGACACCGCGATACCCCATCTGTCCGATCGCATCGGCGCAGGTCTTGCCAATTCGGGCGCGCGTCTCCGCGTCGATCACAGGTGATGGCGCTTCTTCGAACACTTTCTGATGTCGGCGCTGCAAGGAACAGTCGCGCTCGCCCAGGTGACAGGCATTCCCGTGCATGTCCGCGATGACCTGAACCTCGATATGGCGCGGCGTCCCCAGGTACTTCTCCAGATAGACCGCGTCGTCACCGAACGCGGCCTTGGCCTCGGCCCGCGCCGAACTGAAGGCGGGTGCCAGATCGCTCTCGGTCATCGCGACCTTCATACCGCGGCCACCGCCACCGGCTGCCGCCTTGACCAGAACCGGATAGCCGATGTCTGCCGCGACCTTCAGCGCCTCGTCGACGTCCGCGACCCCGCCGTACGAGCCGGGAACACATGGAACGCCAAGGCGCTTCATCGTGTCCTTTGCGGCGATCTTGTCACCCATGACCCGGATGTGGTCGGCCGTCGGACCGATGAACGCGAGGCCACTTTCCTCGACAATCTCGGCAAATCCGGCGTTCTCGGACAGGAACCCGTAGCCCGGGTGGACGGCTTCCGCGCCGGTGATCTCGCAGGCCGTCAGGATTGATGGCTGGTTGAGATAGCTCTGCAGCGAAGCCGGTGGCCCGACACAGACGCTCTGGTCCGCGAGGCGTACATGCATCGCATCTGCATCGACCGTTGAGTGGATCGCAACGGTGGAAATGCCCATCTCTCGCGCGGCGCGGATCACGCGAAGGGCAATCTCTCCGCGGTTGGCGATCAGGATTTTCTTGAACATCTGCGTCTGTCCGGCGGTTACTCGATGATCACGAGCGGTTCGCCGAACTCCACCGGCTCGGCATTCTCCACCAGAATTGACCGAACGCGGCCCGAGCGCGGTGCCGGGATCGAATTCATCGTCTTCATGGCTTCGATGATCAGGATCGTCTCGCCCTCGCTGACATCGTCACCGGGGGACACGAAGTTGTCCGAGCCCGGTTCGGGCGCCAGATAGACGGTTCCGACCATCGGCGCGGTTACGGCATTCGTCAGGTCGGGGCCCGCACTGTCCGCAGGTGCCAGGGCGGCTGGCGCAACCACGCCAGCGGGTGCCGGCGCGACAGCAATCGGTGCAGGCGCCGGTGCGGTGACATGCTGAACCGGGGCGGATGACGCGCGGGAAAGGCGTACCTTCAACTCATCGTCCTGGCCGTATTCGCGCTCGACCTCGATCTCGGCAAGGTCGGAGTTATTCAGCAGGTCTGCGAGAGCCTGGATGAACGCGATATCCTGTTCGGTGCTTTTGCTCACCTGCGTCTGTCTCCCCGATCGGATGTGTCCAGCGGCGCCGGGGCATCGGTGTTGCCACGCGCGGACATTTTTCGGCGCTTATAAGCAAAATACGCGCCGGGTCAAAGAATTGCGGTGATTGGCTTGGCTTTTCCGCCCGCCAACGGCGTTGCAAATCCGGGCGTTAGGGTGCGCCGATTCACGGTGTCGGGCGGGCGCCGAAAAACATCCAATCTGGGTCGAGCGGTCCGTCAGCTACGCTCGGCCCGGGCATCCTGAATGGCGCCCAACAGCTCGTCGACCGGCAGGTATCCTCGAATCACTTCGTTGCCAACGATGAAGGCCGGTGTTCCTTGCAGGTTCAACGCCTGGGCCAGTGCGAAGTTGCTTTGAAGCCTGCCATCGATTTCGGAACTACCTGCGCGGGCCTTGAGTTCGGCGATATCATAGCCGACGCCACTGGCGATCTTGTACGCGACCTGCTCGGTCAGATTTCCATTGTAGGACATCAGTGCGTCGCTGAGATCTTCGTATTTCGAGCGATCGACGTCCAGGGCCGCGAGCGCCATGCGGCCAGCAGCGACCGAGTCGGGACCGAGGATCGGGAATTCCTTCACGATCAGCCGCACATTGGGGTCGCGGTCGAGCACTTCCTGCACTTCCGGGTGAGCGCGCTTGCAGAAGCCGCAACGGTAGTCGAGAAACTCGACCATTGTGATATCGCCATCCGGATTGCCGCCAACGAACGAGTATCCGTCCTCGAAAATCGCTTCGGCGTGCGCTGCAACCAGATTGCGGTCAGCGTTCTGCGCCGCCATGTTGCGGCGTTGCTCTAGGATCTGGATCGCCTCGAAGATAACCTCGGGGTTCTCCAGCAGGTAATTGCGCACCTCGTTGCGGAACGCTGCCCTTTCGGACGCGCTCATCTCCTGGAAGTCCAGATCCGCCGCGGGGAGTGCCGCGGGGAAAATGGCCAATGCGGCCAGTGCGAGTGACATCAGCGTAAGGCGCATGCTGCGAAGCTCCCGATCTCAGTCTTTGCCCGTATCGAGCTTCAGGATGTCCTGCGCCCTGAGCCAACCTGGCGAACCATTGGGCAATATACCTGCTGCCCGTCTGGCGAGCGATACTGCATTCTTCACATTCCCGACAAGGGCATATCGCTCGGCCGTCGCAAGCGTCGCCATGCCGGTGTCGCCAGCGCGTTCGTAAGCGGTCGCCAGATCGCGCAGCACGGACGCATCCGCGAGGTCATCCGAACGGGCGTCTTGTAACACGTCGAGCGCCTCGGCATCGGTGCCCGGTGTGCGCAGTTGCAGCAGGTTGCGGCCCAGGCCCGCCTTAATCAGAGGTTCGTTTGGCGCGAGGCTCACGGCGCGGCGATAATAGGGCAGGGCCTGTGTTGCTCTCCCCGATTCCAGCAGGATCTGTCCTTTGAGCTCGATGTAGAAGGCGTCATTCGGTTTCAGCGCCAGCAGGCGATCCATCGCGCCCACTGCACCGGCGGGATCAGGCACGCGGTGCAACGCGATGGCCTTCTCGTAGAGCACCATCTCGGTCTCGGGCAGTTCGGCGAGCCGCTCAAGAACGCGCTCGGGGCTGCGCAGGAACCCCTTCAGCTTCGCCTGCATGCGGTCGAACCAATACTCGCGGTCGGGGTTTGGTGGAAAGGCGGTGTCGCGCCGCTCGGCAACGCGCCGCTCGAGCAAGGACATCCGTTCCGTGCCGAGCGGGTGCGTCAGCACGTAGGGGTCGAGATTGCCGATGGATAGGACTTCCTGCCCGCGAAACCGTTCGATGACCCGCAGCAGGCCGATCGGATCGATCCCGGCACGCGTGAGATAGGAAATTCCGGCCTGATCGGCCGAGGCCTCTTCAGCCCGGTTGAACTTCAGAAGCGATCGCTGGATGGCGCCCTGCGAGCCTGCGGCAAGCGCCACGCCCGCGTCTCCACCGCCCGCGACACCCGCAGCGATGCCAAGCAGCAGACCGACCAGCGCTGGTCCCCGCGCGTTGCGAAAGTTGATCGCGCGCCGGGCTTCATGCCCGCCCGAGATGTGGCCGGTTTCGTGCGCTATGACCCCCAAGACCTCTTCCGGAGTGTCAAGATCCATCAGCAAGCCTGTGTGAAGAAAGATATTTCTGCCGCCAGTGACGAAGGCGTTCAGGCTGCGGTCATTGATGATGTAGAGGTCGACGGTGCTGGGCGTGAGCCCGGCGGCCTGGAAGATCGGCGCGGACATACCCTTGAGCGTGCGTTCGATTTCAGCGTCGCGGATCAAGGATCGCGCGTCGGCAGCGCCGGACATGATGCATGTGGCGAACACGGCGAGAACCGCAAGGGTCGACCTGATTGCTCTCACGTTCTGCGCTCCTGCCTATCACCTTGGCCCGGATGTGATACGGACTGAGGTGAGCATACTGTTCCGGTTTACAAGGGCAATCACCGTGCACGCTTCAAGACGCAGCCAGATATCACCTTTTCTCGTGATGGACGTGATGGAGGATGCCAGAAGGCTCGAGGCCGAGGGACGCGACCTTGTCCATATGGAGGTCGGGCAGCCCGGCACGCCTGCGCCAAAGGCGGCGCTGGACCGGCTGTCTTCGGAAATCGCCAGCGGTGCGCCGATGGGCTATACGGTTGCGCTGGGTCTGCCGGACCTGCGGGAGGGGATCGCACGGCTGTACCGGACCCGGCACGGGATCGATCTAGATCCGGCTCGCGTTGTGGTCACTTCGGGGTCGTCCTGCGCCTTTATCTTGGCCTTCCTTGCCTTGTTCGATGCCGGGGACCGCGTCGCGCTGGCCGATCCCGGATATCCGGCGTATCGCAACATTCTGCGGGCTCTGGACCTGGAGGTCGTACGGGTCGAGGCGACGCTCGAGACAGGGTTCCAACCCACGCCGCAACTGCTTGATTCTGCGGGAGACCTTGGCGGTCTGCTCGTTGCGAGCCCGGCCAATCCGACCGGCACGATGCTGGCACGGTCGGATCTTCTAGCCCTGGTGAACTGGTGTGCCGTGCACGGCGTTTCGTTCATTTCGGACGAGATCTATCACGGCCTGACCTACGGGGAGGACGCAGTCTCGGCGCTGGAACTGACCGACGACGTGATCGTGATCAACAGCTTCGCGAAGTATTTTTCCATGACCGGATGGCGGATTGGCTGGATGGTCGTGCCACCCGAACTGGTCCGGACCATCGAAAACCTCAGCCAGAATCTGTTTATCTGCCCCAGTCATGCCAGTCAGATCGCGGCACTGGGCGCCCTGGACGCCACCGAGGAGCTGGAAGGTCACCGGGCCATCTACGCGCGCAACCGTGCACGGTTGATGACCGCGCTGCCAAAGCTGGGATTTCGCGACATCGCCCCGGCGGACGGCGCGTTCTACGTCTATGCGGACATCTCGGAGTTGTCCAACGACAGCCGGGACTTCTCGGCCCGCCTGCTGCGCCAGGGCGGTGTCGCGGCGACGATGGGGCTGGATTTTGACCCGGAGCGTGGCCACCGGATGATGCGGTTCAGCTTTGCCAGGACCGAGGCCGAGATCGAAGAGGGGATCCGCCGGATCGGCGCGTTTGTGAACGGTTGACCGGCCCGCTTAAGGTGGGCAATCGCTTCAATGTGGCAAGGATATCGCCGGTGATTCCGTGCATGACTTTCGTCACGCAATTTTCCATTAACCGGATATCGACGCCGATCCGTTAACAGGACCTTAGCGTTGGCGGCACTCGAACTTTCTATGCGAAAGCACGGGCGACGGTTGGCCGCCCGCGCTTCAGATCATCCGCTATCTGCCGAACGACCACCATCCACGCCGCTTGGGCTTCGGCGGGGACTCAGGGTCCGGCGCGGAGTCAGCCGCCACGGTTTCGAGAACGGGTTCGGGTTTCGGGGCAGGTGCTTCAGGCTCAGGCGGGATCTCGGCGACCGGCTTCGGTTCGGCGGAGTCTTCCACCGTGTCCGGATCAGGGGCCTGTTCTGCCAAATCTCCGTCGGACTTGGGGTCGGCCGGTGCTTCAGCGATCTGCGTTGGATCGCTCTCCGCAGCAGTATCCTGCAGTGACGCGTCGCCGGTATCCGCGGCGTCTACGGATGCTGTGGTCTCGGAAGGCTCCGAGACGTCAGCGGTCGCGGGATCTGCCGTGGCACCCTCGTTATCCGACGCAGGCTCTTCGAGATCGACGACCGCCATTCCGGTCGCCTCCTGGCCCTCGGTTCCGTTGGCCTCGTCACCGCCCTTGCGATTGCGGCCACCGCGCCGTCGACGGCCACCACGACGCGAACGGCGGGGGCGATCGTCGTCCCCGTCATCGCCAGAGCCGTCCTCGGCGTTCTCCTGCGGCCCGGCGTCCTGGGCTTCGGCCTCTTGTCCGGCGTCCTCGCCCTGATCTTCGCCACGCCTGCGGCGTCCGCCCCGCTTGCCGCGCCGACGGCGCGCCTTCGCATCGTCATCGCGCTCGGTTTCGACCGTCTCGGCGTCTTCGACCAAATCATCGTCCGACACGACGGATGACGACGTGACCACATCGGATTGACGCATCGGGCGGTTGGTCTGAGAGCGAGACCGCTCGATATCGTAGTGCGGGCTGCTGAGCAGTGGATCGGCCAGGATCGCGACGGACACACCGTGACGCTCTTCGATCTGTGCCAGGGTCTCGCGCTTGTGGTTGATAAGGTAGTTCGCGATCGAGACCGGGACCTTGATGGTGATCTGGTTGGCGCGGCTGCGCACGCCTTCCTCTTCGACCTCGCGCAGGATCGAAAGCGTCAGGTTCTCGTCCGAACGCACCAAGCCGACACCGTGGCAGGTCGGGCAGGGCTGGGTCGTCGCCTCAAGCATGCCGGGACGCAAACGCTGGCGCGACATTTCCATGAGCCCGAAGGCCGAGATCCGGCCGACCTGAATGCGCGCGCGATCGGTCTTGAGCCGGTCCTTCATGCGCTTCTCGACCGAGCGGTTGTTCCGGTTCTCGTCCATGTCGATGAAATCGATGACGATCAGGCCGGCAAGATCGCGCAGGCGAAGCTGGCGAGCGACCTCGTCGGCCGCCTCGAGGTTCGTCTGCACCGCCGTCTCTTCGATCGAGCCCTGCTTCGTCGCGCGGCCCGAGTTGACATCGATCGCCACCAGCGCCTCGGTCACGCCGATCACGATGTACCCGCCCGACTTGAGCTGCACGGTCGGGTTGAACATCCCGTTCAGATAGCTTTCGACCTGGTACCGGCTGAACAGCGGGATCGGATCCGCGTAAGGCTGCACGTTCTTGGCGTGCGACGGCATGAGCATCTTCATGTACTCTTTGGCCTCGCGGTAGCCCTGTTCGCCCTCGACCTGGATCTGGTCGATCTCCTTCGAGTAGATGTCGCGGATCGAGCGTTTGATCAGCGAGCCTTCCTCGTAGATCAGCGCGGGCGCGACGGATTTCAGCGTCAGCTCGCGAATCTGTTCCCACTGACGGGTCAGAAACTCGTAATCGCGCTTGATCTCGGCCCGTGTCCGTTCCGCGCCCGCTGTGCGGACGATCAGGCCCATGCCTTTGGGGACTTCCAGTTCGTTCGTGATCTCGCGCAGGCGCTTGCGATCCGCCGCGTTGACGATCTTGCGGCTGATCCCGCCGCCGCGTGCCGTGTTGGGCATCAGCACGCAATAGCGGCCCGCGAGGCTGAGATACGTGGTGAGTGCTGCACCCTTGTTGCCGCGCTCTTCCTTGACGACCTGGACGAGCAGGATCTGGCGGACCTTGATGACGTCCTGAATCTTGTAGCGTCTGCGCGCCCGGATGCGGGTCGAGGCGACTTCCTCGTGGACGTCATCCGCGCCGACCTGTTCGACCTCATCGGTGACGTCATCGTTGGCGTCGCCATTGCTGTCATCGACGGTCTGTTTGCGATCGTTGCGGGGTTTGCGACGGCGCCGCGGTTTTCGGGGCGCCTCCTTTTCGTCGTCTGACGTGCTTTCGGTTTCCGCAGCGTCGCCGTTGGCCTGGCTGGGGGCCGTGCCGTCGGTGGCTGCCTCGGAGCCTTCAGGCTCGGAATCTGTTTGCTCTGACGTGTCAGCAACGGGGGCGTTCGCGTCTGCTTCGACATCGCTGGTGGCGTTTGCATCTGTATCGGCGTCTGCCGCTTGAGATGGCTGCTCCGGCGATGCGTCTGACGCGGTGGCCTCTTCGGGCGCGCTTTCGGCGTCCGATGCGGGCTCCGGTTCGGCAGTTGCGCCTTGCGTATCCTCGACGATAGCGCTGTCCGGCGCACCGGCATCGGTTTCGATGGATGCATCCGGTGTCTCATCCGCAGCGACGGAGTTCGCTTTGCGCGCGGTTTCGGCGTCCTCGGAGATCCGGTCGTCATCGTCCAGGCCGGCGGCCTCGGCAACAGTCTTCGGCGGAAGATCACCGCTCTCCGCGGTGTCTTCGGCGTCGGGCTCTACCGGTTCAGCGGCCGTATCATCGTCCAACGGCGCGGATGAAATGTCGGTGGCGACGGTCGGCTCTGGCGTCACATTGTCAGCCGCTGAGGCGATCTCGGCGACCGGTTCGGGATCCGGCGTTACGGCATCCGGGCCCGATTGCGAGACCTCGACCGCATCGGCTGCGCCGCCGCTGTCGTCCTGCGTGCCATCGGCAGGGGCGAGGTCTGCGTCACTTGTACTGTCGGCTGATGCGACATCCTCGGTTTTGTCCGGGGTATCCGTTTCGGCCAGATCGGGACCAGCGGCGCCGTCATCGACGGCATCAGCCATCTCGAGGCCGCGCGGGACAGAGCCCGCGACGGAGAAGTCCATGGCGTCGACGGCTTCGCTGGGATCGATGTCGATCACCTCCAGCCCGGCGACAGGCGCCGCGACGAGAGTGTCATTTCCCCCGTCAGAATCGCCGGTATCTTTGTCCGATTGAGTCGCGCGCGGCTTGCGGCGCCGGCGTTTGGGACGTTCTTCGGCTTCGCTGTCCTCCTCACGACGGCGGTGTTCTTCTTCCTCGCGCTCTTCTTCGGCGAGGAGTGCTTCGCGGTCGGCGATCGGGATCTGGTAGTAATCCGGGTGAACTTCCGAGAACGCCAGGAAGCCGTGGCGGTTTCCGCCATATTCGACGAACGCTGCCTGCAGCGAGGGTTCGACCCGCGTTACCTTTGCGAGGTATATGTTCCCTGCAAGCTGGCGCTTGTTGATCGATTCAAAATCAAAATCCTCGACCTTATTTCCGTCCACCACAACAACCCGGGTCTCTTCCGGGTGGGTGGCATCGATAAGCATTTTCTTTGCCATGTCTCATATCGGCGCCTTCGACCGGGCGGGGCACAGGTGCCCCGCTCAAATCGTTGATACCGCTTTCTTTTCCAGGATGAAGCACCGCATGCATCACTGGCTTTCGCGCCCTCGGGCGCGTTCTGTGAAGCCGTGATATTTGATCTGCGGAAGCTGATCATCGTCTCTCTTCCAGTACCGGCCATCGCGCGGCACAAGCGAACTATAATTCGCGACTGCGAGCCGCGATCCGGCTCTGCCATCATCCGATGAGACGTGCGGCGTGATGGGATTTATCGCCATCCGGGGCCGTCTGACCTGATGCTCAGCAACGATTAATGAATGTAACTAACCGTTGGCGATCCCCAAGATGCTCGGGGAGGTAGAGCCGACTCCTCCCTATAGACCCAAAAATCCGAGGAATACAAACGGTTTCTCGCAACGGCACTGGAGATCGCGTTCTCGATTTGGACCAATCAGACGACGACCGCCTGCGAATGACTGTCGTCTTGGCTTGCTGCGCGGCCAATCGGTGTGCGCAGCGAATGGAGTTGTCGACCGAGATCGTATAACCTTTCGTGAAAAGCGCCACGTAAGATCGGCTGAGCAGTACATGCACTTTGGCAAACGATACCTTCGGATCAGCCTGTTCGGCCTTGTGCTCGGCGCCGTTTGGCTCGGCCTCGGCCTCGTTCCGAGTGCTCTTCACGCAACGCCGGTCGTGACCAGCCTGTCGCACGGGCTGCATCAGGATCGCGTGCGCATCATTCTGACGATTTCGGAGGAACCGGCCTTCGCGCTGTTCACTCTGAATGACCCGGATCGTCTTGTGCTGGATCTTCCCGCGTTCGAT
This sequence comes from Pseudomonadota bacterium, assembly GCA_038534135.1. Classification (GTDB taxonomy): domain Bacteria; phylum Pseudomonadota; class Alphaproteobacteria; order Rhodobacterales; family Rhodobacteraceae; genus Thermohalobaculum. The sequence continues at coordinate 14,422 of JBCAXJ010000030.1, read as the reverse complement.
TGGTACCTGACCGACGAGGAAAGTGCGACTGCGATTCCGTATGTTTCGTCTTTGCGGCACGGCCTGTTTCGGCGCGACCGGGCCCGGATCGTGATGGATCTGGAACAACCTCTGGTAGTCGAGCGCGCGTTCTCCAAACCGGTGCAGGGCACGGAACCCGCGCGGCTCGTGATCGACCTCGCGCCGACAAGCCGCGCGGCATTCGATGAGCGGGCAGGCTGGCCCGAGAACGCCAGATGGCGGGAGACCTTTCCGGGAGAGATGTCGGATCGCAAGGACGATGCGATCGTCGTCGCGATTGACCCGGGGCATGGCGGGATAGATCCGGGTGCGAATGCCGGACGGTTGCAGGAGAAGGCGATTGTTCTGGCGTTCTCGAAGCGCCTGGCGGCCGAGCTGGAGGCGCGACAGGGCTTTCGGCCCTTTCTGACCCGGACCGAAGATATCTTCGTGCCGCTTTCCGAGCGCGTGGCCCTGTCGCACAAGGCGGGCGCGAACATGCTGATCTCGGTTCATGCCGATGCCGTAGAAGCGGGTATTGCGAACGGATTGTCGGTCTACACGCTGTCCGAGAAAGGGTCGGACGATGCTGCCGAGGCGCTGGCCGCGCGCGAAAACCGCTCGGACGTGATTGCTGGCGCGGATCTTGGTGGCGAGACCGACAAGCTGACGCGCCTGCTGGTCGAGTTGGCTCAGCGTGGCACCAAGGTCGAGTCGCAGAAGCTGGCGACAGCGGTGCTGGGCGCATTGGGGGACGATCTTGAGCTGCTCAGAACGCGCCCGATGCGCCAGGCGAACTTCAGGGTGCTCAAAGCGCCGGATATTCCGTCGATCCTGCTGGAGCTGGGATTTCTGAACAGCGTGAGGGATCAGAAAAGGCTGGTCGATCCCGCGTGGCAGGCGGCAGCGGCCCGTGCCGTCGCGGATGGGATCGTGGCGTGGAGCCGTGCGGCCTCGCCGGGGTTCTTGAAGTCGAAGTGATTTTGAGCCGCGCGTGATGTCGCACGGAATCTTCACTTCTTCGCTTGAGGTCTATGGCGCGCGCGCCTCTTGCGATATGTAAAGTGGCTGGAAGAGTACGATTCCGGTTTTCAGAGGTCTTATGATCCGGCTTTTGGCATCAATATTCTCGAACGTTGCGCTGTTGGGCATCTTTGCCTTTGGCGGCATGATCGCGATCGTCCGGGCGTTTGGCTCGGATTTGCCCAGCTACGATGAGTTGCGGAACTATCAACCGGCCATGTTGAGCCGCGTCTACTCGGGCGAGGGCGAGGTCATCGCCGAGTTCGCGCGGGAGCGGCGCGTTTTCGTGCCGGTGAACGAGGTGCCCGAGCTTGTGAAGCAGGCGTTCATCTCGGCCGAGGACAAGAATTTCTATTCGCATCCGGGTATCGATGCAGGCGGAATCGCAAAGGCCATCGTCCGGTTCGCGCAGGCCCGTGCGACGGGGCGTCCGGCGCAGCTGACAGGGGCCTCGACGATCACCCAGCAGGTCATGAAGAACTTTCTGCTGTCGTCCGAGCGTGCTCTGGAACGCAAGGTGAAGGAAGCCATCCTGGCCGTGCGCGTCGAGACCGCGATGACCAAGGATCAGATCCTCGAGCTTTATCTGAACGACATCTTCCTGGGCGCGCGGTCCTACGGCATCGTCGCCGCCGCCGAGAACTACTTCGGCAAGACGCTGGAGGAATTGCAGCCCGAGGAAGCGGCCTACCTTGCCGCCTTGCCCAAGGCGCCGTCGACCTATCACCCGATCAAGAACCGAAGCCGTGCCACAGCCCGCCGGAACTACGTGCTGCGCGAGATGGGCGAGAACGGCGCGATCTCGATGGCCGAAGCCCGCGCGGCGCAGGACAGGCCGCTGGACACAGTGCTGGAGGAGCGCGACCCGACGGTGATCGCGTCCTTCAAGCGCAGCTACTTCACCGGCGAGGTTCGGCGCCAGTTGATCCGCGAGGTTGGGACCAAGAACCTCTACCACGGCGGTCTGACGGTGCGCGCGACCGTCGACGATGAGTTGCAGGACATCGCCGAGGCCGCATTGCGGCGGGGTTTGGAGAAATACGATCGGGGTCGTGGAGACTATCAGGGCCCGGTCGATGTTCTGCCGGAAGTGGCGAATGGCGAGACCGGCATCTGGCGTGAACTGCTGGCGAAGTCCGACGCCCCGCGCGACATCGCGGGCTGGAACCTCGCCGTCGTGCTGGAGCTTGGGAACAACACGGTGCTTGTCGGCGCCGAGGGCACGGATGAGGCCGCCGAGGGCAGGGCGCCCGGCGAGATCCGGCTGAGGCTGTCCCGCGAGAAGGAGTGGATCCGCCGGACCCCGACACGCAATGGCCGCCCGCGCTCGCCCGAGGATATCTGGACACCGGGCGATGTCATTTATGTGAAGCGCGAGGAAGAAGGCTGGTCGATGCGCCAGATCCCGGCGGTCCAGGGCGCGTTCATGGCGATGGACCCGCATTCGGGGCGCGTTTTGGCGCTGCAAGGCGGTTTTTCCTACGAACAAAGTACGTTCAACCGGGCCACTCAGGCCAAGCGCCAGCCGGGATCCAGTTTCAAGCCTTTCGTCTACGCGGCGGCACTCGATGTCGGATACACGCCCAGGACGCGCGTGCTGGATGGGCCGATCAAGATCGGGTCGGGCCGGAGCGCCTGGGCGCCGAAGAACTCCTCGGGCAAGTTTTACGGGCCGACCACGGTGCGCAAGGCCTTGGAGCGGTCGCTGAACACCGTGACCGTGCGGCTTGCGCAGGCCATCGGGATGGACCGTGTCGGCCAATATGCCGAGCGGTTCGGGGTGTACGAGAACATGCCTGAGACGCTGAGCTATTCGCTTGGTGCCGGTGAGACGACGCTGTGGCAGATGGTTGCCGCTTACGGGATGTTCGCCAATGGCGGGAAACGGGTGCAGCCGACGGTGATCGACCGCATCCAGAACCGCCATGGCAAGACGCTGTTTCGCCATGACCCGCGCTATTGCCAGGGGTGCGATTCGGGCAGGTACGATACCGGTCGGACGCCGATTCTGTTCGATCAGCGCAGCCAGATCATGGACCCGGTGACAGCATATCAGCTGGTGTCCATGCTGGAAGGTGTCGTGCAGAACGGCACGGCCCGGCGCACGGTTGGCGGGCTGGGGTTCCCGGTTGCCGGCAAGACCGGAACGACGAATGACAGCAAGGATGCCTGGTTTGTCGGGTTCACCGAAAACATGGTGGCCGGGTGCTTCATCGGCTACGACAATCCGACCCCAATGGGGCGTGGAGCCTATGGCGGCACGCTTTGCGGACCGGTGTTCAAGGAATTCATGGGCAAAGCCGCCAAGGCTTTCCAACCCGGCAACTTCCGCCGGCCTGCCGAAAGCGGCGGCCTGATCACGATCAAGTTCCACCGCGATACCGGGGAGCGTCTGCCGGACGATGCCGAAGGCGATTTCGTCGTGACCGAGGTCTTCAATCTCGGCGCACCGCCCGAGATCCTGATCAGTGAAGCCGACCGGCTGGAACTGGCGAGCGATGCCGATCTGTTCGCGGCGGCCGGATCGGATCTGCCCTATCTGCTGCCCGAGGGTCAGGATATTCCGTTGTCCCTGGGCCCGACCTCGGGCGGAAGCGGCGGTGGCGGTGGTGCGACGATCCAGCCGAGCAATGTGGGACTTGGCACCGGCGGTTTGTACTGAGGGCGCAGAGCGCGGAAGATCGCCGGAAAGACGCACGTCCTGATTGCCTCGCGCCTTCCGTGCCTTGCCGCCTGCGATACTCCGTGACAAGCAATACGGATGCAGTTGTCCACGCCCACGACGCGTTCGGCGTCCATCATCATGTTCGTCGCCGCTTCGTTGTGGGGCCTTTATTGGCTGCCGCTACGGTCGCTCGAGGACATGGGCGTTGATGGCGGTTGGGCAATCGCGCTGTTGAACTTCCCGGCCGCGATCGTTCTGGCGGCGTTTGTGATCTGGTCGTGGCGCGGACATCGCGATTATGTCGGACGCGCGGTCGTCATCGGGATCTTCACCGGGGCAGGGCTGGCGCTGTATGGAAGCGGACTGGTGCTGTCATCGGTGGTGCGTGCCACGTTGCTTTTCTACCTCGTGCCAGTCTGGGCGACGCTGATCGGCCTGATCTGGCTTGGAGAGAAAGCCAACTGGCAGCGCTGGGCTGCGATTGTTGTCGGGCTGCTCGGGCTGGTCCTTTTGGTATCGGGCGGCGGATCGGTCCCGCTGAACATCGGCGATCTTTTTGCGATCCTGTCGGGCATGTTCTGGGCTGTCGGCGCCGCTCTGATCGTCAAGCACGCGGACGTTCCTGTGCCCGGGATGGTCATGGTGCAGTTCGTTGTGACCGGCGCCGGGGCCTTGGCACTTGCCGCACTTGCCGGGACAGGCGGGTTTGCGCTGCCAGAGGCCAGCGCGCTCGAGGCAGCGGTGCCGACCGCTGCAGTGATCTCGGTCGTGATCTTCCTCCCGGCCGTCGCTGTCATCTTCTGGGTGCAGAAGTTCCTGTTTCCGGGGCGTGCCGGGTTGCTGATGATGTCCGAGGTCCTGATGGCCGTTGTGTCGGCCAGCCTGCTGATCCCGGAGGAACGCATGTCCACGGTCGAGTGGACCGGTGCGGCGCTGATCATTTCGGCCTGTCTGATCGAGGTTCTGCTGACGCCGCAACAGGACCCCAATGCGGTGAAAGCCTGACACCATGTTTCGGCGTTGGCCGAAGCATTTCAGGTGCTGCGCGTGTTATCCGCAGGTCCGGCACGAGGCAGGACCGCCATGAACACAGATGCGCCAGACAAATCACCCGAGTATCTGTTGCTGGCGCTTTTGGCGCTGCTCTGGGGCGCGTCCTATCTGTTCCTGAAGGTCGCGCTGGCCGAGATCCCGCCCGTGACCCTGATTGCGGTGCGGGTGACGATCGCCGCGCTGTTCCTGATGCTGGTGATGCGGGTTCGATCCGAGCACATGCCGCGCGACCGTCGCAGTTGGCGGATGCTGTTGATCCAGTCCTTTCTCAACGCGATCGGTGCGTGGATCATCCTGGCCTGGGGACAGCAGTTCGTCAGTGCGGGATTGGGCAGCGTGCTGAACTCGACCTCACCGATCTTTGTGTTCTTCATCACTCTGCTGCTGACCCGGCATGAAGTGGTGAGCTGGCGCAAGCTGATCGGTGCCTGTCTGGGCGTGCTGGGTGTCCTGGTGATCGTTGGCACGGACGCACTTGCGGGCTTGGGGCGTGAGGTCGCTGGGCAGATCGCCGTGCTGATCAGCGCGATGCTGTATGCGTGTGCTGCGATCTACGGAAAACGCTTCACGCATCTGAGTGCGACGGCGACGGCTGCCGGAACGATGATCTGGGCGATGGTCATCCTGGTGCCGCTGAGCCTGTGGATCGACCGGCCCTGGTTGCTGCGGCCATCGTTGAACGCGATCGCGGCGGCAGGACTGCTGGGTTTGTTTTCGACAGGCCTTGCACTGTTGATTTACTTCCGTCTGCTCAAGACGCTGGGATCGTTGGGCACAGCGAGCCAGAGCTTTCTGCGCGCCGGTGTCGGCGTGCTTCTTGGCATCACCTTTCTTGGCGAGACGCTCACGACCACTTTGGCGCTGGGCGTCTGCATCGCGATTCTGGGTGTTGCGTTGATCAACTGGCCGACGGCTCGGCGTTGATCCGGGCACCTGACTTTACGCAGGGGACCGGGTTCGCTATCTCCCTCGTTCGCGGTGACGCCGGAGCGCGTGACCCAAATCTGCGGAGTGTTGAATGAAAGCCGAGACCGAGAACCTGGTGGCCGAGATCGAGAAGTCGCTGGACCTGTTGCGCCAGCGTCTGAACTGGGACACCGCGGAGCATCGGCTTGAGGAAATGAACGCACGCGCCGAGGACCCGGAGCTGTGGAACGATCCGGCGAACGCGCAGAAGGTGATGCGCGAGCGCCAGAAGCTGGCTGACGGCGTGGACGGCTACAAGGTCTTGGCGCAGGGACTGGCCGACAATGTCGAGCTGATCGAGATGGGCGAGGCCGAGGACGACGTGGACATTGTCGCCGAGGCCGAGCAAGGCCTGGCCGACATCAAGGAAGAAGCGGCGGCGAAGGAGATCGAGGCGCTGTTGTCTGGCGAGATGGACGGCAACGATGCGTTCCTCGAAGTGCACTCCGGGGCCGGGGGCACGGAAAGCTGCGACTGGGCATCGATGCTGTCGCGGATGTATCTGCGCTGGGCCGAGGCACGCGGCTTCAAGGTCGAGTTGCAATCCGAGACACCGGGCGAAGAGGCCGGGATCAAGTCCGTGACCTATCAGATCAAGGGCGACTCGGCGTTTGGCTGGCTGAAGACCGAGTCGGGCGTTCACCGGCTGGTCCGGATCTCGCCGTTCGACAGCCAGGCGCGGCGGCACACGTCGTTCTCCTCGGTCTGGGTCTATCCGGTGATCGACGACACGATCGAAATCGACATCCCGCCGAACGAGCTTCGGATCGACACGTACCGGTCGTCTGGCGCGGGCGGGCAGCACGTCAACACGACCGACTCGGCTGTGCGGATTACGCACATCCCGACGGGGATCGTCGTGACGTCATCGGAAAAGTCGCAACACCAGAACCGCGACATCGCGATGAAAGCCCTGCGCGCGCGGCTCTATGATATCGAGATGAAGAAGAAGACGCAGGCCATTCAGGACGCGCACGATGCCAAGTCCGACATTGGCTGGGGGCACCAGATCCGAAACTACGTCTTGCAGCCATATCAACAGGTTAAGGATCTTCGCACAAAGCTGGAAACCTCGGACACGCAAGGGGTGCTGGACGGCAAGATCGATGCGTTCATGGCCGAAGCGCTCGCACAGGATGTGACTGGTAAGAGCCGCGGAGAGGCCGAGGAAGACATCGACTAGAAATCCGTCGGTTCGCCCCGTCACCATCCCGTGTCAGGTCGTGCTTTGCCACGACGGGAGCGGGCCTCCATGTCCGTATCACTGAGACAGATACGCAGATGGAGATGATCATGATTAAGACGAGTATTGCCGTTCTCGCGGTGGCCCTGGCCTGGAGCGCACCGAGCCACGCCTTCGGTTTTGGCGACGCTCTCGACCGCTACGAGCAGCGCAAGATCCTGAAGGCCGAGTTCGAACGGAGTTCGAAAGTTGGCGGATACACCGATCCGATCACGGCCCTGATCAACCTTTTCAACGGCGAGACCGAGGAAAAGGATGTGCAGCGCACGATCAATGACGGGCAGGCGGCAAAGAAGTTCCTGTACGAGGAAGGCTCGAAGGCGAAATTCGACTAGTTCGATTTCGTGTCAGAAACCAATGAACATACGCAGGGCACCAAAGCGTGCCCCGCGTCGGCGCTTGGCGAACGACAAAGTCCTGAAAAGTTCAGTCTGTTTGTGCAGGCCATTGCTTGCTTGACTTTGCGTTGATCTGAAAACTGGGTCATCTTCCCACGACAAAGACTTCGGGAGGACCATTGATGCGAAAACGTAAAGTGGATGAAATCGACCCAAACAATATTATCGATCAAGAGCGAACACGAAAGAAACCTACTCCCTCGGGATCGTTCGCGACCGAAACCAGCATCAAGGCAATTGATCCGAACATCGATGTTCTTGCGGTGACACGGACCCAGGATGACTTAGACTGGCTTCCGGTCGAACCAGGGCGACCGTCACCATTCCCGACAACATGGTCGCAGACCTATGCCGGCCTGGTACCGGTCAAGGATCCAAGTGGCACAGTCACCGGCTTCAAGTTGAAGTGTCAGGAGGGCTGCGCTTCATGGATCCATATGGACGGAAAGTACTGCGAACTCGGCGAAACCACGGCGCCGAATAGGCGCTTGCAGAAGCCGCCGGTTTGCCATGACACGCCTTGGGTCGCGATACGGGAAATGCTAAACGCGAGAGAGAACGGGAAGAAGTTCACCGAGGATTTCAGGCGGCACGCCTGCTGGCACCAGAGCAACCTGCGACCGGGGCACAGCACCTGTAACTCGAGTGGGCAGAAAGCGATGGCGAGCAATCTGACCGGACCAGAGAAGAGCGCGGCAAACTCGCTCATCAATCGTGTGATAAAGGAATTCAACGGCAAAAATATCTGGAAGTGATTTGCGTCGAGCGAAGTGCGAGTCCGCTCTTGACCCAACCGGGGCAGGCGGCACACTCCTGCTCCATGACGACCGATCCGGCAAACCTTACCAAAGCCGCCGCGAAGGCGGAGATCTCGCTGCTGAGCGCGAGTGTGCGCCAGGCGAACGCGGCGTATCATACCGACGATGCGCCCGAGATCTCGGATGCCGAATACGATGCGATGAAGCAGAGGCTTCTCGCGCTCGAAGCTGCTCATCCGGATCTGGCGAAAGCGGACAGCCCGACCCAGGTCGTGGGTGGCGCCCCTGCCGAGGGGTTCAGCAAGGTCCGGCACCGGGTTCCAATGCTGTCCTTGTCGAATGCCTTCGCCGACGAGGATGTCACCGAGTTTGCCGACCGCATCCGCCGGTTCCTGTCCTTGGCTGAAGACGCACGGCTGGACATCGTGGCAGAGCCCAAGATCGACGGTGTCTCGCTGGCATTGCGCTATGAGAACGGAAGTTTGGTCGAGGCTGCAACCCGGGGTGACGGGACCGAGGGCGAGAACGTCACGGCCAATGCCCGGACGATTGCGGATATTCCTGAGGTGCTCACCGGGCCGGTTCCGGATGTCTTCGAGGTGCGCGGCGAAGTCTATGTGATGAACGACGCCTTCGCGGCGTTGAATGCCGACCAGGAAGCGCGCGGTGAGAAGGTTTATGCCAACCCGCGCAATTTCGCTGCCGGGTCGCTTCGGCAACTGGATTCCGCGATCACGGCATCGCGGCCCTTGCGGTTCTTTGCCTACGCCTGGGGCGATGTATCTGCTTTGCCGGCCGAGACTCAGTCTGGTGTGATTGCGGCGTTCGCGGACTGGGGGCTGCCGACCAATCCGCTGACACGGGCCTGCGGTACGATCGCCGATCTGCTGGCGCATTACCGGGACATTCTGGGGCAACGCGCGACGCTGGGCTATGACATCGACGGTGTGGTCTACAAGGTTGACCGGCTGGACTGGCAAGAGCGGCTTGGTTTTCGGTCGAACAATCCGCGCTGGGCTGTGGCGCACAAGTTTCCGGCAGAGACCGCAACGACGATCCTGGACGGGATCGACATTCAGGTTGGCCGGACTGGCGCGTTGTCGCCCGTGGCACGCCTGAAGCCCGTCACGGTGGGCGGCGTGGTGGTGTCCAACGCGACGCTGCACAATGAAGACTATATCGAAGGCATCGATTCGAACGGTGCTGCGATCCGATCGGGCGGGCGCCTGATGATTGGCGATACGGTTCAGATCTATCGCGCGGGCGACGTCATTCCCAAGGTGCTGGATGTTGATACGACACAGCCACGCGGCACCGAGACGTTCCCGTTCCCCGAGACGTGTCCGATATGCGGATCCCCGGCTGTTCGCGAACCGGGCGAAGCCGTCAGGCGGTGCACAAACGGTCTGAGTTGCCCCGCGCAGGCGGTCGAGCACCTGAAGCACTTTGTCAGCCGGGGTGCGCTGGACATCGAAGGGCTCGGCACCAAGCAGGTCGAGGCCTTCCATTCGGACGGCCTGATCGCAGAGCCTGCGGACATCTTCACGCTGCGCGCGCGTCAGAACGATGGCGAGATCGATCTGTTCCGACGGGACGCCAAGGACCGCCCGACGAACCAGAAGTCGGTCGACAATCTGTTCGATGCGATCGACGAGCGCCGCGCGCCGGAACTTGCGCGGTTCATCTTTTCGCTTGGCATCCGCCACGTGGGAGAGACGACGGCGCGGATGTTTGCGCGGAACTATCTGAGCTGGGCGGCCTTTGCCGAGGCTATGGATGCCGCCGCGCGCGATCCGCAGGCGCGCGAACAGGTCATATCGATGGACGGTGTGGGCGAGGTCATGGCGGACGCGGTCATCGCGTTCTTTGACGATTCGCAGAACCGTGCCGCGCTGGACCGGCTGCTGTCGCATGTCAGTCCCGAGGACGCCGAACCGCCTGCGACCGAGGGCAGTCCCGTGGCCGGAAAGACGGTCGTCTTCACCGGGACGCTGGAACAGATGAGCCGGGCCGAGGCCAAGGCGCGTGCCGAATCCTTGGGGGCGAAGGTCTCGGGATCGGTCTCGGCCAAGACGGATCTGGTCGTGGCGGGTCCGGGCGCAGGCTCGAAGCTGAAAAAGGCGCAGGATCTTGGCGTTGAGACGCTGACGGAAGACGCCTGGCTGGAACTGGTCAACGGATGACGTATTCGAGTTCAAATCGACGCCTTGTGTTGTCACATAATATTATTAATTTCGTCACATGAAAGAAATCGAGCTCAAGATCGCTCTCGACAAAACCCAGGAGCGCCGCCTGCGGGCATCCCGGGACGTCAAGGCACTGTCCGAAGGATCGGCCCGCACGCAAAGCCTGTGGTCTGTTTATTACGACACGGACGATCATGCATTGCGCAATGAAGGGATCGCCCTGAGATTGCGGCGCGAGGGGCGCTCCTGGGTCCAGACCCTCAAGATTTCGAACGGTGCGATGGTCAACGGTCTCTCGCAACCGGACGAGATCGAGTACCCGGTCGAGAGCCAGCAGATCGATCTTACGCGAATTCCCAACCACGATCTGCGCGAGCACGTGATGGGCTTGGCGCGCGGTGGGCTACAACCGGTCGCAGAGACGCGGTTTCGCCGCACCAGCCGGGTCCTGAAGCTTCCGGCGTGCGGGGCCTCGGTCGAGTTTGCAATCGACAAAGGGACGCTGGCATCGGGAGGAACTCAGGCGGACTTCATTGAGGCCGAGCTTGAGTTGATCGACGGCGCGCCGTCCTCGCTTTACCAACTCGCGCGCAAGATCCTGCCCAAAGGGCCAGTGCGATTTGCCGTGCTCTCCAAGAGCCAGCGCGCTTTGGCGCTGTCTGATCCCGAGGTGGCACCCGCCTCATTGCGCAAGGCGCGCCCGGTCGATCTTTCGAAGTTGAGATCCGTGGAGCAGGCGGCGATCGCGGTCTTCTCGGAAGGGGTCGCCCATGCGGCGCCGAACATCGCGTTGCTGCTGGACAGTGATGACATCAACGGGCCGCACCAGACGCGGGTCGCCTTGCGGCGGCTGCGCAGTGCCATGTCGGCGTTCCGAACAGCACTTGGGCGCGGTGCGCTCGAGCCGATGGCGCAGAAGGCTCAGATCCTGGGTGGCGAAGCTGGGCGGATTCGCGATCTGGATGTTCTGGCCGACGAGATTGTCGCCCATGAGGCCGAACTCCATCCGGGCGAGCCGGGCTTCCAGCGGTTGGCCGATGCGATCCACGCGCGGCGCGACGTGGTGCGTGAAGACGTGCGCAAGAGCTTGCTGGCCTCGGATCTTTGCGGGTTCGCGCTCGATATGGCTGGTTTCGTAGCGAGCCGGGCCTGGGTGAACGGGGCCGATCATGGTCAGACCGAGCGTCTGGCGCAGCCGCTCATGCCGTATGCCCGCAAGGTGCTGGACAAGCGGTGGAAGTCGGTGGCGGCCTGGGGCGCGCGGATCGATGAGTTGACGATCGATGAGCGCCACGAGATGCGCAAGGACGTGAAGAAGCTGCGCTATCTGGTTGACGCATTCAAATCATTGCTGGAGCCCGAGCGTGTGGCCGGCTTCAACCGGCATGTGAAGCTGTTGCAAAAAGCGTTTGGAGCTTTGAACGATTCCGCCATGGCCGAGATGCTGCTGCTGGCACCCGATGCACCGGGCCGGGATGACGCCGAAGCTCAGCGTGCTGCCGGGCGGATCATCGGGCGGCTGCTGGCGGAATCAGATCGGCTTTGGCCGGGGGCGATCAAAGACTGGCGGTCCCTGGCAGATTTTGGGCCCTGCTGGCGTTAGGTGACTGCTCGAAACCCTCTGGCGCAGAAGGCCGAGTTGCCGCAAGAACGGGGCATGTCAGTGGGGCGGCCCGAAATTCTCTTTCCCTTGTTCCAGGACGTATCCGGTTTGCCGGGTGTCGGTCCGAAGACCGTCAAGCTGTTCGAAAAGCTCTCGATCACGCGCAAGCTGGATCTGCTGCTGGCACTGCCGTCGGGAGTGGATGACCGGCGCCTGCGCGACAGCCTGACCGACGTCCAGGCCGGTGAGGTGGTCACAGTCAGGGGAGCCGTCCAGCAGCACCATGCCCCGCGCACGGCGTCGCGACCTTACAGGATCGCGGTCGAGGGTGGCGGCACGGTGTTCGAGCTGATCTATTTTCGGGCCAAGCGCGATTGGCTGGAAGACAGCCTGCCGGTCGGAACCGTGCGGGTCTTCTCCGGTCGGGTCGAGATCTACGATGGCCGAATCCAGATGGCACATCCGGATCTGGTGCTCACGGACGACGAAGCGGAGAAACTGCGACCGTGGGAGCCGGTGTATCCGCTGACCCAGGGTTTGACGCAGCGTGTCATCGTGCGTGCGCTTGGGTCGGCGTTGCAGGACATGCCCGATCTGCCGGAGTGGATCGCGCCCTCTGTGCTGCGGGACAAGGCGTGGCCGGGATGGCAGACCGCGGTGCAAACCGCGCATGCACCGGATGGGCCCGCGGCGATGTCGCCCGCGCACCCGCCCCGGCAACGTCTGGCCTATGACGAGTTGCTGTCGCATCAGTTGGCGTTGCAGTTGGTGCGTGCGCGGATGAAGCGCCGGGCAGGGCGCTCGAACACGGGAGACGGGCATCTCTGGGCGCGCGCGCTCGAAGCCTTTGGATCTGCGCCGACCGGGGCGCAAACGCGGTCGATCGCGGAGATCTCGGGGGATATGGCCGATCAGACCCGGATGATGCGCTTGCTTCAGGGCGATGTCGGTTCGGGCAAGACGCTGGTCGCCATGTCCGCGATGCTGACAGCGGTCGAGGCGGGAGGACAGGCAGCACTGATGGCGCCGACAGAGATCCTGGCGCGTCAGCACGCCCAGGGCTTGCAGGAGATGGCCGATGCGGCAGGCGTCCGGCTTGTCCTGTTGACCGGGCGCGACAAGGGCACGATGCGGACCGCTAAGCTTCTGGAAATCGGCGATGGGACCGCGCAGCTCGTTATCGGGACGCATGCGCTGTTCCAGGGCGATGTGCGCTTCCGCGATCTTCGCCTTGTGATCGTGGATGAGCAGCACCGATTCGGTGTGCGCCAGCGTATGGAACTAACAGAGAAGGCGCCGCGGGGTGCCGATGTGCTGATCATGACGGCAACGCCGATCCCCCGGACGCTTGCGCTGGCGGGGTACGGGGATCTCGACATCTCGGTGCTGGACGAGAAGCCCCCGGGCCGGAAGCCGATCGATACCGCACTCGTGTCGATGGAGCGCTATGAGCAGGTCGTCGGACGTCTGCGCGCGGCAATCGATCAGGGGCAGCGGGCCTATTGGGTGTGCCCACTGGTCGAGGAAAGCGATCTCTCGGACATGATGGCGGCGGAACAACGGTTCGCGACGCTGCAAAAGGCCCTGGGACCCGAGCGTGTCCGGCTGGTGCATGGCCAGATGCCGCCGGATGCAAAGGATGCCGCCATGGCGGATTTCCAGGACGGGCGAGCTCAGGTTCTGGTTGCGACCACGGTGATCGAAGTCGGCGTCAACGTCCCGGAGGCGACGATCATGGTGGTCGAGCATGCCGAGCATTTCGGCCTTGCTCAGTTGCATCAGCTTCGCGGCCGGGTCGGGCGGGGTGCCGAGAAATCGGCTTGCCTGTTGCTCTATGCTCCGCCGCTTGGCGAGACCGCGCGTGCGCGACTGCAGATCATGCGTGAGACCGAGGACGGTTTTCGCATTGCCGAGGAGGATCTGAAGATTCGCGGAGCTGGTGATCTGCTGGGGACGGCGCAATCAGGCTTGCCGAGGTTCCGGGTTGCCGACATCGCGCGGGACGCGGACCTGATGGATCTGGCGCGGGACGAAGCCCGGCTGGTTCTGCATGAGGACCCCGAGCTTAAGGGTGCGCGTTCGGAGGCCTTGCGAATCTTGCTGTATCTGATGGAGCGCGACGAGTCGGTGCGCCTGTTGAAAGCCGGTTAGAATCAACGCGGTATCAACTCGTTCTGTGGATAAACCCTGAAAGTTCGCAAATGTTCTCATAAAGTTCTTGACTGATTCTCATAAAATTGAGAACAATCAGGCAACATCGATATGGGAGATCAGAAGATGCGAACCCTCGAACGTGCCAGCGAGATCATCAAGACAGCACCTAAGGAAGCCTTGGGAGATGCCATCGGGCTCGCCGCCGTGGCGATGCTGATCTTCACCGGATTTCTGGCTCCCGCGATACTCTGACCGAATTGGAGTGTCTGGTTTGCCGCCGGATGCTCACCGTCGCCTGCGGTCCAGGGTCCGGCGCTCCCCCAGGGTGATCCCTCTGCTCTCGGATCATCTGCCCACGGCCAAGCATGCCCAG
>JBCAXJ010000029.1:0-57183 GCA_038534135.1 Pseudomonadota bacterium | reverse complement strand
TCTCAGCCCGATGGGCCCGTAACGCAAATCCGCAGCGACCCCATCGGTCTTCGAAACCGGCCCATCTTTGCCGTCGCCTTATCGCATATGAGGCGGCGCTACACGGCATGACGGATTAAGAGGTCTCCAAAACCACGGGAGACTTGATGTGACCGCCTTCGATTTCACGCGCCTCTTGTCCGACAACCTGCCGCCTGCCGCCGGGCGCTGGTCCGGCTTCCCCGAGCATAATTTCGTCGGCGGCCACAACGACCGCGACAGCATCCCGGTCGACACCCTGATCGCGGCGATCACGAAGCAGTTGTCCGAACGCGGGCGCGAATTGGCGACCTACAATCTCGAAGGCGGCCCACAGGGCATGATCGAACTGCGCGAATTCGTTGCGCGCAAGATGACCCAGGACCGGGGCATGGCGACAGACCCCGATCAGGTGCTGATCACGTCCGGCTCGCTGCAAGGTCTCGATCTGGTCAACGGCGTCCTGCTGAACCCAGGCGATACGGTCATCATTGAAGAGCACACCTATGGCGGCATGCTCTCGAAGGTCGCACGGGCGGGTGCAAAGATCGTCGGCGCACCGATCGATGATGACGGGATCGACGTCGATGCGTTGACCGGTGTGCTCGATCGCTTGGCGGCGGACGGTGTTACGCCGAAGTACATCTATACGATTCCGACTGTGCAAAACCCAACAGGCTCGGTCATGCCCATCGCGCGGCGACATGCATTGCTGAACCTCGCGAAGGATCGCGGCATCCCGATCTTCGAGGATGAATGCTACGCCGACCTGGTGTTCGAGGGCGACTGGCCGCCCGCGATTCGTGGCCTCGACGACAGTGGCCTTGTGATCCACATCGGCTCGTTCTCGAAGACGCTCGCCCCGGCATTGCGCCTTGGATACATGGTGTGTGACTGGCCGTTGATGAGCCGGATGATGCCGCTCAAGTCGGACGCAGGCACTGGAGCCTTGGAGCAGATGCTGGTCGCCGAGTATTTCGGCAATCATTTCGACGCTCATCTCGAAATGCTGAAGCCGCGTCTGAAGCGCAAGCTCGATGTGATGGCGGAAGCGGTCTTGCGCGAATTCGGGACGGCCGCCGAGTTCACGCGGCCGAAGGGCGGGATCTTCTTCTGGATGCGCATTCCGGGGGTCGACACGACCAAACTGAACGCCGCCGCGCTGCGCGAGGATCTGCACTTCAACCCGGGTGCAGGCTGGTCGACGGCAGATGCCAACCAGCGTGCTGGCGAGTCCCTGCGGCTCTGTTTTGCGTTGACCACCGAAGACCAGATCGACGCAGGTGTCGCAAAACTGGCCGAGATCTGCCGCCGCGAATTCGGCGTCCCGACCGTCAGCGGGAATGTCCAACACACCTGATACGGCGCGTGGCTCGGATTACGGAGAGGTCAATACACGGGTGTATGGATCGTTCCGTCCTTAAGCGGAGCCTCGATACACCCCTGTCAGCGGTTCTTTCGATCTTGTGCGTTCGTCGCCTCGATCGCGGCGCGCGCCGCCTGCCATTCGGCGTCGCCCCAGGCCCGCAATTCGTAGAAATTGCCGCCCGTGCCGAGCGCCTGCGCACCATCCATTGCGATGGTCTCGCCAGACAACCACTGACACCCATCGGACATCAGGAACGCGGCGAGGTTCTGTAACTCCTCCATCGTGCCGGGACGCCCCATCGGATTGCGCGCCTTCGTCCGCTCACCCGGCTCCATCCCCGGAGACAGACGCTTGTTCATGCCTTCGGTCGGGATCTCACCCGGCGCGATGCCGTTCAGGCGGATGCCATATCTGCCCCACTCCGCCGCCAGCGATTTCGTCATCACATCGATCGCGGCTTTCGACATCGCAGACGGCACCGTGAACGGCCCGCCATTGCGCACCCATGTCACCAGGATCGAGGTGATCGACCCGCCCTGCCCCGCCTTGATCCAGCGCGTCCCGACCGCATGCGTCACATAAAACGTGCCCCGCATGACGATGTTGGCAACCGCATCAAACCCCTTGGGCGAGACATCCTCGGTCCGGGCGATAAAGTTGCCCGCCGCGTTGTTGACCAACCCGGTCAGAGGTTTGACCGCGAATATCTCGCCGATCACCTCGTCGACGGCGGCGGCGTTCCGGATGTCCAGCGCGTGGTGCTCGACCAAGCCGCCATGCGCCTCCATCAGTTCGGATGCTGTATCAGCGAGAACACTGTCACGCCGCCCGCAGATCACGACCTCGGCCCCAAGCTCCAGGAACTTTGCAGCCATGGCCCGCCCCAGCCCCGTGCCACCGCCCGTCACCAGAATCCGCTGGCCATCGAAGAGACCGGGCGCGAACATCACCCGATCTCCAGCGCGATTTGTTCTTCCTCGACCACGTCGCCCTCGGCCACGTGCAGTTTCACAACCGTTCCCGCGACCGGCGCCTCATAGGGCACCTCCATCTTCATGACTTCCATGATCAGAAGCTCTTGCCCCTCTGCGACTGCATCCCCTTCCTTGACGTGCAGCTTCCAGACGGACCCGGCGGTTTCAAACTCGACTTTGGTGGTCATGGCGTGTCCTTCACGGTCGGATGGTGAAATGGCTCGGGCCGACAAGTCCTGGCAGCAGTGGCTGAATCCGGTCGATCCAGCGGCAGATCATCGGACGGGTTTCGCGCGGGTCGATCAACTCGTGCACAGCGAATGCCTCGGCGCGTGGGAACATCGACTGCTTGGCTGCCAGCATCTCCTCCAGTTCCCGGCGCTTGGCGTCCGGGTCCGGCGCGGCCGCAATCTCGCGATGGAAGGCGACCGCCACGCCGCCTTCGACCGGCAACGGTCCCTGCTCGGCCGATGGCCAGGCATAGACCTCGCCCTCGGGGCCATAGTGCGCGACCTGGGCAACCCCGAAAGACCGGCGCACCATGATCGAGCACCATGGCACCGTCAGCATCGCCGCCGTCAAAGCCGCGTTCGCGCCATGCCGGATCGTGGCTTCCTTCTCGGCCTGAGAGCCGATCATGAAACCCGGTTCGTCGACGAAGGTGACAATCGGGATGTGAAAGGTCTGGCACAGCTCCATGAGGCGCCGTGCTTTGTGCGCCCCCTGCGCGGTCATCGAGCCCGCCAGATACTTGCCGTCATTGCCCCAGATGCCGACGACCTGCCCGTTCATCCGGGCAAGCCCCGTGATCTGTGAGCGGCCATACCCTTTGCCGACCTCGAAGAACGATCCCAGATCCGCGACAAGCCCGATCACCTTGCGCATGTCCAACGCACGGCGCCGGTCGCGTGGAACGACCGAGATCAGCGCCTCTTCCTGCCGATCCACCGGATCGCCGCTGGATACGACGGAGGCAATGCCGTCGATGTTGTCAGGCAAGTAGGACAGGAACCGCCGTATCTGCGCCAGTGCATCGGGCTCGTCCTCGGCGGCATTGTCGACCGTGCCGTTCTTGGTGTGCACCTTGGCGCCGCCCAGTTCGTCCTTGGACAGCTTCTCGCCCATCGCGCGTTCGACCACTGCGGGGCCTGCGGTCAGCACCTGCGCCGTCGACTTCGACATGACCGAGAAATGCGAGGCCACGAGCCGCCCGGCAGGCAATCCCGCCACAGCGCCCATCGCCCCGGTCGCAACGGGCACAGTCGCCATCACGTGCGCCACCGATTTGAACCGCGACCGCTCAAACACCGGCGCGGGCAGCGTCGCCTTGCCAGATCCACCGACCGACCCGCCCGAACCTTCATGCAGCCGGATCAGCGGCACCTTGTACTGCAGCGCCAGATCCTCGGTGTAGACCGACTTGCGGAACCCGGCGGCCGAAGGGGAGCCGCCCTTCAGCGTGAAGTCTTCTCCGCCGATGACGATCCGCCTGCCGTCCAGCTTTCCGAATCCCAAAACGTAATTCGCGGGTGAGAACCCGACCAATTCGCCCTTGTCGTCATGGATCGGCTCACCCGCGCCACGTCCGACCTCCTCGAACGAGCCGTCATCCACCAGCGCATCGATGCGCTCCCGAACCGTGAGGCGCCCCTTGGAGTGCTGGCGCGCAATGGCCTCCGGTCCACCCTGCTCCAGCGCCCAGGCGCGGCGGCGGTGGATCTCATTGGCTTCATCTTCCCAACTCATGATCGCGGGCTCATTTGAACTTCCGGTCTTCCCACCAGGGGAAGAAGTCCGGCAGATCTTCCGAGACCTTGCCGGTGAACTGCGGCGCGCGCTTTGCCAGGAACGAGACGACGCCCTCCTTGGCATCAGGACCGGAACCGAGCGCCGTCATGCCCCGGCTGTCGATCTGGTGCGCCTCCATCGGATGGTCGGCGCCCAGCATCTTCCACATCATGTGCCGGATCATCGTGATCGAGACGGCTGACGTGTTCTCGGCAATCTCTCGGGCCATCTCGCGGGCGCGCGGCAACAGATCCTCCGGTGCCAGGACCTCGCGGACCAGACCGCCCTCCAGCGCTTCCTGTGCCGGAAAGACCCGACCCGAATAAGCCCACTCCAACGCACGTGAAATCCCGACCACGCGCGGTAGGAACCAGCTCGAGGCCGCCTCGGGGACCACACCACGGCGGGCGAACACGAATCCAAAGCGCGCCTCGGTCGAGGCCAACCGGATATCCATCGGCAATTGCATCGTGACGCCGACACCGACGGCAGGTCCATTGACCGCCGAGATGATGGGTTTCTTCAGATCGAAAATCCTGAGCGAGACCAGCCCGCCACCGTCGCGCCGCGCATCATCCGCATCGCCCCGCGATTCATAGTCGAATGTCGCCGCACCCTGGTGCAGATCCGCGCCCGCGCAGAAACCACGTCCGGCACCCGTCATGATCACGGCGCGCACGTCATCGTCCGCGTCGGCGGCGTCGAAGACCCGGAACAACTCGTCCCGCATCACGTTGTTGAACGCGTTCAGCCTGTCCGGCCGGTTCAACGTGATCGTCAGGACATGATCGCTGACCTCGGTCAGCAGGGTCTCGTATGTCTGCCCCATCAGAACCTCCAGTAGCCGCCATCGATCTGGATCAACTGACCCGTGTGATAGGCCGAAGCATCGGACAGCAGATAGGCCGCGATCCCGCCGAAGTCGCCGGGCTCACCCCAGCGGCGGGCAGGAATGCGCTTGCCTGCGTTCTCGGCGAACTTGGCGTTCGCCATGGCGTCTGCGGTCATGTCGGTTGCGATCCAGCCGGGCAGGATCGCGTTTGCCGTGATGCCGTAGCGCGCGAACTCGACCGCCAGCGCGAAAGTCATGGCATTCAGCGCACCCTTCGAGGCTGCATAGTGCTCGGACCGCGCAGCACCCGAGACCGAGGCCAGGGACGAGACGCAGGCCAACCGCCCACCGGGATCGCCAGCCTCGGCGCGCGCGACCATGTGGGCCAGGACGGCCTGATAGGTGTTGTAGACCCCGTCCACGTTGATCGTCATCACGCGGGCCCATTCTGCTGGATCAATCTCCAGGAACGATTTCGCCCCGCGCCCAGAGACGCCCGCGTTGGCAAAGCACCCGTCGATCCGTCCGAACCGTTCGATCACCTGTGCCGTGGTCGCAAAAACGGCCTCACGGTCGGTGACATCGCAGGCCCAGGCCTCGGCTTCGACACCGTGGCCGCGCAACACCTCGACCGCGGCGGCATTTTTTCCGGAATTGGTGCCCCAGATCGCAACCGATGCCCCGCAGGCCGCCATCGCCTCGGCCATGCCCAGCCCAATGCCCCCGTTCCCGCCGGTGACCAGGGCGACCTTGCCAGACAGATCGAACAGAGTGCTCATGCTTCCTCCTGTGTCTTGCACGCATCCTTCGACAGAACCCTGCGTGATCGCAACAGTTCACCCGGCAACCGTGAAACCATCTGTCATGAGATGCTCAGGAGTCCGACCTCGGCGCCATCGCTTCCAAGGTCAGGCGCGTCGCCTCGTCTGCCGGGAACATCAACTCGACCCGCAGGTCTGCCAGTGCGATATCCTCGGCGGTTCCGAACTGCGAGAACGCCGAGAGCAAAGACAGACTGACGTCACCCAATCGATAGCGCGTCGGTACGAACGGCGGCAGGATCCCATCCGATTGAGACGCCTCCCCGCCGAGGATTTCGCCTGCGCGACCAAGCCAGTCTTCCAGAACATCATCACCGCCGACATGCGCGCTCTCGGTGCGCACGCGCGTCCGGATATGAAGAAGAACCTCATCAAGGTTCTCGATCGCCGCCCTGAGGACTTCGTTGTCGAGCAGAGCATCCAGCAGCGAGTCTCCGGCAGCGATCCCCGCATACCCCAGCAGGTTTTCGGCGGGCTCGTTCAGTTGCCCTATCCGCCAGTGCCGATCCATCGCCAGCGCCGGAAAAGGCTCATGCCGCGTCAGCATCCATCCAACCGCCGACTTCACCGGTGTCATGTCTGATTCACTGAACGTCCGATTGCCATAGGCCGGTGCAAAACCCGCCGATGAGAGCAAAATGTTCCGGGACCGATACGGAACTTCGAGCTCTTCGCACAATCGCATCACCATGCCCCGGCTGGGCCGGGCACGCCCGGTTTCCAGAAACGATATGTGCCTGGCCGAGACATTCGAGCAGAACCCCAACTCCATCTGGCTGTACCTGCGCCGGGTTCGCCATTCTCGCAGTGCGTCTCCGAAACTCACGCCCATCTGCGCCTCCAGCCTCGATCTCAATGGTCTGTGTGCTGCCAGCCTAGCATCCAGGAACCCGAAGGCACTTACCTGCGAGGTAATTGTTTTGCAGCACCGCGCAGCACTAACCGGATGCGAGACACATGACCGGAGGAAGATCAGTGACACACATGGCAAGCGTACAATGGCTTCGGGTGATCAGCTGGGGTCTGATCCTGATCGGCTGCTACTTCAGTTGGGCGACAGCTGATCCAGTCAATGCCCTCAGCGTGATGTTCGTGGATCTCGTGTTTCTGCCAATCGACGGGGCGCAAACATATGCCGCTCAAGAGACGCGGTTGCTCTCGGCCATTGCCGGAGGTGTGACTGTCGGCCTCGGCGCCGCTGTGCTGTCGGTCACGAATGCAGTCTATCTGGTGGATCGCGAACGCGGACGCCGGATCATCATGACCTTCATGCTTGCCTGGTTCATCGCCGACGGCATTGGGTCGGCACTGGCGGGCGCACCCTTCAACGCCGCGGTCAACTGCTTGATCCTGTTGCCGGTCATCTACCCGGTGCTCGCGGCCCGACCGGACCCCAAGTCACTCTGACCCGCGGCGAAGTATAACGCCTCAGACCGCGACCGAGTGCCGGGCCGATTCCGCGCCCAGATAGGCATCGAATGCCGCCGCCACGACGCGGCGCAATGGCGAGCCCGCGTCCGAGACCCGAACCTCCATGCCCTCGCAGACAATCAGGCCATCGCGCACCATGCGGGCCAATTCCGGACCGGCATCGCTGGCCCAGTTGATCGGCGCTCCGAAGGCCCGCGCCATCTTGGCCAGATCGACCACGCCGTTGCACATGATCGCCTCGATCACGGCACTGCGCAGACGATCGTTCTCGGAGAACGCGATCCCCTTGGCCACCGGCAGTTGCCCTGATGATACGGCACGCGCCCACGCCCCGGTCTCCGACAGGTTCTGCACATGGCCCTTTGGTGTCCGCGAGATCGACGTCGATCCAAACCCGATCAGCGTCTCGGCCTGATCCGTGGTGTAGCCCTGGAAGTTGCGCCGCAACTGCTTCTCTTGCGCCGCGACGGCCATGCTGTCCCCGGGCAGGGCAAAGTGGTCCAACCCGATGGGTTCATAGCCCACGTCGACCAGCATCTTCTGCGCTTCCTGCGCTTGCTCCATGCGTTCGGCCGCACCGGGCAAGGCCGCCTCGTCGATCAGGCGCTGCTTCTTGGCAATCCAGGGCACGTGCGCATACCCAAACAATGCAATCCTGTCCGGCCGGATCTCGGCACAGATCTCGATCGATTTCCGCAACATATCGATCGTTTGGTGTGGCAGCCCATACATCAGGTCGAAATTGATCCCGGTGACACCGACACCGCGCAGGCTTGCGACCGTCTCGCGCACCATCTCGGGCGGCTGCACCCGGTTGATCGCGGCTTGAACTTTCGGATCGAATTCCTGCACGCCGAAGCTCGCCCGCGTGAACCCCAGCAATCCGATGCGCCGGATCATCTCTTGCGTCAGCGTGCGCGGATCGCTCTCGATCGAGATCTCGGCCCCCGGCACGAAATTGAACCGCGCGCCGATTGCCTCCATGATCCGCGCAAGGCAGTCAGGCTCCAGGGCCGTCGGTGTGCCGCCGCCCCACGCAAGGTGCGAGATCGACATCCGCCCGGGCAGCAACCGGTCCATCAGCTTGATCTCGTCCAGCAGATGCGCTGCGTACCGCGCGATCGGCGCGTCGCGCGATGCCAGCTTCATGTTACAACCGCAGTACCAGCACAGCTGCCGACAATAGGGCACGTGCACGTACAACGAGACCGGCTCGTCCGGATCAATGGCGGCCAGCCAGTCTTCGTACGCCTCGGCCCCGACCGCCTCCGAAAAGTGCGGCACGGTCGGATAGCTCGTGTAACGCGGAACGTTTCGGCGGGAATAGTCGGCGAGGCTGGCGGACATCATCAAAGTCCTCGAAGATCGCGGTTGATGCTCTAGCCTGTCGCACAGAGTGTCAGGCGTCTTTGACATGGATCAGTTTCATAAAATGCGTGCGTTCGGGTACGTTGACGGCAGTCAAAACCGGGAGGACACCATGAAAGACCGTACGAACTGGAACTTTGTGCACAACGCAGCCGAGGGCGCCGCCTGGGTGCCCGGCCTGCGCGAGATATTCGAGTACCGCGATCTCGGTATCAAGGACGGCACCCAGGGCGACTACGTGGCCCATGTCATCCGCCACAACGGCAAGGAACAGGCCGACGCCGTTCAGCAATGGCACATTCACGAATGCGACTTTCAGCTCGTCTATGTCCTGAACGGCTGGGCGACGTTCGAATACGATGGCGAAGGAGAGCGCACGATCCGTCAGGGCGACTGCGTGCTGCAAAAACCGATGATCAAACATCGCGAGATCGCGTGTTCGGAGGACTTCGAGGTGCTCGAAATCGTCTCGCCCGGAAACTTCGAGACCAAGATCGTCGAAGCGCCCAAGGACGTCGCCGCAGGCTAGCCTGGCCCTCAGACTGACACGAGGCTGCGAACCTGATCGACATCGCCATCGGACCGGGGGCCGGACATCCGAACCTGCCCACGGTCCAGCACGGTCACGACGTCGGCGAGGTCCCAGGCGAAGTCGAAATACTGCTCGACCAGCACGATGGCCATGTCACCGCGCCCGCGCAGCACCCGGATCGCCTCGCCGATATCCTTGATGATCGAGGGTTGGATGCCCTCGGTCGGCTCGTCCAGAATCAGCAGGCGCGGACGCATCACCAGCGCGCGCCCGATGGCGAGCTGCTGCTGCTGCCCACCCGACAGGTCGCCACCGCGCCGCCCGAGCATGTCGCGCAGGACCGGAAACAGGCTGAACACCTCCTCCGGCACGTACCGCTCGGCGCGCGGCAGGCCCGCGAACCCGGTCTCGAGGTTCTCGCGCACCGTCAGCAGTGGAAAGATCTCGCGCCCTTGCGGGACGATCGCGATGCCGCGCCGCGCCCGTTCGCTGGCCCGCACGCGCGAGACATCGTTGTCCTCCCAAACGATCTGTCCGGCGCTGATCTTCTGCTGCCCGACAATCGCGCGCATCAACGAGGTTTTGCCAACGCCGTTGCGGCCCAGCACGCAGGTCACCTCGCCAACCTTCGCCTCGAGCGAGACAGCCCGCAGCGCCTGCGCTGCGCCGTAATGCAGGTCGATTTCGCGCACCGCCAGCATCTCAGCGTCCCAGATAGGTTTCGATGACGCGGGCATCCGTCGAGACCTGTTCGAATGAGCCCTCTGCCAGAACCGAGCCTTCGTGCAACACCGTCACCTTCACGCCCAGATGCTTGATGAAGTCCATATCGTGCTCGACCACCATCACCGTGTGATCGCCCGCGATCTCCTCCAACAGTTCTGCGGTCTGCATCGTCTCGGCGTCGGTCATGCCCGCCGCCGGTTCGTCGACCAGCAGCACTTTCGGGTCCTGCGCCAGCAGCATTCCGATCTCGAGCCACTGCTTCTGCCCGTGGCTCAGGTCGGCTGCCAGATCATCGCGCCGCTCGGCCAGGCGAATGATTTGGAGCAACTCATCGATCCGGACCGCTTCGCGCGACTCGGGCCGGGCAAACAAAGTCTCCAGAACACTGCGCTTGCCCGCCAGAGACAGCAGCAGATTGTCGGCCACGGTATGTGTTTCGAAAACCGTGGGCTTCTGGAACTTCCGGCCAATCCCCATGCGCGCGATGTCGGCCTCGTCATGACGGGTCAGGTCGACCGTCTCGTTGAAGATCACATCGCCGGAATCGGGCCGCGTCTTGCCGGTGATGATGTCCATCATCGTCGTCTTGCCCGCGCCATTGGGCCCGATGATCGCCCGCATCTCGCCTTTGGACAGCGTCAGCGACAGGCCATTGATCGCCTTGAACCCGTCAAAGGCTACGTTGACATCATCGAGGTAAAGCATTGAATTTCGGGCGAGATCCGACATCGCGTCACTCCGCCGGTCGCGGTTTGGCAGCCGCTGGCGCCGCCGTGTCGTCGACCCGCCGCCGTCCCAGGACATCCAGCCCGCCCAGAACGCCTTTGGGCAGGAACAGTGTGACCACGACGAACATCGCGCCCAGCACGAAGATCCAGATCTCCGGGAACCAGCCGGTCAGCAGCGTCTTCGCACCATTCACCAGGACCGCGCCGATCACCGCGCCCAGCAGCAGCCCACGCCCACCGACCGCGACCCAGATGACGATCTCGATGCTGTTGGCCGGGCTGAACTCGCCCGGATTGATGATGCCGACCTGCGGCACGTACAGCGCGCCCGCAACCCCTGCCAGCATGGCCGACAGCGTGAAGACGAACAGCTTGTAGCCCTCGACCCGGTAGCCCAGGAACCGCGCACGGCTCTCGGCATCCCGGACACTCACCAACACCTTGCCCGCCCGCGAGGTGACGACGATCCGGCAGAGCAGGTACCCGAGCCCCAGCGCAATCGCCGAGGCGATGAACAACCCTGCCCGCGTCTCGTCCGAGCGCAGATCGAAGCCCAGCACATCCTTGAAATCCGTCAGGCCGTTGTTGCCGCCGAAGCCCATGTCATTGCGGAAGAACGCCAACAACAGCGCATAGGTCATGGCCTGCGTGATGATCGACAGGTAGACGCCCGTCACACGCGACCGGAACGCCAGCCAGCCGAACACGAAGGCCAGCGTGCCCGGCACCAGCAGCACCATCAGGCAGGCAAACCAGAACTGATCGAAGCCGTACCAGAACCACGGCAACTCCTGATAGTTCAGAAACACCATGAAGTCCGGCAGGATCGGATCGCCGTAACTGCCGCGGGTCCCGATCTCGCGCATCAGGTGCATTCCCATCGCGTAGCCGCCCAACGCGAAGAACGCGCCGTGGCCCAGCGACAGGATGCCCGCGTACCCCCAGATCAGATCGACGCTGAGCGCCAGCAAGGCATAGCAAAGGTACTTGCCGAACAGCGCGACCGCGAAGGACGGCAGATACACGGTCGAGCCCTGCTCGGCCCACAGGTTCGCCGCAGGCACTGCAACTGCGATGAACGCCAGAAAAAACAGAAAAAGCTGCGTGCGCAGATCGAGAGCGTTGCGGATCATGCGACGCCCTCTGACCGCTCTACTTCAATTCTAGGCTGTATCCGTCCTCGTCGAAGCTGCGGAAGCCGACCAGTGGCTGCTCCCCATCTTCCGAGAAGACGAAAACGTGCACGGCATCGCCGTTGAAGGACACCCGGCAAAACGTCTTGGGCGTCGCCATGCTGGCCGGGCAATCGTCCAGATCGAAGTGCGGAACGCTCTCCTCGAACTCCGAATAGGTCAGCGAATGCGGCTCTGCGCCATTCGCCACGTTTGCGATCGCAACAGCACAGGCCGCCGCAGTCAGGGTTCGGTACATTGTGGTCTCCTGTCAGAAAAATCGGATCGCTGGCCAGCAATCGTTTTCTGACAGAATCACTCGGGTTCGTCGAGTAATATCTGACTGTTTCAATCATCTACTGCTCCACCGCCCGGCCCTTCAGCGCGAACAAGCCACGCGGGCGGCGTTGAATGAATAGGATGATAAAAACCAAAACCAGCACCTTCGCCAGAACGGCCCCGGCATAGGGTTCCAGGAACTTGTTGACGATGCCCAGCGTGAACGCCCCGGCCAGCGCGCCCCACAGGTTCCCGACGCCGCCGAAGACCACCACCATGAAGCTGTCGACGATGTAGCTTTGTCCCAGGTTCGGAGAGACGTTGTCGATCTGGCTCAGGGCCACGCCCGCCAGACCGGCAACGCCAGCTCCCAGGCCGAACGTCATGGCATCCACCCAACCCGAGCGGATGCCCATCGCCTCGGCCATGCGCCGGTTCTGCGTCACGGCGCGCATCTGCAAACCCATCGGCGTCTTCTTCAACACCAGCAGCAACATGGCGAACACGACCAGCGCGAAGATCAGGATCCACAGCCGGTTGTACGTGATCGTCATCTGCCCAAGCTCGAACGCGCCCGACATCCAGTCCGGGTTGCCGACCTCCTTGTTGGTCGGCCCGAAGATCGTCCGCACCGTCTGCTGCAGGATCAAGCTGATCCCCCAGGTCGCCAGCAACGTCTCGAGCGGCCGACCGTACAGATAGCGGCACACGCCGCGCTCGATCCCGACACCGACAGATCCCGCGACCAGAAAGGCCAGCGGGGCCGATATCAACAGCGAGTATTCGAACAGCCAGGGTGCCGAGTTTCGGATCACCTCCTGCACCGCAAAGGTCGTGTAGGCTCCGAGCATGACCAACTCGCCATGCGCCATGTTGATCACGCCCATGACGCCAAAGCTGATCGCCAAACCGATTGCGGCCAGCATCAGGACCGAGCCGAGCGACAACCCGTACCAGACATTCTCGGCCATATCCCAGGCGACACGCTCCCCCTCGATACGCTCCAGCGCCGCGCGCGCGGCCTCGACCAGGATCACATTGTCCGCCGATGCAACGGCCGACAGGATCGAGACAGCCGCATCATCGGCCCGTGTCCCAATCACCGCGATCGCCGCGAGCTTCGCACCGTCTTCGACATCCGCGTTCAGCGTCGCGGCCGCACGCGCCTGTTCGAAGGCGCCGCGCACCTCTTCGTCCGTTTCAGCGTCCAGGGCGGTCTCCAGCGCCGCGAGTTGCGCGGGATCGCCGGTCTTGTAGATCGACGCCGCCGCGTCTAGCCGCCGCGCGCGATCCGGCGACATCAACGTCATCGTCCCGATCGCCGCCGCGATCGTCCGGCGCAGCTTGTTGTTGACCTTGATCTTGCGCGCACCGCGCTTCTTGATCTCGCCCAGCGCCTCACCCGTCAAAGGGTTGAATGTGTTGAACCCCTTGCCCGCCTTCTCGACACGAACGACCGCCTCGTCGCCCTTCTTCATCTGCATCAGATCGCCAGCGGACAGGGCCTCGAGGACACTGACGGCGCGCGGATCTCCCGTAGCGGCAATCTGTTCGATCACCTCGGCCCGGTCGTTGAATTTTCCCTTGGGAAGCTCTGCGATCAGGTCTTCCAGCGTCGCGGCCTGAACCGGCAGCGCAATCGCGAAGACCAGAAGTGTCAACAAACGCAGGAGCATCGATGTCCCCGATGTGTTTCAGCGGCACTCTGACGGCGCCGTTGGAATGTAGGGTGCGTAATACGCACCCTACGAAGTCTCAACTCAGTAGCCCTTGCCGCCGCACTGGTTGGTCTCGGTGTTGTAGTTGCCGCAGCTCATAGGCGCGCGCCAGTCCGAGATCAGCGGCTTCGAGTCTGGCAGGAAATCCGACCACGCATCGCCCACAACGAGGCCCGAGGTCTCCCATACAGTTTCGAACTGACCGTCTTCCTGAATCTCGCCAACCAGCACCGGCTTGGTGATGTGGTGGTTCGGCATCATCGCGGAATACCCGCCGGTCAGGTTTGGCACCGACACGCCAACGATCGAGTCGATCACGGCATCCGGATCCGTCGTACCAGCAGCCTCGACCGCCTTGATCCACATGTTGAAGCCGATGTAGTGCGCCTCCATCGGGTCGTTGGTCACGCGGTTCTCGTCGCCCGTGAACGCGTGCCAGGCTTCGATGAACTCGTCGTTGGCGTCTGATTCAGCCGACATGAAGTAATTCCACGCCGCCAGGTGTCCGACCAGCGGGGCCGTGTCCAGACCGGCAAGCTCTTCCTCACCGACCGAGAACGCGACGACGGGAATATCCTCGGCCTTGATGCCCTGGTTGCCCAGTTCCTTGTAGAACGGCACGTTGGCATCCCCGTTGATGGTCGAGACCACGGCAGTCTTCTTGCCAGCCGAGCCAAACGTCTTGATGTCCGACACGATCGTCTGCCAGTCCGAGTGCCCGAACGGCGTGTAGTTGATCATGATGTCTTCTTTGGCGACACCTTTCGCGATCAGATACGCCTCGAGAATCTTGTTGGTCGTGCGCGGATACACATAGTCGGTCCCGGCAAGAACCCAGCGTTCGACGCCTTCTTCGGCAGCGAGATAATCAACCGCAGGGATCGCCTGCTGGTTTGGTGCGGCACCCGTGTAGAACACGTTGCGCTGCGATTCCTCGCCTTCATACTGAACCGGGTAGAACAGCAGCGAATTCAACTCGTCGAAGACCGGCAGGACCGATTTGCGCGAAACCGACGTCCAGCAGCCGAACACCGCCGAGACACCGTTCACTTCGATCAGTTCGCGCGCCTTCT
This sequence comes from Pseudomonadota bacterium, assembly GCA_038534135.1. Lineage (GTDB taxonomy): Bacteria > Pseudomonadota > Alphaproteobacteria > Rhodobacterales > Rhodobacteraceae > Thermohalobaculum. The sequence continues at coordinate 42,354 of JBCAXJ010000029.1, read as the reverse complement.
CGGCGAACAACGGCCAGTCCGAAGCAGGGTCGACCACGACCGGCTCGAGCTTCTTGCCCAGCAGACCGCCCTTTTCGTTCTGCTGCTCGATCAGCATCAGCATCGCATCTTTCAGCGTTGTCTCCGAGATCGCCATCGTTCCCGACAGCGAATGCAGGATCCCAACCTTGATCGTCTCGTCTTCGGCGTAGGCCGGCATCGCTACCGCCGCCGCCAGGCCCGCGCCCAGTGCCATTCTCTTGAGGCTTTTCATCGATTCCTCTCCCCGGGGTCGACCCTCTCGTGGCGCCAGCGCCCACTTTGGTCTGCCGTCCCCGCAACGAAGTGTTGCTCCTCGTGCCATGCCGTGGTGATGATTGCCATCCCCCCTGACTGGCACGCTCCGTACGCCTGTTGGCTGCTGGCAGCACCATTGGCGAACGGGCGCGAGGATGCGGCGCCACGATACGAACACAAGGACTATGATGTCGCTTTTTGAGCATATTTCGCTCAATGACTAAATTATACGCAGGTGTGCAGGGTCCTTGCGCAAATTCTCGACAATTGACGGGTTTCTCCGGCGCACCCGCGTGAATCCGGTTGCGATCGCCGGGAATCGCGTGCTGATCTCTGCGCGCACAGACGTGGAAGGTTTCAGGCATCTTGGACGCACCCCTGATCGAGACACAAGCGACCGTGGGCGACAGCGCCGCGCAGGCCATGCGGCGCGCGGTGGGCCCGGCGCCAGTCGTGCCGCGCGCGATCGGCGCGGTGCGCGTGGCGGTGAAACGCTCCGGTGTGCGGACCGTGCTCGACCGGCTCTATCAGACGGGCTCTGCGAAGGCTCTGCTGCCGCGCACGTTCGAGACCGGGCTGACCGCTGTCCTGCTCAACACATCCGGCGGCGTGACTGGGGGCGACCGGTTCAACTACACCGCCGAGGCGCAGGCGGGATCACACCTCACCCTTACAACCCAAGCGGCCGAACGCGCCTATCGCGCCCTGCCGGGCCACACCGGCCAGATCGAGACGCGGCTGACCGCGCATCAGGGCGCGCGGCTGGATTGGCTCCCGCAGGAGACGATCCTTTTCGACGGCGCTGCGCTGAACCGGCGGTTCGATGTGGATCTCGCCGCCGATGCCACGCTGCTCGCGGTCGAATCCTTCATTCTCGGCCGCGCGGCGATGGGCGAAACAGTGCACGACCTCCGACTGTCGGACCAATGGCGGGTGCGCCGGGGCGGCACACTCGTCTACGCGGATGCGTTGCGAATGCATGGCGACGCCGATGCCATTGCACGCCAGGCCGGGACGCTGGGCGGACACCGCGCATTCGCCACCATTCTGTTCACGGGCCCGGACGCCGACCGGCACCTTGCGCCGCTGCGATCCCGGCTTGGCACCACCAGCGGCGCCAGCCTGATCCGCGACGGCGTGCTCGCCGCCCGCCTGACCGCCCCTGACGGCTTTCATCTGCGCAAGGCGCTCATCCCAGCGCTCGAACACCTGCGCGGCGCCCCACTCCCACGACCCTGGAGCATCTGATGCAACTCACCCCCCGCGAAAAGGACAAACTGCTGGTCTCGGTCGCCGCGATGGTCGCGCGCAACCGGCTGGAGCGCGGCGTGAAGCTGAACCACCCCGAGGCGATCGCGCTGATCACCGACTACGTGGTCGAGGGCGCGCGCGACGGCCGATCGGTCGCAGATCTGATGGAGGCAGGCGCCCACGTCATCACCCGCGACCAGTGCATGGAGGGCATCGCCGAGATGATCCATGACGTCCAGGTCGAGGCCACATTCCCGGACGGGACCAAGCTTGTGACCGTCCACGAGCCGATCCGCTGAACCGATGCGAAACCCGCCCGAAATCCAGTTAATGGAAAATTACGTGAAGATAATCCTGTGCTATATCACCCTGGCAACTCTGGGTTTTACCCACGTTATCTGCCCCTCAGAGCAGCGCTGTTGAGCCGATGGTCCTGGGCATCTTCATCGTTCTGACAATCGTCATCGGCTGGGGCCTGCCGCAGATCCTGATACCGCGCCTGCCAGACGGGATGGCCGTGCTGATCGCCTCGGTCGCGACCCTCGCCATCGGCGCCGGTGTCGTCTGGGTCGGCGCGCAGATCTTCGGCGCACTCGGCATCGAAGAGTCGCAATCCGCCTTTGACCGGGGCTTCAACGCCTGGAAGCTGATGCTTCTGCTCGCCCCTGCATCCGCCCTGCACGCCCGCAAGACACGCGCGAAGGAGACGTCATGATCCCCGGAGAAATCATCTGCGCCGAGGGCGAGATCACGCTGAACGAAGGCCGCGAGGCGATCACGATCATGGTCGCGAACACCGGTGACCGCCCGGTGCAAGTCGGCTCGCACTACCATTTTTACGAAACAAACGAAGGGCTTAGCTTCGACCGCGAAGCCGCGCGAGGCATGAGGCTCGACATCGCCGCCGGCACCGCCGTGCGGTTCGAGCCCGGCCAATCGCGCGAAGTACAACTGATCCCGCTGGCCGGGGACCGCAAGGTTTACGGGTTCAATCAGAAGGTTATGGGAGATATTTGATGTCTGATAGCGTTGTTTCGTACGGTGCAGAGGGATTTGGCGAATTTGAAAAACGAATGATCATGCGTGACTATGAATTTTCACGGCATACAGTCGATGGTCTGTATAAAAGAATATTCCACACTGAACGCATGGTTGCACTTGTCACGGTAGTGATACTTGGTTTTATGATCGTTGAGGCGCAAAACATACAAGGAGAATTACGGTTGTTTGCTGTTGTTGTAACTACGCTAATTGGACTTGGTGGATATCTACGTTGCGACCATTTACTTAGCATCTCAAAAAGAACCCTCTTGTATATTCAGAAAATAGAGGAGACTGTGATGGTAAAATCTTGCCTTGGACTTCAAAGATGCTTCGCAGAAGATATGTCGTATTTCGACCGATTTGAGAAAATACAACGGATATTTTGGGTCGCTCTTCTTATTGTGAACCTAGTATCAGCCTCAATTTTCGTCCTGTACATTGAAAGCCCGCCGTCGGTCGCTGTAGCCGCTCCCTAGGCAACTTGAAGAGGAAGCTTCGTCGCAAGCGCGCAGAACTATTAAGGATCCACTGATGCCCACCGCAAGCCCCCGCAAACCCTGTGCCGCCGTGTTCGAGCTGACCACTGGCGATCGGATGCGTCTGGCGGTTTCGTATCAACGCTCCGACCGAAACAATGCCTGACGAACCGCAATCCACATCCAACGGCCGCACGATCCGGCTCAGCGACAAGTCGCCGGGCACACAACGGGCGTTCAAATTGTTCTTTCGCATTCTCTACGGCTGGATCGCGCTCGTCCTGATGGGCGTCGTGATCTCGGTCCTGAGCGAGATTTGGTTCCCAGTCTGAGACCCAGGGAGAAAAGACATGCCCACCGCAATCCCCCGCCAATCCTATGCCGCCATGTTCGGACCAACTACTGGCGACAAGGTGCGCCTGGCCGATACCGAACTGTTCATCGAAGTTGAGAAAGATCTCACAACCTACGGTGAAGAAGTCAAATTCGGCGGTGGCAAGGTCATCCGAGACGGCATGGGTCAGTCCCAGGTCACCCGCGCGGACGGAGCCGTCGACACCGTCATCACCAACGCGCTGATCGTCGACCACTCCGGCATCTACAAGGCCGATGTCGGCCTGAAGGACGGCCGCATCGTCGGCATCGGCAAGGCGGGCAACCCGGACACTCAGCCCAACGTAGACATCATTGTCGGACCAGGGACCGAAGCCCTTGCAGGAGAAGGAAAAATCCTGACGGCAGGCGGGTTCGACGCGCACATCCATTTCATCTGTCCGCAGCAGATCGAGGACGCGCTACACTCCGGTGTGACCACCATGCTCGGCGGTGGCACGGGCCCGGCCCATGGCACGCTTGCGACCACCTGTACGCCCGGCCCATGGCACATCGGGCGGATGATCCAGGCAATGGACGGCCTGCCGGTGAACATCGGCCTGTCGTGCAAGGGCAATGCCTCGCAGCCCGCAGCACTGGTCGAGATGGTGAAGGCTGGTGCCTGCGCGATGAAGCTGCACGAGGACTGGGGCACGACGCCCGGCGCCATCGACTGCTGCCTCTCGGTCGCCGACGACATGGACGTGCAGGTGATGATCCACACCGACACGCTGAACGAGAGCGGCTTTGTCGAGAACACCGTCGCCGCCATGAAAGGCCGCACCATCCACGCCTTCCATACCGAGGGCGCGGGCGGCGGCCATGCCCCTGATATCATTAAGGTTTGTGGCGAGGACTTCGTGATCCCAAGCTCGACCAATCCGACGCGGCCGTTCACGGTCAACACGGTGGACGAGCACCTGGATATGCTGATGGTTTGCCACCACCTCGACAAGTCGATCCCCGAGGATGTGGCCTTCGCCGAGAGCCGCATCCGGCGCGAGACCATCGCCGCCGAGGACATCCTGCACGATATGGGCGCGTTCTCGATCATCGCGTCGGACAGTCAGGCCATGGGCCGTGTCGGAGAAGTTCTGATCCGCACATGGCAGACGGCCGACAAGATGAAGCGCCAGCGCGGGCGTCTGGCCGAGGAGACCGGCGAAAATGACAACCTCCGCGTCCGCCGCTACATCGCCAAGTACACCATCAACCCGGCGGTCGCGCACGGCATCAGCCACGAAATCGGCAGCATCGAAATCGGCAAGCGCGCGGACCTATGCCTTTGGAATACGGCGTTTTTCGGCGTCAAACCCGAGATGGTTCTGATCGGCGGCACCATTGCTTGCGCTCAGATGGGCGACCCGAATGCCTCGATCCCAACGCCGCAGCCGGTCTACACCCGCCCGATGTTCGGCGCGTTCGGCAAATCGCTGACGGCGTCCTCGGTGGTCTTCGTGTCTGAAGCCGCGCACACCGAAGGCATAGGCGCCAGCCTGGGCATCGACAAGGACACCGTGGCCGTCAAGAACACGCGGAACATCGGTAAACACTCGATGGTGCTGAACGATGCGACGCCAGAAATCGAAGTGCATCCAGAGACTTACGAGGTCCGCGCCAACGGCGAGTTGCTAACCTGCGAACCGGCGGAAGTTCTTCCGATGGCCCAACGCTACTTCATGTTCTGACCGTAATGCAAAGCATGTCCGCACATCCGTTACAGCGTCGATCCACGCTCGTAAGAGTTATTTCTACTGTCGTGAGGATTGTCACAGAGCATGGCGAACAACTGGAGATAGAGTATTCCGTATTGGCGCGGCAGAAACGCATGCACAGCCGCGCAGAATTCTGCACGGAGTACACTTATGGTCACTTCGGAATTATTCGACCCGCTGAGACCGAGCACGGACGACAACAGCCGCGATACGCTCGGCCATGTCTTCGAAGGTCTTGGCTACGCTCGGAACTACCAAGCGCGCATGAACGAGATCCAGCGCTTGCGCTGCCTTTCGGACTCGGACTTGGCAGAAATGGGCGTCGAACGTCAGGACATCGCCAGATACGTCTTTCGCGATCTGCTCGGATCGGACTGAGACGTCCAAGGCAGGCGGATCCGGCATGATCCGCGTGTCAGAAATTGCTGCTCGAGGCGGTGCCGATGACGTGGTGCGGCTGGATTATGCCGCCCGGTACCGGCGCAGGGCTGTCCTTAGCACCGATGCAGGAGAGGAGATTCTGCTCGATCTTCCTCAGGCAAGGGAACTCGCGGATGGCGAAGGTCTCGTGCTGGAGGATGGGCGCACTGTCATCGTGCGTGCCGCCGCGGAGGCTCTCACGGAGGTTCGTGGAGAGAGCCTGCCCCGACTAACCTGGCACATCGGCAATCGTCACACACCTTGTCAGATCGAGGCAGATCGCCTGTTGATCCAGCGGGATCACGTGCTCGAGGACATGCTGCAACGCCTCGGTGCCCAGATCGCCCATGTTGAGGAGCCGTTCAAACCTGAAGGCGGTGCTTATGGACACGGGCGCACGCATGGGCATTCGCATTCGCACGACCCGCATGCCGATCCCAACGCCCACATCCCGCACCGGCACGGACACACGCATGGATGAGGGCCTCTACAAGCTAACCTCGTGGCTTTCCCCGGCCTATCCGGTCGGTGCCTACACCTACAGCCACGGGCTGGAGTGGGCCATTCATGCCGGTGACGTCGGCGACGCAACGACTGCCGAAAGCTGGATTGCTGCGTGTCTGGAGCACGGGGCAGGACGCAGTGACGCGATCCTGCTGGTCCACGCGCATGCTGCGGCGTCCGCGGGGGAGCCAACGTATCTCCGCGAGATTTCGGAACTCGCGTCGGCGCTTGCGCCTTCTCCTGAAAGGCTGCTGGAAACCGAAGCGCAGGGAGCAGCCTTTTCCACGATCACTCAGACAGCCTGGGGCGCCGACGCGTGGGCCCGCCTGCCATATCCGGTCGCGCTGGGCGCCGCCGCCGCGCAGCATGGCATCCCCGCCAAAGAAACGGTTGAGTTGTTCCTACACGCCTTTGCGTCGAACCTCGTATCAGCGTGTGTCCGGCTTGTGCCTCTCGGTCAGAGCGAGGGCCAGAAGATCATTGCACACCTGATGCCCTTGGTAGAGACCGTGTCAGGCGCGGCGCTGACCTCGGATCTCGACGATCTCGGCGGCATTGCAATTCGCGCGGACATCGCGAGCATGAAGCACGAAACCCAGGACGTGAGGCTTTTTCGGTCATGAGTGACGATAGCTATGCACTTGGTCAGAAGCTTGCCGAGGACTTCAACCCCGGCATGGAGGCCGCACTCAAGGGCCGGTACGACGCGCTTGTGCCCGGACTTTCGAAATCAGTCGTGGACTTCGCCTGGGGCCAGCAATACGGGCGCGAGGGTTTGGACACCAAGACCCGATGGCTGGCAACGGTCGCTGCGCTGACAGCACTGGGCGGACAGACAAGGCCGCAGTTGAAGGTGAACATCGCCTCTGCGTTGCGGGCCGGTGCGACCCGGCGCGAGATCGGCGAGGTGATCTGGCAGATGGCGCTCTATGGCGGATTTCCGGCGGCGATCAATGGCTTGAACGCAGCGCTCGAAGTGTTTGAGGAACAAGACAATGCCTAGTCCAAACGGCCCGCTTCGGGTCGGTATCGGCGGTCCTGTTGGCGCCGGAAAGACCACCCTGACCGCAGCACTCTGCAAGGCGCTGCGCGACGACTACTCCGTGGCCGCCATCACGAACGACATTTACACGCGCGAGGATGCCGAGGCGCTGATGCGTCTGCAGGCGCTGCCACTCGACCGGATCAAGGGGGTCGAGACCGGGGGCTGCCCGCACACCGCGATCCGCGAAGACGCTTCGATCAACCTCGCAGCCGTGGCGGAGCTGCGGGCCGCGCACCCGGATCTCGACATCGTGCTGATCGAAAGCGGCGGAGACAATCTTTCGGCCACATTCTCTCCGGAACTGGCGGATCTGACGATCTACGTGATCGACGTCGCCGCGGGCGAAGAGATCCCGCGCAAAGGTGGTCCCGCGATCACACGCTCGGACCTTCTCGTGATCAACAAGACCGATCTGGCACCGCATGTGGGAGCGTCACTCGAGGTCATGGATCGGGATGCCCGGAAGATGCGCGGCGACCGTCCGTTTTGCTTCACGCGTCTCCGCGACGGCGAGGGCGTCGACACGATCTGCGCTTTCATTCTAAGTGCGGGCGGCGTGCCGCAGCCGACGACGGATCATCTGGCTGGCACGCATCAGCCAGCATGACGCGGCACAGCCATCACTCAGCAAGATAAGCTTGAAGCGCCGTGCGAAGACCCTCGGCATGGATCAGGTTCAGCCAGTCTGAAAACTGCCCTGCAAAACCAGTGTGTTCCGAGAGATCACCATAAAACTCGGACATTGTGAGCCAGGCTGACGGATCCTTCCGGGCGGCTTGGGCTCGATCGCTCAACATCGTCCAGTTCGGATCGTTGTCCGCAATCGCGCTTCCGTCTTCTCGGATACCGACGCAATACCGCGCCCAGGCGGCCGAGACGAACGCGAGCCCGTTCGTCGGTGTTCCACGGGACAGTCCCGCTCGGATCGAGGGAACAATGAACCCGGGATGGCGCGAGGATCCGTCAAAGGCCACCCGGCGGGTCGTATCGGCGATCGCCGGGTTAGAGAAACGGCGCTCGATCTGCGCAAGATAGTCCAGCGACGAGCATCCTGGCACCGGGGCCACGTTGGGAGCAACCTCGTCTGTCACAACCTTTCGCGGCAACGCCGCGATCTGCGGATGCGCCATCGCGTCGGCAATCGTACGGATCCCGAGAAGCTCTGCCGAGTTTGCAATGATCTGGTGTCCGCCATTCAGGATACGGATCTTCATCGTCTCGTAGGCATGGACGTCCGGCGAGAAGGTAACACCGACATGCTCCAACGGCGGGCGCCCGGCACAGAACGCATCCTCGACGACCCATTGACGGAAGCTTTCATGCGTCACGGGGCACGTGTCCTGAAGGCCGAATTCCCGGGCGAGTGCGATCTCTCCGGGACCCGTCGCAGGAACGATGCAGTCCACCATGGAGTTCGGAAATGTACAGGCCTCGGCGATCCAATCGGCCAGATCAGCATCCGCAAGTCTGGCCAGCGACAGGACCGTTTGGCGCAAGAGCCTGCCATTGCCCTGGAGATTGTCGCAGGACAACGCCGTAAAGGGGCCGGTGCCGTCGGCGCGCCGCCGCTTGAGTGCGGCAATCATGGCGCCGAACGCGGTCCTGGGTGTCTCCGGGTGCGCAGCATCGTGCTGAATGTCTACGTGCTTGGCATCGAACGCGCCCGTTGCGGGATCGACATAGTACCCGCCCTCGGTCACGGTGAGTGAGACGATGCGGATGTCCGGCGCAGCCATCCGGTCGATCAACCGCGCATTGGTTTCTTCGACCGGAACAAAGTCGATCATCGGCCCCGTCACCTCGGCCGAGGTTCCTGCGGCGTCGAGTTCGATCAGCGTCGTGAGCCAGTCTTGCGCGGACAGTCTTGACCGCTGGATCGTGTCGGCGGGACGGACGCCAGCGCCTATGATGGCCCAGTCATGCGCCTCTCCGGCCTGCATCAGGCGATGTATGTACCACGCCTGGTGCGCGCGGTGAAAGTTGCCCAGCCCAATGTGGACAATGCCGGGCGTCAGCTTCGATCTGTCATAACGCGGCACGGCGGCGCGGTCAGAAAGCTCGTGCAGCGTGTCGTCGCTCAGCTTTATGACGTTCTTGTCGTCGCCCGCCTCGGCCATCAACTCATCCACTGCCCACCATCCACGTTGTAGCATTGGGCCACGATGTATTCGGCCTCGTCGCTTGCAAGAAAGACCGCCATGCCGGTCAGGTCATCGACCGTTCCCATCCGGCCATGCGGGACTGCCTCGCCAACCTCGCGCTTCTTCTGACCAGGGACCTTGCCTTCGTATTTCGCGAAGAAGCCATCGACACGGTCCCAGTGCTCACCGTCCACAACCCCAGGAGCAATGGCATTCACATTGATGCCGTGCTTGATCAGGTTCAGCCCTGCGGATTGTGTCAGACTGATCACCGCCGCTTTCGTCGCGCAGTAGACCGCGACCAGCGGCTCACCGCGACGTCCAGCCTGGCTGGCCATGTTGATGATCCGCCCCTTGACCCCGCGTTCGATCATGTGGCGCGCAACCGCCTGCAGCGTGAACAGTGTTCCGGCAACGTTGATATCGAAGACCCGCGCAAAGTCCGCCCGGTCGATCTCGACAATCGGCGCCGCTGTGAAGATCGCCGCATTGTTGATCAGGATGTCGATCTGGCCATGCGCTTCCAGCGCGGTGACAATCGCGGAGTCGATGCTGTCCTGTTGCGTCACGTCCAGTTCTACAGCGATCACGCCGTCTCCAATGTCGGCGGCCGCATCAAGCGCTCGTTCGAAATCGATGTCGCCGATGATCACGCGGGCGCCTTCTCGCACGTAAGCCTCGGCAAAGGCACGCCCGATCCCGCGGGCGGCACCCGTTATCAGGGCCGACTTCCCGGCCAGCCTCAAATCCGATTTCCCTGTGCGTCGAAGCGGTGCAACATGTCATCGCGCGGGGTCAGGTGCACACGGTCGCCGTGCCGGAAACCGACCTCTCCATCGGCCCGGACCGTGATGCTATCGGCCAATCCGGTTCCGTGGATGTGTAAGAATGTGTCCGAGCCCAGGTGCTCTGACACGCCGACAGTGCCCGACCACGCGCCCTCCTGATCCGTGATCGCCAGGTGCTCCGACCTGATCCCTATCGTGTGGGCGTCGCGTGCCTCGGCCTCTGCGCCCTCGATGAAATTCATTCGTGGCGAGCCAATGAAGCCCGCGACGAAAAGGTTTCGCGGCGCGCGGTACAGTTCTAGCGGCGAGCCGACCTGTTCGATCTGACCTGCCTGCAGCACCACGATCTTGTCGGCCATGGTCATCGCCTCGACCTGATCATGCGTCACATAGATCATGGTGGTCTTCAGGCGTTCATGCAGTTCACTGATCTCAAGCCGCATGCCCACCCGCAAGGCCGCGTCCAGGTTCGAGAGCGGTTCGTCAAACAGAAATGCCGACGGTTCGCGCACGATCGCGCGACCGATCGCGACGCGCTGTCGCTGACCCCCCGAAAGCTGTCCCGGCCGGCGGTCGAGATAGTCGGTCAGGTTCAGCACCGACGCCGCCTGTTCGACCCGGCGATCCTGCTCCGCACGGTCCAATGCCGCCATGCGCAGAGGAAAGGCGATGTTCTTGCGGACGGTCATGTGTGGGTACAAGGCATACGACTGGAACACCATGGCGAGCCCGCGCTTCGCAGGCGGCGTCAAGGTCGCGTCCTGGCCGTCAATCTCGATCCGGCCATCCGAGATGTCCTCCAACCCAGCAATCAAGCGCAGCAATGTCGACTTGCCACATCCGGAGGGGCCGACGAACACGGCAAACTCACCATCTTCGATCGTGAGATCCAGAGGTTGAATGACTTGGATCTGGCCAAAGCTCTTCGACACGCCGTTCAGTACGATCTGTCCCATCTTACCCCCCTTATTTCACTGCGCCGAATGTCAGGCCGCGCACGAGTTGGCGTTGACTGAACCATCCAAGGATCAGGATCGGAGCGATCGCCATGACCGATGCCGCTGAGAGCTTCGCATAGAACAAGCCTTCCGGGCTGGAGTAGCTTGCGATGAACGCCGTCAGAGGCCCGGCCTTCGCCGCTGTCAGGTTCAGTGTCCAGAAGGCTTCGTTCCAAGCCAGGATGAAGTTCAGCAGGATGGTCGAGGCAATCCCGGGAATCGCCATCGGGGTCAGCACGTACAGGATCTCTTCTCGCAGGCCGGCGCCGTCCATGCGCGCTGCTTCGAGGATGTCGACCGGGATCTCCTTGAAATACGTGTAGAGCATCCAGACGATGATCGGCAGGTTGATCAGCATCAACACGATCACGAGGCCAAAGCGCGTGTCGAGCAGACCGAGTTCGATGAACACCAGATAGATCGGATAAAGCACCCCAACAGCCGGCAGCATCTTGGTCGACAACATCCACAGCAGGATATCCTTGGTCCGCTTGGATGGCACGAAGGCCATTGACCATGCGGCAGGGACGGCCACGAGGATACCCAGCAGCGTGGACCCACCGGCTATGATCACTGAGTTCCAGAGGAACCGCATGTAATCCGACCGCTCCTGAACCACGAAGTAGTTCTCGATCGTCCAGTCGAACGACAGGAAAAGCGGTGGATCGTTGATCGCCTGTGCCTCGGTCTTGAAGCTGGTCAGGATGGTCCACAGGATCGGGAAGAAGATCAGCAATCCGACGCTCCATGCCAGGAGCGTGTTGATCGCCTTGCGTTGCGTGGTGACGGCTCGTGCCATTGTGCAATCCCCCTCAGGCGTCCAGGTTCTTGCCGACGATGCGCATGAGAAACAGCGCAACGATATTGGCCAGGATGATCGCATAGACCCCGCCCGCGGAACCCAGCCCGACGTTCTGGCTTTCCAGCACCCGCTGGAAGATCAGGTAGGTCAGCGTCTTGGTGCCGAATGCCCCACCCGTCGTGACGAAAATCTCCGCAAAGATCGACAGCAGAAAGATCGTCTGGATCAGGATGACCACGGTGATCGCCCGGCTGAGATGCGGCAGGATGATGAACCAGAACCGTTTCAGCGGCGGCGCGCCGTCCATCTCGGCAGCCTCGAGCTGCTCACTGTCCAGCGATTGCACGGCGGTCAGCAGGATCAAGGTCGCGAACGGTAACCATTGCCAGCTGACAATCAGGATAATGGATTCCAACGAGTAATGGCTCAACCACTGCAAGGGTTCAGCGCCGAAGAACTTCCACGTATGCGCCAAAAGCCCGTTCACCGGGTCCATGAACATATTCTTCCAAACCAGTGCCGAAACGGTCGGCATCACGAAGAACGGCGCGATGACCATGATGCGGACGATCCCCTGCCCCCATAGTGGCTGGTCCAGCAGCAGCGCGAGCAGAATTCCCAGCACCACAGTGATCACCAGGACGCCACCAACGATGAGCAGTGTGGCCTGAACGCTCGGCCAGAACGAGGACGAGGACACGAACCGGACGTAGTTTTCGAAACCGACCCAGCCCAGGTCACCACCGCGCAGCGGCAGGTATTTCTTGAAGCTGAACCACAGCGTCATCGTGAGCGGCACGAGCATCCAAACCAAGAGCAGGAAGACTGCGGGCGCCATCATAAGGCGTGCGGCGGAACGAGAGTGTTGAGTTGCCATGATGCACCTCCGTCACAGGCGGCTGGCTCCGCTCTGCTTGACCGATCAGGTGGATTTTCGGCAGTCCCAGAGGACAGGCACCCGCCCTCTGGAGAAGCCTGCTTGGCTGCCTTAGCGGTAGCCCGCAGCCTCCATGGCGTCATTGGTCAAGGCCTGCGCCTTGGCGAGCGCTTCATCGACGGTTTGCTGACCGGCATAAACCGCCGAGAACTCCTGGCTCACATCCGTCGCGATCCCGGCAAACTCAGGGATTGCGGCGAACTGGATCCCGACATAGGGGCTCGGCTCGACCGTGGAGTTGTTCGGGTCAGCCGACAGGATCGACTCCAGGGTCATCTTCGCGAACGGGATGTCCTTGTAGTTCGGGTTCTTGTAGAGCGAGATGCGCGCGCCCGGAGGCACATTGGCCCATCCCTCTTTCGACGCGACCAATTCGATATAGCTGTTGGACGTCGCCCATTCGATGAACTGCTTTGCGGCATCCTGTTTCTGCGTACCCGCCGGGATCGCCAAAGCCCAAGCCCAGAGCCAGTTCGAGCGTTTGCCCAGACCGGTATCCGGCGCCAAGGCAAAGCCCACACGGTCCGCAACGGTCGAGTCGTTCGCATTGGTCACAAAGGATGCAGCGACGGTGGCGTCGATCCACATGCCGCATTTGCCCTGCTGAAACAGCGAGAGGTTCTCGTTGAATCCGTTGGTCGCGAAGCCCGGAGGGCCAGATTCGTTCATCATGCCGACGTAGAATTCCAGCGTGTCCTTCCACGGCTTGGTATCGAACTGCGCGTTCCAGTCCTCATCGAACCAACGCGCGCCAAACGAATTCGACATGGCCGTGATGAAAGCGCCGCCCTCGCCCCAACCGGCCTTGCCGCGCAGGCAGATACCGTTGATCTCGTTGTCGCGATCCGTCATCGCCGCCGCGGCCTTGCGGATGAAGTCCCAGGTCGGCGCCTCGGGCATCTCCATCCCGGCCTTTTCCATAAGATCCGTCCGGAACATGATCATCGACGACTCGCCATAGAACGGCGCCGCGAACATTGTGCCGTCATAAGACAAGCCGCCCTTCATGGCAGGAAGGATATCGTCGACATCGTATTCAGCCGACAGGTCATCCAGCGGAACCAGCCAACCGTTCTTTCCCCAGATCGGTGTCTCATACATGCCGATTGTCATGATGTCGAAAGCGCCACCCTTGGTGGTGATGTCCGTCGTAACGCGCTGACGCAGGACGTTTTCTTCCAACGTGACCCATTCGACCGTGTGGCCGGTCTTTTCTTCGAAATCGCTCGCCAGCTTCTGCATCCGGATCATATCGCCGTTGTTCACAGTGGCGATGGTGATCGTCTCGGCGAACGCAACGCTTGTTGCGAGCAGAGATACCAACGAGGCAGCGCCAAGCGCTTTTCCGATGTTCATCTTAGTCCTCCCATTGTTTTCTTTCTTGGTTGCAACTTTACGCAGCACCTCTCGGAATCGTCAAACAGTTTTTTACGCGCGCAAAGTTTTTTCTTTGCTCACGCAGAGTCTCGCATCACGAGCCGCCCCTCGAACAGAATGCGCTCGTTGGTCACCGTTTGCGTGTCCGCGCCGACAGCGGCAAACAGCGCCGTCACCGAACGTCTTGAGATCGCGTCATAATCCTGAGCGACCGTCGTCAGCGGGGGGCATGTGAATCTCGAGAACGGGTGATCATCCTGACCTGCAACCCTCAGGTCACAAGATTCGTGCCTGCCGACGCGCACCCCTTTTTCGTAGCAGGCGGTCAACAGACCAATGGCCAGCCGGTCGTTGCTGCAGAGCACGGTGTTCGTCTTAAAGCGTTCCGCCGCCAACGCCTTTATCCCACCGGCACGTCCGATCTCCTCGAACGCCCAACCCTCGCCTTCGACCTGAACGATCACCGGCGTATGCCCCAGACCTTCCATTGCCTCGATGTAACCTTGCCGACGCCTGTTCGCGTTCGGATTTGCCGGGGCTTTCATCTCGAAGAAACATGGCGGCGACCCGGTCCGGCAAAGATATTCAACGATCAGCTGAGAGAATTGCCGACTGTCGGAACCGATGAAGGTTATACCCATGTCCTGAAGGAAACTGTCGAACAGGACCGTCGGGACAGCTTTGCAGAACGCCTCGATCGCGCGCCGGTCCGAGTTGCGCCCAAGCGGCGCCAGCAGGACGCCCGAAGGCTTGAGCGACCGCAGGTTGTCGAGGATCTCGACCTCGAGCATCGGATCGCCATGCGCACTGAAGAGCGTCGGCCTGTAACCCGCGTCGATGCAGTGCTGTTCGATGTTCCGTGCAATCTCTGCGAAGAATGGATCAGCGAGATACGGCACGACGATGCCCACTGTCTTGGTGAGCTTGCGGTTCTGGTTCACCGCAAAGATGTTCGGGCGGTAATCGTACCGCTCCAACGCGTCTTCGATGCGCTTGCGCGTGGAGGCCCGCACACTGTCCGGATCGTTAAAATACTTCGATACCGTCGGTCTGGACACGCCGCTGACCGACGCAAACTCTTCCATGTTTCGAACCTTGGTTTCGGCCATTCTCGCGACGCTTTCCCGGTCAATGCCATCGGCTTCGAGCCATCTGATCTAGATCTTTTACGAAAATATCTTAAATTTGTCGCGCGCTAATTTTTGATTTCTTGGCCCTTAGTCAACTGCTGTAGCAAAGACCAATCAGTCTGAACCATGAAACTCGGCGAGAGTCGGTGAAAGGATGTTCAGTCCCAACACCTCATGACGCCCATCAATGCAGGCAACACTTTTCCACGCCTCAGCGCAGGGACACCGGGTTTTGGGTCTCACCTTCCAGCAGAGCCTTCATCGCCGCGCGTCGCTCGGTCAGGGACTGCGGTACCTCCAGGCCGGTTTCCGCACGGAAGTCGCCATCATATGCCCCGGAATAGATCGCCCGCCTGTCGCTGAGCGCCGCGAGCTTCACATCACGATCGAAACTGTGGCCGAGCCCAGAGATCGTATAGAACGGCGCAGCGTCGATAGGATCGAGATATCCTTCAATCGACAAGGCTTGAAGCGGCCCCGCGGCACCCGTGAAGCGCCCGGGGATAATGCGGTCTGGCGCCAAACCCTGCGCCGTCTCGTCGCCGATTACGGTTCCGTAGCTGCCTGGCGCTGGCAGGAAACTGCTGTCGGTCAGAATCCTCCGCGCGCCGATCCCAACACCGGCCCCTGTCGCAAGCGGTGAAATCGACCCAGACAGAACCGACGGCCCGCCAAGCGGAAGCTCGTCCACGCGCGACCCAACGATTCGGTTTCCCTGCCAGACGCCTGAGACCGCCACACGGGCGCCATTCCGAAGCTGGCCGATCATGCCCGCTTCCGGCAAAACCTCGATCCCGTTGACCCGCGCGACCCCGCCGTCTCTCTCATCCATGATGACGCGTCCAATCACCGGATGGGTCACGTGAACCCGGCTGGCGAACAGGCCGTCCGCGGAAGATGATGCTTCGATTGTCAGGCTTTGCCCGACCGCCAGCTGGTCTGCACCGGTGCGCCCGAAGGCATCTGTGAGCTCGGAGTCATCGCTCAATTGAACGCGCAATCCGTTCACGATCAGGCTGCCGAAATCCGTCAGTGTGCCAACGATCCCGGTGCCGCCAATGCCGCCTTTCGGTTTCTTCTTTGCTTCGCCCAGTTCGATGGCGCTGCCGCACGCACCGACTGCCGACGCGCCAAATCCTGCCAGAATAACGCGGCGGTTAATCTTCCTCATCGTCCCCTGCCCCAGTCTTGGTGTCGCTGGTTGCTTCGTCTTCGCGGTAGAAATAGACCCCGAACCGGAACCGGTGCGTGCCATCAGGCGCATCGAGATCACGTTCCTGGTTCTTATGCGCCAGTTCGTTCAGACGCACCAGAACACTGCCAGCCACATCGCGTGCCTCGCCCTCCAACTCGTCGATCGAGTCCGCTGTCAGTCTGTTGTAGAAGACGGCGCGCTCCATGAACGGTGGCTCATCGGACAACAGGTTATCCACCGCCGCCGTGATGTGATCGCCCAGGTTCTCGGCGAAGAAGTAAACCTTCTGGTCCGGATCGGTCGGACCCAGAAACGCGTCCGCCCGCAAGTGGATCAGTTCATCCTCCTGCACCACCAGTCCCTGGCGCAAAAGCTCGTCCAATACCGTGCGGGGACGAATATCCGTGCTGACGCTTCGCACCAAAGCATCGAAGCTCGGTCCCGCCTCGGCCGCGCGCGGCAAAGGGATCGGTCGACCATCACTGTCGCGTGTCTGCTCGCCTGCAAGCCATCGACCAAGGACCGAGGCGAGCGTCGTCGTCTTCTCCTGAACCGCATCGACGGCGGGCAGATCGTCCTGTCGGAAGGATCGGACGTCACCGCGGTGCACGCCCGTTAGCATGCTTATCCGGCTGTCGGTCTGACGGGCATTGTCGAGGCTGAAGTCCCGTTCGGCAACTTCGACGTAGATCCTCTTGATCATCCGATAAAGCGCCGGAGCCGTCACACCCTGTGAAATCAGCGCACGCACCAACGGGCGCAGCACGGATTGCACACCTTTGATGAAGACATTTTCTGCGGGCTCGTCTGCCATGCGACCAGACCTAACGCTGGTGGAAAAAAAAGCCACGTCCATCCTTGACGATTCCAGCCCTCGGAACAGCTTTCGACATTGTGTGGAAAAATTCTCCACAAAGCAATCAGGAGCGCGCGATGAGCCACCCCTTCACGTTCGAATTCAAGGGCCTGACGTTCACTCTGAACGGCAGGCACCTATTTCTCGATGACCGCAAGATCACGGCGAAAGAGTTCTTTCTCTTCGCCACCGGAAAGATCGACCTGGCACCGGAACCGGAGCCGACGATTGTCGATATCGTTCTTGACGCATCGGGCACCGAGGGGCTGGACACCAACGGTGGCGACTTCGATATCCTTCGTGAAGCGCTGATTGCCACCGATTTGGTCGACGTGTTGGCGGATCCCTCGGCCGAATTCACTGTTTTCGCGCCGACCGATGCTGCCTTCATTCAGCTCGCGAGGGATCTGGGTGTGGACGTCGCGGACGGAGACGAGGGCGCGGCCCTGAACGGCATCCTGGCAGCCCTCGAAGGTCTGGCGGGAAGCGCGGAAGGCGCACTTGATCTGCTCGCGCAGGTGCTTCTGTACCATGTCGCGCCGGGGGGGCGCAGCCTGGCAGAGATCCAGGCCGACGGAACCATCACCACGGCTCAGGGCGGCACAATCGACGTAAGCGGAACGCAACTGATCGATGCCGAGCGCGACATCACCGATCCGAACATCGTATCACCGGATCTCGATGCAGCCAACGGAACGATCCAGGTGATCGATCGCGTCCTGCTGCCGATTGATATCCCGGGCAACGACCTGCCGAACATCGTCGAGATCGCTGCTGGCAGTGATGACTTCAACATCCTCGTGCAAGCATTGTCGACGGCAGGGCTGGTCCAGACCGTCACGGATCTCGAAGACATCACCGTCTTCGCCCCGACCGATGCGGCTTTCACCCAGTTGGCCATCGATCTCGGCTTTACCGGCGATGCCACGGACGAAGATGCTGTCTTCGGCTTCATCGCGGGCGCACTGGCCGATCTGGCGCCAGACAACGATCCGATCCCGTTGCTGACCGACATCCTGTTGTACCACGTGTCACCCGGCGCGAAGACAGCATTGCAGGTCGATGCAGCCGACCAGGTTGAGACCCTGCTAACGGGCGCGACATTCGGTACGGAAGGGACCGAACTGGTCGACAACGAGCCCGACATTGCCAACCCGAACATCGTTATCCCGGACATCGCCGGTGACAATGGAACGATCCAGGCGATCGACCGGGTCCTTCTGCCAATCGATATCCCGGGCAACGATCTGCCGAACATCGTCGAGATCGCTGCTGGCAGCGATGACTTCAACATCCTCGTGCAAGCACTGTCGACGGCAGGGCTGGTCCAGACCGTCACAGATCTGGAAGACATCACCGTCTTCGCCCCGACCGATGCCGCCTTCACCCAGTTGGCCATCGATCTCGGCTTTACCGGCGATGCGACGGATGAAGATGCCGTCTTCGGCTTCATCGCGGGCGCACTGGCCGATCTGGCGCCAGACAACGATCCGATCCCGTTGCTGACCGACATCCTGTTGTACCACGTGTCACCCGGCGCGAAGACAGCATTGCAGGTCGACGCAGCCGACCAGGTTGAGACCCTGCTAACGGGCGCGACATTCGGTACGGAAGGGACCGAACTGGTCGACAACGAGCCAGACATTGAAAACCCGAACATCGTCATCCCGGACATCGCCGGTGACAATGGGACGATCCAGGCGATCGATCGGGTGCTTCTGCCGATCGACATTCCCGGCAACAGCCAGGGCGAGACCATCGAGGGTACGCGCAAGCGCGATCACCTGACGGGCACAGATGGTGACGACCAGATCTTCGGCTTCGGCGGCCGCGACAAGCTGGATGGCGGCGACGGTGACGATCTGCTCAACGGCGGCTCGGGACGCGATCTTTTGGACGGCGGTGCTGGCGACGACCATCTCATCGGCGGCCGAGGTCGTGACTACTTCGATTTTCGCGACATCGATGGCGATGACGTGGTCAAGGATCTGTCGCGCTTCGACCGCGTGCTGGTGTCGAAAGAGGACTTCAGCAGCTTCAGTGAATTGAAAGCTGCGACCGAGTTCACGGATGACGGAGCCCTGATCACCGCCGACAATGGCACCATCACGCTGCTGAACGTGGGTGAGCAAGGGTTGAACGCACACTTGTTCGACTTCTACTGACAGGATGATGGCAGGCCGATGCGTCTCGTGTCGGCCTGCTTCCGTCCTTCCGATCGAACCGCCCGCCCTGCGGGATCAGATGGTGCCAGCCTCCCTCAGCGCCTCGATCTGCGAAGCTTCAAGTCCCAGTCCGGCGAGTATCTCGGCCGTGTGCTGACCCAGGTCAGGCGCGGCAGCACGGATCGTGGCGGGCGTTTCGCTGAGACGTGGAAACGGAGCGTGCATCGGCAAGCGGTCCATATCCGGATCCGGATAGTCCAACAGTACGCCGCGACCACGCGTGTATGCATGGTCCAACAGATCGCCAATATCGCAGATTGGCCCGACGGTGACGCCGGCCTGCTCGAAATAGACGAGGTTTTCCTCCAAGGACCGGGTCAGAAACGCCGCCGCGACGATCTCATCCAGCGCCTCGGCATTCCTCACGCGATCCGGCGGTGTCTTGAACCTCGCATCATCGATCAGCTCCGGGCGCCCGATGGCACCGGCCACCTTTTCCCACATCGATTGCATCGACGCGGACATGGCCACGTACTCTCCATCCTTGCACGCATAGACGTTGCGCGGTGCGGCCACGTCCGAGCGGTTCCCCATCCGCTGCGGCGCCTCTCCGGTGGCCACGTAGGTCGCAGCCCAGGGCCCCAGTATTCCGAACAGTGGTTCGAACAACGAAAGATCGACAATCTGGCCTTTCGCGGGATTGTTGCGTGCTGCAATCACAGCCGCCAATGCGCCGCCGAAACCCGCCAATCCCGCCACCGCATCAGCCAAGGCGAGCGGCGGAAGGAGCGGGGGTTTATCCTCCCACCCGGTCATGGCAGCAAAACCCGACATGCCCTCGATCAGGCTCCCGAACCCGGGTTTGTGGCGATACGGGCCATCCTGTCCCCAGCCGGAAATGCGCGTAATGATCAAGTTCGACTTCGCCTGCCAGAGAGTCTCTGGACCGATGCCCCATTTCTCGAGCGTGCCGGGTACGAAGTTCTCGACAAGGATGTCGGCTGTACCGACGAGGTCCAGAAGCAGCGCCATGCCCTCGGGTGTTCGAAAGTTCAGCGTCAGCGACTTCTTCGAGCGCGCATAAACCTTCCACCAGGTGCCCGCGGCGCCGAACCGCCGCAAGTCGTCTCCAACACCGGGACGTTCGACCTTGATGACCTCCGCCCCGAAATCGGCAAACATGTGCGTCATCATGTTGCCAGCAGCGAGGCGGCTCATGTCGATGACGCGCAGACCCGCGAGCGGACCTTCAGCGTCAGGCGTGTAGGCGGTAAGATCATTCACGCCGATATCCTATTGCGGCAGACTCATACCGACAAGGCGCTCGCGACCGGTCGATCCGAGCGCCATGCGCTTCCCGTCGACAGAGTCTCGATTGGTCGCCCCCCGGACGGCACGTTAGTCCGACCGTCGAACAGACGCGGTTGCCTTCAATATTGCCGAGACCAGCGCATCTCGCTCCGCGCTCAACTCATCCTGGCTGCGTCCCCCGGCTTCTGACAGAACCCCCTCGAAGAGAGCTTCCTGCGTCTCTGCATCCAAACGCGGATCGCCCATGCTGTCCCACCAATCATGGAAGCTCTCGGCGAAGTGATCCATGTATGCTTTCAGCCCTCCCGGTCCGGCCGCCAGATGCCAGATCATGTTCGGTCCCATCGCGGCCCACCGGATGCCCGGACCCGCCCAGATCGCCTTATCGACGTCCTCGACCGTGGTCACGCCGTCGCGCACCATGCTGATCGCCTCGCGCCAGAGTGCTGCCTGAAGGCGGTTGGCAACGTGGCCGGGAATCTCCTTTTGGACGCGAATGGTGACCTTCCCAAGTGCCGCATAGAGTGCCTCGGTCCGCTCCAGCACGCCTGGGGCTGTGTGTGCGTTCCCCATCACTTCGACCAGCGGGATCAGGTGGGGCGGGTTGAAAGGATGGCCCAACACAATCCGCGACGGATTTTTCCAGCCGCCTTGCATCTGCGACAGCGTCAGTCCCGACGCCGAGGATGCCAGAATCGCATCTGCCTCCATCGCCTCCTCGATCTCGGCATAGGTTGCATGCTTGATCGGCAAACGCTCTGGTACGTTCTCCTGAATGAACATGGCACCGGTGACCGCCTCGGCGGCGGTCGCATGAAAGCTCATCGCATCGCGGGCGCCGTTGGCGGTGAGGCCAAGTTCTTCCAGCACGGGCCAGGCCGCGTCGAGATAGGCGTTCAGGCGATCCTCAGCGCCGTCGGCAGGGTCGAAGGCGCGCACCGGATGGCCATGCGCCAGGAACAGGGCTGTCCACGACGCCCCGATCACACCCGTGCCCAGCGAAGCATACGTTTCCGTCATCAGAACAATCCCGGATTGAGCGGAGAGGCCGCCGTCATGCCGCCATCCACTGTGAATAATTGACCGGTCGCAAAGCCAGCCTCGTCCGACGCCAGCCAGACCGCCATCGACGCGATGTCCTCGGGCTTGCCGAACCGGCGTGTTGCGTGGCGGGCCAGCGCATCGGCTTTGGCGGCAACAGGATCCCGCGCGAGGTCAAACCCAGCCTCCAACATGCCGGTTTCGATCCAGCCGGGACAGATCGCATTGCAGCGGATTGCAGGCCCGTGGTCCACGGCGATCGATCGCGTCAACCCGTGGACGAATGCCTTGGACGCATTGTAGAGCGCCATGGACGGATCAGCGACCTGACCAGAGATCGAGCCGATATTGATGATCGATCCGCCCTCGCGCATCTTTGGAATGAACGCGCGGCACATGTTGAAGACGCCCTTGCAATTCGTCCCGACGACAAGGTCCCAGTCGGCATCCATGCTTTCGGTCACCGTCTTCTCGACCTGAACACCGGCGTTGTTCACCAGAATGTCGAGAGTTCCTGCCCCCAGGTCTTCGACCAGCGCTGCAACCGAGCTGCCATCCGAGACGTCCAGTTCGGTCCACGCGCAATCCGCCGGCAGGTCGCCGGGGCGCGCACCCCGACCACAGGTCGCAACCCTGGCACCTTCCGCGATGAAGGCATCCACGATTGCCCGGCCGATCCCCTGACGTCCGCCAGTGACAAAGGCGCGTTTCCCTGGAAGCCGCGTCATCGGCGGTGGCCTGCAAGTCGTCGGATCGGACGGCAGAGAGAACTCACATCAGATGGCACTCCGGACCTCACATGCAGGGGATGTGGCACACCCAACCCCATTGCTTCAGAGCTTCATTTGCTGGACCTGGGCAGAGAGCCCACCGTCCAGCACCCACAATTGACCCGAGGCGTAGCGCGCCTCGTCCGAGGCCAGCCAGGTGACGAGGTTGGCGAGATCCTCCGGCGTGCCATAGGTCCGCATCGGATGCACATCGCGCACCGCTTGCTGGAGTTGATCGATGGACCGCCCGCCGCCGCCCGAGCCATCGCCCGTAAAGAAGCTCTGCAGCATCGGCGTATCGACATAGCCCGGACAGATGGCGTTGACGCGGATCCCCTCCGGCCCGTGATCGCAGGCCATCGCCTTCGTCAGTGCGTGCACGGCACCCTTGGTCGCACAATACGCTGCCAATCCCGGATCGGCGATGAAGCCGTCATAGCTGCCGAAATTGATCACGCTCGCACCGGTCGGGTTCTGCGCCGCCGCCTTGCGCAGAACCGGCAAAGCATATTTCGATGTCAGGAACATCCCGTCGACATTGATCGCAAAGGATCGGCGCCACTCGTCCAGCGTCGTCTCCTCGATGGTCTTCTCGATCTCGATCCCCGCCGCATTAACCAGAATGTCGAGATGCCCCCAGTGTTGGGCAATGCGTGCCATCCCGTCCTGCGCCGCCTCCTCCGAAGTCACGTCATACGACACCACCCGCACGTCGTCCGGCGCATCGGGCCATTCGGCGATGTCGCCCGCCATGACGCGGGCGCCCTCGGCCGCGAACCGTGCGCAGATGGCGCGTCCTATCCCGCCGCAACCTCCGGTAACGAAGGCGGTCTTGCCGTCAAGACGTGCCATCCTGATCCTCGTTCTCTTGCGTTGTCGCGTCCTTGCTAGAGTGCGCATTCAAGGGCGGAAACCGGTAGTGAGCGGCCGCTACGGTCCAGTCCATGTGGTTGCGCACATATTCGCTAGAGGCGTCGCGTGGCGGGTTGAAATCCCAGTGCTCTCCGGCACCGGCCTCCATCGCCGCATGCAGCGCGCGACGCGATTTCTGAGTGCGCATGACATCCGCGCGCAGCTTGGTGCTGTCCCAGCGATCTTTCACCTCTTTTGCGAAGGCCGCCGCCGCCGCTGCATAAGTTCGATCGGTCGCGAGATTTATCCGCTCGTGCGGGTCTGCGACCACATCATAAAGCTGCGGCGGATCCACATCGCAATGAATGTACTTCAGCGGTCCGCGTCGGATCATATAGACCGGCCAGGGCGTCATCTCGGCACAATACTCGCCAATCGCCTCGTCGGACGGGTCGATCTCGCCCCGTGCCAGCGGCATCAGCGAGCGCCCATCGATCGGTTCGCCCAAAGGTGCATCATGACTTGCGATATCCAGGAAGGTCGGCAACAGATCTACCAGGGAGCAGGCATTTGCTGCCTGCCCCACCGCAACGTCGGGACCGGCCATGATCAGCGGCACGCGGGCGGAATGTTCGAAGAAGTTCATCTTATACCAAAGCCCACGTTCGCCAAGCATATCACCGTGATCGGCGGTCACGATGACGAGGGTGTTGTCTATCTCTCCAATGTCCTCCAGCGCCTTGGTCATGGCGCCGACCTTCGAGTCGAAATAGCTGACATTGGCCAGATAGGCTCGGCGCGCGCGGACGATTTCCTCAACCGTCAACGGGGTATAGCTCGCCTCGATCCCGTCCATGACGCGCCGCGAGAACGGATCCTGTTCCTCGGGCTTCAGATCCAGCGCGGGCATCTCGATCTCATCGTCGGAATAGAGGTTCCACCACTCCGGCTTCGCGACATACGGGTCATGGGGGTGGATGAAGCTCGCCACCAGGCAGAACGGGCTGGCATCCCCTGCCCCGCGATCTCGGCCCCGGTCGATCAGCCAGCGCCGCGCCGCGAACTCGACCTCGTCATCGTAGTCGGTCTGGAAGGTCGCGACGGCCATGCCGCTTTCCTTCACCGTCTGCATGTTGTGGTACCACTTGTCTATGCGCTCGTCCGCGGCCTCCCAATCCGGGGTCCATGCGAAGTCCGAGGGATAGATGTCGGTCGTCACCCGGTCCTGAAACCCATGCTTCTGATCCGGCCCGACAAAATGCATCTTTCCTGACAAGCAAGTGCGATAGCCCGCCTGCTTCAGATAGTGCGCGAAGGTCGGGACCGAGGCACGGAACTCGCTGGCATTGTCGTAAGCCGCTATCCGGCTGATCAGTTGCCCCGACATGAATGCAAAACGGGACGGCGCGCAGAGCGGCGAATTGCAGTAGGCCGCATCGAAGCGCATGCCGCGCGCCGCCAGAGCATCAATGTGCGGGGTCTTGGCGACGGAGTGGCCATAAGCTCCGGTAAAGTGCGGCGCCAACTGGTCCGCCATGATGACGACGATATTGGGACGGGTCATTGTGGTCTCCTGAAATGCTAATTTGAGTTCAGCGCTTCAGGTCCTCTGGCGGAGGCTGGTATTGCATCGGTTTGAGGTGACCAATTCTCATGCACCTCCATTAGCATACGCCTCCAGCACCAGCCCATGAAAATGATGCACGGCATGCTCGGATTTGCCCGACCCGCCCGGGTCATGGACAATTCGGCCCTGGCTGAAGGCAGGCGTTTCCATGCCCTTCTGCACGCTTTCGACGATGGCGATGTCTTCGCGTTGCAAGACTTCGTCGAGATACCGGATGGCCTCCAATTCCGTTGCATCGGGTTCTGGTGTCTCGAGATAGAAATCGTATGTCTCGAGCGTCCGGTCCGGCCCCGCCGGGATGATGTTCAGCACGATCATCGAAGATCGCCCCGGATAGCGCATCAGACAGGTCGTCGGCCAAAGCCACCAGACCGCATGGGTCCGCACGGTCGCGTTGGACACATCATAGGCCGAGTTCACACCCTGCCCGGCATCCGCCATATGGCTGGAATAGATCCCGTGCGTTGTAACCTTGTAGGTGTCCATGTCGACAAGGTCGCAGAAGTCCTTGTGCGCCGTCGGGCAGTGATAACACTCGAGGAAATTGTCGACGACGTTCTTCCAGTTCGACTTGATGTCATAGGTCAGTCGGTGCCCGAAGGTCAGGTCGCCGACATCCGGTGCCCAATGAAGAACCTCGGCCGCAAGGTTTCCGGACTGCTCCGCCAGCGCGGCAGCATCGGCGTCGAGATTGACGAAAATAAAGCCGCAGAACTCTTCCACCTGCACCGCGTCCAGACAGATCGAGCCCGGATCGAAATCCTGCAGGTTCTCCGTCTCTGGCGCGCGGCGAAGCTGCCCTGTCAGATCATAGACCCACGCGTGATAGGGGCACATGATCCGTGTCGTCTCGCCCTCGCCCGTCAACAGATGATGCGCCCGGTGCTTGCAAACGTTGTAGAACGCGCGCAGCACGCCCTCGCGATCGCGGACTACGGCAATCGGGCGCCCGGCGATCTCGGTCGCGAAGTAAGACCCGGACTTACTCAGCTTCTCGACATGGCAGACCCACTGCCAAGTGCGTGCGAAGATCGTGTCGAGGTCATGCCGGTACCAGCGCGGGTCGGTATAGGCGTCGGCAGCAAGTGACAGGGACCGTGCCGGATTGGTGTCATAGCCGCGACGAATGTCGGCAACCTCTTGTGGGGAAAGAGCCAGGGTCATCCTCACCTCCAATCAAAATCGAGAGCGAATGATCCGCAAAGACGAGACCACACACTATACAGGATTCGCCCAACAATGGTCGGTTTCGGACATCTCCGCCATTCCGGGCGTCACCGCTCGCACGCCGCGCAGCGAATCTCTGCTCTGAGCAGTCGCGCGACCGCTGTTGCGTGAATAATCTTGGTCCGCGCACGGCAATTTCTTTCGCAACGGAAATTGATTCTGCAACCCAGAGTAGATCTAATGTCACGCGCGCGTGACGCTTCAGGGTTGCATCGCGCGCGCCGGACGATGCATCGGCCAGGCCCGAAACTCGAACGGAACGCGGCCCTCCGTGCGGTCCTTTCCAGGCGGCAGCCCGAAGCGTTCCCGATAGGCGCGGCTGAACGTGACTTGGCTGCGAAAGCCCGAGGCGATAGCGACCTCGGTCAACGGAAGCTCGGTCTGAGTTACCAGCCCGCGCGCGCGATCCAAGCGAATGTCCCGGTAATAGAGCGCCGTCGTCTTACCGAGATGACGCGCAAACAATCGATTGAGCTGGCGCTGCGAGAGCCCGGCCTCAGCAGCGATCTCTGGGATCGTCAGCGGCTCTTCCAAATGCGCCTCCATCTGCCGGATCGCAGTGCGTACCGACGCCGGAACCGAACGCCCCAGCGGTTCCGTCAAGCTCGGCAACTGCTGTGTCCGACCCGGCCGGATCGTCTGATGGAGGACATACCGCGCGGCAGAGTTCGCGACCGTCTCACCAAGACGCTCGCGCAGGATGTGCAGGGCCAGATCAGCAGACGCCTGCCCGCCGCAGCAGGTCAGACGATCTCCGTCCGCGACGAAAAGATCCTCGGTCACGTCAGTGTCAGGGTGAAGCTCGATGAAAGCGTCGATGTGTTCATAGTGAACTGTCGCACGTTTGCCGGTCAGCAGACCTGCATCCGCGAGGATGAACGCTCCCGTATCCAAGCCGCCAAGCGTCGCGCGTTGTCTGGCAAGACGCCGCAGGAACGCGCGGAGCGTCGTTGACGCATAGCGTTCCGGCGTCCAGCTGGACGACACGATAACAAATTCTGGCGATGGGCGCGCTTGCGTCAGCGGATCTGTGTCGACGGCAACGCCATTGCTGGCCATCACCATGCCGCCGTCCGGTGAAACGATTGACCATCGGAACAGGGTGCTCCCTTCCAGATAATTGGCGGCGCGAAAGGGATCGAGGAATGCCATCGTGGTCGCCAGATTGAAGTCGGGTGTCACGACCACCAGGATCTCTGTCACATCTAAGCGGGTATCCGTCATTGCCCCATCTTGCGAGGAGCCCACTGGTCACGACAAGACTATTCGGCGCGGCGGTCCCAAGGATTGCGATGCTCATCCACGGAAAGCGGCCATGCGAAACCCGGACATACAGCCTTCAAGATAGGCTTGCGGGCAGACCGGGCGTGCGATCTGGTTCGAGTATGAGCCAACGCGAAGACTCACGATCACACATGTGGAGGTGTTTTTTCTGGCCACGGATCGGGCGAAAGCCGCAAATCATGGTGACGGGATCGACCGGCACCGGGCTATGCTCGTCGACGGTCCATTAGCAGAGCACGCAG
This sequence comes from Pseudomonadota bacterium, assembly GCA_038534135.1. Taxonomy (GTDB): domain Bacteria; phylum Pseudomonadota; class Alphaproteobacteria; order Rhodobacterales; family Rhodobacteraceae; genus Thermohalobaculum. The sequence continues at coordinate 14,508 of JBCAXJ010000029.1, read as the reverse complement.
CCTCGAGATTTCGAAGCCGCCCGCGTCACATCAAGGATCAAAGGAAGGGACACGATGCAGAACGCAGACAAGATTTGGGATCATGTCGACGACCATCGCGATGCGTTCATCGGGCTTTCCGATCGCGTGTTCGACGTGCCCGAGACGCTTTATAACGAGTTTCAGTCCGTTGCCGAACATACCGCGATGCTGCAAGAGCAAGGTTTCCGAACAACCCAGAATGCCGCCGGTCTGCCGACGGCCGTGCTGGGTGAAGCTGGCGAAGGCGGTCCGGTGATCGCCATCCTGGGCGAATTCGACGCCCTGCCGTATCTGAGCCAGGAACCCGGTGTCGCCGAACCCAAACCGCTGCAGGAAGGTGGCAACGGGCATGGGTGCGGGCACAACCTTTTGGGGTCTGCCGCACTGCTTGCAGCGACCGCCGTGAAAGACTGGCTCGCCGCCTCGGGCGTCCAGGCGCGCGTCCGGTATTATGGCTGCCCGGCCGAGGAAGGTGGCGCTGCCAAGGCGTTCATGGTGCGAGAGGGGCTGTTCGACGACGTTGACCTCGCTATCTCGTGGCATCCGGCGACCTTCACCGCCGTAAACAAGGCGAACTCGCTGGCCAACATGCGGATCGATTTCACCTTCCACGGCAAGGCGGCCCATGCCGCCGGAGCACCGGAGTTGGGCCGCAGCGCGCTGGATGCCGTCGAGTTGATGAATGTCGGCATCAACTACATGCGCGAACACATGCCCGACGATGCGCGCGTCCACTATGCCTATCTGGACGCCGGTGGTGTTGCGCCGAACGTGGTGCAGCACAAGGCAACCGTGCGTCAGTTGGTGCGGGCGCGCGATCTGCCGGGGCTCAGATCTCTGGTCGAGCGAGTCAAGAAGATCGCCGAAGGTGCCGCGCTGATGACCGAGACCCGGGTCGAGCACAAGGTGTTCACGGCGGTCTCGAACCTTCTGGGCAACAGACCGCTGGAAGAGGCCATGCAACTGGAAATGGACCGGCTGGGTCCCGTTGCGTTCGACGAGGACGACCGCGCCTTTGCCCGCGAGATCCAGAAGACGCTGACCGACGAGGACATCGCAGTGTCGTTCCGGCGGTGCGGGATGCCGCCGCCCGAGGACGGCCTGGCGCTCTGCGATTTCGTTGCACCGCTCGATCTGCAAGGCGAAGGCGGTGAAGGCAGCACGGATGTGGGCGACGCCAGCTGGGCGGTCCCGACCGTGCAGGCCCGTGTTGCGACCTGCGCCGTCGGGACCCCGTTCCACACCTGGCAGACCGTGGCACAGGGCAAGACCCCGGCCGCGCACAAGGGCATGGTCTATGCCGCGAAGGTCATGGCCGCGACAGCGAAACAGGCGATCGAGGACCCTGCCCTGATCGCAGCGGCACAGGCCGAGCATCAGCGCAACCTCGCCAAGACGCCGTACATCTGCCCGATCCCCGACGACGTGCCCGCGCCGATCATCAAACCGGCGGCCTGATAGATGAGCGGACCGCGCGTCGCCCTGATGGGCATGATCCTGGAGTCCAATCGCTATGCCAGACCGACGGAGCGCGCCGATTTCGAAAGCCTGACATGGATGGGCGGAAACGCCCTGATGGCGGAGGCGCGGAGCGAAACACCATCCATCGCGCAGGAGTTTTGTGCGTTTGTCGCTGCCATGGATGCCACCGGCGCGTGGACTCCAGTTCCTGTTCTACTGGCGGCGTGTCACCCGCACGGACCGGTTCAAGAGGATGTTTTCGAAGACTATTGGCAGTCGATCGAGGCCGGGCTGCGGGAGCCCGTCGATGCGGTCTACCTCTGCCATCACGGTGCAATGGTCGCGACGCATCTGGACGACCCGGACGGGGAGCTTGCCGCGCGGGTCCGTTCACTGGTCGGGCCGGATGTCCCAATCGTCCAGACACTGGACCTGCACGGTAACATCTCGGACCGGATGTGCGATGCAGTCGATCTGATCTGCGGCTACCGAACCAACCCGCATGTCGATATGATCGAGCGTGGAGAAGAAGCCGCCTTCACCCTGCGCCGGATCCTGGGCGGATTGGCGGCACCGCAGGTCGTGCACGTCAAGCTGCCTTTGGCCCCTGCCTCTGTCACCCTGCTGACGGCGCATGGCCCGTACGGGGATCTGATCGACTTTGGCCAGAAGCGTCAGGCCGAACTGTCCGGCGCGATCCTGAATGTTTCGATCTTTGGGAACTTCATCTTTTCGGACGTGCCAGAGAACGGCCTGTCGATTGTTGTTACGGCACGGCGCGAGCGGGCCGTTGCCAAACGCCTGGCCCAAGAGATCGCCGCGAAGGCCTGGGCCATGCGGGAGCGGTTCGTCCGGGAACTGACCTCGGTCGCCGAGGCTGTCGCGCTTGCCAAAAGGACCGATGGTGCACCCGCTATCCTCTCGGATGCCGGCGACAATCCCGGCGGCGGAGGAAGTGGACGGACGACAGAACTGTTGATCGCACTGCACGAAGCCGGGGCGCAGGATGTCTACTATGGGTCGTTCTTCGATCTCGAACTCGCCGAGGAAGCGCATGAACTCGGCATCGGCACGCGGTTTCGCGCGCGCTTCAATCGCGGCCAGACAGGTGCGACCTGGGAGCGCTGGGATCTCCCCTTCGAGTGCGATGCGACGGTTGTTGAATTGCACGACGGCAATGTGACGGGACGTCTGGGCATCTTTGCCGGGCGTCACCTGCACCTTGGCGCCTCTGCTCTCATTCAGATCGGTGGCATCAAAGTTGTCGTCATCTCGGACCGCTCGCAGACAGCCGATCCGATCTTCTTCGAGATGTTCGGTCTGGACATCGCTGATGCGCGTACGATCTGCGTGAAGTCGCGCGGGCATTTTCGGGCCGGTTTCCTGCCGTGGTTCCCGCCAGAAGCTGTCTACGAGATTGATACGGCTGGTTTGACCTCGCCGATCCTCGACCGATGGCCGTTGGAACGGATCCCGCGCCCGAGCTTTCCGCTCGACCGTGATGCGGTGTGGGAGCCGGACGCAGGTCATAGCGAGACGCGGTGCGATTGAGCTTTGCAATCGTCGCCAAGTTGTTAAGGTTTCGGTGATCGGCGGACGCGCAGTCCGCATCCGGGAGAACAGGGAGCCTGCAACATGAATTTTAAGCGACCGATCGGCATTCTGGTGGCGACAACTCTGCTCGCCACGCCAGTGCTGGCTGAAGAACTGACCATTGGCTTGTCGTCCGAGCCGACGGCGATGGACCCGTATTTCCACAACCTGGGTCCGAACAACGCCATGACCCGCCACATCTATGACCGCTTGATCCTTCAGGATGAAAAGCAGGCTCTCACGCCCGGGCTGGCAACCTCGTGGGCGCCCGTTGACGACCTGACCTGGGAGTTCAAGCTGCGCCAGGGCGTCAAGTATCACGACGGCTCGGACTTCAACGCAGACGACGTGGTCTGTTCGTGGGAGCGTGCGCCGAACGTACCGAATTCGCCGTCGTCCTTTGGCACCTACACCAAGGGCAAAACGGTGGTGAAGGTCGATGACTTCACGGTGCACATCAAGACCGCGGCGCCGTTCCCGCTGATGGCGAATGATGTGTCCAACATCGCGATTGTCTCGTCCGAGACCGGCTGCAATGCAGCGACCGAGGATTACAACAACGGACCGGCGAGCGTGGGCACCGGCCCGTTCAAGTTCGTCAGCTACTCGCCGGGCGACTCCATCGTGTTGGAGCGCAACGATGACTACTGGGGCGAGAAGCCGGTCTGGTCGAAGGTGACGCTGAAACCGATCAAGTCGGGACCGTCCCGCGTCGCGGCGCTGCTGGCTGGTGATGTCGACATGATCGAAGGCGTGCCGACGACGGACATCACGACGCTTGCGAAGGACGACGATCTCGCGCTCAGCCAGGGTGTCTCGAACCGGGTGATCTACCTCCACCTGGACCACGACCGCGCGGACAGCCCGTTCGTGACGGCGAATGGCGGCGGTGACATCGATAATCCGCTGCGCAAGCTGGAAGTGCGCCAGGCGATCTCGAAGGCCATCAACCGCGACGCCATTGTCGACCGCGTCATGGAGGGCGTTGCGATCAAGGCAGGCCAGTTGTTGCCCGAAGGCTTCTTTGGCGTGTCGGACAAGCTGACGCCGGTCGATTATGACCCGGATGGTGCCAAGGAGTTGCTGGCAAAAGCCGGGGTCGCGGACGGGTTCGAGCTGACGATCCATGGACCGAACGACCGCTACATCAACGACGCGAAGATCGCCGAGGCCATCGGCCAGATGCTGACGCGCATCGGGATCAAGACGCAGGTCGAAACCATGCCGCGCTCGGTCTACTTCAAGCGGGCGTCTCGCGGCGGACCCGACGAGACGCCGGAGTTCAGCTTCATTCTGGTCGGCTGGGGTGCCGGTTCGGGCGAAGCATCGTCTCCGCTGAAGTCGCTGATCGGCACACACACGCCGGACAAGGGTTGGGGTGCGTCGAACCGCGGCCGGTATTCGAACCCGAAGGTCGATGGCTTGCTCGAGAAAGCGCTGGCGACGGTCGAGGACGCGACGCGGCAGAACCTGCTGGCCGAGGCGACAGAGATCGCGATCAATGACGGCGCGATCATCCCGCTGCACTATCAGGTCAACACCTGGGCCGCGAAGAAGGGTCTGAAGTACAAGGCCCGGACAGACGAGGCGACGCTGGCCATCGGGGTCGTCAAAGAGTGAACCATTCGCAGGGTGGGGTCATCCTCGCCCTGCGCCTTGGGGAAACGGCGTGACCGTCTTCATCATTCGGCGTTTGCTGCAGGCGGTCATCGTCGTGTTCATCATGTCGCTGATCGTCTTCTTCGGCGTCAACGTGATCGGCGATCCGGTCGACATGCTGATCAATCCGGAGGCCGATCAGGCCGAGATCGAACGCACGATCAAGGCGCTTGGTCTCGATAAACCGATCCACGAACAATACCTGTTCTTCCTGAAGGGCGTCGCGACCGGCGATTTCGGGAAGTCCTTCATCTTCGGCGAACCAGCACTGAAGCTGATCCTGCACCATATGCCGGCAACCGTCGAACTGGCGCTGGTCTCGCTGATCATGGCGATCGTGCTGGGCATTCCGCTGGGGCTCTATGCGGGGCTCTTCCCCGAGCAACGCGTGTCGCGCGGGATCATGGCGACCTCGATCCTGGGATTTTCGCTGCCGACCTTCTGGGTCGGGCTGATGATGATCATGCTGTTTGCGGTCTATCTGGGCTGGCTGCCCTCGACAGGGCGTGGCGACACGGCGGTGTTTCTGGGGATTGAGTCCAGCCTCTGGACACGGGATGGGCTGTCTCATCTGTTCATGCCCGCGCTGAACCTGGCGCTGACCAATATCTCGCTGGTGATCCGCCTGACCCGCGCCGGGGTGCGCGAGGCGATGCATCAGGATTACATCAAGTTCGCCCGCGCCAAGGGGCTGAAGCCGCGCCGCGTGATCGGTGTGCACCTGATGAAGAACATTCTGATCCCCATCATCACGGTGCTTGGGCTGGAGTTCGGAAGTCTGATGGCGTTCTCGGTGGTGACCGAGACGATCTTTGCCTGGCCCGGCATGGGCAAGCTGCTGATCGACAGCCTGTTGCAACTCGACCGCCCGGTCGTGGTCGCCTACCTGATGATCATCGTTCTGTTCTTCGTGGTCATCAATCTGGTCGTCGACATCCTGTACTCTGTGCTGGATCCGCGCGTGCGTCTGAAGGATCAAGGCACATGACGGACACGGTGACGATCCGGGTCGAAACCCCGTTCCAGCGCTTCTGGTCGGAATTTCGCGAAAGCAAGATCGCCCTGGTGGCCCTGATCGTTCTGGCGGCCATCATCGTGCTTGCAGTCCTGGCACCGTGGATCACCCCGCAGAACCCCTATGATTTGGCGCAGGTCGATGTGCTGGATGGAAAGATGGAGCCGGGGTCGGAGGCCTTTGCGGGCTACACCATGTGGTTGGGATCGGACGGTGCGGGGCGGGACTTGTACTCAGCCATTCTATACGGGCTGCGCATTTCCCTGACAGTCGGGCTGGCCGCTGGCGTCCTGGCACTGATCATCGGCACAGCCATTGGTCTGGTTGCGGCCTATGCCGGTGGCCGGACCGAAATGCTGATCATGCGTGCCGTGGACATCCAGTTGTCGTTCCCGGCAGTCCTGATTGCCCTGATGCTAGTGGCGATTCTGGGGCGCGGGATCGACAAGATCATCATAGCGCTCGTCGCCGCCCAATGGGCGTACTACGCGCGCACGGTCAGGGCGACGGCCCTGGTCGAAAGCGCCAAGGAATATGTCGAGGCTGCCCGCTGCCTCGCGTTGTCTCACACCCGCATCATCTTCCGGCATGTGCTGCCGAATTGCCTGGCGCCACTGATCGTGATCGGCACGGTTCAGACCGCATCGGCGATTGCATTGGAGTCAACGCTCAGCTTCCTCGGCGTGGGATTGCGGCAGACAGAACCCTCCCTCGGCGTCCTTATTTCGAACGGCTTTGAGTACATGATGTCTGGGCGTTACTGGATCAGCTTCTTCCCTGGCGTGGCGCTGCTGGTGACCATCGTGTCGATCAACCTGGTCGGCGACCAGTTGCGCGACGTGCTGAACCCGAGGCTGAAGCGATGACAGTCTTGTCGGTGGAACGGCTCAAGACCCATTTCTTTACCCGCGCCGGTGTGGTGCGCGCGGTGGACGGGGTTGATTTCGCGCTGGAACGCGGCGGGATCATGGGGCTGGTCGGAGAATCCGGATCCGGCAAGTCCGTCACCGGCTTCTCGATCCTGGGCCTCGTCGACCCACCGGGACGGGTCGCAGGCGGAAGGATCGTCTTTCATGGCGAAGACCTTGCACAAGCTTCGGAAGCTCGGATGCAGGCGTTGCGCGGTGCGCGGATCGCGATGATCTTTCAGGATCCGATGATGACCCTGAACCCGGTGCTGCGCATCGACACCCAGATGACGGAGGCGATCCGGGCACATGAATCCGTCTCGCGGACCGAGGCCTGGACCCGCGCGCGGGACGGTCTGGCCCAGGTCGGCATCCCCAGCCCAGAGCAGCGCCTGCGCGCCTATCCCCATCAGCTTTCCGGCGGGATGCGGCAGCGCGTGGCGATCGCGATCGCGTTTCTGAACAATCCCGATCTGCTGATCGCGGACGAGCCGACGACAGCACTGGATGTCACGATCCAGGCGCAGATCGTGCATGTCGCACAGACCCTCTGCCGGGAACGCGGCACTGCGCTGATCTGGATCACGCACGATCTGGCGGTGGTGGCCGGGCTCGCGGACCGAATCGCCGTGATGTATGCAGGCCGGATCGTCGAGGCGGGCGCGACCGACGAGATCATAGATCGGCCGCGTCACCCGTACACCGTAGGTTTGCTCGGCTCTGTCCCCTCGGCGAACAAGCGGGGCGAGCGGCTTGCGCAGATTCCGGGGATGACGCCGAACATGCTCGCTTTGCCCGAAGGGTGCGCCTTCCGGGAACGCTGTCCGAGAGCAACCGAGACCTGCACGAACGAGCCACCTGATGCCGCCGACGCCAACGCGCACACGGTCCGGTGCTTCCACCCGCATGGCACCGAGGTCACGGCGTGACCCCTCTGATCGAAGCGAGAGGACTGTCCAAACGGTTCGTGAAACGGCTGGATCTGGCCGGCAAGATCGCCGCGCGGCTGGGCGCGGACATCCACGAAGAGGTCGTGCACGCCGTCGATACGGTGGATCTGTCGGTGATGCCGGGAGAGGTCGTTGGCCTCGTGGGCGAGTCCGGCTGTGGGAAATCAACATTGGGGCGGATGATTGCAGGCATTCTTCCGCCAACCGAGGGGACGGTCCTGCTTGACGGGCAGGACACCGCGACGCTTTCCGGCCCGGAGCGCCGGGATGCCGCGCTGGCAATCCAGATGATCTTTCAGGATCCGTTTGCCAGCCTGAACCCGCGGATGCGGGTCGAGCAGATCGTCGGCGAAGCGCCCCTGGTGCATGGGCTGACCGACCGTACCGGATTGTCGGACTATGTCGATGATATCATGACGAAAGTCGGGCTCGATCCATCGATGAAGCGGCGCTATCCGCACCAGTTCTCGGGCGGGCAGCGCCAGCGCATCGGGATCGCGCGCGCGCTGGCCGTGAAGCCGCGCTTTCTGGTCTGTGACGAGGCTATCGCCGCGCTTGATGTCTCGATCCAGGCGCAGGTGCTGAACCTTTTCATGGACCTGCGCGAAGAGTTCAACCTGACCTATCTGTTCATCAGCCACGATCTGGGCGTGGTCGAGCACATCGCCGATCGGATCGTCATCATGTATCTCGGCCGGGTCGTCGAGGCCGCACCGACCGAGGCGCTGTTCGCAGATCCGCAGCACCCCTACACGCAGGCCTTGCTGGCCGAGGTGCCGCGGCTGGATCAGCGCAACCGCGCGTTCACGCCGATCTCGGGCGAGATCCCCTCCCCGCTCGCACCCCCGCCAGGATGCCACTTCCACCCGCGGTGCCCGCATGTGATGGACAGTTGCAAGGCCACGGCGCCCAGCCTAGTGCAGCGGCAAGACGGCTGGGATATCCGCTGTCACCTGCATCCGGGAGGCTGAGCCCAGAGCCGCACGCGATCCTTGGTGCTTGGGCGGCGCGGCCCGATCAGCCGCGCCGCATTCGTCGCCTAGAGCGCACCCTGTGACATCTGCTCGGCGATGTAATCCGCCTGACGGATCGCCAGCGTCACAATCGTCAGCGTCGGGTTCTCAGCCGCACCCGTGGTGAACTGCGACCCATCCGAGATGAACAGGTTCGCAATGTCGTGGCTCTGACCGTTCTTGTTGATCACGCCGTCGCGCGCTTTCTCGGACATCCGGTTGGTGCCGAGATTGTGCGTCGAGGGATAGGGCGGCGTTGGGTAGGTCTGCGTGGCCCCCACCGCATCATAGATCGCCATGCCCTGCTTGTAGGCGTGATTGCGCATCGCGATGTCGTTGGGGTGGTCGTCGAAGTGGACGTTCGGAACCGGCTGGCCGTGCTGATCCTTGACGTCCGGATGCAGCGTGACGCGGTTCGACTCCTGCGGCATGTCCTCGCCGACGATCCACATGCCCGCCATGTTCTCGTAGCCGTCCATGGCAGCGGTGAACTCGCGGCCCCAGGCTCCCGGATTGAGGAAGGCCGCCATGAACGGCAGGCCGATCGACAGGGTCTCGAGCTCATAGCCGCCCACGAAGCCGCGTGACGGGTCGTGCCGGGATTCGTCCGTGATGATCCCGGCCATCGTGGTGCCGCGCCACATGCGCACCGGTTTGTCGAACACCGCATAGACCGAGCCCGTCATGTGCCGCATGTAGTTGCGCCCGACCTGACCCGAGGAGTTCGCGAGCCCGTCCGGGAACATCGACGTGGCCGAGTTCAGCAGGAGCCGCGGGCTCTCGAACGAGTTGCCCGCCACGCAGACGACGCGGGCTTTCTGGAACTGCTGGTTGCCGTCCTTGTCGGCATAGAGCACGCCCGTGACCTTGCCGCTGTCATCGTGCTGGACCTGCAGGGCCATGCACTGTTCGCGGACCTCGAGCTTGCCGGTGGCCTCGCCCTGCGGGATCTCGACATAGCCCGCCGACCACTTGGCGCCCCATTTGCAGCCCTGGAAGCAAAACCCGGTCTGCTGACAGGCGGGCCGTCCATCGCGGTCGACCGAGTTGATCGCCATCCGTCCAGTGTGGACGTTCTTGTAGCCCAGCGCCTTGGCGCCCTTCTCGAAGATCTTGTAGTTGTTGTTCCCCGGCAGCGCGGGCATCCCGTGGGTTTGCGTCACGCCGAGCTTCTTCTCGGCCTTGTCGTAATAGGGTTTGAGATCCGCCAGCGTGATCGGCCAGTCCAGCAGGTTCGCACCCGGCACGTCGCCGTATTCGGTGCGAATGCGGAACTCGTGATCCTGGAACCGCAGCGATGCGCCCGCCCAGTGCTGGGTCGTGCCGCCGACGGATTTCACGATCCATGCAGGCAGGCCCGAGAAGTCCTTGGCGACCCGCCAGGACCCTGACGTCGTGCGCGTGTCGGTCCACGCGAGTTGCCCGAACGAGGCCCATTCGTCGTTGACGAAGTCTTCGGGGTTGTGCCGTGCGCCCGCTTCCAGCGAGACGACGTCGACGCCCTTCTGCGCCAGTTCGTTGGCGAGCGTGCCGCCGCCCGCGCCGGTGCCGATGATGACGACCACGCTGTCGTCGTTCAGATCATAAGGTGCAGCCATGATCCGCCCTCCTCACAGCCAATCGATGTCGTCGAAACCACGGGCGATGTATCCGCCCTTGGAGTAGCTCTCGCCCTCGTAGCCGAACTCGGGCCACAGCTTGGGCTGGTTGTAGAGCCCGACCACGAGGCTGCCGCGCACGGCGCCGAAGAACGGCGTACCCTCGATCTGTTTCAGCAGAGCGACGCGGTCGGCCTCCCAACCGGTGTCGAGATAGGATGGGTTGCCGCCGCTAACGGCCATGTTGTCCAGGGTGGCGACGCCCTCTTCGATCAACGCCTTGGCATCGGCGGTGTCATGGGCCTTCATGGCAATCGCGTAGTACCGGTCGGCGAGCCGGTCGTGCGGATAGACATCGCGCGCCATCTGAACCAGCGTCGCGAATGTGCCTGGCTGCAGATGCGCGACCTCCGAGGCCCAGGCCTCGCCCGTGTGCATCAGGTAGCCCGGCCCCGCCACCAGAACGGCGCCAACGGCCGTTCCCGAAGAGAGTAGCTGCCGCCGCGTCATGTGACGCGGACTTGGTTGCTGTGTCATGGTTTCCTCCACATTGCCTGGGCCATTTGCGGCCTCTCGGTTTTGGGTGTCCGGGTTTACCCGGACTGTTGTCGGTTTTCTGGCGACCGGGTGCCCGGACTATTGGTAGCGGCCGTGCCGCTGCAGCACTTCGATCTCGTAGCCGTCGGGATCCTGGATGAAGAAGAACCGCGCGATCGGGTCGGTGCCCGGCCCGCCGGGCGCGAAGGCCACCAGCTTGCGCGGCGCGAGGCCAGCCTGGGTCAGGCGAGCATGTTCAGCGTCCAGATCATCAACGCAGAGAGCGATGTGGCCATACCCGTTGCCCAGGTCGTAGGCCTCGGTCTGGTCTTTGTTGACCGTCAGTTCGACCTCGAAGTCGTTCTCGGCATTACGCAAATAGACGAGTGTGAAACTCTCGAAATCCAGCCTGTCCGCGACCTTCAGACCGAACGCGGTGTCGTAGAAATTGACCGAACGCTCCTCGTCGAGCACCCGGATCATCATGTGAATGGCCTTGGCCACGCGATCCTCCCAATCGACCCATCCTTTGGATCAATATGGGCGAGTCGCATTCGCCCAAGGTGGTATTCCTATACTACGTCGCTACTCGGCCGCGATCGGCGCCGCATCGAGCAGACCCGCCTCGCGGCGCAGATGCTGCAAGCAGGCACAGCGCAGCAAGGATGTGAAGTTGCGCGCTTCGCCGTGCAGCTCTAGCACCTCGGAATGCAGTTTCGACAGGAAGCCCGGGGTGGTAAAATCCTCGGCCGCGGCGATGGTGTCGAGCATCTCCCAGAATGCTGTTTCCAGGCGGATCGATGTCGATTGACCGTTCAATCGCAAGGACCGTGTTTCGCTCTGATAGCTGGCGGGGTCCTGCCCCGCGAAGATCTGGCACATCTGGTATCCTCCCAAGTCGTTCTTGTCGTTTTGTGTCGCGCGCCGTCGGTACCGTACCACAGTTTTCCGCCGCTGGGCTCGTGCAGCGGCGTTGCCTGTGCCGGGGGAATTCCCTGGCGTTGGGCAAGGTTTCCTTGCGCCGGTCGGCTGCGCTGCCTTGGTGGTCGCGCCGAAGCATAGCGACAAATAGACGAAACTATTCGGGTGGCACGCGTCCCTCGAATGTGCACAATCCAAAGAGGGGTTGTCCGCGCTAAGCCTGATGGCTGATCCGGAACAGAAAAGACGGGCAACACGACAGGAGAGAACGATGTCAAAACACATGATGACCGATCGGTCATTCCACCCGTTGGCGACAAGCTTTGTCAAAGCCTTCAAGGATCAGAAGATGAGCCGCCGCGAGTACCTCGCGTCGATGATGGCGGTCGGTGTGACGGCCGCGGGCGCCTTCTCGCTGGGTGGACTGGCGCCGACGTCGGCCAAGGCGGATGACCACGCCAAGAAGGGTGGCACCTTGCGCGTTGCAACGCCCGTGCGCGCGGCGGGGCTGAAAGATCCGCGGACGTTTGACTGGGACGCGCATGTCTCGCGCCAGTCCTGCGAATACCTGGTGCGCTGGGAACGCGATGCGAGCTTCACGCCGTGGCTGCTGGAAAGCTGGGAGATCAACGACGACGCCACCGAGTATACGCTGAACGTCCGACAGGGCATCAAATGGACCAACGGTGACGACTTTACGTCTGAGGACGTGGTCTTCAACATAACGCGCTGGTGCGAGAAGGACGTCGAGGGCAACTCGATGGCCGCGCGCATGGGCACGCTGGTCGACGAAACCACCAACAAGGCCATCGATGGTGCGATCACGGCGGTCGACAGCCACACGGTCAAGCTGACGCTGCCAAAGCCCGACATCACCCTGATCGCAGGGTTCACGGACTATCCGGCCCTGATCGTGCACCGCAGCTTCGACCCGTCCGGCAACTTCATGGAGCAGTTCAACATCGGGACCGGTCCGTTCGAGATCGTCGAGTGGGAGCCGAACGCCCGCGCGCGCGTCGAACGGCGCGAAGGCTACTGGGGCGGCGATGCTTACCTGGATGCCATTGAATTCATTGACTTTGGGACCGATCCGAACGCGATGATCAGCGCGTTCGAGGCGGAAGAGGTCGACACCAACGAGCAGTCGCAGGGCGACCAGCTGGATCAGCTCGACTCGATCGGTCTGGTGTCCTCCGAGATCGCGACGGGTGCCACGATCGTCTGCCGGTTCAACAACGGGGTCGAGCCGTTCACCGATCCGAAGGTCCGCCGGGCACTCCAGCTTGCGGTCGACAACAGCGTCGTGCTCAACATCGGGGTCGACGGGCGCGGCGCACCGGCCGAGAACCACCATGTCGGGCCGATGCACATCGAGTACTACGAGCTTGAGCCGTTTGCGCGCGATGTCGAACAGTCCAAGGCCCTGCTGGCCGAGGCCGGGCACACGGACACCGAGTTCGAGGTCATCTCGATCGACGATGACTGGCGGCGCAACACGACGGACGTGATCGCGGCCCAGATGCGCGATGCGGGCATCAACGTGAAGCGCACGGTGATCCCCGGCGACTCGTTCTGGAATGACTGGACCAAGTATCCGGCGTCGACGACGAACTGGAATCCGCGGCCCCTGGGCGTGCAAGTCCTTGCTTTGGCTTACAAATCCGGACAGCCGTGGAACGAGTCCGGCTTTGCCAACCCGGAATTCGATGCCGCGCTGGAGGCGGCGATGGCAACGCCGAACCCGGATGCGCGGCGCGAAATGATGAAGGACGTGCAGCAGATCCTGCAAGACTCGGGCACGCTGATCCAGCCCTATTGGCGGTCGGTGTTCCGCCACATGAACGAGAGCGTAAAGGGTTTCGAGGCCCACCAGGCGATCGAATTCCACATGGAAAAGGTCTGGCTGGACACCTGAGAAACGACACTGCGGGCCGGTCCCCCTTGCGGGGGCCGGCACGTGGTCAAACCGTGCCGACAACGTGGATATTGCGCGCCGATCCGAGATGATTTCGCCGATGAAGTGTCCGGTGATTCAAATCACGTAATTTTACATTAATCGGATATCGGGGCCGCTGGGCGGCCCGGATCGAGCGTTAACCAAGTTTTCGGAAAGTTTGCGGAGAATGCTGCTTATCGGTTCGGGGTGGCGTGTTGCCCACCAGCGGACCGGTCCGTGGGGTCTGATCCAGTGGCAGCGTTTGCTGCGTCCGACAATCGAGCATCATTTTTTGTCCAGGCAGTGGTTCGATCAGACCCCAGGCCCTGACCAAGCGCAGTGCGAGGCATCCGGGCGGTCCCGGGTCAAGCCCGGGACAGTGCGTCACTCGCACGGGTTCCGGTCCAGCGGCGTGCCCGCCGGCGCACCGGCGTCGAGCCAAGCCTGGAATTTGCGTTCGTCTTCCCAAGATCGGATTGTTTTGGTGTCCCAGTGGTCGGGCATCTTCAGGCCCTCGGGCAGAATGGTCGCACAGTCGCCGAACAGATTGTTCAGGATTGGCTGGGTAACTGACTCCGATCGAAGATCGGCGGCCCTGACCAAAGCGTCTGCGAAGGTCTCAGACAGGGCCGCCGATTTGAGATCTGCCGAATGCAATTTCGCCCCCTCCAACCGCGCCTCCCCGAGGTACGCCCCCTCCAACCGCGCCTGACTGAGGTACGCCCCCTCCAACCGCGCCCCCACGAGGGTCGCCCCCTCCAACCGCGCCCCCCCGAGGTTCGCCCCCTCCAACCGCGCCCGCCTGAGGTACGCCCCCTCCAACCGCGCCCCCAAGAGGTTCGCCCCCTCCAACCGCGCCCCCCCGAGGTCCGCCCCCTCCAACCGCGCCCGCCTGA
>JBCAXJ010000028.1:0-58589 GCA_038534135.1 Pseudomonadota bacterium | reverse complement strand
CGCGCAGCCTCGGTCAGGATCAACTTGTCCAACGTCAGGTCTGAAACGGCGCGGCGAAGGTGGTCATTTTCCTTCTGGAGCCGCTTCAGTTCTTTCAATTGCTCCGTGCCCATCCCACCGTTCGCCGCGGCGCTCGAACCAGTGGCGCGCTGCGCGGCTCACTCTTGCGCCAGCGGTAATAGGTTTGTTCGGTGACAGCTATCTGTCGGATGGCATCGATCCGGGGCATCCCTTGCCCGATCAACACCTCAACCTGCCGCACCTTCGAAACTATCTCTTCGGGCTTGGGTCGTTTGTTCGCCATTTCTGGTCCTCCGTTCTCCTAAACATAGCGTCGGACCAGTTCAAAGGGGAGGCTCAAACAAGTTCTCGGAAAACGACTCCTTCAACAAAATCAGCCCGTTCCCGCCGTCCCCGACACCGCTCGTTCTTTTGCAAGCGCGTTCCCGTTTGCCGACACTTGTCGCGTGTGCGAAGTCTTGCACTTCGCCTAAATTCGCAATCCATGGTCGGTCAGGCTGTTTGCATTTGGTCAGTTCTCTTGCCAACCGCAAGATTTCCGCAGACGCTACTTCTGGAATGTTTTGTGCGCACCAGAAGCCACCTCCAACCTGTTGTTCGCACCAGCCAACCTTCGTCTCGGCCGAAAGTGGCGAGATATCGAGTCACATGGCGCAAGCCAGATCAAATTGCGCGAAATCGGAGTCCGTCATGACCGGAACCAAGTCGACCATTCCCGTTTTTTCCCATGGCCGTCCGTCCGTTCGGGGAACACGCGGGATGGTTTCCTCGGCCCATCCTCTCGCATCCCAGGCTGGGATCCGGATGTTGCAACGGGGTGGGAATGCGTTTGACGCGATCGCAGCGACGGCCGCTGCGTTAAACGTGGTTGAACCTTTCATGTCAGGCCTCGCCGGGCTCGGGATGGCTGTCGTCTACACCAATTCGGACAGACGCGTCCGAAGCCTGGATTTCCACCCGCCGGTGCCGCGTACATTTGATGCGGCAGGTATCACCAAGTCCGAAACCGTTGACGGCGCCAACGCGAGTGGAGTGCCCGGCAACCTGGCAGGCTGGTGCTTTCTGGTTCAACAACTCGGCAAACTGGATCTCAAGGACATCTTTGCGCCAGCAATCGAGTATGCCGATGAGGGCGTTGTAACGTCTCCGTTCTTCAACGCGATGACCAAGGCCAGCCTCGGCAGAGCTATGCAACCAGAGTGGCGTGATCTCTATTTCAACGGAACCAATGGCGGCGCCGTCGATGTTGTTTTCAGGCAACCAGACCTTGCGCGTACACTGTCTGCGATAGCCGAGCAGGGGCCTTCCTATCTCTATGACGGTCCGCTCGGTGCGCAGATGATCGCTCATCTCGGCAAACTCGGCGGGTGCATGAGCCTTGAAGATCTGGCTGAGGTGCGGCCGTTCTGGGAGAAACCGGTTGTCGTGTCATTCTCAGGTCTCGACGTCCATGTGCCGCCGCCACCGGCGGAGTCCTTTCAGTACCTGCTGTCTCTCGGGATTCTCGAGGCCGCCGGTCTGGATGGTGCCGTACACCTGTCAGCGGAACACCTTGATCGCGTCTTCCGCGCGATCCGCCTGGCGGCTGAGTGCCGGATACGGAATAATCGATGCAGCCCCGACCGCGCCCGAGAGTTGCTCGGCCGCGCTGAAATCGATCAACTTTGCGATCGTCTGGCCACGGCGGATGCCGCTTATGGGCGCACCGAGGGTTTTGGCGAGGGCCCCCTTTCCATCGAACGCGCAGCCCGCGAGCACACGACGTCGCTGTCCGCGGTCGACCGGGACGGCAACGCGGTATGTCTGACGCAAAGCCTCGGCTCGATGTATGGATCGGGCGTCGTGATACCTGGCACCGGCGTCTGCATGAACAATTTCATGAATTGGGGCGATCTGAATCCAGCCTCACCAAACCTCCTAAAGGGCGGCCAGCGATTCGGGATGTGTCTTGCGCCCTCCATCTCGCTGTCGGACGGCAGTTTTGCATTGGCACTGGGTACGCCCGGCAGCTTTGGTATTCTTCAGACGCAAGTTCAGGCAATGGTGCATCATCGCGTGTTTGGCCTGGAACTGCAGACCGCGATCGATGCCCCGCGGGCAAGGTTGTGGGATGGGCGACGCGTTGATCTGGAGAACCGCATCGAGGCGCCGGTGATCGAGCAACTCAGGCGGCGGGGACATGATGTCACCTCGATCGAGCCGTTCTCGATGACGTGCGGCGGCATGCATGCGATCAGCCGGGACTCAAAGACCGGTGTGCTCATTGGTGCCGCAGACAGCCGCCGTGACGGTGCTGCCCTGTCGTTCTGAGCTATAAGCTTATCGATCAACCCACAGCTACCGTTGGAGACGTAGTCATCATCTGCACTTCAGTATCCAAGAAGCAGACGTCGCTAGAGCCGCCGATTGTAACATGCGATCGACTATCTATTCGTTCCCCTCGATGTCGAACTGCTCTGCGATCGTCGAATGAATAACGCCGGAATGAACAGCCAAAAGGATCAGCTCGGCATCTAAGCTATCGCCAGCAGAAATGGCTTCCTCAAGGCGTTGCTCGGCACGTTTGGCTGCGGCGAGGGTGTTACTGGCAACGAACTGATCCGGACCAAGGATGGAATAACTCAGCAATTCTGAAGCTCTTTTGTAGTCCGCATCACAAAGCACGTACTCCGGGTTCGATGCTTTCTGCATGAGTCTGATGGTCGCGAGCTTTACCGCTTCAGGAACGACTCGCGGGTGTATGTCGAATTCACGAAGAGCCTGATCTATCGCCTTGAGGCCTTCAGAACGGCCGAAGATATTGAACAATCCAAGCATCCCAAAGCCTTAACACGAAGTGCCAGAACCACGACATAGGCGATTGAGAGTTGCGCGATAAGGTACGACCTCGCAGAGCCGTTATGCTTCTCCTCCGTCGGCTTGGAATTGCCTTTGGTCGAGTCGCTCAATGCCACATCGAAGCTTCCGGTTCGCAGACACCCATATTCATCCACACAACTCATCGACCGCAATGTCTGACCGCGCCCCAGAAAGGGTGCGCGGTCCAAGATCGGATCAGCCGGACTGCCCAATGATGGAGTTTAACGTCGCGGACGGGCGCATGACGGCGGCGGTCTTGGCAGCGTCCGTGCGATAGTAGCCGCCAAGCTCGGCAGCGGGTCCCTGGACAGCAGCAAGCTCTGAAAGAATTGCTGCTTCCTCCGCCGCAAGCGCCTGAGCGACTGGCGCAAAATGCGCAGCAAGTTCGGCATCCTGTTCCTGAGCTGCCACCGCTTCAGCCCAGTACCGCGCAAACCAGTAATGGCTATCGCGGTTGTCCGGCTCACCAACCTTGCGCGACGGAGAGCGGTCATGGTCGAGGATGCCTTGGGTTGCCGTCTCGACAGCCCGGCCTAGGATCCGGGCTTTCTCATTGCCTTTGGCATCGGCGAGGAAAATGAAACTTTCGCCAAGCGCACAGAACTCACCCAGACTGTCCCAGCGCAGGTGGTTCTCCTCATTCAGCTGCTGAACGTGTTTTGGCGCAGAGCCGCCCGCCCCGGTTTCAAACAGTCCACCACCGTTCATCAGCTTCACAATCGACAGCATCTTGGCGGATGTCGCCAATTCCAGGATCGGGAAGAGATCCGTGAGATAGTCGCGCAACACGTTGCCGGTCACGGCGATTGAATTTTCGCCTTTGGTGATGGTCTCGAGCGACGTGCGGGTGGCTTCGCGCGGAGCCATGATTTTGAACGTGTCAGCCACGCCTTGCGCTTCAAGGATCGGCTTGACGTAGGCGATGAGCTCTGCGTCATGCGCGCGGTGCTCGTCCAGCCAGAAGATCGCTTCGCAGCCCTCGGCCTTCTGTCGAGAAATCGCGAGGTTGACCCAATCCTCGATCGGCGCCTGGCGCGTCGACGAGGAGCGCCAGATGTCGCGTGCGGCTACGGTGTGTTGATGCAGAACCGTGCCATCATCAAGGATCAACTTTACCGTGCCAGCTTCCGGGATTTCGAACGTTGTCGGGTGAGAGCCGTATTCCTCGGCCTTCTGTGCCATCAGGCCGATGTTCTGGACCGTTCCTGCGGTCGCCGGGTTCAGCTTGCCGTTCTCTTTGAAGAAGTTGATCGCTTCGTCATAAATCGGTGCATAGGAATTGTCGGGGATCACGCAATTGGCGTCTGCCTCGTTTCCGTCGGGGCCCCAACCTTTGCCGCCTGCGCGAATGAGTGCTGGCATCGAGGCATCGATGATCACATCCGACGAGACGTGCAGGTTGGTGATGCCTTTGTCGGAATCGACCATGTACACCGGCGGACGCGCCGCCATGCAGGCGTCGATATCAGCCAGGATTGCTGCGTTGTCTTTGACCCGTGCCAACAGGTCACCCAAACCCGAATTGGGGTTCACGCCAAGCTCGGCCATCGCATCCCCGTGCTTGTCGAACACTGGTGCCAGGAAAGCTGTTACCGCGTGGCCGAACAGGATGGGATCAGACACTTTCATCATCGTTGCTTTAAGGTGCAGCGAGAAAAGGATGCCCTGGTCCTTGGTCTTATCAATCTCGGCGGCAAGAAAGTCTTTGAGGGCAGCAACGCTCATGTAAGTCGCGTCAACGACTGTGCCTGCGGGGTATTCAAGACCTTCCTTCAGAACTGTCTCGCCCAAGGCGGTTTCCAGCACGATTTTGGCACCAGTTTCTGCGCCAAGCGTGGCAGAGGTCTCGTTCGAGAAGAAGTCGTTGCCTGACATGGACGACACATGCGTCTTACTGTCGGCAGTCCATTCGCCCATGCGGTGCGGGTTCGCTTGTGCGAAGTTCTTCACTGCTTTTGCCGCACGGCGATCAGAATTACCTTCGCGCAGGACCGGGTTCACCGCCGACCCCTTGATCGCATCATACTTGGCTCGTACCGCTAATTCCTCATCAGTTTCCGGGGCTTCTGGATAGTCCGGCAGCGCGTAACCCTGCGATTGCAGCTCTTTGATTGCACCGACCAGCTGAGGCACCGAGGCGGAGATGTTTGGCAGCTTGATAACGTTCGCCTCGGCCGTCTTTACCAAACGACCCAGTTCCTCCAGATCATCGGGCTGGCGTTGATCTGCGCTTAAGTGTTCGGGAAAAGCCGCCAGAATGCGCCCCGCGAGACTGATGTCTTTTGTTCCAACGCTGACGTTGGCGGCCGCGGCGAAGTTTCGGATGATTGGCAACAGTGAAGCAGAGGCCAGCTCTGGTGCTTCGTCAACTTTGGTGTAGATGATATCAGGCATGCGGTGTTCCAGATTTATGAACTTTGGCGTCTGATATCCGAAGCAGCACAGAAGGTCGACGGTACACTGTCGATCAGGAGCGCTGTCTTCAGCAGAATGGCGAAGAAGGGTGGCGCGTTCCCCGCAATTGACTTCACTAAGGATCACCGTGCAGATACGTATGCCTGCCCGGGCGGCCAATTCCTGAAGCTTTATTGGCGCGACATCAAGCGGCCAAAGCCGGAGTTCGGGATCCATAGAAACGCAGTGACGGCTGCCAACATCCGGGTCCTCCACTACCAGCTACACAGCCTTCGAATTGGCTGGGTTCTTCATCCGGCTTTGGATCATCGGAAGACCTAAAGCCCTGATGGGCGACGGGTTTCTCGGGAGTGCGAAAACTCTCTGGAGCCCTTCAATTGCACACAATCGCATAACTTTTAATCGGACAGAAAATCTTGCATATTTTTAAACCACCAATTGCTCCATCTTTCCAATAAACTGGCTAACGATCGCGCACGAATCGATAGACTTCCTGTCAAATCCCACTGACTGTGCATGTGCAGCACAAAAAATGCTGCGCACGCACAGTTAGATGATCTGGCATCGCCAGAGGCAGACGGAGGTGAGAATGTCGACGATAAGCTCCTGGATAGGGACACTTGGGCGTACAGCGGGGGTGCTGGCAGTCAGCGTGATGCTTGCAACCGCGCCTGCAAACGCCGCAGGAACACTGCGGATCGGAATGACGGCAAACGACGTGCCGTTGACATGGGGACAGCCCGATAACGGCTTCGAAGGCTTTCGCTTTGTTGGCCTCCAGCTTTATGATGGCCTGATCAACTGGGATCTCAGCAGTTCGGACAAACCTTCGGGTCTGATCCCTGGACTTGCCGAAAGCTGGTCCGTCGATCCGGACGACCAGACGAAATGGACATTCAATCTGCGCAAGGGCGTGAAGTTCCACGACGGCAGCGAGTTCAATGCCGATGCGGTGATCTTCAATATCGACAAGCAATTCAACGAAGATAGTCCACAGTATTCCGCGCGGCAGGCCTCTCTGGTGAACTTCCGGATGCCCGGCTTTAAGTCTGTCACGAAGGTCGACGACTACACGGTCGTGTTTGAAACGACGACACCTGACAGCTTTTTTCCGTTCCAGATCTGCTATTTCCTGATGGCCTCGCCAGCAGCATTCGAGGCCGCGGGCAGCTGGGAGGAGTTTGCAAAGAATCCATCCGGCACGGGACCCTTCACGCTGGATGTTCTGACCGCGCGTGAGCGCGCCGAACTGGTGCCGTTTGCTGACCACTGGGACGAAACACGCATCCCAAAGGTGGACCGCGTCGTCCTGCTGCCATTGCCGGATCCCTCGGCACGTACGGCAGCCTTGCTGTCCGGTCAGGTCGACTGGATCGAAGCGCCTGCTCCGGATGCGATCCCTCGGATCAAGAGCTCGGGTTTCCAGGTCGTATCCAATGTCTACCCGCATGTCTGGTCATGGCACCTCAGCCGTGTCGAGGGTTCGCCGTGGAATGACATTCGCGTACGCAAGGCTGCGAACCTCGCGATCGATCGGCCCGGCATCGTTCAGTTGCTTGGGGGCTACGCTGTCGAAGCAAAGGGCCACGTGACGCCAGAAGACGTTTGGTGGGGCTCTCCAAGCTTCGAGTTGAAGACCGATATCGAAGCGGCAAAGGCCCTTATGGCTGAGGCAGGCTTCAGCCCGGAGAACCCGGTCAAGGTGAAGATGTCGATCTCGGCCTCTGGGTCCGGTCAAATGCTGCCCTTGCAGATGAACGAATACATTCAGCAAAACCTTGCCGAGATTGGCATAGAGGTCGAGTTTGATGTGGTGGAATGGCAGGCTCTGCTGGATATCTGGCGTGCAGGCGCGAAGGCGCCGCAGGCGAACGGCAGCCACGGCATCAATGTCAGCTACACGACACAGGACCCGTACAGCTCTTTCACCCGGTTCCTGCGGTCGGATCTTGCGGCCCCTGCCGGTGTGAACTTCGGATACTACTCGGATCCGGAAATGGACGCACTGCTCAAGCAGACGCAGCTGACTTTCGATCCAGTCGAGCGGGATGCGATCCTGGCGAAGGTGCACACGAAGGAGGTCGACGAGGCCCTGTTCGTCTGGGTTGTCCATGACGTCGCACCGCGTGCCATGGGCGAGAACGTCAAGGGCTTCCAGCCTGCCAAGAACTGGTTCCAGAGCTTGTCCAGTGTCTACATGGAATGAGCTGGAGGCTGCGCACCTGAACTCTGGTCGGGCGTTGCGCGCCCGGCCAATCCCGACATCCCGAAAGGATTTCACCTGTGCTTGGCTATATCATCAGCCGAATTCTCTATGTCATCCCGATCTCGCTGGGCGTGACGATCCTGGCCTTCGGGCTGGTCCACATCGCACCGGGAGATCCGCTTGACGCCGTGGTAGGTGCGGATGCGCCGGCCTCGGTGGTCGAGAAACTGAAAGCCGATTACGGCTTCGATCAACCAATCCCCGTTCAGTACGCGCGCTGGTTGGGCCGTGCGCTTTCAGGCGATCTCGGTCGGTCTGTCACCAACAACCAACCCGTGGTCGAAGCGCTGGCGACGGCCGTGCCGAACACGCTGATGCTGGCGCTTTGCGCAACCTTTCTTGGGTTCATTGTCGGGGCGTCTCTGGGGGGGCTCGCCGGCTACTACCAGGGAACATGGATCGATAAGGTTGCAACCGGCTTCGGTGTGACGGGCGTTTCCATCCCGCATTACTGGCTGGGCATCGTGCTGGTGATCATCTTCGCTGTCGAACTGCGGGTTCTGCCCGCGACAGGCATCGGCCCGGGTGGCTCGGCCGGATGGCAGTTTGACTGGGAGCACATCAAGCACCTGATCCTGCCTGCCATCACGCTATCCGTGATCCCCTGTGGCATCATCACCCGGACCGTCCGCGCCACGGTGGCCGAAATCCTGAGCCAGGACTTTGTGCAGGCGCTGCATGCAAAGGGTCTGCTGAACAACTCGGTCATGTTGCACGTGGTCAAGAACGCAGCACCCACTGTGCTGGCGGTCATGGGATTGCAACTTGGCTATCTGCTGGGCGGGTCCATTCTTGTCGAGACTGTCTTCAACTGGCCGGGCACCGGATACCTGTTGAACGACGCGATCTTCAGGCGGGACATTCCAACCCTGCAAGGAACCATTCTGGTGCTCGCCATGTTCTTTGTGGTGCTCAACCTGGCTGTCGACATCTTGCAAACGCTGATCGATCCGCGCATGCGGCGCACGTGAGGACGGTGACATGAATGTGTCCATGCCAACCACCAAGATCGATGTAGCGCAGGTCGCGGTCCAGTCGCGCGGTTACTGGATGACGGTGGGCGAACGCCTGATGCGGGACAGAGTGACACTGGCTTTCGGAGCCATTGCCACCACCATCATCATGATTGCTGTGTTTGCCGATCTGGTCGCGCCACTGGATCCCTACAAGGCCAGCATGATCAACCGACTGAAGCCTGTTGGAACCGAAGGCCACCTGCTTGGCACCGACGAGACTGGCCGAGATATGCTCAGCCGTCTGATCTATGGCGGGCGCCTGTCGCTGTTCATGGGGATCATGCCGGTGATCTATGCACTGATCATCGGTGGTGCGCTCGGCATTGTCGCGGGGTTTGTCGGCGGGCGCACCAACATGGTGATCATGCGCACCATGGATGTCTTCTATGCGTTCCCATCGGTTCTGCTGGCGATCGCGGTCTCTGGCGCATTGGGCGCGGGCATCGGTAACGCTGTCCTGTCACTGACGCTGGTGTTCATCCCCCCGCTGGCCCGCGTGGCCGAGAGTGTCACGACCCAAGTCCGTGGACTGGATTATGTCGAGGCGGCACGCGCTTCGGGGGCCGGATCCTTCACGATCATCCGTGTCCATGTGCTCGCAAACGTGTTGGGCGCGATCTTCATCTACGCGACCAGCCTTGTCAGTGTTTCGATCATCCTCGCCTCGGGTCTGTCCTTTCTGGGCCTTGGTGTAAAACCGCCCGAGCCGGAGTGGGGTCTGATGCTGAACACGCTCCGTCAGGCGATCTATGTCGACCCGTTGCTCGCCGCTCTGCCCGGCGTTGCGATCTTCATCTCTTCGCTCAGCTTCAACCTGCTCAGCGACGGCTTACGCTCGGCAATGGACATCCGGATGTGAGGAACAACAGCATGATCAAAGCTCCGATCCTGTCCGTCTCAGACCTGAAACGCTATTTCCCCGTCCGCAGTGGTCTGTTGAATCGAGCCGTCGTGAATGTTCAGGCGGTCGATGGGGTCAGCTTCGACGTTCAGCCCGGCGAGACGTTGGGTATTGTCGGCGAATCCGGTTGTGGCAAGTCGACGACTGCCAAGCTGCTGATGCGGCTGATCGAACCCGACGCCGGAACCATGTCCCTGAATGGCGAAAGGATTGGCCCCGGCGGGCTCAGCCTGCGCGACATGCGCCGTCAGATGCAGATGGTGTTTCAGGACAGCTATGCATCGCTGAACCCAAGACTGACGATCGAGGATTCCGTGGCCTTCGGCCCTGTGGTCCACGGCGTCTCCCGCAAGGATGCGAAAGACCGCGCCCGCGATCTGTTGTCCAAGGTCGGACTGGATCCCAACCTGTTCATCCGGCGCTATCCGCACGAACTGTCGGGTGGACAAAGACAGCGCGTCAACATCGCCCGCGCATTGGCGCTGGAACCATCGGTCGTCATCCTGGACGAGGCGGTCTCTGCGCTGGACAAATCCGTCGAAGCGCAGGTGCTGAACCTTTTGACGGATCTCAAGAGAGACATGGGCCTGACGTATGTCTTCATCAGCCACGACCTTCATGTGGTGCACTACATGTCTGACCGGGTTCTGGTGATGTATCTGGGCGAGGTCGTGGAGATCGGTCCCGTCGATCAGATCTACGACAGCCCGCGCCATCCCTACACAAAGGCGCTGCTATCGGCGATGCCATCGATGGATCCCGACAATCGTGCGACTGCCGCGCCCATCACCGGCGATCCGCCGAATCCGATCAATCCACCCTCGGGCTGCCGCTTTCATACTCGTTGTCCGCACGCCGAACAGGTCTGTGGTCTGAAGTCGCCGGACCTCAGGCGTGTCGCGCAGGGTAGCGCGCACCTGACCGCTTGCCACATGACCATCCCGCAGTCTGGTCACAGCGCCGCGCCCGCGAAAGCCGCAGCATGAGCGCGCTTGTCGAAGTCAAGGACCTGACGGTTGCCTTTCATTCCGCGGACGCGGTGGTGAATGCGGTCAATGGCGTCAGTTTCACGCTGGACGCTGGCGAGGTCTTGTGCATCCTGGGTGAGTCAGGGTCGGGCAAGTCCGTGACCATGCGCGCGCTGATGAGGTTGCTTCCGCCCAAGAAGACCCGGTTCGGCGGCGCAATCCAACTCGCGGGCCACAACATCGTCACCGCCGATGAGCGCACTCTGGCAGATTTGCGCGGTCCGACGGTGTCCATGATCTTTCAGGAACCGATGACATCCTTTGATCCGGTCTACACAATCGGTGAGCAGATATCTGAAACGATCCGCCGACACGAGGGCATCTCGAAACAGGACGCCATGGCCCGTGCGCTGGAACTGCTGGAACTGGTACAGATCCCGTCCGCCAAGCGCCGCCTCGCCAATTATCCGTTCGAACTTTCGGGCGGCATGCGACAGCGCGCAATGATCGCCCTGGCTCTGTCCTGCAAACCCAGCCTGCTGTTGGCGGACGAGCCGACGACGGCGCTGGATGCGACAGTGCAGATCCAGATCCTGCTGTTGCTCCGAGAATTGCAGCGAGAGCTTGGCATGGCCGTTGTGTTCGTGACCCACGACATGGGCGTAGCGGTCGAGATCGCGGACCGCATTGCCGTGATGTACGCGGGCCGGTTTGTGGAAACCGGATCGGTGCGGAGCGTTTTCTCAGCCCCCAGCCATCCGTATACGCGGGGGCTGATGGCCTCGACCGTGCGCGGCGCCATGCGTGGGGAACGACTGAAAGCAATTGACGGCTCACCTCCCGATATGTCGCGGCTGCCCACCGGCTGCGCGTTCGCACCGCGGTGTGAGTTGGCGACAGCCGATTGCCTGCTCGGTACACCTGATAGCCGGGCGGTGAATGAGGGACACCTCTCCGCCTGTTTGTACGCTGGGCTTGAAACCGTATCATGACGGACAAACGCAAGGTCGCGATTATCGGTACAGGCGGGACGATCTCGTCCTTGGGACGCGATGCGTTTGACGTGCAGGATTACATCACGCTGGGCAAGATGAATGACGCAGCCGGCATGATCGCTCATTTTCCGGAAGTGTCTGAACTGGCCGACCTGATCGCGGTCCCGTTTCCACCGGTGCCAAGCACACAGATCGGCTCGCCTGAATGGTTGCACATCGTGCGCCAGATCGACCGTCTTGCCGCCGAGCATCCCGATCTGGCCGGTGTGGTGATCCTCCACGGAACCGCGACGATGGAGGAGACGGCATATGCCCTGAACCTCACAGTCAAGGCGGACCTGCCGGTTGTCATCACGGGGGCGCAACGTCCGGCAACAGGGTTGTCCACGGACGGCGCGGCCAACATGGCGGCGGCCGTCAAGACCGCGCTCAGCCCCGAAGCACGGGGCCTCGGCGTTTTGCTGGTCGTGAACGAAGAGATCCAGGCGGCACGGGACGTCACGAAGACCTCGACATGGCGGCTCCAAACCTTCCGCACACCAGATTTCGGCGTGCTGGGACATGCGGACGCTGACCAGGTCGTGATCTATCGCAAGCCGGTCCGTGCCCATATGCCCGACACCGAGTTCGATGTCCGGGGGGTGGAGGTCCTGCCTCGCGTCGACATATCGTACTCCTATGCAGGGGCCGACGGTACGGCCGTGCGCGCGTTCGTGGAGGCAGGCGCCAAGGGTGTCGTCTCGGCAGGTCTTGCGCCGGGCATGGCTCCGCCAGCAGAACACGCCGCGTTGGCCGCGGCTGCCGAAGCCGGGATTGCAGTGGTCCAGTCCACGCGCGCAGGCAGCGGACGGGTCGTCGCTCTGACGCGCCTGCGCCAGGCTGGCATTGTTCCGGCGGACAATCTCAACCCACAGAAGGCGCGGATCCTGTTGTCGCTGGCGCTGACCGTCACCGAAGATCCGATAGGAATCGAGCGGATCTTCGCAACCTATTGAGTCAACGAGGCACAGATCATGAGCGGCACCGATTACCCGAAACAAGCTCTCGCAGCCCGCGATGCGCTGACGGTCGCGCAGCCCAAGCTGAACGCCTGCGCCGTCATCGCGGGCGATATCGTCGAAGCCGAGGGGCAGCACCGCGATGCGCTTGCGAGCGCCGGGATCGAACTCGGGCCGCTGCATGGTCTGCCCATCGTGGTCAAAGACATCATCGATGTCGGTGGGATGCCCACCAAGGCGGGATCAGCCACGCGGCCCAATCCGCCCGTTGTCTCCACTGACGCAAATGTCGTTGCGCGTCTGCGCGCGGCAGGGGCGATCACGGTCGCCAAGACAAACACGGTCGAATTTGCGTTTGGCGGCTGGGGCACCAATGCCTCGCAAGGCACGCCTGTGAACCCCTGGAAGCCAGACGAGCCACACACGCCCGGCGGATCCTCCAGCGGCACCGGCGTCGCCGTAGGCGGCGGCTTCGTGAAGGCCGGGCTGGGTACGGATACCGGTGGTTCGGTTCGCATCCCGGCGGCATTCTGCGGATGTGTCGGGCACAAGACATCCATCGGGCTCGTCAGCCGGGCTGGCGTTGTCTCGCTCTCGGACACCTTCGACACGATCGGAGCACTCACAGACACGGTACGCCGCGCGGCCCAGATGCTGTCAGTGATGCAAGGCGAAGACCGTGAGGACCCAACGACCATGGGCATATCGCGCTTTGATCCGATCGAGGGCCTTGATCGTGGTCTCTCGGGTCTAAGGATCGGGCGCCTCTCTGATGCCGGGCTGATTGATGCAACAGACGACGTGCGCTCGTCCTTCAGCGATGCGATCAAACTGTTCGAAGCCCACGAGATCACGCCAGAACCCTTCGACCTGCCGCGTGAGTTTGCCGATTACCAACGCGCTGCGACGTCCATCATCGCGTCGGATGCTTACGCCACGCACGCCGCCATGGCGGATTCCAACGAGGCCCCCCTGAATGACACCACTCGAATGCGCATGCTGGTGGGACGTGACATGACGGCCCGCGACCGGGTTCTGGCACAGCGAACGCGCCAGGCCGACATCGAAACCTTCCTGACGATGTTCGATCGCCTCGACGCACTCATCATGCCGACAGCGCCAGTAACGGCAATTCCAACTGCCGAGGCGGACGAGAACGATTACTCGATGTCGCTATACACCCGTGTCGTGAACTATCTTGAGTTGGCCGCCCTGTCGGTCCCGATCGGATTCACCCCGCACGGCCTGCCGACATCGCTCCAGATCATCGTTCGCCATCTTGACGACCCTTTGGCACTGCGCATTGGTCAGGCTTTCGAGCAAGCGCGCGGCATCTACGCGAAGCCAGATCTCAGTTTCTAGCTTAGGCGTAACTCTGGGATACTGCCTCTCCGCGAAGCGTGCTGTAGAGCCAAAGCGAGCTGAGCTCGATCTGATGTAGCATCCCGAAGCCTGTCGCCTGATAGCCGACCGAGTTTTAATGACCGATCTACACCCGAAATTGCAA
Organism: Pseudomonadota bacterium; assembly: GCA_038534135.1. Lineage (GTDB taxonomy): Bacteria > Pseudomonadota > Alphaproteobacteria > Rhodobacterales > Rhodobacteraceae > Thermohalobaculum. Next base: position 44,643 of record JBCAXJ010000028.1, on the reverse strand, counting down.
GCCAGACCAAATGTGGCCTCGGTCAATATGGGCTCGGGTCAGACACGTTGCATAACCGACCAGTCCGCAGAGCCGCATTGCCAGTAGCGAAGGTCTCTCAACGGAGTTCTTTGGTCAATGTCTGAATTACTTGATGTATTTCAATATCTTGGCGCGAAGTGCCAGAATCAATTGTTAGCCGGTCTCACTCCAACACAGCCACTGGTTCGCCCAGCACGTCCATATCCGGCGTCACACCCAACCCCGGCGCGTCGGAGGCGTACATCACGCCACCCTCGACCCGTGGCGCGCCATCGGCGAGGCTGACCGGGTGGTAATCGTGGAAGGCCGAGGACTGGAAGTGGAACTCGGCGGGTGTTGACTGGGCCAGGTGGGCAATCGCGGCGGTGGCGATCTCTCCACCCCAAGAATCCTCGATGGTCATCGCGATGCCCAACTGTACGCAGAGGTCGCGGATCAGGCGGGACCGGGTCAGCCCTCCGAAGCGGTTGATCTTCAGGTTGATCAGGTCCATTGCGCCGTCGCGCCAGCCTTGCAGCAGGACCGGAAGACCGTCCATGCATTCGTCCAGAATGAACGGGTGTTGGCAGATCCGGCGCACGGCGAGGCATTCCTCGTAACTCAGGCAGGGCTGTTCGATATACATCCGGAACCCGTGCTCCGCGGCCAAATCGCTTACGGCATTGACCACACGGATGGCCTCGTGCTGCTTCCAGCCGGTGTTGGCGTCGGCGTCCATGACATCTCCGGGGCGCAGGACCGCACCGACCCGGCGGAAGCGCTCGATATCGGTGTCGGGATCCTCGCCGACCTTGACCTGAAACTGGGTGAAGCCTGCCTCCTGGTATTCCTGCGTACGCTCGGCCATCAGGCCGGGGTCTCCGCGCGTGACCACCTTGAACAGGCGCACGCTCTCCTGCGCCTTGCCGCCGAGCATCTTCCAGACGGGCTGTCCGGTCGCTTTCCCCAGGATGTCCCAGCAGGCGGCATCCAGCGCCGATTTCGCATAAGGATGCCCCTTCAGCGAGGCATCCATGCGGGCGTTGATCACGTCCAATTGCGTTGGATCCTGTCCAATCAGATCACGTCCGATATACGCGATCCCGGTCCGCGCGCCCTCGGCAAAAGCCGCCAGATAGGCCGGACCCAATGGACAGGTTTCGCCAACACCGGTGATGCCCTCGTCGGTCTCGACGATCACGGCGGTCGTGTCGAACGCCGCGAAGGATTGGCTGGCCCAGGAATACGAGCCCTCCTTCAGCGGCAGGTCGACCTGGTAGATCGAGATGCGCGTGATCTTCATGGCCCTTGCGTCCCCTCAACATCCAAAGCGTTGTCCCGAGACGCGCACCATGGCAGAGGGAGCGGATGCGCGAAAGCCCGCCCCTGTTGCTCGACATCTCGCGGACCGTTGCCCGTGCGCGGCTGCCCGCGCCAACCGGGATCGACCGGGTCGAACGGGCCTATATCCGCTGGGCCTCGATCCGGGGCGGGCGCTTTCTGGCGGCGTTCGACGGGCGGCACTATCTGCTGGATGTCGATGCGGTCGGCGATCTGCTGGGCTGGATCGAGGACGGCGATGATCCGCCGCGACTCGATCTGCGCGGGCGACTGCAGATCCAGCGCGACCGCGAGCTTCGGGCCGCTCAGTCGCTGGTGCGGTCGATGGCGCGGGCCGTGGCGACTGCAGACGGGATCACAAGGATGCTCAGCGAGCATCTCCCCGCTGGCGGACTGTGTCTGAACGTCGGGCACGACAACCTGAGTGGCGCCGTGCTGGCGGCGACCGCCAAGGCAGCGTTCCAGAGGGGCGTGATGATTCACGACACGATCCCGTTGGACCAGCCGGAGTTCGCCCGCGACGGGACCGTGGCAAAGTTCCGCGACAAGCTCGCGGCTGCCCTGCAAGCCGATCTGCTGCTTGCCAACTCGCACGACACGGCAGAGCGCCTGCGCGCCCACGGTGCCACGCAGACCGTTACCGTCGCACCGCTGGGCATCGACCCGCCGGAGCAAACCGGCACCGCGGCACCCGCTTCCTTCATCACACTCGGCACGATCGAGCCGCGCAAGAACCATGCACTTCTCCTGAAGATCTGGCGCAGGTTCTGGGACGAACTGGGTGATGCCTCTCCCCGTCTTGTCATCCTGGGCCGCCGGGGCTGGGAGAACCACGAGGTGTTCGCCATGCTCGACAGCGAGCCGATGATGGGCCGCACCGTGATCGAGGCTGGCACGCCCGACGATGCAGCACTGGCCGAACACATGGCGGGCGCGATCGCCTTGTTGTTCCCCAGTCATGCCGAGGGCTACGGCCTCCCGTTGGCCGAGGCGCTGGCGGCGGGTGTCCCTGTGATCGCCTCGAACCTGCCCGCATTGCGCGAGGTCGGCGCAGGCGTTCCGGAGTATCTCGACCCCGAAGACATCGACATTTGGCACCGCGCGATCATCGGCTATGCGGCCTCGGATTCACCTGCCCGCGCGGCGCAAATCGCCCGCCTGGCCGATTGGCGAGCGCCAACCTGGACCCAGCATTTCCGGATCATCGAAAACGCGATCGAAACCATTCTGGTGCATGGCAGGAAGCAAGTCTAAAACACCGATCGATCGACCAACCCCAGACAGGGCCCCCGGGGCAGAAACGACATGCGCCTGATCCACCGAATTCGCGAACGGATCTCGCTGCGCCTCGAGCGTAGGGGGCTTCAACTGCGTGCGATGTGGAAGGCACGGGAGCTTCGGGTCGCGAACGACCGCACGGCGCAGATGCCCGAAGGCCCGATCCTGTTCTCGACCGTCCGCAACGAAGAGGTCCGGCTGCCGCATTTCCTCGACCATTACCGCAAGCTCGGGATCGTTCATTTCGTGATCGTTGATAATGGATCGACCGACAACACGCCCGGCCTGCTGGACCGGGCCAAGGATGTCTCTGTCTGGCAGACCGATGCCAGCTACAAGGCCTCGCGCTTCGGTGTCGACTGGATGAACGCGCTGCTGGCGCGGTACGGGCCCGGGCGCTGGGTGGTCGTTGCCGACCCGGACGAGTTGCTGGTCTATCCGCACCATGACACGCGGCGTCTGCCGTCGCTGACGCGCTGGCTCGAGGCTTGCGGGCGGGAGAGCTTTCCGACCATGCTCCTCGATCTCTATGGGGACCAGTCCGTGCGCGAGACGAATGTCGAACCCGGTCACGATCCGGTCGAGGCCGCGCCCTGGTTCGATGCATTCAACTATTCTCAGGATCGCAACTGGCGCTATCACAACCTCTGGATTCAGGGCGGGCCGCGCCAGCGCGTCCACTTTACGCTGAACCCGCGCAATGCCCCGGCGCTGAACAAGATCCCGCTCGTGCGCTGGCAGAAGGGTTTCGTCTACAAGACGTCGACACACAATCTGTTGCCGCGGCGGCTGAACCGGACCTATGCGACCGAGGGTCCGCCGCGGACCTCCGGCATCCTGCTTCACACCAAGTTTATCCATGTCCTCGACGACAAGGTCCGCGAGGAAATGAAGCGCCGTCAGCACTATGACGACTCGGCAGAGTACCGGGCCTATGACGCGCGCGGCGGCGATGTCTGCCTCTGGACGTCGCAATCCATGCGTTACCAGGACTGGCGGCAGCTTCAGTCGCTCGGCCTGATGAACAATGGGGGCTGGTTCTGAGCGGTCCCGGATTCATCGTCCTTGCACACGATCGGTTCGACCGGGTGGCCGAACTGGTGCGCTACCTGTCGCTGACCGGTCCCGTGACCGTGCATGTCGACAAGCGCGCCAACGCGGGCAGGCTGCACGATCTCGGCAAGCGCGTCGAAGTCTTGTCGATTCACGCGACAGAATGGGGCATGATGGGGCTGGTCGACGCCACGCTCGACGCCGCGCGCAACCTGCTGTCGCGCGCCGACGTCGATCACGTCTGCCTGCTGAGCGGGTCATGCCTGCCGATCCGGCCGGTCGAGGACCTCGCCGACTTCCTGTCGCGCAATCCCCGGGTCGATTTCATCGAGTCCGTACCGGTCGATCAGGCGGGCTGGGTCAAAGGAGGTCTGTCCGAGGAACGCTTTTCGCTCTGGTTCCCCGTCGGCTGGCGGCGCCGGCGCAAACTGTTCGATACGTTCGTCGATGTGCAACGCATGCTCGGTGTCTCGCGCACCATACCGCAGGATCTGTCCCCGCACCTTGGCTTGCAATGGTGGTGCCTGACGGCCGAGACCCTGCGCGAGATTCTTGCGCATCCCAGGCTCGATGCCTGGTGCGCGTATTTCCGCCATACCTGGATCCCGGACGAGAGCTTCTTTCAGTCCTTGGTCCGCCAGCTCTCGACGCGCGAAATCCGAAGCCAGTCCCTGACGCTCCAGCGCTTCGACCAGAACGGACGTCCCGTCGTCTTTCACGACGACCATCAGGAGTTGCTGCAGCAAAGCGGCTATTTCCTGGCACGAAAGATCGATCCCGACGCCGATGCGCTGTATTCGCTGTGCCTCAGCGACGGGCCCGGCAAATCCAGCAATGCGATCTGGTTCGATCCCGACTTCAAAGAAGACCGGATCTCGGCGGCGCGCGAGCGGAGCACGGAGTGCTCCACCGGTCATGTCAACGCGTCCCGAATGGTTTGGTACACGTCCCAATCCCGGGTCGAGACCGGGCGGCCCTATACGGTGCTGGTCTCGCGCGATACTGCTCTGATGGGCCGCATCCGCCGGTCCTCGCCAGTCGACGCGTTGCGGTTCCACGGACGGCTCTTTGGACCGTTTCCAGCCGATCTTTCCGAAGACTTCGCACCGATCGACGGGCTTGGCCCGGGCAATCTGCCGACCGATCCGGTCCAGCGCGACTACCGTGCGGCGCAGTTCCTCGCGAAGGTGCTCTGGCTGGGGCGCGACCGGCCGAGCGTCTTTCTGTTCGATCCGGGCGACAACCGGTTCGTGCGATGCGCGCTCGTCTCGGACCCGAATGTGAGATTGATCCTGCTGGGCGACGAAAGCCTCCTTGCGGACCTGACAGTCCCTTTGCAGACCAAGCGCGGTAAATCCCTGAAGCCGCCGCAACTCGATGCCTGGTATCGCTTCGTCGATCCCGAATCTCCGAATGCAGAAGCAATCGTGCACGACATCCTCGCGCAGGACTGGATGAAGTCCGCCGGATGGATGGTTCCGGATTATGTGGATGGCTGAGCGTCCGACATATTTTGCGATCTTCGGCGCGATGCGGACGGGCTCCAATCTGTTGGAGAAAACGCTCGAGGCTCTGGGCGACACGGCGTGTTACGGCGAGGCATTCAATCCGGGCTTCATTTCCGGCCCCCGCAAGACCGAGGTTCTGGGGTTCACGCGCGAAGAGCGCGATGCCGATCCGCTGCAATTTCTCGAGCAGATGATCGGGGCAGAGCCGGGCAAGATCGCCGGGTTCCGGATCTTCGACGGCCACGACCAGCGGATCATCGACCACACGCTTGATGACCCGCGGTGCGCCCGCATCATTCTGCGCCGCGACCCGGTGGAGAGTTTTGTTTCGCTCCAGATCGCGCGCGAGACCGATCAGTGGATGTTGCGCAATCCAAAGCGTCGGATGTCGGCGAAGATCCGGTTCGATCCGAAGAGTTTCGATGTCTACCGGCAGGGGCTGACGGTCCATTACGACGCGCTCGAAGCGCGTTTGGCCGCCAACGGATTGTCGGCCTTCAGGATCGATTACGACGATCTCGACGTCCGCGACCGCTTGCAGGACGTCGCCCTGCACATCGGATCAACCGGGATCGTGCCAGAGGAGCCGCCCATCCTGCGACAAAACCCGATGCCGATGTGCGAGAAGGTCGAGAATTACGACGAGATGTGCGCGTTCATCGGGATCGAACCGGTGCGTCCCGACCCCAAGCCGCTTGCCTCGGTCCAGGACATTCTGTGTCCCGAACGGATCCCCGCCGCCTTCGCGCCGATCGCCGGTCCGGCCTTCGCACCGGTCATCGCGCTGATGCACCGGATCGACAGCCGCCACCTTTCGGGCTGCGACGAGCTTCCGGTTGCGGAGCTCTTCGGTCGTGCGGAACTCGGGACGCTTTATCCCCTCGGGTCGCCATCCGGGCGCCCCGTGTTTACGCTTGTCGCGCACCCGCTGGTTCGGCTCCACGCAGCTTTCGTGGAAGAGACCTGCGGGCAAAACTGGACGCGTTCGATGGTCCGCCGCGCGTTGACCCGCGACCATGGGCCGATGCCGCCCCCGCGCGGCATCTTAAATGGTCGCAGTGGTTACACCGGCGAACAGCACCGTCGTCACTTCTCGGCATTTTTGGAGATGATCGCGCCGTTTGCCAGCGGGGAGGACGCCTCTGCTGATCAGGCCGTTTGGATCGCGCAGGCGCGGCTGGTCGCGCTCTATCACAACGAGATCCCGCTCGCGCATGTCTTCCGGCACGAGGATTTCGCCGTGCTTGCCAATTGGCTGAGCGATCTGACCGGGACGCCCCGGTTCCCGCCCGGGCAAATCGCGGGGCTGAGCAAGGCCGAGGCGCAGCGCCATCTTCCGTTTGAGGAGGTTCTGGAACCTGCCATTCTGGCCCGGGTGCGATCGCTGCATGCCGAGGACTATGACACCTTCGGTTACGGCGAGACACCGAACCAAACCTGAGACCCGATCCAACGCAAAAGGGCGGACCTTTCGGCCCGCCCCGATTGAGTGAGCCTAGAAACCGATCAGTTGGTTTGTGGCAACCAGGATTTCCAGGTTGCCTCGTTGGCCTCCATCCACTCGGCGACCACGTCTTCGATGTCACGGCCATCCTTGTCGATCGCCAGGATCATGCCGGCCTGCTCGGTGTTCGAGATCCGCGCCTTCGAGAACAGCTCGACAATGTCCGGGTGCCGGTCGGCCAGTTCCTTCGGCCCGTAGTGCTGCGTGACATCATTGCCCCAGTCCGAAACGGGCCAGGCATCGTCCGCATAGGTCGGAAGCTCGATCTCGACCAGATCCAGCGTTGCGTGGATCCAGTGCGGCTCCCACGCATAGGCGATGAACGGTTCCTTGCGCTTGTAGGCAGCTTCCATCTCGGCCCAATGCGCGGTCTCGGACCCCAGTTCGGTCACGACGAAGTCAACGCCAAGACCCTCCAGACGCGCCGCATCCTCGCACTCCCAGGCGGCAACCGGGCATCCGATCAGGCGGCCCTTGTCACCGGACTCCAGGGTCGCGAACAGCTTCTTGTACTTGTTCAGATCCTTGTAGGATTTCAGGTCCGCCGCCACGGCATCCGGCCCCTCGACCATGTAGCGCGGGACGTAGTAGCCCGAGGCACCGACGATGCCGGTTGGCGCGTAATAGACGATCGAGCCATCGCCGCCATATTCGGTCACATACTTCGTCTTGGTCGGATCATAGCCCGGCCAGCGCTCGCAGCCGAAATCCAGATCGCCCGCGATCATGCCCTCGTCGAGTGCGGCACCGGCCGGCATGGTGATGCGCTTGACCTTGTAGTCCATCTCGTTTTCCAGCACGTAGTGCAGGATCTCGCAGGTCACGGCCCCGCCGGTCCAGTCCGGCACCGGCACCTTCAGCACACCACCTGCCTGCGCCTGCGGTGCTGCCAGGGCCAGCAGGCCTGCAGCAGCCGTCGCGTTGATCAGCTTCTTCATATCTCTCTCCTGTTGATGGGCCTCTTTGGGCCTTGACGCTCCCGCGTGTCACGGAACTGCCGGGACGCTAACGCGGTTCTCCGGGCTTGTGAATATCTGATGTCCGACGGATCGTTTGCGCCTGCGGCGGTCCCGAAAGACCCGAGTGCCCGAGAGGGTTTGACGTCCTGTTGGTAGAAAGACACGGCGCGGCAGGTGCAATTTCGCCTTCGGGTGTTGAACTGGGCCGCATCTCATACGATTTTGACTGTATCATTTTTGAACAAGGAGATTTCGACATGATGGGAGACCATCGCGCACAGCAGCAACAGGGCTGGAGAACCGCAACCGTTACGCCAGGCACGGACCGCAGCGGAACCGTCATGGGGGCGTCTTTCAAGGACTCCCTGATCCACCAGAACATCGCAGCGCCGATTGGGCATAATTACGCCACCCAGCGCATATTCCTGATCGCCTATCAGAAACGCTGCGGCAGGCTCCGCCACGGCGAAGTCGGCTATCGCAGCAAGAGCGGGTGGAAGATTCATGTCGCCGCCGATGTCCTTCAGGCCGACGATGTCGCGGCACGGGTCCTGCCGGTTTTGTGCGGCCTGACGGTCTGGCACAAATATGTGCCGAACAAGCACGAGCTTTTCTGCATGGCCGGGACGCAAGCCTACAAGTTCATCACGATCTATCCCAATCCGGATAACGTGGACGCCCCGGATGGCTGGCGCAACGTCGTTGGCGTGGTCGCCGGTGCCTTGGCAAACTACGGATCGCGCCCAAGGGCGATCAGCGATCCGCGCGAGAGAAAGCAGAACCCCGATGGAGCGACTCTGCCTGACTTCATCTCGATGCGCCAAGTCGCTGATTTCAACAATCCGTAAGGCGCACCAGAAAGCCGGGATGGGTCCCGACCCATCCTAGGACAGGCCCAAGGCCTTGCGCTGAGTCGCTGTCAAAGCCAGCGACAGCCGGTCCAGAACGATCGCCATCAGCACGATGGCGATCCCGGCGGCCAAGCCCTTCCCGGTGTCGGCAATGTTCATTGCGTCGTAGACCTCCTTGCCCAGGCCGAGCCCGGCAACCAGGGGCGTCACCGTCTGCATCGCCAGCGCCATGATGATCGTCTGGTTGATGCCCAGCAGCACGGCTGGCATCGCCAGGGGCAGCTTGATCTTTCCAAGCGCCTGCAGGCGTGTTGCGCCGAAGGATCGCCCGACCTCGTCGATCTGTTCGGGCACCTGACGCAGACCCAGATTGGTCGTGCGAATGATCGGCGGAATCGCATAGATCACAGTCGCGAAGATCGCAGTCGTCGGCGAGCCGCCGAAGAAGAACAGGGCGGGGATCAGGTAGCAGAAGGTCGGGATCGTCTGCATCAGGTCCAGGATCGGGCGGATGATCGCGTCCAGTGTCTGCGAGTTCGCCGCCGCGATGCCCAGCGGGATCCCGAAGATCAGGCAGATCAGCACCGAGACGACGGTCCCGGCGAAGGTATACATCGTGATCTCCCACAACCCGGTTGCACCGCAGAACACCAGTGAGAGGAACGCGAACAGCGCCAGGCGCCATCCGGCGGACCACCAGACCCCGCCGACCATCAGTGCCGTGACGTACCACCACGGCAACTCGGTCAGGAACTGGTCGAGCGGGCGCAGCGCGTAGAGATAGATCCACGCCTTCATCGTCTTGGTGATAGCGATGAACGTCTTGTTGACCGTCAGCCAGTCGATGCCCTGATCCAACGGCTCACGGATCGAGATTCGCCAGCCGCGCGGATATCCGCCAATGTCGGCGATCCAGGCGTCGACGGCAAAGATCGCAGCGATGATCAGAACCGAGACGATCAGAAAGATGTTGCGGGCGACCACCTCTGTAAAGCCAGTCCGGTCAGCCAGCGCCGTCAGCCCACGGGCGGGCAGGGCGCAGGCCTGCCATATCAGCGACACCACACTCTCGATCCAGCGCGCCGGGGCATAGGGCTCCCAGTCTTGCGGCAGCAGGCGGAACTCCATCTCGTCCGGCGCCAGCTTCGGGGCCACCCTGGGCGCCGAGATCGCCTGGCTCAACCGGTCGAAGATGATCGCCATCACGACGATGCACAGGCCCGCCTCGATCGACCAGCCGACCTTCAGCTTGGTGATCGCTTTCCAGACCTGATCGCCCAGGCCGCCACCCGCGCCGACGAACGTTGCGAAGACGGCCAGCGCCAGCGCCATCATGATCGTCTGGTTTACGCCCAGCATGATCGAAGGCAGCGCCTGCGGGATCTGCACCTTTGTCAGCATCTGCCAGCGCGTCGTCCCAAAGCTCTCGGCGGCCTCGATCATGTTCGCGGGCACCTGCCGAATGCCCAGATTGGTCAGCCGGATCATCGGCGGCAGCGCGTAGATCATGACCGCGATCGTCGCCGTCGCCGCGTTGGTGCCGAAAAGAAACAGCGCTGGCAGCAGGTAGACGAAGGCGGGCATCACCTGCATGGTGTCCAGGAATGGCCGCACCGCCGTCTCGACCCGGTCCGAGCGCGCGCAGAAGACCCCGATGATCAGACCGATCACGAGACATAGCGAGACGGCCACGATCATCATCGCCAGCGTCGACATGGCATCGTCCCACATCTTGAATGCGCCCCACAGCATCACGCCGAGAGCCGTGAAGATCGCCAGCCGCAGCCCGCCCCAGGCGAGCGCGGGCAGGGCGAAGGCCGCGACCACCGCGGGCCACGGCGCATCCCACAGGAAGAACTCGATGGTCTCGAGCAGGCTCAGGATGCCTTGAGAGATCGCCCGCGTCAGCCAGCGGTAATTCTCTTTCAGATAAGCCTCGGCCTGGTTGACCCAGTCGGCAAACGGGAAGTTCTGGGTCAGGATCTCGGGATAGGTCTGCTCGGCGCCGAAGAGTGCTAAGATGATCAGTGATACGACCAACACCGCCAGCACGATCACCGGGCCCGTGATCCGGGTGCCCCCTTGCGCGTCACCTGCCTGCGGTCGTTCTTCGGTCGTCGTTGCCATCTGATCTCCCCGTGCCGACTTGGCCACGATCGACCGGCAAGATCAATGGCCAACCGAATTCCGCGCGGGACGCGCCGGGGCGGTGATTTCGTCGCAGATATCCGCTTAACGGAAAATTACGTGAAGAAAGTCACGGGCAAATTCACCTGGATCTTGGCGCGAATATCGACCTCCGAACTTCGCTCTTGTCATCTTCCTGTCATTGCGCCGAAAGTGGCGGCAGACAGGGGAAGCATATGGCGAACGCCAAGATTATCTGCCGCAACATCTGGAAGGCCTTCGGCCCGAACCCAGAGCGTCTGATGGCCTCGCTCGATGCCTCTTCCGATCGGGGCGCGGTGCAGGAAGCAACCGGCCATGTCATCGCCGTCAAGGACGTCTCGTTCCAGATCCAGCAGGGCGAGACCTTTGTCGTCATGGGCCTCTCCGGGTCAGGCAAATCCACCCTGGTGCGGTGCATCTCGCGGTTGATCGAGCCCACGGCTGGCGAGATCCTGATCGATGGCCAGGACATCCGGGGCTGTTCGAAGCGCGATCTGATGGAGATCCGCCGGACCAAAATGTCGATGGTTTTTCAACACTTTGGCTTGCTTCCTCATCGGAAGGTTATCGATAACATCGCCTTCGGGCTCGAGGTGCGCGGGACCGCGCGCAACGCACGGATGGATCGCGCGCAGGAGGTGCTGGAACTGGTCGGCCTGAAAGGGTGGGAAGACAACTACCCCCGCGAGCTTTCCGGCGGCATGCAGCAGCGCGTCGGCCTCGCCCGCGCGATGGCGGTGGACCCGGAGATCCTGATCTTCGACGAGCCGTTCTCGGCGCTCGATCCGCTGATCCGGCGAGAGATGCAGGACGAACTGCTGCGCCTGCAATCCGAGATGAAGAAGACGATGGTCTTCATTACCCACGATTTTCTCGAAGCCATCAAGATGGGCGACCACATCGCCATCATGAAGGATGGTGCCGTCAGCCAGATCGGCACGCCCGAAGAGATCGTGGCCAATCCCGTCGACAAATACGTCAGCGATTTCACCGAGGACGTGCCGCGCTACAAGGTGCTCTCGGCCGGAAAGGTGATGCGCGCGGCGAGCACGAAGGCCGAGGCCTTACACGCGCAAGGCCTTGCAATTGCAGCAAGATCCAAGCTGGACGATCTGATCGACCGGGCGACCGAGACCGACGATCCGCTTCCCGTCGCCGACGAGACCGGCGCGCTGATCGGCGAGATCGACCGCGCCATCATCATGCGCGCGATGTCGAGCAGAGTGTGACGCGGCGCACGGTTGAGCGCCGGATCCTGATTGCCTCACCGTGTCAGAACTGTCCGACGAAGTGATAGATTTCGTAGGTCTGAACACCCCAGTCAGTGTGGGTTTTCCGGGCCGAAACCTCGCATCCCTGGAACTGGGTGAAGGTCTGGACAGCCGTTGGACGAAGGTCCACGTGCACCACGGCCCCCATGCGTGCGGGTCCGAAATCCCAACGCAGGTGAAACGTATCGCCAACCGCCTTCGCTAGGGGATCGCCCTTCGCCCAGCCCGGCGGCTTTTCCTCCGCCTGGATCGACTTGCAGACGACCGTCTCGAACTCGGATTTCGGCACCCAGTTCATCACGATGCAGGTGTTGCGCTTGGTTTCGGCTCCCGTCAGCGGGCTGGCGATGGTCTTGCCCAAGGTCGTGCGGATGTCCTCGTAGCGATAGAACTGGGTGCATCCGCATCCCCCGGTGCTGCAGACGCCGCCCGTTCGCGTTCCGGCGTTGTAACCGGCGTGGTTCGTTCCGGCATGTCCGCAATAACTGCACCGCGATGTGGTGTTGGCTTTGATCCTGCTGCGTGAGGCAGTCTCGAGCTTATTTTCGAGCCGTTCATGTTCTCCGCTGCGCCAATGATCGCCGGAGTCTCCGGTCTGTCCGGCATTCTCCCAGGCATAGTACGCCGCTTCGCGCACCTCGTCCTCGCGTTTGGTCATCGTGTAGATGTGCTTCTTGGAAAAGTTGTTGGCAAATTTGATGACATAACGCTCGCCGTCCCAGTCCTGGACGATCCACTGTTGGTCTGATGTGGCGACTCGTTCCAGGCGCTGAGCGCCAGACGCGTCCGTGTAAAACTGGTAATTCAGAAGATCCGCTGCGGTGCCGGTATCAAGATGCTCGAATGTCATGGCCTTCTCCGGTTGAAATAATTTCTATGATTCTACCACCGGTCACCGGGGCGCTCCAAGCGATTTGCGTGGCTCGGAAAGGCGCCAGTCGCTGGAGTTCTTTTCGAGACGTTCGGTTCGCGACATCTTTGTCGGCGATTTGTCAGACAGGTCAGCGCGCCGGGCGAATCGTGTCGATGAAAGCCCTGCGCCGGAGCCCGCGATGAGCCAGAATTCAGATGACGCACCTATGAGCCGGGAATGGAACTACCACCCAGAGCTTCCGCTACACGATTATTCGGTTTTCCAATGGCCGCCACGCCCAGGCTTTCTGCTGGCCTGGATCGCCCGGAACTGGCTGACGCTGAGCGAGCGGGTGCTGATGCTGCTGATCGCAATCGGCCTCTGGTATCTGGCCTACCCCCCGCTCGAGGCCGCGCGGACGTTCGCCATCGGCTGGATCGCCCAGGTATGGCTGGTCAACATGGCGATGATGGTCGTGGTTGCCGGGGGGCTGCACTGGTACTTCTACGGGCGAAGCGCTCAGGGTACGCGGCTGAAGTTCGACAAACGCCCGCAAAGCAAGGGAAACAGCCTTTGGACGTTCTCCGACCAGGTGAAGGATAACGTTTTCTGGTCGCTTACCTCCGGCGTCGGGCAACTCACGGCGTTCCAGGTTCTGATCCTCTGGGCCATGGCAAACGGCTACGCGCCTGTGATCACGTTCGAAGAGCATCCGGTTTGGTTCGTGCTGGCGTTGATCCTTCTGCCGATCTGGTCGGCTTTCCACTTCTACTGGGTCCACCGCTTGCTGCATGTGCCGTTCCTCTACAATCACGTGCACTCTCTGCACCACCGCAACGTCAACATCGGCCCTTGGTCCGGCCTGTCGATGCACCCGGTCGAGCACCTGCTGTACCACTCGACGCTGCTGATCCATTTCATCGTGCCGCTTCACCCGATCCATCTTGTCTTCGGTGTCGTCTACAACGGCCCGGGGGCCGCGATGACCCACACGGGCTACGAGGATCTGCTGATCAAGGACAAGCGGCGGCTAGCATTGGGAACGTTTTACCACCAGCTCCACCATCGCTACTACGAGTGCAATTACGGCAATCAGGAGATGCCCTGGGACCGCTGGTTCGGCACCTTCCACAATGGCACCGAGCAGGGCACTGCCGAGACGCGCGCCCGCAAGAAGGCGATGTATGCCGGGCGCTAATGCCGCTCTTGGTATGCCGGGCGCTAATGCCGCGCTTGACGCCGAAATTGCTGAGGTGGAGACTGGCGATGCGTGGGCGGCGCCCTCCGCCCGTGTGACCGGGAGACCTCCGATGCTCGATACCAAGACCCAAGCGACCCTGATGCCCGAACTCGACCGGCCGTTGACCGAGGACGTGAAATCCTCGTTTACGCTGCCTGCGAGCTGGTACACCGACCCCGCGATCTTCGAGCGTGAGAAGGAGGCCATCTTCTACCGGACGTGGCAGTACGTAGCGCACAAGGGCTTTTTCAACGAACCGGGCGACTACGTCACCGTCCAGATCTGCGACCAGAATGTCTTCGTCATGATGGGTGGCGATGGCGAGCTGCGGGCCTTCTACAATGTCTGCCAGCACCGGGCGCATGAGCTGCTGTCGGGCCCCATGGGCAATGTCAGATCGGTGATCGTCTGTCCTTACCATGCCTGGACGTTCGAACGGGAAGGTGCGCTGCGCGGGGCGCGGTTCTCCAAGGAGCGCCCAGATTTCAACAAGGCCGATTTCTCACTGAAGCAGGTGCGGCTCGAAATGTTCTGTGATTGCGTCTTCGTCAATCTGGACAATGGAGCTGAAAGCATGGCCGACACGGTCGGCGAGGTCGAAGCAGACGTGCGCGCCCGGCTGCCGTTCTTCAGCGATCTGAAGCCGCTGGGTATTCGCACCGACATGCTGGGCGACACCGTGCAGAAGGCCGGCTGGAAGGTCGTCGTCGACAACTATGTCGAGTGCTACCACTGCCACCACGCGCACCCGGATTTCTCGTCATTGATCTGCATGGACAAGTACCAGGTCGACTGCGGCCCCTATTGGTCGCGCCAGCTTGGTGGCGAGATTAGGCACGAAAACACCGCCTATCAGGTCGATCCTGAACACGGCTTTCAGTCTTCTGCTTTCTGGTACATCTGGCCGAACACCAGCATCAACATCATGCCGGGCAGCAACGAAGTCGCGATTTTCGCCATCCGCCCGGTCGATGCCGTGACGTCGAGTTTCGAGGGACATCTGTTGTCAGCAACAGGCGAGGAGCACGAAGAGCGCAACGTCTACACGGCGAACATCCTCGCGCCCGAGGATATCGCGCTCTGCGAAAGCGTACAACGCGGGCTGATGTCGAAGGGGTACACCCAGGGGCCGATCATCGCGGGCGACGCTGCTTCGGGGCAGGGTGAGCACGGTATTCACCACTTCCACCGCCTGGTGCATCAGGCCATGACGGGCGCCGATTAGGTCCGCAGTTCGATGACAAACTCGGTGCCTTCCAGCACCCTTTCGTTCAGGCGAATGTTACCGCCATGCGCGGTCAGTAACGCCTGAACGATCCCCAGGCCAAGCCCGGTGCCGCCGGTCTCGCGCCGTGTCGTGAAGAAATGCTCGAACACCCGTGCCCGGTTTGCCGGTGTGATCCCGATACCGTTGTCGCGCACGCGCAGCAGGACACGGCGCCCGCGCTCGACCGTCACCGAGATCCGGCTGGCGCCATGTTGGACCGCGTTGTCGAACAGGTTTCCCAGCAGGATGCGCAATGCCTCGTCAGCGATCAGGGCTCCAAGGCCGGGTGGCGCGTGAATGACAATCTCGACACCCGGCGACTGCGAGCTGGCGACGGACTGAATCACCGGCAGCAGGACAGTGCGCTGTGTCGTCGGATCGGCGTTTTCGGCGCGGGCCAGTTCCAGCAACCGGTCGAGCAGGGCGCGCAGCCGGGTCGACGAGCCTGCGATGTTCTCGAGGAACCTTGCGCGCTCGGCTTCGGACATTGTGTCGTGGTGATCCTGCAGCAGTTCGACCGCACCCTCGATCGATGTCAGCGGCGTCTTGAATTCGTGGCTGACATGGTTCGCGAGCGTCCGGATATAGGCCGCCCGATCGTTCAGGGTCCGGGCCATCTGGCTGATCCCGTCGCTGAGCTCGGACATCTCGGACGTGCCGGGCCGGTCGAGCGGCTGCATCACGGCGCTCTCGCCGGTCGTCACCTTGCGCGTCCGTTCCAGCAGTTGTCCAACGGGACGCGAGATCGTGCGCGATGTCAGCAGCGCCAGCGAGATCGCAAAGGCCAGGACCGTCACAAGCGCCAGGATGGCCTTTGTGCGCTCCTCGTACAGATGTCGCAGAACGCTCTTCGGCGTGCGTGAGAGGTAAACGACACCCAGGACGCGCCCAGCGCTGAGGATCGGAAAAGCCACGAACACCCGCACACCCGTGCCGCGGGAGATTGTGATCAGCTCGCGCGGGGCGCTCTTGACCTCGCGGGCTCGCAGGGCGCTCTGGTAGACGCCCTTCAGGGCTGTCTGCACCTCTTCGACATGGGCGAAGCTCTGGCCGATCTCGGCCGTGCCGCCCACGACCGTGCCATCCGCGTCCAACACGCGAACACCGATCAGCGTGGTCATCTGCGCCGTCTCGAGGATCGGCGACAGCACCTCGCCTGCGGCCAGCGTCATCTCGCTGGGCGGTTTCACCGGCGGCAGGCCGTCGGGACGGGCGGGCAGGGTCTCGACCACGGCCAGATCAAGTCTGGGGTTGACCGGTGTCCACAGCGGCTCGCCGCTTTCCTGTCGGGCAGCAGTTTCAGGCAGCCGCCCAAGCGAGGGTGGCACGGTGGCTCGGTAGACGGCAGCGATCAGTGCAGCCTGGCTGATCATCTCCCGCTCGGTCTCCTGGATCAGCTGGTTCTCGTAGATCCGGAAAAAGAAGATCGATCCCAACGGGAAAGCGATCACCGCGATGTTCACGATCATCAGAACGGTGGACAGGCGCGGCCTGATCGTCAGCCATCGCCTTTTCTTTGATGGTTTGTCCTGAATGCCCTTTTCGGTGAGTGATGTATCCGAGCCCTGCCCGACGCGGCGTTCCAGCGCGCGGCGCTCGACCAGGGCATTCAAGGCCCGTGCCTCATAGTTCGTTCATCCGAAAACCAACGCCGTGAACGGTTTCGATCAACCCGGTTGCACCCGCCGCGGCAAGTTTCGCCCGGACGTGGCGCATGTGGCTGTCGAGGGTGCGGTCGCTGACGTGGATGCCCGGTGCATAGACCGCCCGCATCAGATCGTCGCGGGTGAAGACCCGACGGGGTTGCCGGGCAAGCGCGAGAAGCATCTGAAACTCGGTTGCCGTCAGCTGGATTTCGGCATCTTCCCAACTGGCCCGGTGCTCGGCCGGATCGATCACCAGGGGCCCGTGCCGAACGATCGCCTCGGGCTCCGGCGTCCCGGCACTGCGCGCACGCTTCAGGATCGCGTTGATTCGCGCCACCAGCTCACGCGGCGAGAACGGTTTGGTCACGTAGTCGTCCGCGCCCAGCTCCAGACCGAGGACCCGGTCAATCTCGTCATCGCGCGAGGACAGGAACAGGATCGGCACATCCGAGGTCCGGCGCAGCGAGCGGCAGACGTCCAGCCCATCCATCTCGGGCATGTTGATGTCCAAAACGATCAGGTCCGGCCCCTGTGCCTCCGCAATTCGCAACGCCTCGTCGCCGTCGCGTGCAGATGTCGTCGTCATACCCGCCTTGTCCAAGGCAAAGCAGACCACGTCGCGAATGTTTGGATCGTCATCGACGACCAGAATGGATGTGCTCATGAATCCCATATTACTTGCTCCGCCCCGCCCGCGCCACCACCGTGACAGCCGGGTCTGTTGTTCGGTATTCCAGCACGAAGGTCCGGTTCTCGACTGCCGTTTCCAGCGCGAGCTCGACGATCCTGCCGCCTTGGTGCGCGACGACGTCGATCTCGTGCGTGTCGCTCCAGATCTCGGCCAGATAATCCGATGCGATCGACACGGTGACATCGATCCGGTCGCGCGGGATGGCGCTGATGAAACTGGTCTTGCCGCACATGTATTCCGGCAGATCCGTCATCTCGCGGGCAATGTTGACGAGACCGGGGATCGCATACACGTCCAAATCGCCGGCCATGACCGAAATTGGCAGGGCAAAGCTGTGTTGCATGCCATCGATCGTAACCGGCTGGCGGTAGATCAGCGTGATTTCAACCGGCCCATCTCCGTCCAGGCTCAGATCCTGCGCGAAGATCCACGGTGTGTTCGCAGGCAGTTCCGGCCCATTGAGCAACAGGCGCTGAGTACTTGGACCCTCGGCGATCTCGATCGCGATCACGTCGGTCTGTGCACCCAACGGCATCAGATAGGTCGAGGCCTGCGCCGCGGCACCGAGGCCAGAGAAAACCTGACGCATCTGAACGGTTGCGACGCCGTCCTGAATGCGGGCGTCAATGTCCGTGCGGATCAACTCTGCGAGCAGCGTTCCACGCTCGTCATAGGCTTCGAGTTGCCCGCCCTGGGTTTCGTCATAGGCAATTGGCGGCATGGCATCGGCGAAGCTCGAGGCCACCAGCGCTGCGGCACCGTAGATCGCCGCGACGTAGACCCGTGTTCTCATGTCCGTTCTCCCGTCAATGTCTGACGGTTCGAACGCTACGGAGGCGGCGTGCAGAAACGGCCCGCCATGCGTCGCAAACGGCTGGGAAAAATCGTGCATTCGGCGTGCAGGCACACCAGATAGGCGACCCGATGCACTCAAAGAGACATAATGAGCGAACCTGATCTCACCGAACTTGATGCGCTCGTGCCGGACTTTGCCCGCGCGTCGGCGGCGTTGGGACGCGCACTCCTGGATCAGCAGGGCTAAAACCTAAAGCACGGACCCCGTGTGCGCGGCGATCAGGTCCTTGTAGAGGCCCTGAATCCGTGCCGTGATCGGTCGATCCGATGTCCCGACGGGCTTCCCGTCGATCGAGGCGACGGGCACCTGCGCGCCGAACGTGCCGGTCAGGAAGGCTTCCTGCGCACCGTGGGTCTCGTAGAGTGAGAAGTTCTTCTCAAAGACCGGAATACTATCCTCCCGGCAGAGGTCGATCACCTTCTGCCGTGTCACCCCGTTCATGCAGTAATCCCCGGTCGAGGTCCAAACCTCGCCCCGGCGCACGATGAAGAAATTACAGGCGTTTGTCGTGTTCACGAAGCCATGCGGATCCAGCATCAACGCCTCGTCCGCGCCTGCTTGTTCGGCTTGCAGGCACGCGATCACACAGTTCAGCTTTGAATGGCTGTTGTACTTCGCGTCCTGGCTCATCGGCAGGCCGCGCACTTGCGGGACCGTCGCTAGCCGGATGCCTTCGGTCTGCAAGCGGTCCACCGGCTTCGAGTGTTCGACGATGATCACCAGCGTCGGTCCGGATGTGCTGAGTTGCGGATGCTGGAACGGTTTGTCCTTGATCCCGCGCGTCAGCATCAACCGGCAATGCGCGTCGGTGGTGATACCGTTCGCCTCGGCCGTTCGGGTCAGCGCATCCAGTATGTCCGCCCTGTCCATGCCGACATCCAGCGACACCGCCTTGCAGCTGTCGAAGAACCGGTCCATGTGCTCGTCGAAGAACGCCCAGACACCGTTGTAGAGGCGCATCCCCTCCCACATGCCGTCGCCCAGCAGGAACCCGGAATCGTAGACCGAGACCTTGGCCTCGTCGCGGTGCACGATCTCGCCGTTCACGTAGATCTTGATGTCGCGGTTGCGGGCATCTTCCTCGGCGGCGTGCGTTGTGTGGGAGGCGGTCGCCATGATCGCTCAGGCCGCTTTGCCAGCCGGACGCAGCGCGCGCCACAGAAGATAACAGCCCGTCAAAACGGCCAAGGCAGACAGCCCGGTCCGGAACCAGCCATCCATCAGCGACAGCGGCAGGGCGACACAGATCAGCATCGCCGGCGCGAAAAAGCGGGTCCACGCAGCGCCCTTGGCAAACTGGCTCTGATACCAGGGGAACGCCGCCGAGAAGATCGCGACGATCGCAAAGAACATCGCCCAGGGGCGCGTCACGAACAACGTCAGGTCGGTGTCGATGGCTAGCGCACGGCTCAGGTTCAGTTCGGCGATGTTGCCGAGTACGACGCCCAGGATCATTGGCGCGAGCGGGAAGCCGAACATCCGCATCACGAAGCCGAGTATTCCGAACCAGAACAGCGTCCAGACATCGTCGAACGAATTGTTCAGCGCGAACACCCCGATCGTGGCGAGCCCCAGGATCACGCTCGCCAGCATGTACATGCGGATACGCGTCACCAGCACGAAGACCCGCAGCATCCCCGACTGCATGCCCAGCATGATGAAATTCGCCGCAAAGAACGCGATGAAGATCGAATAGACCAGCGCGGGTTCTTCCTGGATGAAGGTCGGCCCCGGCACGATGTCGTGGATCAGTAGCGCGCCGAGCATTATCGCCGCCGTCACATCGCCGGGAATGCCCAACGAGATCAGCGGCGTCAGCGCGCCCCCCTCGACCGCATTGTTCGACGTTTCGGGCGCGATCACGCCCTCCGGATTGCCCTTGCCGAACTCTTCGGGTGTCTTCGAGGATTTCTTTGCCTGGTCATAAGCCAGGATATTGGCGATCGACCCGCCGGCCCCCGGCAGGATTCCCGTGAACATGCCGATCATTGCTGACCGCAGGACCACGGCCTTGCGCTTCCACAGTTCGGCGATGGCGCGGCGATGCTCGATCCTGATCTGCATCTTGCGCTGCTGTGTCAGCGCCTGCGTCGCCTTCACCGGGTCGCGCACATCCGACAGAAGCTGGCTGAATGCGAACAGCCCGATCAGCACGGCAATAAAGTCAAATCCGCTCAGCAGATAGTCCGAGCCGAAATCGAACCGGCCGACGCCGACCGCCTCGTCCTCTCCGACCGCCCGGACCAGCAGGCCCAGCGCGCCCGCGATCAGCCCCTTGACCAGATTCTCGCCCGCCAACGAAGCCGTCACCGTCAGCGCGAAGATCACCAGCATAAAGAAATCCCAGGGCTGAAACTCCAGCCCCACGCGTGCCAGTTGCGGTGCGAAAAGCACCAGCATGACGGCCGAGATCATGCCGCCGCAGAACGAGGACCAGACACCCAGACCCAGTGCGAACCCCGGCTCGCCCTTCCGGGCCAGGGGAAAGCCATCAAAGGTCGTCGCGACCGAGGATGGCGTGCCGGGTATGCCTGTCAGGATGCCCGACATCAGCCCGCCCGAGAGCCCGCCGACCAGCACCGAAATCATCGTTGCCAAACCCTGCTCTGGCGGCATCGAGAATGTGAACGGCAGCGTCAGGACGACCGCCATTGCAATCGTGAACCCGGGGATCGAACCGGCCAGCAGGCCGACGCCCACGCCCGTGATCATCAACAGGATCGTCTGCCAGTTGGCGATGGCGGCGAAGGCCAGGCCGAGATTGTCCCAGATCATCGCTCAGAACCCCGTCCAGTCGCCGCGCGGCAGGATCACCCCCAAGGCATGGGTGAACAGCATCCACATCCCGCCCACCGAGACCACCGCAATTCCCAGATGGATCGGCGTGCGCTGCACCCCGCCCAGCGCGGTCAGCAGCGCGAAGACAAACGTCATGCCGCCCAGCAACATCCCGACATAGGGGATCGCCAGCAGATACGCGCCGAACAGCACGAAACACCAGATCACGTTGCGCCAATAGCCGAAGAACGCGCCCAGGCTGTCAGGTGCATCCGGGTTCGGCGCATCCGGCCCCTGGCGCAGGGATTGCACCAGATAGATCAGCGACAGGACCCCGAAGACGCCCAGAATCACCCGCGGCCATGTCGCGGGCGAAAGCTGGCCGTAATCCGGTTCACGAATATCAAGGCTGGCAACGAAGAGCCCGCCGCAGATCAGCAGCAGAAAGATCGCGGCGAACGTATCGCGGTTCAAAGTCATGCAGGCAGCAGTACAGCAGGCGCCCGGCGAAGCAAGCCGCCGGGCGCGAAACGCTTACTTCTTGAACATGCCGATCTCGATCGCGACGGCTTCGTAATCGGCATAGATGTCGTCGGCCCACTTGCGGAATTCCGCCGGTCCCTGATAGCGCAGGCCCGTGCCCTTGGCGTCAAGTTGCGCCATCAGATCCGGGTTCTCGGCCGCGGCCTTGAACACTCCGGCCCACATCTCCACCACATCGGCGGGCGTGCCTTTCGGGGCCACGATTCCACGCTCCAGCGCGAAGGTCATGTCGACACCCATCTCCTGCAGCGTCGGCATGTCCGGCAGTTGCTTCGCCCGCTCGGGTGCGGCAATCGCAAAGCCTTGCAACGCGCCCGATTCCAGGTGCTTGCGGCCCGAGGCGACGTTCAGCGCACCCATGTCGATCGCGCCTGACAACAGTGCCGTCATCCGCTCGGCAGTTCCGTCATAGGGAACATAAGAGAACTCGACGCCCATCTCCTTGGCCAGCAGAAGCCAGATGAAGTGCGAGGTCGAACCGAACGTCGTGCCCGCCTTGATCGCACCGGGGTTCGCCTTGGCATAGGCCGCGAACTCTTCGAAGTTCTTGTATGGCACGTCCTTGCCCGCGCCGATGATGTCCGGCGTCATGGTCAGGTTTGCGACCGTCTCGAAGCCATCATACTGGAAGTCGATGCGCCCGTTCAGAAAGCTCGTGATCGCAGATTGGTGGATTGCAAACAGAGTGCATCCGTCGGCCTTGGCCTTGGCCGCCTGCTTGGCACCCTTGTTACCGCCCTGACCGCCGACCGTGACCACCTGAATCTTCGGCGTGATATCCATCTCTGCGATCGTCTTCTCGAAGATCGAGAAGATCACGTGCGTGCCGCCACCGGCCTTCCACGGCACGATCAACTGTGCTGTGTCGCACGGAACCTCGGCGGCATGCGACGGCGTCGCGAGACCGAGTGCGAGCAACCCTGCGGCTGCTCCTTTCAGAAGTGTTTTCATGTTGTCTCTCCCTGAAGCGAGACCGCGTCGAGGCGCGGTCATCCGTGCAAACATAGCCTGTGACGACATCACCGCAACACTGGTTCTTGGCGATCTCCCACCTGATTGCATCCCTGCGACACGCGTGGTTACGGTTCGGCCCATGTTGCAGCCCGCACCCCACGACTGGTCAACCGAGGTACACGCCGCGATGCGGTCGCTCGGCATCGGTACCGTGTGCACCATCCCCGATGGCGGCCTGACACCCCTGTTGGCGATGTGCCACGAGGATCCCGACACCCGTGTAGTGACTCTTTCGACCGAGGAAGAGGGGATCGGCATCACCACCGGCCTCTGGCTCGGCGGGGCACGCGGGATGATCGCTCTGCAATCCTCGGGCGTGGGCAACTGCATCAACGCACTGACCCTGCCGGTTGCATTCGGGGCGCCCTGCCTGATGCTGGTCACGATGCGTGGCCAATGGGGTGAGTTCAATCACTGGCAGGTCCCGATGGGGCAGGGGACGCAGCCGATCCTGACCCAACTCGGTGTGCGCTGCTATCCGGTCGAGACGGCCCAGGAAGTGGCGCCTGCCTTCACCGCTGCCGCAAACATGGCGTTTCATGCGCAAGAACGCTGTGCTGTCCTGATTGGCCAGCGGGTGATCGGTGCAAAGGCGTTCGGAAGGGACGAGGATTGATGCACGATCATGATCCGTGGAATTGTACGACGCCCTTCCCATGCTTCGGACAGGGATGGCGTGTTCCATGACCTCGAATTATCTCGATCGCCGGGACTTCACGGCAGCCGTGCTGTCCGGGCGCGGCGATGCGCTGGTCGTGCCCAGCCTCGGTGCGCCGACCTGGGATTGCGCCGCGGCGGGCCTGACCGCCGAAGCCCTGCACTCCTGGGGCGGCATGGGCCTCGCCCTCGCCACGGCTCTCGGCGTTGCGCTCGCCCAGCCGGACCGCCGCGTGCTCTGCCTGAACGGGGACGGCGAGATGATGATGGGCCTCGGCACCCTCGCCGTCGTCGGCGATCAGGCACCGAGCAACCTCGCCATCCTCGTCCTGGATAACGAACATTTCGGCGAGACTGGCGGGCAGCCCGGCCTCGCCCGCAGCACCGACCTCTGCGCGATTGCCGAGGGCGCGGGCATCCCGCGCACCATGACCGTCACGGCGATGGAGCAGGTGCCTGCCCTGACCGACATGCTGTTCCACCGGCCCGGTCCGTGCTTCGCGACTTCGAAAATCGCGCTGGGCGACTATCCGCTGACCATGCCAGAAAAACATGGTCCCAGCATCGCTGCGGCTTTCCGTGCAACAGCGACCAATTCGTAACAGACCGACTCCGCGTTGTTACCATTGCAGTATGATTGCACTACCCGTTTCCGACCAAAGCGGTATCAATGCACTACCAATGCGGTATGCCTGAAAAGTCAGCGCAGATTGACCAGGGGAGCCATCGCCATGCCGGAAAATGCCATCGAGGTTAGGGGCTTGCGCAAGACTTATGCGTCCTCGCGCGGGGTCGCGAAAGAGGCGCTGAAGGGCGTCGATCTCGACATCCCAGCGGGTTCGATCTTTGGATTGCTCGGGCCCAACGGCGCCGGAAAGTCCACGTTTATCAACATCTTGGCAGGTCTTGTAATCAAGTCTGCGGGCTCGGTCCGCATCTGGGGCTTCGATCAGGACGTCAACCCGCGCCAGTCCCGCGCCGCCATCGGCGTGGTCCCGCAGGAACTGAACCTCGACGCCTTCTTCACGCCCGCGCAAGCTCTGGAAGTTCAGGCCGGTCTCTACGGCGTTCCAAAATCCGAAAGACGCACGCAAGAAATCCTGCAAGCCGTTGGTTTGGCTGATAAATCTGATGCCTACTCGCGCACGCTCTCGGGTGGAATGCGCCGCCGCCTGCTGGTCGCAAAGGCCCTGGTCCACGCCCCGGCGGTACTGGTTCTCGACGAGCCGACAGCGGGTGTAGACATCGAACTGCGGCAGATGCTCTGGTCCTATGTGAAGGAGCTAAACGCCTCTGGTACAACGATAATCCTGACGACGCATTACCTGGAAGAGGCCGAGGAAATGTGCGACCGGATCGCCATCATCAACCACGGCGAGGTCGTGGCCTGCGACGACACTCCGGTCCTCCTCAGCCGCCTCGATGCGAAAACACTTCTTCTGAAACTTGAGCAACCTCTTGATATTGTGCCGGAAATTCCCGGAACGCAGTCTTCGCTGCGCGAACCGGATCTGTTGGCGCTGACTTATTCGCGCTCAGCCATCTCTGCACCACAACTCATTGCAAAAGCAGGGGAAATCGGGCTGGATATTGCCGACATCACAACCGAGGAGCCGAACCTCGAAGAGGTGTTCCTGGCACTAACAAGTAATCGCGCGGCCTGAGCCAAGCCGAGACACGTGGCCATAGATCTAAGTTCGCCTCCCACCGATCCAAATCCTGATTTGGAACGTAAGTACTTCTACGTATAAAATGATGGGAGATATCTTCGATGAAACGTCTAGCCTTGGCGGCCGCTTTGACGGTCGGTGTCGCATCCCCGGTGCAGTCCGACGAGGACCGGCAGCTCGCATTCCCAAAGGACTATCGCAATACCTTCACGCAATACTACTCCGGTGATCGTTTATACGCTGAGGAACAGACAATTCGCCTGTTTGCCAACGACATAGCGAAAGCCGGCGCTCAGGCGGATGGCAAGCTACCGAACGGGTCGCTCTTGGTCGCCGAGCTCTATGCCGCGCAAAAGGATGCGGATGGTGACGTGATCGAAAGCACGCTTGGTCGCCGGTTGCCCGGTGAGTTGAAGGCGATCGTTCTGATGGAACGTGGCGACGGGTGGGATGCCCAGTATGCGGACGACCTCAAGGTCGGGGACTGGGAATTCGAGGTGTTCAACACCGCAGGCGAGAACCTGAACAAGGACACCACTGCCTGCCGTGAGTGCCATCACCCGCTGGCCGACAGCGAGTACATGTTCTCGCTGGAGCACCTGCTCGCTGCGAAGTAGGAACGCAAGCAAGCCTTTAAAACTAAAGAAGAAAGGGGCCCGAAGGCCCCTTTGGTATTGCTATCCCTGAAACCGTACACTCAGCCGATCACACCGCCATCGTCCCGCTTGACGGCGACCACGCCGGATCGCGGAACCGTGTCACCGCCAAACGGCCAGTGGCTGGCGAAACCCTTTTCGCCCGGGTGCTGGACGCCCACGAACATCGTCTTGCGGTCGGGCGAGAACGAAAGGCCGGTGATCTCGCAGGAGACCGGGCCAACCAGGAAGCGACGGATTTCACCCGTTTCAGGGTCGGCAGCCAGCATCTGGTTGTTGCCCTGGCCTTCGAAGTCGCCTTCGTTCTTGTAGTTGCCGTCGGTCTGGATCCACAGGATGCCCTTCGAGTCGAACGCGATTCCGTCCGGCGAGTTGAACATGTTGCCTGCGTTGACGTTCGGGGAGCCGGCCTTGTCGTCCGAGTGCACAGCCGGGTTGCCGGCGAGGACGAAGATGTTCCAGTCGAAACCTTCGGCCGTGTGGTCCTCGTTGTCCGGCATCCAGCGCACGATCTGGCCGTACTTGTTTTCGGCGCGGGGGTTCGGGCCGCCGACCGGAGTTTCGTCGCCGCCCTTGTTCGGCTTGATACCGCGGTTCTTGTTGTTGGTCAGGGCAACGTAGACCTCGGCCTTGTTCGGGTTCGAGGTGACCCATTCCGGGCGGTCCATAGTGGTTGCACCGACCTTCGAGCCCGCGATGCGCGAGTGCACTGCAATCTCGGCGGCCGACATGCCCGTGGCTGCTTCCGAAAGTTCGGCCCACTTACCGCGACCGTCATCCGAGAACACGGCAGCGTAGAGCTTGCCGTCGACCAGCAGATCGTCCGTCGAGCCGCCTGCCGAGTAGACGCCGTTCGAGACGTAGCGATACAGGAACTCGCCACGCTCATCGTCGCCCATGTAGACCACGACCTTGCCGTCCTTGTTGACGACGACGTCCGCGTTCTCGTGCTTGAAGCGACCCAGAGCCGTGCGCTTCTTCGGGGTCGAGGTCGGGTCGGACGGATCGATCTCGACAACATAGCCCGCGCGGTTAGGCTCGTTCGGGGTCTTCGAGATGTCGAAGCGATCGTCGATCTGAGCCCACGCATAGCCCCAGTCGTCAACACCAACGCCATATCGTTTCAGAGCAGCCGGAACCTCCATGTCCTTGTCTGCCGAACGGAAGTAGCCGTTGAAGTTCTCTTCGCAGGCGAGGTAGGTGCCCCACGGTGTCTCACCATTCGCACAGTTGTTCCAAGTGCCGAGCGACTTGGTGCCCGTTGCGTCCGCGGCAGTCTTCATAAGGTCGTGGCCAGCAGCCGGACCCGTGATTTCCATCTCGGTCTGTGGTGTGATGCGGCGGTTCAGGGGACTATCCTTGACGATGCCCCACCCGCTGTCGGTCTCGGCAATCTCGACAATCGTGACGCCGTGGGCCAGCATGCCCTTGAGGACGTCGTCATCCGTTTCCGGAAGTTTTGACTCGCGGTGCGCGTTGGCGATGTCGCGGTTGGTGTACTCCTGATTGATCACCAGCACGGTCTTGTCGCCAATGGTCATGACGGACATGCCGTCATTGTTGTCGCCGAACGCCATCTTCTGCTGCTCGGCGGTGCCACGTACGGACCAATCGAATTCAGGCGCGTCCGACCACAGCGCGTCGCCCCAGTTGACGACTGGCGACGACGTGAAGCCCTCCGGCAGCGTGATGTCGTCATTGCCGTTGGCGGCCACCTGCGCGAAGCCGAAGCGATCGGCGGCAGCATCAGCGCGGCCGGTCAGGGCGCTGGTGCCGGTCAGGAACGTCGCGGTGCCCACGGCCAGCACGCTGAGGAAGCCGCGGCGCGAGATCGCGCTTTCAACGACGCGGTCGAAGTCACACTCTTCCGGGCGCGGGCTGTTGATTTCGTCGAATTCGTCGAAGCTGAGGTCGTGATCTTTCATCACTCGAATCTCCCTGGCTGGTGAGGTGCTGGTATAAGCACCCGGCTTCAAACAGATGACATTAACAGTTTCGCGACACAACCATGGGTGTTTCGCGATGCGGGAATAGTCTTTACCTATGGATCTGCGGTGACTGATGTCTCCAGCGATGCGCAGAATGCTTCGATCGCGCCGCTGTCGGATGGGTCGAGCTTCTGCCAGGCTTGCATCTGGTTGCGAATCCAGGTCAGCTGTCGCTTCGCATAGCGCCGCGTTTCGGTCTTGGCGTTGTGCACGGCGTCCTCCAACGAGGTTTCGCCACGCTCATGCGCAATGAGATCTGGCGCGCCAACCGCGCGCAGGCCAGGGGCCGTGGACGCGAGATCCAGGCTCAGAACCTGTCGAACTTCATCCAGTGCACCTGCACTGATCATCCGATCGAACCGCGCTTCGCAGCGCGCATAGAGCCAATCGCGCGGCGGGACCAAAGCGATCGCAAGGCACTCCTCCAGCGGTAGAACCGGCGGAGGTGTGCGATCCTGCCAGTGGGCGATGCCGTGGCCGGTCGTCTCCAGCACCTCCCATGCGCGAAGGACACGTCGTGGGTTCCGGATATCGATGCGACGGCAGGTTTCAGGATCGCGCATGGCGAGGTCTGTGCGGAAGGCATCGAGGCCAAGGCGTGCGAGTGCGGCTTCTCCCCGCTCGCGTGTGGCGGGTTCGGTGCGCGGGATCTCGGCCAATCCTTCCGTCAATGCCTTGAAATAGAGGCCAGTGCCGCCTGCGATGATCGCCGTTTGACTATTGGCGTCACAAGCTTCGATCTCGCGTTTGACCTCATCAAGCCAGTGTCCCGTTGAGTAGTCTTGGTCCAGATCGACATGGCCGAACAGTCGATGCGGCGCCTGAGACATCTCCTCGTCTGTTGGTCTCGCCGTCAAAATCCGCCAAGCGCAATAGACCTGTTGACTATCCGCGTTGATCACGACGCCGTTCAGGGACTGTGCCATGCGGATTGCCAATGCGGACTTGCCAGAGGCGGTCG
This sequence comes from Pseudomonadota bacterium, assembly GCA_038534135.1. Lineage (GTDB taxonomy): Bacteria > Pseudomonadota > Alphaproteobacteria > Rhodobacterales > Rhodobacteraceae > Thermohalobaculum. Next base: position 15,889 of record JBCAXJ010000028.1, on the reverse strand, counting down.
GACCGGCGATGAGGACGTGTCTTCGATGCATTTTAGGTGAATAAGCGTGTAGCGCCCCTTGCGCCAGCGCGGGGATGCCGCTATAGGCCCGCCACTTAATCCACAGGCGGGGTCGGGCCGATGGGGGAGACATCCCCAAAGGTCCACCGGTTGGAGCCCAGGCTTCTTCGCCCCGCTGAGGCAAAACCGGAAAGGAAACGGACAATGGCGCTGCCTGAATTCACGCTGCGTCAGCTTTTGGAAGCTGGCGTTCACTTTGGTCACCAGACCCACCGTTGGAACCCGCGCATGGGCTCGTTCATCTACGGCTCGCGCAACGGCATCCACATTCTCGATCTGACCCAATCGGTTCCGCTGCTGGACGCGGCTCTTCAGGCGCTGCGCGACTGTGTCGCCAAGGGCGGCCGGGTTCTGTTTGTTGGCACGAAACGCCAGGCAGCAGGCCCGATCAAGGATGCCGCTGAGCGTTCGGCGCAGTACTTCATGAATCACCGCTGGCTTGGCGGGACGCTGACCAACTGGAAGACGGTTTCGAACTCGATCCGTCGGCTCAAGGAGCTTGACGAGCTGAACGAAGGCGGAGCGATCGAGGGCTTCACCAAGAAAGAACGCCTGAACCTCGAACGTGAGCGTGAGAAACTGCAGGCCTCGCTTGGTGGGATCCGCGAAATGGGCGGCGTGCCGGACATGATGTTCGTGATCGACACGAACAAGGAAGATCTGGCGATTGCCGAGGCGAAGAAGCTGAAGATCCCGGTCGTGGCCATTCTCGACACGAACTGCGACCCGACGGGCGTCGACTTCCCGATCCCCGGCAATGACGATGCTGCACGGGCAATTTCGCTCTATTGCGATCTGGCCGCGCGCGCGGTGATCGACGGCATGGCCTCTCAGTTGGATGCCGCTGGCTTCGATCTTGGCGAACTGGAAGAAGTTCCGCTCGAGGATGCGGTGGCGGCCGAGGATCCCGGCGAAGCGGTTAATCCGCCAGCCGAGGAACTGCCTGCCGCCGAGGCACCGGCCGCGGAAGCGCCTGCCACGGAAGCGCCTGCGGCCGATGCACCCGCCACGGAAGCGCCTGCCGAGGAAGTTCCGGCAAGCTGATCCAAACGGGCTGTCACAGGCCCGTCACAGCGAACACGTAACTGACCGCCTGTGCCCGGAGAGGCGCGGGCCATGAATAAATGGAGAAGAGCAATGGCGATCACGGCTGCCATGGTGAAGGAACTCCGCGAGAAGACCGGCGCGGGCATGATGGATGCAAAGAAGGCTCTGACCGAGACCGACGGCGACATGGAAGCGGCCATTGATGCGCTGCGCGTCAAGGGTCTTGCGAAGGCCGACAAGAAGTCGGGCCGCACGGCCGCCGAGGGTCTGGTTGCGGTCGCGATCGATGGTGGTACGGCCGCGGTCGTTGAGGTGAATTCCGAAACCGACTTTGTTGCCCGCAATGCCGAGTTTCAGGAGATGGTCGCGAGCATCGCCGCCGCAGCGCTGTCTGTCGACGACGTCGATGGTCTGAAGGCGGCGCCGCTGTCAGGAAAGACGGTGGGCGAGATCATCACCGACAAGGTCGCGACGATTGGCGAGAACATGAGCCTGCGCCGGATGGGCAAGCTGTCGGGTGATGTGGTTTCGACCTATGTGCACAATGCTGTTGCGAGCGATATGGGCAAGATCGGCGTTCTGGTCGCTGTCAATGGCGGCGACGCCGACAAGGCTGCCGAAGTCGGCAAGCAGGTCGCGATGCATGTTGCCGCAACGAACCCTGCATCGCTGGATGTCGCGGATCTGGACCCGGCCGTTGTCGAGCGTGAGAAGCAGGTTCTGACCGACCAGGCCCGCGAAAGCGGCAAGCCCGAGGCGGTGATCGAGAAAATGATCACCGGCCGGTTGAACAAGTTCTATCAAGAGGTCTGCCTGTTGAAGCAGGCCTTCGTGATCAATCCGGATCTGAGCGTCGAGAAGGCTGTTGCAGAAGCGTGCCCCGGTGCCTCGATCGCTGGTTTCGTCCGCTTCGCGGTTGGCGAAGGCATCGAGAAGGAAGAAGAAGACTTCGCCGCCGAGGTCGCCAAGACGATGGGCGGCTGAGCTGTCGCCATATCAGTCTTTTGGAACGGGCCTTCGGGTCCGCTCCTTTCGTTTCAAGCACTCAGAATCTCACCGATCGCCGCATCTATCGTACGCGTGTCCTTCGGAGATTGGCCTGACCCGGCCATGTGACCCCAATCCGTTTCTATCGTCCTATATTCAGCGCCCGGGATCATCGCGGCCTCGGCGATGCAGTCTGCGGGCGTGAAATAGAGGTCAGTTGACGCTGTCATCACCAGCGTCTTTGCGGTGATCCGGCCAAGTGCGGCGGACAGATCACCACCATCGGCGACATCATTCGCAATCCATGTCTTCGCGCATGTCACGATGTTTCCGGCATCCCGCGCCATGAACAGCGCGTCCCAATAGTTCTCAAGCCAGTCGTCCAGCGATGTGTACCCGCCGTAAAGCTCGTCCGTGAATGCGTGGCGCTTCAACCAAGGCTGGGAATAAGCCCATCCGGCATAGATCCGCCCGACAGCTCGCAAGCCTTTCCTCGGTGTCGCACCGGTCGCAAAGTCTGGATCCGCTTCAAGGGCTGCCAGCAACGCCTCCAGGAACACCCGATTGTGCGGCGTTGTTCGTGCCGTCCCGCAGATCGTGATGAGCGCCTTGACCCGGTCGGGTTCCTCGACGGCCCAACGATAGCTTTGCTGAGCGCCCATTGACCACCCGACAGCCAGCCGGATCGGCGCATCCCGGAAGTTCAGTCGCAGCATCCGACGCTGTAGCTCAACATTGTCGCGGTGATCGACTTGCGGGAAATCGGACGTGTTGGACGGCGACGAGGACTCGCCGTTGCCCAGCATGTTGGGCACGACGATGCAATACTTCTCCGGATCAAGCGCGCGGTTCTTGCCGATCAGGAACGCGTTCTGCTCATGCGTGCCGCCGAAACGCGTTGGAAAGAGCACTAGGTTGTCCTGTGCCTCGTTTAGCGTTCCCCAGACGCCATAGCGGCAAAGCGCGTTGCGCAAGACACCGCCATTCGCGAGCGGCAGGTCCGTGATGAAATCCATGAGCTGCATCAACAAGTCCCCGCGTTGCCGGTGTCTCGGTCATTCGTTCTCAGCGAACACTATCAGAAGAACCGCAGGTAGCGCGACTGCTCCCAATCCGAGACATGGTTCAGATAGCTGAGCCACTCCTGCTCTTTGAATTCGGTCCAGCTGTTGAACATCGCGTCGCCGAAGACGGCTGTGGAGAGTGGATCGGCTTTGAAAGCCACAATTGCCTCGTCCAGTGTCCGTGGCAGCATCTCGATCCCGCGTTGCCTCCGTTCTCCGTCCGAAACCAGGTACATGTTGTCGGTGTTCGGCTCGCCCGGATCCAGGTCTTCGGCAATGCCTTCCAAGCCCGCGGCCAGGCACATTGCGGCGCCGAGATAAGGATTGCAGGCACTGTCTGCGGCGCGCAACTCGACCCTGGCACCGCCCTTCGGGATCCGCATGGCGTTCGTCCGGTTGTTGTTGCCGTAACAGGCAAAGACCGGTGCCCAGGTGAAGCCGGACATCGATCCCTGCTTCACCAGCCGCTTGTAGCTGTTCACCATCGGTGCCACCGTGGCCATGATGGCTGGCAGGTGTCGTAGTATCCCGGCGAGGAACTGATACCCCAGGGTCGACAGCCCACAGCCGCGCGGGTCGTCGTCGGATTTGAAGAGGTTCTGACCCGTGCTCGCATCCGCCAGCGACATGTTGAAATGCGCGCCGGAGCCCGTGCGTTCGCCAAACGGCTTCGGCATGAAACTGGCATAGGCCCCGTGCTTGCGGGCAATCGCGTTGGCCATCAGGCGCAGGAAGACATAGCGATCGGACATTGTGCGCACGTCCGCATAGGCAAAATCAATCTCGACCTGCCCGATCCCGTCTTCATGGTCGAAGGAGTAAACGTCCCAGCCCAGGTCATTCATCGCATCAACCAGTTCGCCGAGCCAATGCAAGTTGTCCAACAGGCGGGTGGTGTCGTACGCGGGTTTGTCCAGATGCTCCAAAGCCGACACGGGATCGCGGCCTTCGGGTTCATCACGGAAGACAAAGAACTCGGCTTCCATGCCGAGGTTCATGGTAAAACCCATCTCCGTGGCACGCGCGACCTGCCGGTTCAGAATGTTGCGGCTGCACGCATCGAATGGCTTGCCTTCGCACCAGAGATCCGAGGGAAACAGCGCGACCGTCGGTTCCCACGGAAGGACAACATGCGCGTCAGCGTCGGGCATGCAGCAGACTTCTTCATCGTTGATTTCCTGCGGCACGCCGTCCAGTGCGGCCCCGGTAAACATCTCCGAGCCCTGCATCATCTGATCGAGGTGACCGATCGGCACGAACTTCGACTTCGAGACGCCGTGCATATCCACATAGGATGCGATGCACGTCGTGACGCCCTTAGCGGTCAAATCCGCCTTGAGTTGCGCTGTGTCAGTCATGGAAGTCCCCCGGAAGTTCGATACGGTGTGCGTGATGCTGCACCCGCGAAGCAAGATCCTGCGATGTGCCAGAGGGCCGCGTCAAGATCTGGTCAGGCTGGATGCAAGCGATGCGTCGGAGGGATGGAATGGTGGGCGTGACAAGGATTGAACTTGTGACCCCCTCGATGTCAACGAGGTGCTCTCCCACTGAGCTACACGCCCATTCCGTTAGAGACCGGTCGTATAAGACCGTCACATGCACCGTGCAACCCTTTTCATCCCCTTGTGATTGCTTGCGCGCGCTCACGGCCTGCGGCGAATAAGAAGGTGCATGTTGTGTCTCGAGACTTTAGTTTGCGCCGATGTCGATGCCCGAGCCTTATACGCTTCACGAGCCCGACCCGCTGGCATCCTGCGCGGTTTTCAACTCTCCGCATTCGGGCAGCGCGTACCCAGAATCGCTGATCGAACGAAGCCGCCTTTCCGCACATGAACTGCGCGCATCGGAGGACGCATTGGTCGATCGTCTTTTTGAGTCTGCGCCGTCATGTGGCGCGCCGCTGCTCGCGGCAATCCTTCCACGCGCATGGATCGACCTGAATCGCGCTCCCGCTGAACTCGATCCGGCATTGGTCGAGGACGTCACCCCCACCGGGCTCAATCAGCGGATCGCCGCCGGTCTGGGCGTTGTTCCCCGAATCGTTGCCGAGGGCACGTCGATCTATAACGGCAAGATCCCGCTTGCCGACGCCAACGCGCGCATTCGTGCCGCGCACAAACCGTATCACGAGAAACTCGACCAGCTTCTGCGCCGTGCATCGCGGGAGTTCGGCTGTGCGATTCTGTTCGATTGCCATTCGATGCCGTCGGATGCACTGCGCGCGGCACCGAAGGTGCGGGGCATGTTGCCCGATATTGTCCTGGGAGACAGATTCGGAGCGTCAGCCGGACGTGACATATCTGCGGAGGCACAAACCGCATTTCAGTCCGCCGGGTTTACAGTTGCGCGGAACGCTCCGTTTGCTGGCGGCTATATTACCCACCGCTACGGTCGGCCCTCGCGCCACGTCCATGCTTTGCAGATCGAGATCGATCGGGGCCTGTACCTTGATCAAGCTCGAATCGAGCCATTGCCGGAGTTCGACGAGATTCTCGAGCGCCTGCGGTCGGTCATCGCGCAGCTGGTCGGAATCATTCCCGGCTCGACCTCGGTTGCTGCCGAATAGAATCGCTTTCGCGGAAACTGGCATTCTCCACCGTGATCAGGTGTGAGCACGGAAGCGGAGATTTCCAGGCTAAAGAACTGTCCCGCCAATACTTTCCCCGCGCAAAAAAAAGAGGCCGCGTTGCCGCGGCCCGAGTTTAAGGGAGGAAACGCCCAGGAAGGGCGAGCAATACAACGTATCGCTGGGGATGAGTTTAAGTGTGCGCCGCAAAAAATCAACGATGCAGTGCAGCAAAATTTTGCCCAAATGAATAAAAATTCCTTGACAGGGCCTATGTTTCCAGCCGGTTACGGTGCGTCAATCTCATATGCGCATGATGCGGCGCACAACTTTAGCGCAAGGAACGGCCTCTCACGATCGCATCGCGGCCGAATTTTTCTCGAATTTCGTCCGTCGCTCGTTCCGCTTTGCGGTGCGCTTCTCGCGAGTCGTCGAACAACAGCTTTTCCGATCCGTCCGGCTCGACCTCGCTGAGTTGGGACAGCCCGATACCCAGCAAACGGAACGGGCCTTGATTGATTTCTCCAAGCAACACGGGTTCGCCAACCTCGTACATTACATCGGCAAGGTTGGTCGGATCGGTCAGACGCGACTGTCGTGTGATCGTGCGAAAATCCGCGGTTTTGAGTTTCAGGACCACGGTCCGTCCACCCATGCCCTTGGACTTCGCCCGATCCGAAGTCCGCACGGCAAGCCGCCACAGATGGCCGATCAGTTTCTCACCGTCGCCGATGTCATCGTCGAACGTTGTCTCAGAGGAAATCGACTTCACTGGTTGGTCAGGATTGACCCGGCGATTGTCAATTCCACGTGACAGATCGTAGAGCCGCTTCCCGAAGCGACCATAACGCGAGACAAGATCAGCCAGTTCGAGTGAGCGCAGGTCCGCGTTGGTTTGCAGCCCGTCAGCCTCCAGCCGGTCTGCCAGAGCCTTGCCAACACCCCAGATTGATCGGACAGGGCGCTCTGCGAGGAAATCGAGCGTCTCGGCGCGTCCGACAACAGAGAAGCCACGAGGTTTGTCCAAGTCCGACGCGATCTTGGCCAGGTACTTGTTGTGGCTCAGGCCAATCGAGACCGTGATGCCGAGTTCTTTCTCGATCTCGCGCGACAGTCCCGCGATCGTAAGCGCTGGTGGTTTGCCCAGCAGCCGTTGCGTCCCCGAAAGATCCAGAAAAGCTTCGTCGAGAGAAAGTGGTTCGACCATCGGGGTCAAACGCCGCATGCGCGTGCGGATGTCCCGTCCGATCTGGTCGTAGACCTCCATGCGTGGCTTCAGGACCACGGCATCGGGACAGAGTTTCAGTGCCTTGAACATCGGCATCGCCGAACGCACACCGGCAACGCGCGCGATGTAGCAACAGGTCGAGACCACACCGCGGCGCCCGCCTCCGACGATCACGGGCTTGTCCTGCAGGCTTGGGTCATCTCGTTTTTCGACCGAGGCATAGAACGCGTCGCAGTCCATGTGCGCAATCGTGAGCTTGTCGAGTTCCGGATGAATGATCAGCCGTGGGCCAGAGCAGCTTGGGCACCGCAGTGTCGGGGCGGTGTCGAACCATGCCAGGCAGTCTCGGCACAAGGCTGATGCCATTTTCAGTGTCTCTGAAAAGCGCAGGCGCGCGTTGCTACTCAGTCACACATATTAAGTTTTCATGACAAGTATAGGGCACATCGGCTGCTTTGCGGCCCTGAAGCTCAGATTCTGGCAATCTCTTCCAGTATTTGCTGTGCAGCCGACCGCGGGTCGTCAGCGGCCCAAACCGGGCGGCCAACGACGATGTGGTCTGCACCGTCAGTCAGCGCCGAAGCCGGTGTCGCGACCCTTTTTTGATCGCCAAGGTCCGCGCCTGCGGGCCGGACGCCGGGTGTCACGATCAGCCGGTCGCTGGCTTCCGGCAAGGCCCGGATCAATGCGGCCTCGCGCGGCGACGCGATCACGCCATCTGCTCCGGCAGAGAATACGCGGCGTGCACGTTCGACCGTCAGGTCCTGAACGGCGCCCTCCCGGATGAGCATCGCATCGAGATCGCCCCGATCGACCGATGTCAGGATCGTCACCCCAAGGATTTTCAGTCCACTGTCGCCACGCCCGCGAATGGCCGCTTCGACAACATGCGGGTCGCCATGCACGGTCAGAAAGTCCAAGTCGAACTGCGCGAGGCCTCGAACCGCCGCCTCGACCGTGGCGCCGATATCGAACAGCTTCATGTCCAGAAAGATACGTTTGCCTGCAGCCTTCAATTCGTTCGCGAGGCCAAGGCCGCCGCCTGTGAGCATACCCAACCCGATCTTGTAGAAGCTGACGCTGTCCCCCAGCTTGTTCGTCAGATCCTCGGCGACCAATGCATTCGGGACGTCCAGTGCGACAATCAGGCGGTCATCTGCGGTCATTGCTCGGCTCCTCGTTTCCTTTTATCCGGCCAATAGGATCAGCAGGATTGCGGCGACGATCAGTGCAATTCCGGCGATCTCCGGTTTGGTGACCTTCTCGCCGAAAAAGAAGACGCTCGCAATGAACGTGAAGATCAACTCGATCTGGCCGAGTGCTCGAACATAGGCGGCGTTCTGCAGCGTGAACGCCGTGAACCAGAAGACCGATCCCATCATCCCGATGATGCCGACGGGAAGCGCACGCCGCCATTCGCGGAACACTGCACGGAGTTGTGGACGGTCGAAGATCAGGAACCAGCCGCCCATCAGAATTGTTTGCATGACCAGTGCCACGGCCAGCGCGAAGGCTGCCGCGACAATGATGTCGGGACTTTCCAGCGAAAGCGCTGCGCCCCGGAAGAACACGACAGATCCCCCCAAGAGTGCGGCACACATCAATCCGATCACGGTCGCGCGCTCGCCCACACCACGGACAAGGCCGCCCAGCGAAAGCTTTGACTCCGTCATCGCCAGAAGAACCGTGCCGACGGCGCCAACCGCGATCGCGAGAATGGCCCACGGGCCCACCGTATCGCCGAGAAGCACGAGGCCAAGGGCTGCGATCAGCACGACCTCGAGCTTCGAGAAGGTGGTGCCGACCGCAAAGCTTCGGAACGTGAACATCCAGAGCAGAACGACCGTGAACAGGATTTGCGAGAGGGATCCTGCCAGACACCAAAGGAGAAACGCGACGTTGATCCCCGGTAGGTCATATCCTCCAGGCCCGGTCAGCGCCCAGAGATACAGCACCCCGAACGGCAGCGCATAAATGAACCGCGCATATGCGGCGCCAGTGGTCGACAGCCGTCCTTTCAAGGCCTTCTGCAAGGCCGAGCGCAGGTTCTGACAAAAGGCAGCAGCGATGGTGAGAGGGATCCAGAGCGCGAACATCCGCCTCTCGTGGAATTATCCCGTCACGCGGTCAAGCCTCAATCGGTGCTGATCGAGAACTCCAGGGGCAGGCGTGTCTCGACCCCGAATTCACTCCCCTCGGGAAGCGGGACGAGGATTTCGACACTGTCCGGAATATCCACTTCGTATGTCTCGGGTGCACCGAGTTCCTCCGCCGCACGGGCGAGCGAAAGATCGAGCTGGTCCTGACGCTCTGCTTGCGTGCTCAACTTGCAAAGCTCGAAGCCGATCCGATCGTCCTGATTCTGGTCTCGACAGGTCTGCGAGATTTCAGCGCGCCAGTTGTCTTGTGAGTCCCTGTAGATGCGTGAGATTGCCAGAAGCTCCCGTGCCGTCGCCGCCTGCAGGCGCGACAGCGTATCGTCGATTTGCTGAGTCATTTTCAGATCGCGCTGCGCAAACACGTGCTCCAGGCAGGCTGCCTTGGCAAATACCTGCCGCTCAATCCTGCAATCGGATTCCTTTGCACCGCCTTCTGCCTGCGCCGGATGCGTCGCCGCGATCGCCAGCGTCAGGATCGCGATCGCCGATGTCAGCGCTTTTCCGCATAGATGAAAGAGCACAGGGTCCTCCCTGAGAAACGTGGGGGAGGGGCGCTTCTACGCCCCCCGAATCGGGTTCGGATCCGACCCTAGTACCCCCCGTAGATCCGAATAGTTTCAGAGAGCTGACTGCTCAACTCTGCCTCGCGCGACCGCAACAACGACAGGCGGCAAAGCTCGCGAAGCACGATGTCGCGGCTGCGACACGTCTCATCCGTCTCGACACGCCAGGCTGTCTGATCCGATTCGTACTTGGATTCCACCACGTCGACCTGCAGCGCCGTCGCGCCGGACAGGCTCCCAGCGACCGAAGCAATCTGCTGATCCAACTCAAAGCCACGCCGGTAGAACACTTCGGACAGGCAATCACGAACTTCCGCAGTGTCGCTTGAGAACATGCAACCCTGCGCCTCTGTCTCCACCGTGTCCGCAAACGCCAGACCGGGTAGAAACGCCAGAACCATAAAACGCCACATGAACTTGAAGTTACACGGCGGCAATTTCGAAAGGTCTAAGCAACAAAGTTAATCGGAAAGTTAGCATGTTTTCACGAGATTGCTGACTTGCAGCAGAGTTGCATAAACACCACATCGACGCTGCGGGGATGCCTCAGGGGCCTCGCAGGTGACACCAAAGACGCCACGGGGCGTGCCTGATCGGGCGCCGGGTGGACGGGCTAAAGGAGAGACAGATGAACTTGGACAAGTTCACGGAACGCGCGCGCGGATTCGTTCTTGCCGCTCAGACCGACGCGATACAGGCAAACCATCAGAGATTGACGCCGGAGCACTTGCTCAAGGCACTGCTGGATGACGATCAGGCGCTGGCGCGCAACTTGATCGGCGCGTCTGGCGGCGATGCCGACGCAGTCCTTTCCGGAGTGAACGCGGCGCTTGCCAAGATGACGAAGGTGTCTGGCGGGGATGGGCAGATTTACCTCGACCCGTCGGTTGCGCGCCTGCTCGACGATGCCCAGAAGATTTCGACCAAGGCCGGAGATACCTATGTCACCGCTGAGCGCCTGCTGATGGCGATCGCGATGGCCAAGGGAACCGAGGCGGCGAAGGTGCTGGAGAGCGCTGGGGTGCGTCCGCAGACGCTGAACTCCGCAATCGATGATCTGCGCAAGGGGCGGACTGCTGACACGGCCAGTGCCGAGGAAGGCTATGATGCGTTGAAACGCTTCGCGCGCGACTTGACCGAGGCGGCGCGTGACGGAAAGATCGACCCGGTGATAGGCCGGGACGAGGAAATCCGTCGTTGCATCCAGGTTCTCTCGCGCCGGACCAAGAACAATCCTGTCGTGATCGGCGAGCCGGGTGTTGGCAAGACGGCGATCGCCGAAGGTCTCGCCATGCGCATCGTCAACGGCGATGTACCCGAAAGCCTAAAAGACAAGCAGCTTATGGCGCTGGACATGGGTGCGCTGATCGCCGGTGCGAAATATCGCGGTGAGTTCGAGGAACGTCTGAAATCTGTACTGACCGAGGTCACGGCGGCTGCCGGCGGCGTGGTCCTGTTCATCGACGAGATGCATACACTGGTCGGCGCGGGCAAGGGCGAGGGGTCGATGGATGCCTCGAACCTGCTGAAACCGGCGCTCGCGCGCGGTGAGCTGCATTGTATCGGTGCGACGACACTGGATGAATACCGCCAGCACGTCGAGAAGGATGCGGCTCTGGCCCGGCGCTTCCAGCCGGTCTTTGTCAACGAGCCGACCGTCGAGGACACGATCTCGATCCTGCGCGGAATCAAGGAGAAGTACGAGGTCCATCACGGCGTTCGGATCTCGGATGCCTCGCTGGTCTCTGCCGCAACGCTGTCCAATCGTTACATCTCGGACCGATTCCTGCCGGACAAGGCGATCGACCTCATGGATGAAGCCGCCTCGCGACTGCGTATGGAGGTCGATTCAAAGCCCGAGGAACTCGACGCTTTGGATCGTGAGATCCTTCAAAAGCAGATCGAAGCCGAAGCGTTGAAGAAGGAAACCGACGATGCCTCGAAGGAACGGCTTTCGAAGCTGATCGAGGAACTGGCTGGACTTGAACAGGAAAGCGCTTCGCTGACGGCGCGCTGGCAGGCCGAGAAAGACAAGCTTGGCGCGGCCCGCGACCTGAAAGAGCAACTCGACCAGGCGCGCAACGACCTCGAGAATGCCAAGCGGACGGGTGATCTCGCCCGTGCGGGTGAGCTGTCTTACGGTCTGATTCCAGATCTCGAGCGGCGCCTCGAGGCTGCCGAGCACGCCGAGGCCAGCGGCGATGTGCTCGTCGAGGAAGCGGTGCTGCCGGAACACGTCGCCTCGGTGGTCGAGCGTTGGACCGGCATTCCCGTCGACAAGATGCTGGAAGGCGAGCGCGACAAGCTCCTGCGCATGGAGGATGTTATCGGCAACAGGGTCATCGGCCAGACCGATGCGGTCACCGCCGTGTCGAGTGCCGTGCGTCGCTCGCGCGCCGGATTGTCCGAGCCGGACCGCCCCATGGGCTCGTTCCTGTTCCTCGGCCCGACCGGTGTCGGCAAGACCGAATTGACCAAGGCGTTGGCTGAATTCCTGTTCGACGACGATCAGGCCATGGCCCGGATCGACATGTCCGAGTTCATGGAGAAGCACTCCGTATCCCGTCTGATTGGGGCCCCTCCGGGGTATGTCGGTTACGACGAAGGCGGTGTGCTGACCGAGGCCGTGCGCCGTCGCCCCTATCAGGTCGTCTTGTTCGATGAAGTCGAGAAGGCGCATCCGGATGTGTTCAATGTGCTTTTGCAAGTGCTGGACGAAGGCCGCCTGACAGACGGCCAGGGCCGGACCGTCGATTTCCGCAACACGCTGATCATCCTGACGTCCAACCTCGGCGCGCAGTACCTTTCCGATTTGCCGGAAGGGGCTTCGGCGCGGGAGGCCGAGCGTCAGGTCATGGAAGTCGTGCGCGGCCACTTCCGGCCCGAGTTCCTGAACCGTCTCGACGAGATGATCCTGTTCGACCGGCTCAGTCGTGAGCACATGGACGGCATCGTTCACATTCAGCTCGCGCGTCTCGCCAAACGTCTTGAGCCACGGAAGATCGAACTGGACCTGGACGAGCCCGCCATGACGTGGCTGGCCGACAAGGGCTATGATCCGGTCTATGGTGCGCGTCCGCTGAAGCGCGTAATCCAGAAAGCGCTTCAGGATCCGCTGGCGGAGCTTCTGTTGGGCGGCACTTTGAAGGACGGCGAAACGTTGGCTGTGTCCGCCGACCGCGACGGGTTGATCCTGGGTGATCGCGCGCGGGGTGCCACTCAGGACGCCCGGGCCACGGTTCACTGACCGCCTTCAAATACGGAAGTCAGCGGGGTGCGCACTGCGCGCCCCGTTTTTTTTTGAGATCCAATTGAACCATTCGCGCCTTTACCGCGACCCAGTCTTGGGAACGCGAAGTAATGGCGCTCGGAACGCTCCTTCGTCCCCGGAATTCGAGCGGCCCGGTCCAGGGCCGCGGTCACTTACAGACGTCACCACAGGCCCTGATACGGCCGGAGCACACGGAGCAAAGAAATGTCCGGAACCACCTACACATCAGAGAAACTGCACAGAATTGCCCAGGGCTGGCCAGAGTTTCGGGCCTTCGTGCAAGAGACGGACGCGCTCGCCGGGCGCGAGATCATCGACAATGCCTTCAGGCACATGTTCTCGCCGGGCGGCAAGGCCAAGGTCAAAAAGAAGAAGGCAGAGATGCGCGAGCTTACTGAAACGTTGGTTGGCGCATTGCTGCAGGAGGCTTTGAAGGCCGTCGACAACAAGAACAGCATTGACGACCTCTATCGCCGCGCGATCAATGCCGATCTGCGTCAGGGCTTGACCAATCCCGGCAACGCTGAGTTTCCCTGGACCGGCCACGTCCCGACGAACCAGAACGAGGACATCGAGACCGCACTCAACTGGATCCTCGGCCGCTCCACCACGAACAAGGCCAAGAACGCCGAATACGACTACTTCGAGGCGACCGCCGAGGAGATTGCGCAGGCCGAGGAGATCGCCCGCCAGAACGTCGTCCAGAACTTGCGCAACGCACTGACCAGTGTGATCCGCAACGGCGACAGGGATGTCACCGACGTCAATACGCTGCACTACCTGCATCGCAATTCCGGCCCGACCAATGCCAATCGCCGGTGGTTCGGCACGGCGGGTCTGGCCGAACAGTTCTATGGCGGCACGGCACTCGGCGGCGCGCTGCACCGCTATGTCGGGCGCAAGGTTCAGAACATGGTCGCGCTGACCCGCTACAACCGTTTCTTCTGGTACGACATCGCCTGCCTGCAACTGACCGGGAACATCATCGCCCACGGATTTGCCGACGGAAACGGGCGCGCCTCGCGCGCGATCTTTGCCTGCACCCAGATCCAGAAGGGTCTGCCTTTTGTCGCGCCGCTCTATCGCTGGACGACCAACCAGGTAACCGGACAGAACGTCAATCAGGTCATCCACCCGAACCAAGCGGCACTGGACGCCTATACGGATCAGCTCGTGGATGCACTGATTTGATCAAGGTGCAGTGTGCGGGCATCCCACTCGCCGCGATTTGGATATCCGAAGCAGTATCTGCGCGCGCGCACATCAGAAGGATTTAACGCCACGACATGGGTTACTTTGGTTGAGCGGCCAGACGGCGACGCAGCGTCCGAAGCGCGGTCCCTTAAAGAATGGCTTTCCTTTTCAATGCGGGTCAGGAATTGCGACAGATCAATGTCCTTGAAAACCGGGCATGGCAGTTTGCTGAAATCAAATAACAAAGAGGAAACGCCCAATGTTTGCGAAGATCATGCTGCCGGTCGATCTCGCCCATGCCGATGGGCTGGGCAAATCCATCGATATGGCGACCGAGATCGCAAAGTCCCACGGTGCATCGCTGACGCTCGTTGGGGTGACCGGTACGGGACCGAGTTCCGTCGCCTCGACGCCGCAGGCCTATGCCGAGAAACTCAATGGTTTCGCGACTGACTTGGCCGGCAAATCCGGTGTCAGTGTTGTGGCCAAGTCGATCCAGGACAACGACGTCACAGCAGATCTCGGCGGCGTCCTCGTGGACACGGCAAATGATATGGACGCCGATCTGATCGTGATGGCGTCGCATGTTCCCGGCATGTTAGAGCATGTTTTTGCGTCGAATGCAGGATACGTCGCAGCGCATGCAAAGTGTTCGGTGGCGGTCGTCCGCTAACCCTAGACGAGGCGTGGCTTCAACGATGATCCAGCCATGCCTCGGCCGCTTTGGGCTCATCAAACTCGAACGCCTTGATCGCAAGTCCCGGGATCAGAGCGCCTTCGATTTCGGCCGCGGTGCGAATCCACGATGCGTCACTCAGGACGGCGCAGCGGTCGAAACGGTGGATCAAAGAAAACAGTTTCGGCAGACGCGTCAACTCCACTCCGATGGCACCTGCTGTCGGCATGCTGAACTCGGGGATGCGGTAGAGCATCTTTCCATGCTCGATTCCTTGGGACTGCGCGATCAGATCGTCCAGCCCCGCTGCCATGAGTTCCGCATCCATGACGCCTTTGAGTTCGATATCCAGCCTGTTGGCGGACGGCTTCGTGATCGTCAGCATACTGACCTCCCTATTTTGAACGCACCTTAGACTGCGTCCGGGACCATCGCATTGAGCGAAATCAAGCCGATATCACTTGCCCGATCATCTGCCTTGTGCCCCAGTGCGTCCGGGACAGGGGGGCAAACCCCCGGGACAGGGAGGAACCCATGGCGCTGCCATACGTCTTTGACGCGGATCGCCCGGCGGTCGTTCAGAATGGTGATGTTCTCACGTTCGGCGTGCTCGACCGGCGCGCCAAGCAGATTGCCCAGTTGATGCGTGGCCATGGGGTCGAGATCGGCGATCACGTGGCCTTTTGCCTCGAAAACCGGTTGGACTTCTTCTCGGTGATCTTTGCATCGATCTATGCCGGTGTGCACTACACGGCGATCAGCCCATACCTGCACGAAGACGAAATCGCGTACATTGTCGACAATTGCGGCGCGAAACTGGTCGTCGGCTCGGACCGGACGCTCCCGAAGATGGCCCAGGCGCGCGCCGAGTGCCAAGGCGTCGACGCCTGGTACACGCTCGATGCCGCCGTGGATGGCTACGACGCACTGGTCTCGGCGATGGCGGACCAACCTGTCGAGTTGCCTGAAAACCCGCAAGAGGGCATCGACATGCTCTACTCCTCGGGGTCGACCGGGCGTCCGAAGGGCGTTCTCAGGTCCCGGCCGGATTGCGTTTTCGGTGATGATCCGGAC
>JBCAXJ010000027.1:0-58877 GCA_038534135.1 Pseudomonadota bacterium | reverse complement strand
CCGAAAATTGGAACTCTTGCTCCTCTAGGCCACCTTTCATTTCGACTGCGTTACCAAAGGCAAGGTTTTTGGTTAAGCCATGGAGCAGATCACCGATCGGTTCTTCCAGACCGTTGAGGCGCGAGCTATACGCAACACATCCAGGATCAGCGAAAGACCGCATCCATGACAGTTCGGGAACCGGCAGCGCGCCGCCATGCAGCGCTGTTTGTCTTTGTGACAGTGGTGCTCGACTCGATGGGGATCGGGATCATTCTGCCGGTGATGCCGGATCTGATGCGGGAACTGGCTGACGCGAGCATCGGAGAAGCCGCGCTCTGGGGCGGGTATCTCAGCTTTTCCTACGCGGCGATGCAGTTCCTGTTTAGTCCGATGGTTGGAAACCTGTCGGATCGTTTCGGCCGGCGTCCGGTTCTGCTGATTTCGCTCGCCGCACTGGCGGTGGACTATGTGATCATGGCGCTCGCGCCGAACCTGTGGGTGTTGTTCGTAGGCCGGATCCTGGCTGGCCTTGCAGGTGCGACGTATTCCACGGCGACGGCCTACATCGCAGACGTCACGCCCAAGGATCGCCGCGCGGCGGCCTTTGGCCTGGTTGGCGCGGGGTTCGGCGTCGGTTTCGTGTTCGGACCTGCGCTGGGCGGGCTAATGGCCGAGTTTGGCACCCGTGCGCCGTTCTATGCGGCCGCTGCGGTCGCCTTTGCGAACTTTGTCTATGGATGGTTGATTCTGCCGGAGTCGCTAGCACCCAAAAACCGCCGCCCGTTCGAATGGAGACGCGCCAATCCCGTGGGTGCGATCCTGCAGATTGCACGGTTTCCGATGGTGGCGTGGCTGTTGGGTGCCATGATGCTCTACAACGTGGCACACATGGTTTATCCCGCGATCTGGAGCTACTTCACGAAAGCCGCGTTCGCGTGGAGCAATGCCGAGATCGGTTTGTCGCTGGCGGTGGTCGGAATTTGTTTTGCGGTCGTACAGGGCGGCCTGATTGGCTGGATTCTGCGCAAGCTCGGCGAAGTGCGCACTGCGATCCTGGGTTTCTTCGCGAATGTTGTCGGCATGGCCGGGATCGGATTGGCAACACATGATTGGCAGATCTATGCGTTGATGCCGGTGGCAGCGCTCGGAGCCCTTGTGGCGCCTGCGATGACAGGGCTTATGGCCAACCGGGTTCCGGATGATCAGCAGGGCGAATTGCAGGGTCTGATGTCTTCGCTGCAAGCCGTCGTCTCGATCTTCTCGCCGCTGTTGCTGACGCAGTTGTTCGGCTACTTCACGTCCGGCGATGCGGGCACCGGTTTCCCGGGAGCACCCTTCATCGCGGGTGCAATGATCATGGCGCTTGCTCTGATCCCGTTTCGAGTTGGGCTTCTGGCGCGCAGTTCACGGTAGTGTCAGGCCGGGTCATCAACTGTTCGTAAAAGTTTCGCCGAAACTCCACGCAGCGGCGCGATCCTCCACCGCACATGCGATAAGGGGCAACGCTGTGAAACTCAGGAACTTTGTGATCGCCACATTGATGGCGAGTGTGTCGGCACCCGCCTTGGCGTCAGAATGGGATGTGCGCGTCAGCGGATATGGCGAGTACAAGGTCGCCTTCGCAACGTCAGACGTTGATAACGAGGTCGGAGAAAACTTCGACGGTGTCGACATCAAGCAGGACGTCGAGATCCATTTCATCCCATCGATCAAGCTGGATAACGGGATCACATTCGGTGCGAACGTTCAGTTGGAAGGCAACACGTCGAGCGACTCGATCGACGAGTCGTTTCTCTTCGTCAAAGGCTTCTTTGGGGAGATAAATCTGGGTTCGGAGAACTCTGCTGGATACAAGCTGCACATCCAGTCACCGACCGTGTTGTTCTTTGAACCGGATGATCTCGAAGACTTCTTTCCGATCAACGGCAGCAGCACCTTCGTCAACACCGGCGATGACTTCACGCGAGGACCATTTGCCGAGACGCAGGTCGAGAACGACCGGAACAACGACGCCGATCGGATCACCTATTACACGCCATACTTCTTCGGCGGCGAGAAGAGTAAAAGCGGGCTTCGGGTTGGATTCTCGTACGCGCGCGATGGAAGTCAGGACAGCAACGCCCAGGTCGACATCGGTGATGGAACAGGCGAGTTGTCCAACATCTTCGACATCGGTGCGATCTATCAGAATTCCTTCGGCGGTATCGACTTCGGCATTTCCGGCCGCTGGGGCACGGCGACGCGCGAAAGTGGAACGGTTGGCGGTGCCAGCACGACGCCTCAGGTCTGGGCAGCCGGAGCAAAGATTGGGTTCGCAGGGTTCACCATTGGCGGGTCCTTCGCCGAGCAGAATGAATCCGGCACGGAAGACGGCACGGGATATCAGGTCGGAGCCTCGTACGTATTCCCGGATAGCCCGTGGAGCATCTCGGCGGTCTATCACCACGGCGAAAACGTGGATGACGAACAACCGTTCGCAGGTGCGGACGAGGAGATCGACATGTTTCTGGCTGGCGCACGCTACAAGCTGGCCAAGGGCATCGATATCAATCTCTTCGGTGCATATGTTTCGTTCGAGGAAGATCAGGGCGATTTCGGCTTTGGTGGTGATGACGTCGATGGCTGGGCGATTGGATCGGGTTTGAAGATCAAGTTCTGAACCGTTCCGGAGTTCTGCGTCCGCCCCGGTTTCCGGGGCGGCGAACACGATAGATCTGGAATATGCGAGACGGCGCACCTGATCAGGCGTAGAATTACGCCAAACCGGCCTGCCCGGAAAAATTACCTCCGGACCCGCCGACAGATGACGACCTTCAGCTCGACCAAAGTCACCTACCGCCGCGTGATCGCAATCGCGCTTCCGGTCGTGCTTTCGAACGCGACGATCCCGCTGCAGGGTGCGGTCGATACCGCGATTATCGGCAATCTTGGCGATGCCGTGTACCTGGCTGCCGTCACGCTCGCCGCCGTCGCCATGTCGTTGATTCTGCAAGTCTTCAATTTCCTGCAGTTCGGATCAGGCGCGCTGGGGGCGCAGGCGTTGGGCGCCGGAGATCATCGTCGTGTGATCAATGTGCTTGCCCGCGCGCTGATCCTCGGGTTCGGGCTCGGCGCGATGCTGATCGTGTTGCAGGTGCCGCTGCTCGCATTGGTCTTGGGCATCTTCGAGGGGTCCGAGGGCGCCGAGAAGCTCGCCTCGGTCTACTTTAGTATCCGGATCTGGGCTGCTCCGGCCGAGCTGGGGATCTTCGCGCTTGGTGGCTGGTTCTCGGGCCAGGAACTCACCCGGCGCTTGTTCGAGTTGCAACTCGTCATCTCGGTCACGAACATCGTCCTGAACCTGTTCCTGGTGCTGGTTATCGGCATGGATGTGGACGGAGTGGCGCTGGGCACGCTGATTTCGATGTATCTGGGTCTCGCGTTCGGTCTATGGCGCGCGCGCGGCCGGATGAAAGACCTGATGCCCGACTGGAAGCCCGAGCGTGCACGCCTGCTGAACCCTCAGGAGCTCGGCAAACTGATGCGGCTGAACCGGGACATTTTTATCCGGACCATGCTGCTGGTTGGCGCGTTCACGTGGATGACCCGGCAGGGATCGACCCAGGGAGATGTGATCCTCGCAGCGAATGGCGTCCTGATGCAGATCGTTCATGTCGCCATCTATGGGCTGGACGGGTTCGCGATCGCTGTCGAGTCCCTGGTCGGTCAGGCGGCAGGCGCGCGCAACCGCGCATTCCTGCGCCGCGCGGTTGTCGTTTCGACCATCAGCGCACTGATGCTGTCATTGATCCTGGGCGTTATCTTGTTCACGCTCCAAGCGCCCTTGCTGGCACTCTTCAGCAACGTTCTGGAGGTCCGGCAAGCGACTGCCACTTACTTCTTCTGGGCGGCGCTCTTCCCGCTCGTCGGTGTTCTTGCCTTCCAGATGGATGGGATTTTCGTTGGCGCGACCGAAGGGGCCGCGATGCGCAATGCAATGATCGTATCGTCCGCCGGGTATTTCGCGATCAGTCTTTGGGCCCTGGAAGCCTTCGGAAATCATGGGATCTGGGGCGCGATGTGGGCGTTCCTGATCCTGCGTGGGATCACGCTGACCGCACTCTACCCGGCGCTTGAGCGCCGGGTCTCGCGCAAGTTCGACGAGACAGGGCCGCTGCCTTAGCCGGCGGCGACCTTCTGTTCGGGATCAACCGCAGGCACCCGGTCGGATGCATAGGTTCTGCGCATCTCGCTGAGCATCTTCTTGAAGACGATCGTGTCAACCGGACGCGGACCCAAATCCAGGTCTTCAGCCCGATAGACCGGTGTCCCCGGTGCGGGTTGTGCGACCTCCTTCGGCACCGAGTCCTTCGATGCTTCTACCTCGGCTGGCTTTGGATCGGATCGCTCAACGACCGATGGCCGTTTCGGAGATCCCGCAGGCACCTCCTTCGGCTCAAGGCCTTGGAGCTCCTCGGCAACCTTCAGAAACCAGTCGAGTTTCCGGATTTCCGCCAGCAATTCTGTGCGCCGTTCACGGGCATATTCTACAACGTCAACCACAGCCCCTCACCTGTAGCTTCCAAAACAACATGGTTAAGCCACCTCAAAAAAAAGGCACAAATTCGGCAATCAAGGCACGGGGTCACATTTTTTATCGGTCCGGTCTAAAGTTTATGCCGATAAGCGAAATATCTACTGTGCCGGTTCTGGGTCTACACGGCAAAAACGCATTGCGTTCTGCGAACTCGGGTTCAGTGGCAACAATTGTTTATTGCGGATTGCAAATACACCACGAGAGATTCCCCTGTCCCGTTAAAGCGGTTGGTACCCACCGTCGACATACCGATCGCGAAGTGCGAATTTCTGGATTTTCCCAGATCCCGTAAGCGGAAACTCAGCGACCTGACACCAAACAGTCGGTGTCTTTTGTGGCGACAGGTATTTGCGGCAATGTGACTTCAGAGCGGCCGGCTCGATGTGTTGCCCGCTTTCTGGCCGAGCAAAACACGCAATAATCTCGCCCCATTTTGGATCCGGCAGCCCAACGATGGCGACTTCGGACACTGTGGGGTGCTCGAGCAGCACATTTTCGATCTCGGCGGGGAAGTGATTCTCGCCACCGCGAATGATCATCTCCTTCACGCGGCCCGTGATCGCCAGATATCCGCGCCCATCCATCCGCCCCAGATCACCGGTATGGAGCCAGCCATCAGAATCGATCGTTGCCGCGGTCGCTTCGGGATTGTCGTTGTACTCGAGCATCAGGCAATAGCCGCGCACGCAGATCTCGCCCTGCTCTCCCAACGGTACGACAGCGTTATGGTTAACAGAACGCACCGATACCTCGGTACAGGGCATCGGCTGGCCGATTGTGTTGCACAGGTCATCCTCGGACTCGCCCAGATGGTGCTGGGTGATCAGTGGCGCGGTTTCGGTCTGCCCGTAGACGATCTGAAACGCACATCCCATCGCATCGGTGACGTTGCGGACAAGTTCGGGCGGCACCATCGACCCGCCGGATATGACAACCTGCATCGAGGACAGATCGAAGCTCTGCACCCGCAGGACATCCAGCATAGCGACCAGCATGGTCGGGACGGCGGTGAAGGACGTGATCCGCTCGCGTTCGATGGACTGCAGCACGGCCACAGGATCGAAGACGTTGAACAGCACCATCGGCGTCGCGCGTTGCAGAGAGCCCAGTGTCGCCATCCCGCAGCCCGAGGTGTGGAACATCGGCATGAAGTTCGCGAATACCGTCCTCTCCGGTGCCTCGAACCGGTCGAAGAACAGCCGCGCGTTGTTGGTCAGCGCTCGATGGGACAGGATGGCGCCCTTTGGAAACCCTGTGGTCCCAGAAGTGTATTGGATTTGTGCAGCGTCGCTGGCGCGGACCATTGGCAAGGTTTCGGGCCGGTCACCGCGTCCATACAGCGCTGTATGGTCGTTTATGTCGATGACAGCACGGATCAGAGCGTTGTCGCCAACGGCCTCGACGGCGATCTCGGCCATCGGGTTGCCGCGATAGCTTTCAACCAGAAACAGCGCCACCGACTGCGACTGTTCCAGCACATAGGCCAACTCCTTGGCCTGATAGGCCGGGTTCGCCGTGACGAGCACGAGCCCGGCAAGGCCGCAGGCGTATTCGAGCAGGACCCATTCGGGGGTGTTCGGTGACCAGACACAGATACGTTCGCCGGGCGAAAACCGTGTCGAAAGCGCCCTGGCCAGACGCTCGGCGTCGATGAGCAACTCGCCATAGCTCCATCGGCGGCCGGCCTCGCCGTCGAACTTAATCTCCGTCAATGCCGGGCTGTCAGGATGAGACGCCGCAACATCGCGCAGCAAGCCGCCGACGGTTGTATCCCGAATGTCCGTAGTCTCCTGCGCCGGAACATAGGACTCGGTCAGGTCCAGAGTGTACATCGCGTCACCTCCCACGGTCTTTTTCCGTGAGTAAGCAAACAATTCCAGCGCTTCGCAATGCCAAGACGTGCAAAGTACACGTCTATGATGATCGGCGGCGTTTCAGGCTTTCCAGGATCACGCCACCGTCTACGAATTCGATTCCCTCGTCGATCAAAGTGGCCTCCAGCTTGTCCAGCTTGCCCACGGTGATATCGCCCTCACCGATCTCGAAGCGCGCTACAGTTCGCTCCGACACGCCGGAGCGTTCCGCAAGATCGGCCCGCGACCACCTCAGAAGCGCCCGGGCGGCGTGAATTTGCTGCTTTCTGATCATTTCTGACCGTATTTGACTTCTATCGTGCGAATTCTCACATATATCTGACACATAGTTATTGCATCATGCAAGCCAATCAATGGAGGAGAATTGACCGCGATATCGTTCTTGCTCGACGCTGGCATGGCGCCGTTCACGGGGGCCCTGGCGCTGGTGGCTGGTCTGCTGATCCTCGAACTCGTGATGAGTCTGATTGGCTTCTCACTGATGGGCGATGGTTCCGACGCCGACTTCGATGCCGAGATTGACGCAGGCCTCGATGCCGACTCAGCGCTGGAACTCGAACCGGAACTCGAAATCGGTGATCCGGTTGACGCCAACGGTGTAGGAGAAACCGCAGCGCCGGCTGGCCTGGCGTCCTGGCTGGGGTTTGGCGAGGTGCCGATGATCCTGTGGGCCGCAGGCATGCTGACCGCCTTCGGACTCAGTGGGTATCTTGTGCAATGGGCGGCGCAGGCAGTTATCGGAACTACACTTCCCGCGATCGCCGCCGTGGCGCTGGCCATATTTCCGGCATTGCGGGCAGGCCGTTGGTTCGCCCGCACGCTGGGCCGTCTCATCCCGAAGACCGAGACCACCGCGATCAACCGGCGTAGCCTGGGTGGCCGCGTCGGCGTCATCTCGCAAGGCACTGCGCGCCGGGGACGACCAGCGCAGGCTCGGGTCCTCGACGGGCATGGAAACTTCCACTTCGTTCGGGTCGAGCCGGTCGATGACGACGCCGAGCTGATCCAGGGAACCGAGGTGATGATCCGCGATGGACGCGGTCCGGTCCTGTTCGCGATCGCGATAGACTGAGTAATGAAGCCAAGGAGGAGAGAACAATGGACATTTTGACGAGTATTCTGATTCCGGTGGGCGCCGTTCTGATCCTGCTGCTCCTGATCGGCCTGGTGATGGCCCGGCTGTACCGCCGCACCACGCGCGAGATCAGCATGGTCAAGACGGGCCTGGGCGGAAAGAAGGTGATCATGGACGGCGGGGCGACCGTGATCCCGCTTTTGCACGAGATTTCCTATGTCAACATGAAGACCCTGCGGTTGGAAGTGCAGCGGCACAACGAAGGAGCCTTGATCACCAAGGACCGGATGCGTGTCGATGTCGGAGTCGAGTTCTATGTGTCGGTCAACGCGACGTCCGATGGCATCGCGCGGGCGGCGCAGACGCTCGGCGACCGGACGTTCCACGTCGATCAGCTGCGCGATATGATCGAGGGCAAGCTGGTCGATGGTCTGCGCGCCGTCGCGGCTCAGATGACCATGGATGAGTTGCACGAGAACCGGGCCGATTTCGTCCAGGAGGTGCAGAACGCCGTCACCGAGGATCTTCTGAAGAACGGTCTCGAACTGGAATCCGTCTCGCTGACAGCACTTGACCAGACACCGTTTGAAGCGTTGGACGAGAACAACGCCTTCAACGCGGTCGGTATGCGCAAGCTGGCCGAGGTCATCGCCAAGTCGAAGAAGGAGCGCGCCGAGATCGATGCCGAGGCCGAGGTTGCCGTCGCTCAGGCCGCGATGGAGGCCGAGAAACGCCAGCTCGAGATCGCGCGCGAGCAGGAACAGGCGCGCATCAGCCAACAGCTCGACATCGAGACCCGCCGTGCCGCACAGGTCGCCGAGATCGCGCAGCGCCAATCCGAAGGGGAACGCGCCGCCGATGAAGCGCGTATTACCAAGGAACGCCAAGTCCGCTCGGCGGATATCGAGCGTGAACAGGCCATCCGCGCTGCCGAGATCGCGAAGGAGCGCGAGATTGAGGTTGCTGATCAAGAACGCCAGATCATCATCGCCCAGAAGTCCGAGGAGGAAAGCCGGGCACGCGCCTCGGCTGACGAGGCCCGTGCCCAGGCAACCAAGGCGAGCGAAGCGATCACGACGGCGCGAGAGGTTGCCGAAGCTGAACGGGTCAAGGAGGTCGCCCTGATCGAAGCCCGCCGCGAGGCCGAGCGCGCTGCGACGCGCGTTCGTTTAGAGGCGCAAGCCGAGAAGGAAGCTGCCGCCGACCGCGCCGAAGCCCGCCGCGAGGAAGCACAAGCGGATGCCGACGCGCTGACAATCCGGGCCGAAGCGAAGAAGAAGGACTTGCTGGCCCAGGCCGAAGGTCAGCGCGCGATCGTCGCTGCCGAGAATGCTCTGGATCAGCCGATCATCAACATGAAGCTGGAGATTGCACGCCTTGAAGCGTTGCCAAAGCTGGCGCAGGAACTGGTCAAACCGGCGGAGAAGATCGACTCGATCAAGATCCACCAGGTCACAGGTCTTGGCGGTGCGGGGTCATTGGGCGGCAGCGGCGGGGGCGGCGACAAGCCGGTCGTCAACCAGGCGCTCGACTCGATCCTTGGCATGGCGGTGCAGATGCCCGCGATGAAGAAGCTGGGCGAGGAACTGGGCCTGAGCCTGGAAGGTGGCCTTGGTACCGCGAAGGATGCCAAGCATATCGAGGCACCCGCCGAAAGCGCCGACACGACCGCGGGCAAAGGGGCGCCTGAAGCAGTCTGAGTCGGCAGAATCGAGTGTCCGAAAGGCGTCCGCACGGGCGCCTTTCCCTGTTCAGGCAGGCGTGCCCTGGCGGGCAATCACACCCATCGTGGCCGCGATCAAGCGCGATACCGTGATCGCGCCCATACCGTCGATGTCGCCGTCCGGGAAGATCTCGACCACGTCCATCGCCGCGATCCGGCCGCGGGACGCGACGCCCTTGATCAGTCCCAGCGCCTGGAGATAGCTCAGCCCGCCTGGCGCAAGCCCGATCGTGTTGGGCGCGATCGCAGGGTCCAGCCCGTCGATGTCGAAGCAGATGATGACAGCTGCACCTTCGGGGATCGCCTCGATCACTGGCGCGATACCCCGGGTCTGCACGTCTTCGCCGGTGAAGAATACAGCACCCCAATCCAGCGCAGCCTGATAATCGTCTGGATGGCCCGACCCGATTCCGCGTGCGCCGACCTGGATGATCCGCTCGATATGCGCCATTTCGGAGGCACGCCGCATCGTCGAGGACAATCCGAAGCGTTCGCCCGTATGCTCGTCGCGCCAGTCGATATGCGCATCGATCTGCAGGATCGTATAGCGGTCACCGGTATCGCCCAGCGCATCCAGCATCGGGATCGGCACTGAATCGTCGCCGCCGACCACGATTGGCACGACGCCCTGTCCTGCAATCGCCGAGACCGCCTGGCGGATCGTGGTCCGGTTCGCGGCAAAGTCGGTGTCGCTGTAGGGCAGGTTCCCGCAATCGACGGCCGGTTTGGTGCCCGCCGGGAATAGCGGCCCGCCGATGTCGAAGTTCATCCGGTCGATGTTCGCGGCCAAGGACGCAATCGACCGGCGCAACGAGTCCGGTCCGTCCTTCGCATAGGCCCCGACCGATCCGTAGGGCGTGGCACAGGGCACCCCGATGAACGCAGAGGATGCACCGATCCTCGACAGGTCCTCGCATCGCTCCAGCCCCAGGAACGTGTCGACATCCGGTGCGCCGAACAGGGCTGCGAGATCGGGCTTTTCGGTCATCGTGACCTCCCTCAGCGATACAGATCCATGCGTGACGGTGGCAGCGGTGGCACGCCTTTGGCACTGAATGAAGCCAGTGTCTGATAGATCCGCGCTGACCCCCGCAGGAAAGCCAGCGAGCATCCGCCCAAATAGGCCGCCCAAAGCCGGTAGATCTCAGGCCCCGCGATTTCCTCGGCCTCGGCCCGCCGTGCGGTCAGGCGTTCGCACCAGATCTCGGTCGTGCGGGCATAGTGGCGCCGCCACGCCTCGACATCGTGGACTTCCAGCTTGGCCTTCTCCATCTCGGCCACGGTGTTGCCGATATCGTCCAGCTCTCCGCCTGGAAAAATGTACTTCTGAAGCGCCCGTTGCTCTGGACGCTTCGAAAACCGTGCCTTCTTGCGCTTTGCTCCGCGACTGATCGCATGGTTCAGGAACAGAGCATTCGGCTTCATAAGGCTCCGCACCTTGCCGAAATAATGCGGGATGTTCTCCAGGCCGATATGCTCGTACATGCCGACGGACGAGACCTTGTCGAATTGCCCGGTCATGTCGCGATAGTCGATGATCCTGACCTCGACTTTTTCGGTCAAGCCGTCTGCCTGTACCCGCGCGCGCGCCGTATTGGCTTGCGCCTGACTGAGGGTGATACCGACAACATTCACGCCGTAATGCTTTGCGGCGAACCGGATCAACCCACCCCAGCCGCAGCCGATGTCCAGCAGCGTCTCGCCCTCGCGCAGCCGCAACTTGCGGCAGATCATGTCGAGCTTGGCGATCTGCGCATCCTCCAGCGTTTCGACACCTTCCGGGAAGTAGGCGCAGGAATACTGCATCTCCGGATCCAGAAAGAGACGGTAGAAGTCGTCGCCAACATCGTAGTGGAAGCGGATGAAGCCGGTGTTCTCCCCTTCCTTGCGGCCAGCGCCCTCGGCATCGCCTTCGAACCCGCGCGAGGCATCCGGGTTGTCCCCCTTCGCCAGCAGGAACGGTGCCAGCAGGCGCATCATCTTGGCCTTAGACAGTTTGCGCGCCCGACGCTTGTAGGAGTTATCCAGTGCAAAGGGCCGCCCGATATCGATCCAGCTTCCGCCCTCGATGTCCAGCCGCCCATGCGCATAGTGCCGGATGGCCCGGTCGAGCGTCGGGCGCCTCAGCAGCGAGGGCAAGACACCCGGAGTTGCCAGCTTGATTGCCAGCCCGTCCGGTGCGTTGCGGCCCAAAGGCTCAAGCGACCCGTCCCACAACCGAAGCGAAAGCGGCAGGTCGACCTGCTCGCGCACAACCGCAATCGCTGCCCGCGCGGATCGCAACAATCTGTCCTCGGCCATCAGCAAGCCCTCCCGCGCGCTCATATTCGGGAGACCGGTGCAAAAGGGAAGCCCCCGCAGCGTCCGCAGGCCTTGGCAAATGGTGACCGTGACCTTATACGGGCATGCCTGGACTCGGCTTTGAGCCCGGCCCACCCCCCGCAGGAGAGACCCATGGCCCGCCGCAGGATGGTCTACGAAGGCAAGGCGAAGATTCTCTACGAAGGCCCGGAACCGGGCACGCTGATCCAGCACTTCAAGGACGATGCGACAGCGTTCAATGCCGAAAAGAAAGCGGTGATTGACGGCAAAGGGGTGCTGAACAACCGGATTTCCGAGCACATCATGACCGCGCTGACCGGCATCGGCGTGCCGAACCACTTCATCAAGCGGCTGAACATGCGCGAGCAACTGATCCGCGCTGTCGAGATCATTCCGCTCGAGATCATTGTGCGCAACGTTGCTGCCGGATCGCTTTCGAAGCGTCTGGGCATCGACGAGGGGACGCAGCTTCCGCGCCCGATCATCGAGTTCTGCCTGAAGAATGACGACCTTGGCGATCCGCTGGTGACCGAGGAACACATCATCGCGTTCAACTGGGCCAGCCAGCAGGACATCGATGACATCGTGTCGCTGTCACTGCGGGTGAATGACTTCCTGTCGGGCCTGTTCATGGGCGTCGGGATCAAGCTGGTCGACTTCAAGATCGAATGTGGACGGCTATACGAGGGCGATTTCCAGCGCATCATCCTGGCCGACGAAATTAGCCCGGATTCCTGCCGCCTGTGGGACTCGAAGTCCGAGGAGAAACTCGACAAGGACGTGTTCCGGCGGGATCTAGGCTCGCTGACCGAGGCGTATACCGAGGTCGCGCGCCGCCTGGGCATCCTGCCGGAGAATGGGAACGTCACAGCCGGGCCGAAACTGGTCCACTGATTTAGCGCCCGCTCGTAAACGGGCTGGACCGCGACACGCGATCAGGCGGCATTCGATGCGACGCGGTAGGTCTGCATGGCTGCCAGAACCTCGGGCAGCGTTCGCCGCGCGCCGGATTGCAGGTACTCCATCGCGCGCAAGGCTGATCCGTGTGCATCCAGGCTTGATCCAGCCACGCAATCCTCGATCACCCGGCAGAAATAGTCTGATTGGTGGCCATCGACGAAGGTGTAGTGGACGCAGACATCGGTCAGACCGCCGCACGGCAGAAGCGTGTCGATCTTCAGCCCACGCAGCAGTATTTCGAAATCCGTTCCGAAGAAGGCCGAATAGCGCCGCTTGCGGATCAGGTAGTCGTTCGGCAGGAAACCCATCTGAGCGACGGCGATCTCGGTATTCGGGTGACCCTCGACGCAATGCACATCCTCGTCACCGTCCAGCTCGCGCCCGAAGTCGACCAGATCCGGGCGGTGCACTTCCTGGATGAAGATCACGGGGATGCCGCTTTCGCGTGCCTGATCGATGGCCCGGCGCGCCAGTGTCATCCGGTCGGCATAGTCATCCATGTGTTGGATCGCCCGGGTTTCGCTTTGATCGTTGAACGTCCCGGCTTGAATATCGATGACAATCAACGCCGGACGGCCCTCGATCAATGCGCGCTCTTTCCGTGATGGGTTCGCCATCGTATCCTCCAAGGCAACGTCTGCTCCTATCGGATGCCGTGCTACAACATCGATACGACCGCAGACCAGCACCATGGGAGGTGAAGATGCCCGAAGATTCCGCGATCCACCGGTCCCCGCAGGCGCTGGCGACCAATGGCACGACGCCCGGATACATGCCTGGTTTCGGCAATGACTTCGAGACCGAGGGCCTGCCTGGCGCCCTGCCGCAAGGTCAGAACTCGCCGCAGAAGTGCGCCTATGGCCTTTATGCCGAGCAGTTGTCTGGCTCGCCCTTCACGGCGCCGCGCGGAACCAACGAGCGATCATGGCTCTATCGGATGCGCCCGTCGGTCCGGCACACGGCGCGGTTCTCGACGGTTGAGCGGCCGCTCTGGAAGTCGGCGCCGCACGTTGTCCCGCATGGGTTGGCATTGGGTCAGCTGCGCTGGAATCCGACGCCGATGCCCGATGAGCCGACAACGCTCCTGGACGGAATCCGCACGATCACGACCGCCGGGGACGTTCAGGGCCAAACTGGCATGGCGGCGCATGTCTATGTGCTGAACGCGGATATGGAGGACGATTACTTCTTCAATTCGGACGGCGAGTTGCTGGTCGTCCCGGAGGAAGGCGCGCTGTCGATTTTCACCGAGATGGGCATCATCGACCTCAAGCCTTGCGAGATCGCGATCCTGCCGCGCGGTATGTTCTTCAAAGTCCGGCGCGGCCCGGGTACGGTGCAAGCGCGCGGCTACATCTGCGAAAACTACGGTGCGAAGTTTACGTTGCCCGAGCGCGGCCCGATCGGCGCCAATTGCCTTGCCAATCCGCGCGATTTCAAGACGCCTGTCGCAGCGTGGGAGGATAAGGAAAGCCCCTGCCGTGTGCATGTGAAATGGTGTGGGACGTTTCACGTTACCGAGATCGCGCATTCGCCGCTGGACGTGATCGCCTGGCACGGCAACTACGCGCCCTGCAAATACGATCTGAATACGTTCTCACCGGTGGGCGCGATCCTGTTCGACCATCCGGACCCGTCGATCTTCACGGTCCTGACAGCACCGACCGGCGAGGAAGGCACCGCCAATGTGGATTTCGTGATCTTCCCGCCGCGCTGGATGGTAGCCGAGCACACCTTCCGCCCGCCCTGGTATCACCGCAACATCATGTCCGAGTTCATGGGCCTGATCACTGGCACCTACGACGCCAAGGAAGAGGGTTTCGTGAAGGGCGGGATGTCGTTGCACAACATGATGCTGCCGCATGGGCCGGACGTGATGGGGTTCACCAAGGCGACCGAGGCGGACCTGCAACCGGTCAAACTGGACAACACTATGGCCTTCATGTTCGAGACGCGGTTTCCGCAGCAGCTCACGCAATTTGCGGCGGATTTGCCGACAATTCAGGAAGACTACATCGACTGTTGGCAGGGCCTTGATCGCAAGTTCGACGGGACGCCCGAAGGCCGATCCTGATCAAAGCCCGTTGAAGGGTGGGCGCCTCGCCCACCCGGCCCAAGACGTCGAGAACTCAATCACATATCGTCCCACATATCTCGTTGCAGGTTCGGCTGGTTCGGTTTGTGCGCGCCGAGATAGATCGGATTGACGGGTGCGCCCAGCTTCTTCTCGTTCACCTCGTTGACGATCCAATCATTGTGCGGACCCTGGAATGCACGTCCGTGCTTGAGCAGCACACAGGCGTAGAGTGCCCGGACCGACCGGCCGTTTCCGTCGGCAAATCCATGCGCCAGGATGTTTGCGACCAACTGAAACCCGGCAACATTGTACCAGGCATGCGGATGACGCCGTGCCCGGTTCGACAGGGCCCGTGCGCGATCCGCGACCTTGCCCTGCAGATACCGCCCGATTCCGTCGCCGCCATAGATCTGACCGCGTGAGTTGCCACCGCCCCAGCGCCGCCCGGCGCCGAAATCTCCAACGTTGTCATGAAGATAATCCAGCGTTTCCACCAGGAACAGATCACGCTCGCGCACGACCGCGCGGACGGCATACTCGATCTGCTGACGTTCGGTCGGATTGATCCGCGCGATGTCGCGCCCGCACAGGCTGCTGGATTCTGCAGCTATCCAGGTTGCGGCCAGATCGAACTCGTTGTCGCAAATGTCCCGGAAGTCGCGGGTCAGATCGGTCTGCATGTTCGCATCCAGCAGACCCTGGCGGAACTTGTCCTGCTCGGCCCGGCGTGCATAGCGCTCGATCCGTGCTTCGTTCCGGCGCAGCTTGGCGGTTTCGTCCGAGATCGATGTCCCTGTCCCCTCAAGGATCAGTGCATAGCTGTGATCGTCGACCGGATGCGCCAGAGCGAAGGCATGGGCGTTGTCAACAAACCTGTCAGCGGTCGCCTGATCTGCGGCGGCAACCATACCGCGATACTCCTGCGTCTGGCGAAGATGAGCCAGAAATGGCGCGATCGGCCGTTGCGTCCGGGCCCCACGTGCGGGAGCATTGCCATTGCGGCGCAAGCGCCGCGTGATCGGAGCAAAAATATTACCAATTCCGGACATCTCTCTCTCCATGCGATCCGGCCGTCTGGCCGTTTGTTGGGGTCTATGTTCCGTCTCTGCGATCGCTCTGGCCGGGGATCTTTCCTGGCGGGTGCCGTGGCCCGTTAAGCTTGATCGATAGTCATCAGTCGTGGCGACCGAGCGCATGGTTCAATTCAGGTTGAATTTTTTTCTGGAGATTAGCTTGAGCGTCCCAACGCACTCGATCGGCGCTGCGGAAATCACCTTTGCGGAAATATCACTGGCCTGCCGGGCTTCGGCACGCTAGGTGCCCGGCAGGAGGTGCCGAATTCATGCTGCGGCCCACGGTATCGGTCGACGCCGTCGATCATTTGCCCCATTGGCGACGCCCCGAGATCCTGCTGCTGCTGATGCAGGGCACGGTCTGGTTCGGCCTGTCGATCTACATGGTGCTGATCAACAACTTCGCGGTCGAGGTTGCGAGTTTCGACGGCTCGGACACGGGCTGGCGCGAAAGCGTGCGCGAGATCCCGGGCTTCCTGGCCTTCCTCGTGGTCTTTGTCATCCGATTCATCCGCGAGCAGACACTGGCCGTACTGTCGATTGTGGTGTTGGGCGGAGCCACGGCGCTCACCTCGCAATTCCCGACATTCTGGGGCCTGTTGCTGGTGACTTATGTTGGCTCGATGGGGTTCCACTACTTCGAGACGGTGAACCAAAGCCTGCAATTGCAGTGGCTTAAGAAGGAGACCGCGCCCCGCAAGCTTGGCTGGATCGTAGCCGCCGGCTCGGCGGGGTCGCTGCTTGCCTATGCCGGTGTCCTGGTGGCGCGCGAGATCTTCGATCTGGATTACGATCCGCTGTTTATCGTTGGCGGAAGCATCTGTCTGGTCTTTGGTCTCTGGTGCTGGGCGGCGTTCCCGCGCTTCGAAGGCGGCACCCCGCAGCACAAGAAACTGCTGCTGCGCACACGCTATTGGCTCTACTACGCGCTGGTGTTCATGGGTGGTGCACGGCGGCAGATCTTCATGGTCTTCGCACCCTTCATGATGGTCGAGAAGTTCGGGATGGAGGTCGAAGGCCTCGCCGCACTCTTCCTGATCAACTACGTCGCTAACATCATCTTCGCGCCGCTGATCGGGCGTTTCATCCAGCGCTATGGCGAACGGCTCTCGCTGATCGTCGAGTATGTCGGCCTGTTTGGGGTCTTCTCGCTCTATGTCGGTGTCTACTATTTCAATTGGAGCTGGGAGGTTGCGGCGGCGCTCTACGTGATCGATCATCTGCTGTTCGCAATGGCCTTTGCCCAGAAGACGTATTTCCAGAAAATCGCCGATCCAGCGGATCAGGCGCCAACCGCCGCGGTTGCCTTCACGATCAACCACATCGCTGCGGTGTTCCTGCCCGCAGTGCTTGGCTTCCTTTGGCTGGTCTCGCCCGCCGCCGTGTTTGGGCTGGCGGTGATCTTGTCGCTGATCTCGCTCGGGCTCGCCTTCCTGATCCCGCGTCATCCGGACGATGGAAACGAGACGATCTTCGCACGCCGTCTGATCGCGACTCCGGCAGAATAGGCCACCATGGAGGCCAAGTTCACGACCGGATCGACCATGCGCCACGTGGTCGTGATGACAGTGACGGCGTCCGCTGGATTGCTGTCGCTTTTCCTGGTGGACGCACTGAACCTGTTCTACATCTCGATGCTGGGTGTCACCGAACTGGCGGCGGCGATCGGCTTCGCGGGCACGATCCAGTTCTTCATGATCTCGGTCTCGATCGGTTTGTTGATCGCCGGCACCGCGACCATCAGCCGGGCCATTGGCGCGGGCGAGAGTGCGCGTGCGCGCGAGTTGGCTGGCTCGTCCATCGTGACCGCATTCCTGATGATGTCGGCCCTTGCCGCCGTGCTCTGGATCTACCGCGAAGATGCATTGCGCTTGCTTGGCGCGAAGGACGAAGCCCTCGAACAGGCGAGCTTCTTTCTCGCCATCGCGCTGCCCTCGGTCCCGCTGATCGGCATCGGCATGAGCTGTTCCGGCACATTGCGCGCCATGGGTGAGGCGCAGCAGGCTATGTACGTGACACTGGGTGGCGGCGCCATCGCGGCGGTGCTGGACCCGATCCTGATCTTCGCGCTCGACCTGGGCTTGACTGGGGCAGCGATTGCGCTGGCTCTGACGCGGCTCGGGATCGCGGCAATCGGCCTTTGGCTGCTGATCGTGCGGCACAAGATGGTTGCGCGGCCGAGCCTGCCGATCTGGTTGCGCGACATTCGTCCGTTGGCAAAGATCGCCGGTCCAGCGATGGCGACCCAGCTCTCCACGCCGTTCGGCAACGCGTATCTCACGACCATCGTCGCGGATTTCGGCGATGACGCCGTCGCAGGCTGGGCCGTGATCGGGCGGATGACCGCACTGGCATTTGGCGGCATCTTCGCGCTTGCGGGTGCTGTCGGGCCGATCATCGGCCAGAACTACGGCGCAAAGATCTGGCCGCGTATCGCCATGACCTATCGCGATGCGCTGATCTTCGCCGCGATTTACGTCGTGGTTGCCTGGGCGGCGCTGGCGGCATTGACGCCATTCATCATCGATGGTTTCGGCCTGGTCGGTGCGGGTGCAGAGATCGTGTCCACTTTCATGACCTACGCGGCAGGCGCATTCGTCTTTACCGGTGCGCTGTTCACGTCGAATGCCGCGTTCAACAACCTGGGCCGGCCGCTCTGGTCGACGCTGTTCAACTGGTCGCGCGATGCCGGTGTCATTCCGCTGCTTGCGCTGGCACTGGGCGGCAGTCTGGGCGTCGCGGGTGCGATCTGGATCCAGGCCCTGGCAGGGGTGATCGTCGGCACAGTCGCCGTGATTGTTGGCTGGCGCTGCGTGCGTAAAATCGCGTCTCGCGATCTGCCACCGGCCATCGCCGCGTCGGTTGACGTGCCCGCCTTTGCCTCGGGCCGAATTGCGCCGAACCTCGCCCCGGCTGTTCTAGACACACCTGACGATCGATCGCGCCCGCAACCTCTGGCATCGGCGGATAAGAATCGCTAGATAGCCCGGCAGCCAAACACACCGGCACCCGAATCCAGGTGCCCAGCAGACCGAGGACGGGCAGATGCCGAAGATTACTTACATTGAGCACGGTGGGACGAAACACGAAGTCGACGTGGCTGAAGGCCTGACCGTGATGGAAGGTGCCGTGTCGAACAACATTCCCGGCATCGATGCCGATTGTGGCGGCGCCTGTGCGTGTTCAACTTGCCATGTCTATGTCGATGAAGCGTGGGTCGAGAAGCTGCCCGGCAAGGAAGACATGGAAGTCGACATGCTGGATTTCGCCTTCGAGCCAGACGAGAATCGCTCGCGCCTGACATGCCAGCTGAAAGTGACAGCAGCTCTGGACGGGCTTGTGGTGCAGATGCCCGAGAAGCAGATTTGATCCAACGCGCGGCAGCGCTGGGTCTTTTTGCGGCGTGCGTGTTGGCGCACGCTGCTCTTGCGTCCGATACGCCGACGGCCGAAGATGTTGTCTGGGGTTGTGATGACGCGGGCTATGTGCTGCCGACGACGGAATACAAGCACGCCGTTCTGGGCGACGACATCGAATACAAGGGTCTGTTCCTGCTGATCCACACGGCGACGGGCGTGCTGCCCGCGACGTTCGAGTTGCCGGAGGGCCAAGTCTACGAGGATATCGCACCGCGCTGCGGTGATCTGGACGGCGACGGCGATGCCGAGGTCGTCGCGGTTGTTTCGGACGCCAAGGTCGGTGCGCGCCTGGCCGTCTATGACAAGCAACGCGGCCCGATCGACGAGACACCGCCCATCGGACGCGGCTTCCGCTGGCTTGCGCCGGTCGGGATCGCCGATGTGAACGGCGATGGCCAGAACGATGTCGCCTATGTCGAGACCCCGCATATTGGTGGCGCGTTAAGGGTCTGGACGCTTGTCGATGGCAAACTCACCGAAATTGCCAGTGCCGCT
Organism: Pseudomonadota bacterium; assembly: GCA_038534135.1. GTDB lineage: Bacteria > Pseudomonadota > Alphaproteobacteria > Rhodobacterales > Rhodobacteraceae > Thermohalobaculum. The sequence goes on along the minus strand of JBCAXJ010000027.1, from coordinate 39,301 downwards.
GGATTTTCAAACCACCGGATTGGTGAGGATTTCATCACAGGCGGGATGCGTGATTGTGGAAACGGCACCGAGATGATCGTTCCTGCCTTTGATTGGTCAGAGCTCTTGTCGGTCCGGATGGAAGGCTCTAGCCTTGTGCGGCGCACAATTTCGGGGGAGACCGATCTCGCCACGGTCGAACGCGCGCTTGAATGTGAGATAGACTGACGGAGACGACATGACCCGGCCCGTGATTGGCATCGCTTGTTCCCATACCATGGTCGAAGACACTTACGCGGTGCAGATGACCGGCGAACGGACCATGAATGGCGTTGGTGTCGTCTCGGAAGGTCTGCCACTGATGATCCCCGGCATGCCGTGCTCGATCCGCATTCAGGATCTGGTAAACACGCTTGATGGACTGGTTCTGACCGGCGGGCGCGCGAACGTGCACCCGAAGTTTTACGGCGAGGAATTGACTGACGCGCATGGAACGATGGACGAGAACCGCGACGAGGTCCTGCTTCCGCTGATCCGTGCTTGCATCGATGTCGGCATCCCGATCCTTGGCCTCTGCCGCGGCATCCAGGAAATGAACGTTGCCATGGGTGGCACGCTGTATCCGGAAGTTGGTGCGCTGCCCGGTCGCCACCGCCATCGCATGATCCCGGGCTGCAAGGATGCAGAGGTGACGTTCGAGAAGCGCGAAGAAGTGAGTCTGCGCCCGGGCGGTGAACTTCAACGGATGTTGGGCGACACCGTCATCTGGACGAACTCGCTGCACGGTCAGGCGGTCAAGGATCCGGGCAAACGCGTCGTGATCGAGGGGTGGGCCAAGGACGACACGGTCGAGGCGATCTCGATCGAGGGCGCCCGAACCTTCACGATCGGTGTCCAGTGGCATGCCGAGTACGAACCCGACGCCGATCCCGTCAGCCGGATCCTGTTTGGCGAATTGGGCAATGCGGCACGGGCGCGTCAAGCCCGGCGGCTGGGTGCGAACGCGGCCTGACTGCGCCCCGGCCTTAGGGTCGTCGCGACAAGGCGAACGCGCCGACGGCACCGGCAACAACAAACACCGGGAACAGTAACGTCGTGGAAGCCTTGCCAAGGACTGCGTCCAGCGCCAGGCCCGTCAGGGCGTTGTGAATGATCCCGATTGCGACGTAGATCACCAACCCCGCAAGCCCTCCCCCAGCCGTGCGCAGAGCCGTGCCGAGGAGGCTCCCTCCGCGCCGTAGTTTCTTGCCTGCGATGATCTCGGCCAACCTGTCGGCGTCATCGGAGAACCGGGCGTTGCGGATTTCGAATGCATTCAGCCGCGAAAGCTTCTTCAAATCGTCTGGCAGAGCGTCGGACTCCGGCATCTCGGCGCCGTCGACCAGCACAGGCAGAACGCGCAGACCTGCATTCAGTCCTGCCCGGATCTCGGCCCGCACATGATCCCGGTCATCGTGCAGCCGCGCGCCCGCGCCTTCTGGATCATTCCAGTGTCGACCGATCATGACCAGCATGACCTGGCAGCGGGTGATCTCGGTCTCGATCGCTGTGACGAAATCCTCGCCGATGCCGATCTTGTCGACGTCCAGGAACACCCGGTCCACGCCAAGCTCACCTGCCAGACGATCCCGGATGCGCCCGGATGTGGCAGCTGAGTCCTGACGGCGGTAGCTGACAAAGATCTTGGGCGCCGCCATCCGGCCCTACTCTGCCGAGAGAAGCCGGTTCAGCCGCGCCTGTGCCAGATGGGTTCTGCCGCTCAATCGTCCCGGCGCTAGAACGACCGCATTGCTTCCGGGGACGCGTTCGAACTCGTAGATCAAGGCCGTCAGCTCATGCCGCCGGGTGATTTTCTGCTCGGCCACTTCGGGCGGCAGCATGACCATTCCGCGCCTCAGCCAATAGAATGCCTCGGCGGGCGTGGGTTCTTCGTCCGTGGTTCGCTCGAACTCGGTTGAGAACAGGAAGACGATCACGCGGAAATAACCCGGGTCGGTGTAGAACAGGGCTTTCAGATAACTGCTCAGATCGAAGCGTTCGCGCAGGTTTCCTGTCGGCCATCGTTTGCGCGACTCGACCGAAGTGCCTTCTTCGGTAATCCGCTCGAGACGTGTCACCAGCGCAAATCCGCCCGGTGCAAGCCAATATGACCGGTCGAAGTATTCTCCATCGTCCAGCACGCGCTCCAGAAGATCGGCGACTTCGCCATGGGTTCGTTCTTCGAGAAAACTATCGAACCGTGACAGCGGCAGGCGAACAACCGTCGAGGCTTGAGGCGGCGGCCACGGAAACTGCGGACGCTGAAACCCGCTTGTGTCGCCCCTTGAACTCGGCACACCTCTTGCCGAGGTTTTGGGAACGACCATGGATGGCCGTTCGGGTTTTGCCGGCGCAGCATCATCACGCGCCTTGACCGGCGGTATCGGTGCCGGTTGCGGGGTCGGCGGTAGGGTCGTGGTCGGAAGCGTCACCTCTGCGCTGTCCAACGCGGTTTGCGGGGCTGCTTCAGGTTCAGGGATCGGAAGCCCACGGCTGGTGGCGACCGGCTCAGGTTCCACCTCGGGATCGGGAGACGGCGGGCGCAACACAGTTGGCTCGGATACGGCTGGCTGCGTTAGAGACGGACCAGCACCTGCTCCGTCAGGGCTAACTGGCTCAACTGCCCTTGAAACATCTGAAGTTCCTGCGCCAACGCTCGCGGTCAGATCCCTGGTTGTGACAGTGTCGCTCGAAACACCGGCTCCGAGGGACCCGGCGCTCGGTGAAGCAGGCTTCGTACTGCCTGCCGATGGGAGCGCGAGACCACCGGTGCTTTCTGGCGAAGGCGTAACAGGAAGGGGCACGGCTGGTGCATCGTCTGACGGCTCCCTGGGCAGCAGTTTGGCAAAATGCTCCTCGACGTCCTTCGCCGTGTAATCGGGCTCGGGCAACGGCTCGTCTGCCGTCAAAACAGAGCTTGGCGAAGACTGATCCAGAGGGGCACCCGACAGCATCACGGTCAACAGCGCCGCGGCACAAGCTGCCGCGATCCCCGCTAAAAACCATCCTGTCTTCTTTGTCATTCAGATAAGCCCGCAAAATCCGGTCGGCGCACAATCCCACAGCCGCCACATGTTGCAAGCCACTTCTGAACTCTCTCCCGGATTAAACGCCCCGCATTGCTGGTCCCGGCGCAGGTATCCAGCACGTATGCGTTTTGACTTCGCGTTCCCACCGCCGCAAGAACTTCGCAGCGGCAACGCCAAAGGCAGCGCGAGGAGGCCCCATGTCGAAACCCTGCATCATCTGCTGCGCGATCACCGGGTCGGTGCCGACCAAGGACGACAACCCTGCCGTACCGATCACGATCGACGAGCAGGTCGAGTCCACCCATGCAGCGTTCGAGGCCGGGGCCGCGATCTGCCATGCGCATGTCCGCAGGGAAGACGGCACGCCGACCTCGGACCCTGACCGCTTCGCGCGCCTGAAAGAGGGGCTCGAGAAGCATTGCCCCGGCCTGATCATCCAGTTCTCGACAGGGGGCAGGTCAGGCGCTGGCCATGAACGCGGGGGTATGCTGTCGCTGCGCCCGGACATGGCCTCGCTGACCGTCGGATCGAACAATTTTCCGACGCGTATCTACGAGAACAGCCCCGATCTGGTGGATTGGCTAGCCAGCGAGATGCTGGAATACGACATCAAGCCCGAGATTGAGGCCTTCGACCTGAGCCACATCTTTCAAGCCGTGAAGATGTCGGCCGACGGGCGTCTGAAAGGTCCGCTCTACATACAGTTCGTCATGGGCGTGAAGAACGCCATGCCTGTCGACCGCGAGGTCTTCGAATTCTACGTGCAAACCGTGAAGCGCATCGCGCCGGATGCGGAGTGGTGCGGTGCTGGGATCGGCGCCGGTCAGATCAAGCTGAACGAATGGTGCATCGCAGGCGGTGGACACGCGCGTACCGGGCTCGAGGACAACGTGCGGCTCGACAAGCAGACCCTTGCGCCATCGAACGCAGCCCTTGTTGCCAGGGCGGCAGAGCTTTGTGCGAAATACGAACGCCCAGTTGCAACCCCAGCGCAGGCGCGAGAGATGTTGGGGTTAAGGGTGGCCTAGGCGTCTTCGCCCATCATTCGCCCGAAACCACCTTCGTGAGCGTCGCGGGCGTCCGCCAGCGGGACCGATACGCCACCAAGGCGGATCGCGTCACCGCCAACGTGGCCGGCCCAGCGGGTCAGTACGCCGCTCGCGACGGCCATATCCACAACCCGGTTGGCATGCTCCCGCCTGCAGGCGACGAGATACCGGCCCTGATCCTCGCCATAGAACCAAGCATCAGGTGCAAACTCGCCATGGGCTTCGATGCCGAGACCGATATCGCCTGCCAATGCCATCTCGGCCGCTGCGATGGCGAGGCCGCCATCGGACAGATCGTGTGCTGCGTTGATCAGACCTTCGGCGTGCAGAGCGCGCACCAATTCTCCAGCGCGGCGCTCCGCATCCAGATCGACTGGCGGCGCGTCACCTTCGGCGCTCCTGAACAGCTCCCAGGCATAGGCCGATTGTCCAAGGTGCCCCGTGGACGTGCCCAGCAGGACCAGGGCATCGCCATCATGCGGCACCATCCCGATGATCTGACCCAGATTTTCCAACAGACCCACGGCGCCAATGGTCGGTGTTGGCAGGATCGCCTGGCCGTCCGTCTCGTTGTAAAGCGAGACGTTGCCGGAAACGATCGGTATGTCCAACGCGCGACAAGCCTCGCCGATCCCTTCGATACAGCCGACGAACTGACCCATGATCTCGGGCTTTTCCGGATTACCGAAATTCAGGTTGTCGGTCGTTGCCAGCGGTTTAGCGCCCGTAGCACAGAGGTTGCGATACGCCTCGGCCACCGCCTGTTTACCGCCCTCGACCGGGTTTGCCTTGCAATAGCGCGGCGTCACGTCCGAGGTGAAGGCAATCGCCTTTTCGGTTCCATGCACCCGGACCACGGCTGCGTCCGACCCCGGGCGCACCACGGTATCGGCCATCACGGTGTTGTCGTACTGCTCCCAAACCCAGCGACGAGAACAGATGTTTGCCGAGCCAAGCAGTCTGAGCAACGCCTCAGCCGGGTCCGTTGCCGGTAGGATGGGCGCCTCGCCCATCCTTGTCGTCGCAACCCAAGGCCGGTCATATTCCGGAGCAGTCCCTGACAGCGCCTTGAGGGGAAGATCGCCCTTCACCGCGCCGTTCAACCGGATCAGGAAGCGATCCTCGGCGATGGTCTCGCCAACGATTGCAAAGTCCAGATCCCACTTGTCGAAGATCGCCTTGGCTTCAGCCTCCTTTTCGGGCTTCAGCACCATCAGCATCCGTTCCTGGCTCTCGGACAGCATCATCTCATAGGCCGACATACCGGTCTCACGCGTCGGCACTTTTTCCAGATCCAGCGCGACACCCAGGTTGCCCTTGTCGCCCATCTCGACCGCGGAACAGGTCAGGCCCGCGGCTCCCATATCCTGGATCGAGATGACCGCGCCGGAGGCCATCAGCTCCAGACAGGCCTCGAGCAACCGTTTCTCCGTGAACGGGTCGCCAACCTGAACCGTGGGGCGTTTTTCTTCGATATCCTCGTCGAATTCGGCCGAGGCCATCGTCGCGCCGCCAACGCCGTCGCGCCCCGTTTTGGCACCGAGGTACACGACCGGCATTCCGACGCCCGACGCTGCCGAATAGAAGATCTTGTCGGCATCGGCGAGCCCTGCCGCGAAGGCGTTCACCAGGCAATTGCCGTTATAGGCCGGATGGAACCGGACCTCGCCACCGACGGTCGGCACGCCGAAGCAGTTCCCGTAGCCGCCGATCCCAGCCACGACACCCGAAACCAGGGACCGCGTCTTCGGATGATTTGGATCGCCGAAGCTCAACGCATTCATCGCCGCGATTGGCCGGGCGCCCATGGTGAAGACGTCGCGCAGGATACCGCCGACACCGGTCGCCGCACCTTGATAGGGTTCGATGTAGCTGGGGTGGTTGTGGCTCTCCATCTTGAAGACCAACGCTTGTCCATCGCCGATGTCGACGACGCCCGCGTTCTCTCCCGGTCCGCAGATGACCTGCGGGCCGTCGGTCGGAAGCGTGCGCAAGTGGATCTTTGACGACTTGTAAGAACAATGTTCGTTCCACATGGCCGAGAAGACACCAAGCTCGGTGAAGGTTGGTGTGCGCCCCAAAAGATCCAGAATGCGGTGGTATTCGTCCGGCTTCAGCCCGTGGTCGGCGGCCAGTGCCTGAGTAACCTCTGGCTCGGCGATGGTCGGGCTGGACATGTCTTGGGCGCTCCTGTTGGGATGAACGCCTGTTGCCTAGCCGATCCGGCGGCAAGATCAAGATGCTGCGGGATGCCGTGTGCCGGGGCCTAACGGAAACTGTGCTTCCAGGAATCCGTGATGCGCTGGCGATGGATCTCGAAGATCCCGGCGATGCGTCGCGCCAACAGGTGCCCATCGATCGGTTTCCGTGCCGAATGGACAACCAGTGTCGCCCGCGTGCCCCGATTGTCGCCGAAGGTGCATGTGATCACGGCGTCATGGCTGCCACCCACGCCGATCGCATAAGCAACCCATTGCGATGCGCGCAACCGACCCTCGCCAAATTCGCCGACGATGGCGCGGAAAGTAACCTTCGCGGCATCCATACAATGAGAGTCTTTGTAGAGCCGTCCGAGATCCCGCACGCTCCACGGCTGAGAAGCATGCACAGGGGCAATCACTGCTGATACCAATAGCAGACTGATCACCGCGCGGATCATTTTGTGCGCCCCAGAGCTCTCATCTGTGCAGGATTGCATGAAGTGGTAAAGCTGCGGTTCACGAGGCAGCGGAAGGCAGTGTCGCATGACCAGTCCAAACGGGGCGCCGGGCGACGCGCGCCCATGGCTTGGGATGCTCGGCGGCGCGGTCGCCGTCGCGATCTGGGCCGGTTGGATCAGTGCAACGCGGTTTGCTGTCAGTGATCCAGGCACTCGCGTCGATCCACTGGTGTTGGCGATCTGCCGGGCAGGCCTGCCTGCGCTGGTGCTGGCGCCCGTGATCCTGAGGCGCGGTCTGGTGCCGAAGAACACCCGGCTCGGGCCGATCATCCTGATGGCCATCGGATGGGGTGCGCCGTTCACGTTTTTCGTCGGCAACGGATTGATGACTGTGCCGGCCAGCTTGTTCGGGCCGCTGGTGCCGGGGCTCGCCCCGATCCTCGTGACATTGCTGGCATGGGCCATCCTGCGCGAACGCCCGGGACTGAACCTGATCGCCGGGCTTGCCCTGATCGGCTTCGCGATGGTGGCGGTCCTGGGTGAATGGATTTCCGATGGGGATGTCGCAGCACTCGGCGGGACACCCTGGCTGATGATGGCATCGCTTGGCATCTCGCTCTACACGGTGATGTTCCGCCTGAGTGGCCTCAACCCGGTTGAGGCGACGGCTTACATCAGTCTGTATTCGCTTCCTATCCTTGCGGTCTGGGCGCTCCTCATGCCCGACGTGCTTCTTGATCCGACGCCGGGCGAATGGGCCTTTCATCTTCTGACGCAGGGATTGCTGACCGGGGTTTTTGCCGTCCTGGCCTACGGCATGGCGGTGCGTCACCTCGGCGCGGTACGTGGTTCCACCGCGAACGCGCTGGTCCCGGTCTGTGCGGCTCTTGTCGGTGCGACCGCGCTGGGTGAGACTCTGAGCATCCTGGGCTGGTGCGCGGTGATTGCCGCGTCACTGGGCGTCGCCGTGGTCAACGGGATGATCGGCGCGCTGTTCGTCAACCGACGGCGGTAATCCCGTAAACAGCATGAAGATAGGCGACATAGAACGCCATTGATGCAAGGAGCAGCAGGAACCCGATCATCGACGTCTTCAATCGGACTCCATCCTTCTGCACGGCAAACTCGACGTTTGTCTCGTCGCCGCTGCGCATCGCCTTTATGAAATGGGCGACCGCCGCCAGCACGCCGACCGCCAACATGACCAGGGTCATATAATAGAAAACCGTCGTCTGAGCCTCTTGCTCGATCAGGACGCGGTTGCGATGGTCCAACGCTGCGCGCGCAGCCTCGAGTTCCGCGATCCGGTGCGCAACCTCGGCTTCTCGACGCTGTGTCTCGAGGTCCAGCGCGTGCTCGAGAAACCGGGCACAGGCGTCCGATGCGGGATCACTCCCGACCACACGATCGGTGCAGTGATCGATCAGCCGGACTGCCATTGCGTCACTGATGGGGGACTCAGGCGCCTGTTCGCTTCGGATGAGGTTCGCTTCTGGCACCTGGGATAGGGCCGCGCCCGACAGAACCAGACTCGCCAGAAAGACGATGAAAGCCAGCCTGACTTGCGGTAAAATTGTGAAAGAGTTGAAGCACATTTTACGCTCCGGTGGCGGAGGGGATCATGACCAGATGCAACATAGGATCGCTGTCTTTTGCATTTCTGGCAATGCTTGCAGTTGCTGGCTGCGGTGGAGCGCAACCTCAGGCGCCTCAACCCGAACCACCGGCGCAACCTGTTCCGGACCGACGTGAACCGCTGACTCTCGAGTCCTATCTCGAGGATAACCCGCGCTTCGAGCCGCTGGCCGTCTACGCCGCCGATCAGCCGGTGCGCGTAATGAGTCGCCCGGTCGGAATGTTGCGCGTCTGGTTTCCGGGCAGCAAGACGCCGAAGCAGTGCACTGCGATCCTGGCCGACAGCGCGCAGGATCATGATCTGATCCTGACCGCGCGCCATTGCTTCGAGAATGCAGGGCGCAGACCGCGCGCGGCGACGCTGACGATGGGCTTCTATGACGACCGTGCACAAGGGTTGCAGGACTACGAGGTCGATCCCGAACCGATGGCGGTGGGACGGCGGCTGGACTATGCCCTGGCCAAGGTGGGCGGATCGCCGATCCGTGCGTGGGGAAGCGCCAGTTTCACCGACCGCGCGCCACAGGATCGCGAACAGCTTCTGATCATCCATCATCCGGGCGCGCAGCCCAAGCGGGTCACACGTTATCGCTGTCTTGCCGATACGCCGCCGGTGCAGGGCAAAGATCTGCGCCACCTTTGCGATACCGTGCAGGGCAGTTCGGGTGCACCCGTGTTCTCGAACGCTGGCAGCGTCATTGCGTTGCACTATGCAGGTTTCGAGATGAGTGAACCGACGCGTGCCAACTATGCCGTTCTGGTGCGAGACATCTTTTCCGAACTGTCGCAGGACATCAGATCTCCGCAATCGTCCAAGAAACCCATCGATCCCAATGCGCAGCTTCCCGAAAGTTTCGAAGCCAAGCCGCGCCAGCCGAGCCGTGCGCAATCCCGACGGGGCGTTATTCTTTTCCCCGAGATTATCGCTCGGCGGGAGCCCACGAACCAAAGGCGCGCCGGTATCGACTGCCGGATTGTCACCGGCAATCCGCTGGTATCCTTGAAGGTCAAACCCGACCGGTTTGCCGTGGATATTCGCCGCATACCGGTCGCGTCCTACCAGGTGATGCAGAAGAAACTCGTCCGCACGCCGCTAAAACGCGAAGTCTGGTATCGCATCGAACTCGATGGTCAGCGCGGGTGGGTTGTCGGCGACAACTGGAGCATCGGCTCGCGGAAAGGGTCCGAGTGTCTTTGATCAGGCCTAGCCGACAATCGATGGGCAGCTCGTCTCGCCGGTCTTTACCGCTTGGTCCAAGGTTTCGACAAGACGGGCGCGCTGCACGGGGTCTTTGAGCGCTGTTCCGGTCAACTTCCAGCGCGATCGCGCGCCTCTCAAACCGGCATAATCTGCCGCCACCAGAAGATATTTGTCTCCCACGATCTCCACATTGCCGGTTGGTTTCACGATCAACTGTGCGCCCGCGACCACGCCGTCCAGCCAGCATCGGGCCGAGACATTGTGGATCAGATCCCGTGCACGCTGCCCGGTGGCCGCGACCAGCACGACGATCGAGTTGTTCTCCTCCGGGTACTGGATCTTGGCAGGCGGAGGGATGCGAGCGGTCTGGCAGGCTGCAAGGGCAACGATCAGACCGAGAGCGAGAAAGCGCATCAGGCCGTTTCCAAACTTGCCGTCAGGCTCTCGAACAGACGCTTGCCGTCGTTTCCGCCAAGGGAGGGGTCCGACAGACGTTCCGGGTGCGGCATCATCCCCAAGACGCGCCGATTCTTCGACACTATGCCCGCGATATCGCGCATTGCTCCGTTAGGGTTGCCGCCTGTGCGGCCGTCTGGCAGGCAATAGGTAAAGGCAATCCGGTCCTCCGCCGTCAGGGCGTCCAGTGTCGCATCATCGGCGATGTAGTTGCCATCGTGATGTGCAACCGGGACACGGATCACGCCGCCATTGCCATAGCAATTGGTGAAGGGGCTTTCAGTCGTCTCTACGCGCAAATGAACATCGCGGCAGACGAATTTGAGCCCGGCGTTCTGCATCAGCACACCCGGCAGCAGCCCAGTCTCGCAGAGAACCTGGAACCCGTTGCAGACGCCCAGCACATGACCGCCTTTTTGCGCAAAATCGACGACGGCCCGCATGATCGGAGAGCGCGCGGCGATCGCTCCGCACCGCAGATAGTCACCGAAGGAAAACCCGCCAGGAATGGCCACAAGGTCAAGCCCTTCGGGTAGTGCCGCGTCCTTATGCCAAACCATATGCGCAGGGCGGCCAGTGGCTTGTTCCAGCGCCACCGCCATGTCGCGGTCGCAGTTCGATCCGGGGAAGACGATGACGGCTGTCTGCAAGATGCTGCTCCTTCTCGTGCCCTGCCCGTTTACACCGGAGTTCAGGCCGGTGCCAGCGTCGTGCGCGAGTTGAACGAGATGATAATGCGGTCCTTGTCGCCCGTGTAGGGCAGCGCAGAGTGCAGCAGATAGGACGGAAAGATCACCAATCGGCCATTCGTTGGCTGAATGTCCAGATAGCTTCGGCCGAGATAGGCGTTGCCGTAGTCGCGGACGATCCCGCCTGCACTGATCGGTGAGTAGAACCGGTTGATCCCGTTTCCAGCGACGTTTGCGCCGTCTTGCGGAACCTCGTCGGCGTTCCCGGCATCAAGGTAGAAGATCCCGCACCACGAACACGCGCCGTGCGTATGGGCATCGTGAAAGCCGCCTTGGTTGGTGATGTGGAACCAGCTTTCTGTGAAGGTCACCTGCATGCGGCTCATCGCAACGCCGTCGCCATTCACGTTCGCGACGGCGCCGCGCACCATGTTAGCGCACCATTTTGCCAACATGGCCAGGTCCTCGGACCCGGTGTGCTCAAACAGGTCGAGCGGGCTCTCTGTCAGGCCCCTTGCGGGCTTAGCGGACGTGGCGACGCCGCTGGCGACCGGCTTCGAATACCCGGCGGCCTCGGCACGGATATAGTCGGCGATCGCACCTGCGCGTTGTTGGTGGTCGGGCCATTCGGCGAGAAACAAGGTGCTCGGCCAGGCCGGATTGACCGAGATCTGGTTTTGTCTGGGTGCCATTGCGTCTTGCCCCTGTGATCCATTCGCGGGTTGTCTAGCCTGTGGGTGAGGGCCGGACCAGAGCAATGGCTCGACAATCTTCGATCAGGGTGATTTGTTCCGAATGCCGATGCGGGAGGAGACAGATCGAATGCGCGAGATCGTGATTGGTGCGGCCCAGATGGGTCCGATCCAGAAGGCGGATACGCGGGACGCGGTGGTCGCACGGATGCTGGCGCTGCTTGAACAGGCGATCGATGCGGGCTGCGACATGGTCGTCTATCCCGAGCTGTGCCTGACGACGTTCTTCCCGCGCTGGATGATGGAGGATCAGGCCGAGGTTGATACCTGGTTCGAAGCAGAGATGCCGAACGCCGCGACCCAACCATTGTTCGACCGCGCGGCGATTGCGGGTGTGGCGATCTCGCTGGGCTACGCCGAGCTGACGCCGGACGGGCGTCACTTCAACACGCAGATCTTCACCGACAAGGCGGCCAACACCGTTGGCAAGTACCGCAAGGTACACCTGCCGGGACATTCGGAATGGGATCCAAAGCGCTCGCATCAGCATCTGGAGAAACGGTATTTCGAGCCAGGTGATCTGGGCTTTCCGGTCTGGCGCAATTTGGATGCGTGGATGGGCATGCTGGTCTGCAATGACCGCCGCTGGCCCGAGGCGTACCGCGAAATGGGGTTGCAGGGCGTCGAACTGATCATGCTCGGTTACAATACCCCGACCACCAATGGGCAGGGCGGTGAGGAGGATCTCGAGAAGCGAATTTTCCACTCGACCATGTCGATGCAGGCTGGCGCCTATCAGAACTCGGCCTGGGTGGTTGGGGTCGCCAAGGCAGGGGTCGAGGACGGACACGGCCTGTTCGGCGGCTCGTGCATCATCGACCCCGACGGGACGGTCTGCCAGCAGGCCGTGACCGATGGGGACGAGTTGCTTGTCCACGCCTGCGACATGGACAAGGCATTGTTCGGCAAGCAGACGATCTTCGATTTCAAGAAGCACCGCCGGACCGAGCACTACCAGCGTATCGTGACCCAGACCGGGGTGATCTATCCCGACGGAACGCCGGGATGAACACAGATCGATCATCCGTTCAGAGTGGCAGACGCACATTCTTGCCAAGCGTAACCTGGCGCGCCCGACCCCCCCTTCTCCAGGGCGCGTGGCGACTCCATATGTCCTTCGACCGTTCTGCGCGCTTTGAAGCGCTGAGCGCGACGCGACCACCCCAATACACCTTCCCAAGCTTGGGCGCGCCTGCTGCGGTACGCGTTCCACCACAGGTGAGTGTCCGACGATGAGCGACCCATTCGACCTCGTGATCCGCGGTGGCGAAATCGCCACCACCACTACGCGCACCCGTGCCGACATTGGGATCCGGGACGGCAAGATCGCGGCGCTTGGCTATGACCTGACGGCACCGGATGTGATCGATGCCACCGGCAAATTGATCCTGCCGGGAGGGATCGAGGCGCACTGCCACATCGCCCAGGAATCCGGCATGGGGATCATGTCTGCGGACGATTACGAAACGGGCTCGATCTCGGCGGCCTTCGGCGGAAACTCATCCTTCGTACCCTTCGCCGCGCAGCGCAAGGGCTGGGGGATCTTAGAGACGCTGGATATCTATGACGGTCGCGCGGCCCCGAAATCGGTGATCGACTGGGGCTATCACCTGATTGTCTCGGACCCGACGCCGGAAGCACTGCTGGAACTGCCGAAATCCTTCGAACGCGGCGTTACCAGCTTCAAGGTCTTCATGACCTACGATATCAGCATCGATGACGGACAGTTCCTCGACATCCTCTCGGTCGCGAAGACCCAAGGCGCGATCACCATGGTCCATGCCGAGAACAAACAGATGATCGCCTGGGCAACGGATCGCTTGCTGGAAGGAGGCCATACCGCACCGAAGTTCCACGCGCCTTCGCGTCCTGCCATGGCCGAGGTCGAGGCCATCCACCGCGCGATCAGCCTGGCCCGCATGGTCGATGCACCGCTGTTCATCGTTCATGTCTCGACCCCTGGGGGGGCCGATCTTGTCCGCAAGGCACATAAGAGGGGGGTCAAGGTCTGGGCCGAGACCTGCCCGCAATATCTGTTCCTGACTGCCGAGGATCTGGATCGTCCGGGGATGGAAGGTGCGAAATACATCTGCTCACCGCCGGTCCGCGATCACGGGACACAAGATGCGCTGTGGCGGCATATCCAGATGGGAACGTTCACGGTTGTGTCCTCGGATCATGCGCCGTACCGCGCGGACGAGACAGGCAAGTTCCACGCGGGCGCTGACGCGCCGTTCAACAAGATCGCCAACGGGATGCCGGGGATCGAGATGCGTCTGCCGATGCTGTTCTCCGAGGGCGTCGTGAAGGGACGCATTCCGCTCGGCCAGTTCGTCGGATTGTCTTCGACCAATGCCGCGCAGCTCTACGGTATCGCCTCCAAGGGGGATATCGCCGTCGGGCTGGATGCCGACCTTGCCATCTGGGATCCGACCGATGAATGGGTCGCGGGCGAAACGCACGACAATGTCGACTACAATCCGTTCGAAGGGATGCGGATCACCGGGCGGCCCGTCACCGTACTGACCCGAGGCAATCGCATCGTCGAGAACGGAACGCTGATCGCCAAGCCGGGCGATGGCCGGTTCATCCCGCGCAACCCGGTGGATCTGACGGGGCGGCCTGGTGGGACAGCGCCGGAACTCGACCCGGCGACCAATTTCGGTGCGGAGATCGCGCCGTGAGCGGCCCGATCCTCGTTGTCAATCCGAACTCCAATACAGAGGTAACGCAGGGGATTTCCGACGCGCTGGATGGATTTCGGTTCACCGATGGGCCCAAGATCGAATGTCTGACGCTTGCGGAAGGCCCTTTAGGGATCGAAAGCCAGGTCGACTCCGACTCCGTGATCCTCCCGCTCGTTAAACTGGTCCAGTCCCGCCCAGACGCGGCGGCGGTCGTCATCGCGTGCTACTCCGATCCGGGTATCGATGCGGTCCGCTCTGTCGCGACCTGCCCCGCCTTCGGCATTCAGGAGAGCGGAACCCTGATGGCAATGGCACGCGGAGACCGGTTCGGGGTGATTGCGCTGTCCGACCGCTCGATCGCGCGGCATATGAGGTACCTGCGGCGCATGCAGGTCATCGACAGGCTTGCCGGAGAGCGGGCTGCCGACCTCACCGTGGCCGAAAGCGCATCCGACGGCGATACGTTCGAGACGCTCGCGGCGGCCGGGCGCTTGCTGCGAGATCAGGAAGACGCCGACGCTATCATCCTGGGCTGTGCCGGGATGGCCCGGCACCGCGCAGCGCTCGAGTCCGAGCTTGGCGTGCCGGTGATCGATCCGACACAGGCGGCGGTTGCGATGGCTTTGGGCGCGATCCGCATCTGATGCCGAACCTGGAAACCCATCCATGAACTCACCGTCCCGCTGTGCAAGCGCCCGAAAAAGCGCCTTGCTCAGATGGCTCCCGTGCTAAGCTCGACACGTGCCAAGCGACCAAACCCTGATGTTCCTGTTGTTTGCGTTGATTTTCGCAATGCTGGTCTGGGGGCGGATTCGCTATGATCTGGTCGCGTTCGGCGCGCTGCTGACTGCGAGCATCCTAGGGCTTGTCCCGACCGGTGATCTGTTCTCGGGCTTTGGCCATTCGGCGGTCGCCATCATTGCGCTGGTGCTGATCGTCAGTCGTGGGCTTTCATCCTCGGGCGCGATCGAGCTTGTCGCCGCGAAGCTTATCGACCCGGCGCGGCCGTTGCCGCTGCACATCGCGATCATCTCGGCCGTGGGCGCTGGTCTGTCGGCGGTGATCAACAACGTCGCGGCGCTAGCGCTTCTGATGCCGCTGGACATGGAGGCCGCAAACAAGGCCAAGCGCGGTCCCGGCGCCAGCCTGATGCCGCTGTCCTTCGCGACGATCCTGGGCGGCATGATCACGCTGATCGGGACGCCGCCAAACATCGTGATCTCTGAGTACCGGCAGGGCGCGCTGGGCGAACCCTTTGCAATGTTCGACTTCGCCCCGGTCGGCTTGGCCGTCGCGGTCGCCGGCATCGCTTATGTATCGGTCCTGGGGTGGCGCCTGCTGCCGGCGCGCACATCGCTTGCCGAGCATGAGCGCGAGGTTCAGCGCGGACGCTACATCGCCGAACTCCGCGTGGGTGAGCAGACCTTCAAGGAGGATGTCGCCGTACGCGATCTCTACACCGGGGCGGGCGAGGCAGACGTTAACATCCTGGGCCTTGTGCGCGGGGGGCGGCGCCAGCCCGGCCTGGCAAGCCGGGAAACCCTGCGTCCGGGCGATTTCCTGGTTGTCGAGGGGGAGCCAAAATCCATCGAAGCCTTCATGGGCAAGTCGGGGCTGGAGTTCGCGGGATCGGAAAAGCATGAAGGCAGTGTCACAGCCAAGGGACTGACGCTGGCCGAGGCAATCGTCCCGGAGGGCGCGCGGATCGAGAACCGCACGGCCCGCAGTCTCGGCCTTCTTCAGCGCCACGCGGTGACACTGCTTGGCGTCGCCCGCGAAGGGCGGAGATTCCGCGACCGGGTCCGGCTGCTGACGATCCGGGCCGGTGACGTTCTGCTGTTGCTGGGCACGCCCGAGCGCGTGTCCGCGGCCATCGATTGGCTTGGTGCGCTTCCGATCGAGGGACGCAGGACCGAGGTGGTCCAGCGCCGCAAGGCAGGTCTTTCGATCGGTCTGTTCGTGCTGGCGATCGCGTTGGCCGTATTCGGCGTCCTGCCGCTGGTGGTGGCGCTGGCCGGCAGCGTGATCGGTTACGTCGCGCTGGGGCTGGTGAGCGGACGAGAGGTGTACGACTCGGTCGAATGGAAAGTGATCGTGCTGCTCGCCAGTCTGATCCCATTGGCTGAAGCGTTCGAACGGACGGGCGGTGCAGAGCTTCTGGCGAGCCAGATCGAAGTCCTGACGCGCGGCTATCCCGGCTGGGTGGCGCTGGCCGTCCTGATGTTGGTGACCATGACGATGTCGGACTTTCTGAACAATGTCGCGACGACACTGATCGCGGCCCCGATCGCAGTGTCGATCGCGACGGCAACGAACACCAATCCGGATACCTATCTGATGGGCGTTGCGGTTTCGGCGTCGTGCGCATTCCTCACGCCGATCGGGCACAAGAACAACACGATCATCCTGGGGCCGGGCGGCTACCGCTTTGGCGACTACTGGCGGATCGGACTGCCGCTTGAGGGTCTTGTTCTCGTCGTCGCGGTCCCGGCGATCCTGTTCTTCTGGCCGCTCTGACGGCAGGCTTTCTGTGGGATTTCGGCGGTGCCCATATCCCTGCCGGCGAACGTCATAGCCGCCCGGAGCGCCCCGAAACAGAACCGGCCACGACCCGGCAGACGTGCGCGTGCCTACCGCATCGGCGGCAACAGCACGGACTTTGCTCGGCACCCGCGTTCGACCTTGGCCGTGCAGGCGCGCGGAACCAACGCCTTGGACAAACACACCCGGACCTCGTGCACCAAGCCGTCACGGCAGGTGACCGAGATCTGGTTTGCGCGCAGCTTGGGATTGGCCTCGAGGAAAGCCTTCTCGACCACGCTTGGCGAGATCTTCACTTGCTTGTCCAGTTTGCGCAGCACGGCGGGTCGATCGATCATGCCGTACGCTTCGCGCGAGAGATCGAAGTAGTCGCGTGCCGACAGCTCCGAACACCGGCCATGCTTCTTCCACTGATGCCAGGCGAGCCCGCCCGAGCCCATTATGTCGGCCATCTTTCCGCTCATCGACCGCGAGGGATCGCGTGCATTGGACCGGCAATACTCCGGCCAGTCGCGCTCGCCCTGTGGCCAAAGGCCGTGCAGTGTGAACCCCAGATCGTGGCGCGGGTCGCACTGATCGGCGCCGCGCGCATCGCCCTCGATCTTGCACCAGGACGCGTTCCACGAAAGCGCCAGAACGTAATGTGTAAAGTCGTCGTCAGCGGCAGCGCTCAGCGGCCAGATAAACGCCAGGATTGCAAGCAGTCTTGTCACAGAATCGTCTTCCATTATGAGCGGTTGTTCCCTATATACCCGCTCAACTTCCCCCTCGAAACCGTGAGAAGCGCCGCCTCGGCCCCCGGTCTTCGGACCCGGCGAAGCCGTGCACGCAACACAGAAGGAGAGAGACATGGCCCAGGACCTGCCGCTGATGCCCAAAGCGACCGCCGTCTGGCTGGTCGACAACACCACACTGACATTCCGACAGATTGCCGATTTCACGGGTCTGCACGAACTCGAGGTCTCGGGCATTGCCGACGGCGAAGTTGCAATCGGGATGAAGGGCTTCGATCCGATCACCAACAACCAGCTCACAGCGTCCGAAATCAAGCGCTGCGAAGCCGATCCGATCCAGCGCCTCACACTTGTCAGGCGCAAGCTGGCACCCGAGCCGAAGAAGAAGACCCCGCGCTATACGCCCGTCTCGAAGCGGCAGGATCGTCCCGCGGCGATCGCCTGGCTGGTGCGCTACCACCCAGAGATGGAAGACGCCCAGATCTCGAAGCTGCTGGGCACGACGAAGCCGACAATTCAGTCGATCCGCGATCGCACGCATTGGAACATCGGCAGTATTCAGCCGGTTGACCCAGTTGCACTGGGCCTGTGCAGCCAGATCGATCTGGATGCCGCCGTTCAAAAAGCCGCTGAGAAAAAGGCCGCGAAGCAGGAAACCGTGCCGACGCCCGAAGAGCGCGTCAGCCTGATGCCTGTTGCGGAAAGCCTGTCTGCGCCAGAAGGTGCCGCACCGCTTCCGTCGCATGTCGAGGGCTTCGAATCGTTCAGTCTGGATGATCCGCGCGCCAAGGAGCCGTCGGAACGCGCAGCATCGCTCGATCCCGATGCGCTGTTCAACCTGCCGCGCGGCGGCGGCAAGGACGACGAAGAGACCTGATCGGCGATGTTCAGTGGTCTGAAGGCTAAACTGAAAGGCACGCAAACCGTTGCTGTCGTGCCGATGAACGGCGCGATCATGTCGGGCGGACGCTTGGGGCGTGCCTTTGACGATGCGGCGATGGCGCCGTTGATCGAGGAAGCGTTCCGGCTTCCGCGTCTGGCAGCCGTGGCGCTCGCGATCAATTGCCCGGGCGGGTCACCGGCTCAAAGCTCGATGATCGGGGCGCGAATTCGCCGGTTGTCCGAAGAAAAGCAGGTGCCGGTCGCGGCGTTCTGCGCCGATGTTGCGGCGTCGGGTGGATATTGGCTGGCCTGTGCGGCGGATGAGATCTTCGTTGATCAAACCTCGATCATGGGATCGATCGGCGTCATCGCGGCCGGGTTCGGCTTTCACGAAGCCATCGAAAAGCTGGGAATCGAACGCAGGGTTCATACCGCCGGCGAGTCGAAGTCCATGTGGGATCCGTTCAAGCCAGAGGACGAGAAAGACGTCGAGCGCCTGATGCATCTGCAGGGTGTGATCCACGAGCGCTTCATCGCGTGGGTGAAGGAACGGCGTGGCGCGCGCCTGGGCGATGATCCGGATCTCTTCACGGGTGCCGTCTGGGTCGGGCAAGAGGCGGTCGCCCGCGGTTTGGCCGATGCCACCGGTCATCTGGTCCCGGTCATGCGTGGTCGCCACGGGGACGACGTCGCCTTCCGCGTTCTTGGCCGTCGGCGATCGATCTGGGAGCGGCTTGGCGCGCCTGGCGTCCAGCATATCCTTGAAGAGTCGACGCTCCAGTCTTTGAACGCCCGTTTCGGCCTCTAGCGTTCGATCAATGCGTCACGGCTTAGTCGCTTAAGTCCGCTTTAATGCGGCGGGTGCATGAGGTACTGTGGCACGGGCGACAATCGGAGCATCAATGTCCCGTCATTTTTCTGCGACCCTCCTGCTCGACCGTCCGTGGCAGCTCAATATCGATGCGGTCGCGACGGCGCTGAGGTCGCTTTTCCCTCAGATCGGCGACGTGGACTCGGTGCCCGGCCAGGCCGCTGACCAGGACGCAGGCGTGCTCATCATCGAAGGTGCGACCGTGGTCGTGCAATCGATAGTAGCCCCGATTGACCCTGACGAATTGACACCGCCATTGCGCCCTCTGCGGGCAGAGGGCGCCGATGCGGCGGCGGCTCAGCACACTGCGCAAGTGGTCATAACGGCCGGTGGCGCGCTCCCGGGGCTCGAGGGGGGAGAGGCCTATGCAGCTCTGGTCCATTTCGTTGCGGCAGCGGCGCTGACGGTCTCGCCCGCATCGGCGGTGTTCTGGCGCCAGGGCTGGGCGCTGACCCGAGCGACCACGTTTTCAGCGTCGACCACCATGCTTCTGGAAGGCAAGATGCCGGTCGGCACGTGGATCAGCTTCGCCTCGGTGGTGCCTACGGGTTACCGGCCGGAAGACGGCATGGGCATGGTCACCTACGGGATGCGTCCGTTCATTGGGCGCGAACTCGAACTTGCACCGCGGCCCGGTGATGCACGCGAGGCGTTCCAGACGTTGGGTGCGATCTGCCGGATGCTGCTGGACAAAGGCATCACACTGTCAGACGGCGTGCGCCTGCGAACCGATGACGAGAGCCCGGTTTTTCTGGTTCGGGAGCGGACATATTGGCTTCGCCGGGATCTATCTGCGTTCGTCCTCGTATCGGACGATGCTGTCGTCGACCCGGAAACGCTCAAGCCTCGTTCGGTCCCAGCTTAGGGTCAGCTCTCTTTCGGTCGATTGTCGATCACCCGCACGGCCTTGCCCTGGCTTCGCGCAACGCCGCCCGGATCGGCCACTGTCACCCGTGCGGTCACCCCAACCGTATCCTTGATTCGGGCCGCCAGTTCTACGGCATGCGCGTCGCGGCTGCTTTCATCGGCCGCGTCCTGTGCTGCCTCGGTCAGAACCGTCATCTCGTCCATACGACCCTCACGGGTCAGTTCGATCTGAAAGTGCGGGGCGAGCCCCGATACCTTCATCAACTGCTCCTCGATCTGGGTCGGAAACACATTCACGCCGCGCACGATCATCATGTCATCCGTCCGCCCGGTGATCTTCTCGATCCGCCGCATCGACCGGGCGGTACCAGGCAGCAACCTGGTCAGGTCACGCGTTCGGTAACGAACAATCGGCATCGCTTCTTTCGATAGCGTCGTCAGCACCAGTTCGCCCATCTCGCCATCGGGCAGAACGTTGCCTGTCTGCGGATCGATAATCTCCGGGTAGAAATGGTCTTCCCACAGGTGCAACCCGTCTTTCGTCTCGACGCACTCTTGCGCGACGCCAGGGCCGATGATCTCGGACAGTCCATAGATGTCGACCGCGTGCATGTCGAAAGCCTGCTCGACCTCCGCGCGCATCGCATTGGTCCAGGGTTCCGCACCGAAGATGCCGACCTCTAACGGAGAATTCCTCGGATCCAGTCCCTGTGCCCGGTATTCGTCCAGGATCGACAGCATGTAGGACGGCGTGACCATGATTGTCGTCGCCTGGAAGTCTTCGATCAGCGTCACTTGCCGTGCGGTCATGCCGCCCGAGATCGGCACGACGCTGACACCGAGCTTTTCGCCGCCATAGTGGGCACCCAGCCCGCCGGTGAACAGCCCATAGCCATAGGCATTGTGCAAAACGTCGCCCGGACGGGTCCCGGCCGCCCGCATCGAACGGGCGACGACCTCGGCCCAGACGTCCAGATCGTTCTTCGTGTAACCAACAACGGTTGGCTTGCCTGTCGTACCCGAGGACGCATGGATGCGGATCACCTGCTCACGCGGTACGGCAAACAATCCGAATGGATAATTCGCGCGCAGATCCGCCTTCACCGTGAACGGGAACTTGGAGATATCCTCGAGCATCGTCAGATCATCGGGATGAACGCCCGCCGCGTCGAAAAGATCGCGGTAGTGGGGCACGGTATAGGCATCCGCCAGCGACTTCTTGAGACGGGTAAGCTGGATTGACGATATTTCATCGCGCGAGGCAATCTCGATCGGATCCAAACTCGCGCGCGGCGGGGTCAGGTCTTTCATCGTTCCGTCCTTCCGCACGGTTGGGTGACGCACAGGCCCTGCGGGACCGTTGCCGTTCGTAGGGTGGGCGCCTCGCCCACCCCGTTTTGACCCTCAGGCCTTCTCCAGCATCAAAGCGATGCCTTGGCCGACACCGATGCACATGGTGCAAAGCGCCCGGTTCGCGTCCCGCTCTTGTAACTCGACGGCGGCGGTCAGCGCCAACCGTGCGCCGGACATGCCCAGCGGATGACCAAGTGCGATGGCACCACCGTTCGGATTCACATGCTCTGCATCGTCCGGCAGGCCCAATTGACGCGTCACTGCCAGTCCTTGCGCGGCGAAGGCCTCGTTCAACTCGATCACGTCAATCTCGGAAATCCTCACACCGAGCCGTTCCATCAAATGCGACGAGGCCGGTGCGGGGCCGATTCCCATGATGCGGGGTGCAACACCCGCAGTCGCCATCCCGGAAATCTTCGCCTTGGGCGTCAGACCATACTTCTCGACGGCCTCGGCAGAGGCCACGATAACCGCGCAGGCGCCGTCGTTCACGCCCGAGGCGTTGCCCGCCGTTACGGACCCACCCTCACGGAACGGCGCTTTCAAGCCCGCGAGCTTTTCTAGCGAGGTCTGGCGCGGATGCTCGTCACGCTCGACGACGATCGGATCTTTCTTGCGTTGAGGGATGGTCACGGACGTCATCTCTTTCGCCAGGCGCCCGTTTGCCTGAGCCGCTGCGGCTTTCTCCTGCGACCGGAACGCGAAGGCATCCTGATCAACACGGCTGACCTGGAAATCCTCGGCGACGTTCTCGGCGGTCTCGGGCATGGAATCGATGCCGTACTGTTTCTTCAGAACCGGGTTCACGAAGCGCCAGCCGATCGTTGTGTCAAAGATCTCGGCCCGGCGTGAGAACGCGGCGTCCGCCTTGGGCATAACCATCGGCGCACGGGACATGCTCTCGACACCACCTGCCAGAATGACGTCGGCTTCGCCCGCTTTGATCGCGCGCGCCGCCGTTCCGACTGCGTCCAGTCCTGACCCGCAGAGCCGGTTGATCGTGGCCGCGGGCACGTTCTCCGGCAAGCCGCCCAGCAGGACCGACATGCGTCCGACATTGCGATTGTCTTCGCCCGCCTGGTTGGCGCAGCCGATATACACATCGTCGATTGTCTCGCCCGAAAGGCCCGGGGCCAACGCCATCACCTCTCGGATCACGTGACCCAGCATGTCGTCGGGCCGAACCGACGAAAGCGCCCCGCCATAGCGTCCGATCGGTGTTCTCAACCCTTCGCAAAGATAGGCTTCAGTCATCGGTCATCTCCTCCCCTTCGTTCTCTTCCGGGAAATTCATACCTTTCAGGGTCCTGGAATTGCCCCGCATCACCGCGACGATCGTATCGTCCTGATTGGTGACCGTCACGTCATAGACGCCCGAGCGCCCCGAGCGCTGCACCTCCACCGCATGCGCCGTAAGCCGGTCGCCGACCCGACCGGGCGCGCAAAAGGTGATCGCGTTCTGTTGTGCGACATTGACCTGATTGTAGCTGTTGCACGCGAACGCGAAAGCACTGTCTGCCAAGGTGAAAATGTAGCCGCCATGACAGATCAGGTGGCCGTTGCAATGGTGCTCCTCGACCGCGAACGACATCTTCGCGGTCCCCGGTCCCACGGCGTCCAAAGACATGCCCAGCCACTTCGAGGCCTTGTCGCTCGCCCACATCGCCTCGGCCGATCGCCGGGCGCGATCTTCAGGTGTCAGTGACATGCCGTACGCCCTCCCAAAGCGTTACGGAATTACTAATATTTCGGATTCTTCTGTAACATAATTACCCAGCTGTCCAGCGAAACACGCACCGCCGACGCCGCCGCGGTCGGCCGCGCAGCGGACGGCGGCGGGGGTGGGGGTGGGGCCGGGCCGGATTGGCTCCCGAGCCCTGCGCGCGCCAGCGCGACGGGCGAGCGGCCAAAGAAACTGGAAATTCATACGATCACCGCACGATGTTCCTGGTCGCCGACGCCGAAAACCCGCTTGTAGCGCGCGATCTCCATGTCGGGTCCCATTGCCTTCTTCGGATTGTCCGACAGCTTCACCGTCGGACGGCCATCTGCCGAAATCACCTTGCAAACCAGCGAGAACGGATCCAAGCCGCCATTCGCTGCCATGCCCCGGAAATCGTTTGTCAGCAGCGTGCCCCAGCCAAAGCCCAGACCGACACGCCCGTGGAACTGGTTGTGCAGCCGGGTGATCTCATCGGTGTCCAACCCGTCCGAGAAGATCATCAGCTTGCTCAGCGGATCCTGGCCCCGTCGTTTCCACCAATCAATGACGATCTCTCCGATCACGGCCGGTTCACCAGAGTCGATGCGCACGCCGGTCCACGTGTCGATCCAGTCTGGCGCGCGCTCCAGAAAGCCCTGCGTTCCGAAGGTGTCCGGCAGAATGATCAGAAGATTACCCGCGTAGTCCGTTTGCCAGTTCCTCAGCACCTCATAGGGCGCGGCGGCCAGATCGTCATCGCTTTCGGCCAGGGCTGCGTGGATCATCGGAAGTTCATGCGCATTGGTGCCGACCGCCTCGACCTCGCGCCGCATGGCGATCAGGCAATTCGAGGTCCCGGTGAACCGATCCCCCAACCCCTCGATCATCGCCTGAACGCACCAGTCCTGCCAAAGAAATCCGTGCCGCCTGCGGGTTCCGAAATCGGCAATCCGCAAACCCTCCAACCCACGCAAGTGCTCGACCTTCTCCCAGACCCGCGTCATTGCCCGTGCGTACAGAACCTGAAGTTCGAACTTGCCAAGATGCTTCAACACGGCGCGCGAGCGCAGTTCCATCAAGACTGCCAGAGCCGGGATCTCCCACATCATGGTTTCGACCCAGCGTCCTTCGAACGTCAGTTCGTACTGATCACCGCGCCGTTCCAGATGGTAATCCGGGAAGCGAAAGGCCTCGAACCACTCCATGAAGTCCGGCCGGAACATGCCGAGCTCGCCGTAGAACATGTTGCCGCGCAGCCAAGTGCTCTCACCCCGGCTCAGCGACAGGCTGCGGATATGGTCGAGTTGCTCGCGCAACTCACCTTCATCGATCAACCGGGCCAGCGGCACATGATCGGACCGATTGATCACACTGAACGTGACGCGCGTATCCGGATTGTGGCGCAGGATGCTCTGCGCCATCAGCAGTTTGTAGAAGTCCGTATCGATGACCGAACGGACGATCGGATCGATCTTCCACGTATGGTCGTGAACGCGGGTTGCGATGTCCGTCATGGCGCAAGTCTTCCCCCCAAGGGTCTTTTTCCCCGGATCATGCACAATTCACCGAGCGGGTCGAACAGAGAGTTCTCACGATTGAAGAACGATCCGTCATGTTTCATCAGCGTGTCATGGTGAAGAATTAGTCAACCACCTTGTCTGCCTAAATTCTGTGCACAATATTCCTTAGATCGTTGCAGGCCCAGTCTTTAAGATCCTCATAAGCCGCTGAAAAATTTGAACTAAAACTTCCACGACTGTTTTGGCACGCATCTTGGATAAGCGATCTCAGGCTCAACGGAGCAAACTACGCGGGGATAACGCATGAAACTGATCATCGCTGTCATCAAGCCATTCAAGCTCGAGGAGGTTCGGACTGCGCTCAGCGGTTTGGGTGTTCAGGGTTTGATGGTGTCCGAGGTCAAGGGGTTCGGACGGCAAAGCGGTCACACGGAAATCTATCGCGGTGCCGAGTACACCGTGAACTTCGTCCCGAAGCTGAAGCTGGAGATCGTCGTGAACGACGATCAAGTCGAGCAGGTCACAGACACGATCGCGAAGACCGCTCAGACCGGCAAGATCGGCGACGGCAAGATCTTCGTTCTGGGTGTGGAACAAGCGCTGCGGGTTCGGACCGGCGAGCGCGACGAAGACGCGATCTGAAGCGTCAAAAATACGGAAGAGGGATACCATGCAGAAGAAACACCTTACCGCAGCGCTTGGACTGGCCGCTTTGCTTGCCGCCGGCCCTGCGCTGGCGCAGGAAGGACCGACCGATGTGCCCGCGCACTCGGTCTTCGTACTCAACACGCTGCTGTTCCTGATCGGCGGGTTCCTGGTCATGTTCATGGCCTGCGGCTTCGCGATGCTCGAAGCGGGCCTCGTCCGCTCGAAGAATGTCGCGATGCAGTGCACCAAGAACATCGCGCTCTTCTCGATCGCGGCCATCGGCTATTACATTATCGGCTACAACCTGATGTATCCACTGGGCAACTGGTCGATCGGCACCGATGACACGGGCGGCTATCTCGGCGCCTTCGGGGTTGCGATTCTGGAAGCGGTCGGGATCGGCGCGGATGACGCGGACGACCTGTCCTATGCGTCAACCGGCTCGGACTACTTCTTTCAGCTAATGTTCTGTGCAGCGACCGCATCCATCGTTTCGGGCGCATTGGCCGAGCGTATCAAGCTCTGGCCGTTCCTGATCTTCACCTTCATCCTGACCGCGATCATCTACCCGATCCAGGCCTCGTGGAAGTGGGGCGGCGGTTTCCTGGACAGCCAGTTTGGCTTCCTGGACTTCGCGGGCTCGACGGTCGTTCACTCGGTCGGCGGCTGGGCGGCTCTGGCAGGTGCGATCATCCTTGGCGCGCGCAAGGGCAAGTATGACTCCTCCGGTGGCATCCACCCGATGCCTGGGTCCAGCCTCCCGCTTGCCACGCTGGGTACGTTCATCCTGTGGCTCGGCTGGTTCGGGTTCAACGGTGGCTCGCAGCTTGCCATGGGCTCGATCGGCGATGTCGCGGACGTGAGCCGCATCTTCGCCAACACCAACGCGGCTGCCGCCGGTGGTGTCGTCGCCGCGGTGATCCTGACGCAGGTGATGTTTGGTAAGGTCGACCTGACGATGGCACTGAACGGCGCGCTTGCGGGCCTCGTGTCCATCACGGCCGAACCACTAACCCCGTCACTGGGTTCCGCCACGTTGATTGGTGCTGTTGGCGGCGTGATCGTGGTCTTCACCGTGCCGCTGCTCGACAAGCTGAAAATCGACGACGTCGTCGGCGCCATCCCGGTCCACCTATTTGCAGGTATCTGGGGCACCCTGGCCGTCCTGCTAACGAACGGCGACGCGACGTTCATGGGTCAGTTGATCCCGATCATCATCGTCGGCGTGTTCGTCTTCGTTGTCTCGACGGTTGTCTGGGTGATCCTGAACACCGTCATGGGCATCCGCGTCAGCGAAGAAGCAGAAATTGCAGGTCTGGACACCTCCGAATTGGGCATGGAAGCCTACCCGGAATTCGGAAAGGGCTCGCAGACCATCTGAAACTAGGGATCCTCCCATCCCCAGTGGGGAAGCCAATGGCTTCCTCCTACTCCCCCGGGCCACGGCCCGGGGTTTTTTGTTTGAAATCAAATTTGCGAGCTATTCCATCCGGCGCAATATTCTTGCGCAAAAATCGTTGACCACCTCGGATGTCCGGTCTAGGTACGCTCGCAAATGCGAGATACGATGATGCGGCGCAATATGAGCGCCCAGAGGCCCGGAGACTTCAGATGAATGCCGAACCTGCGCTGACCCAGGACACCATCGATGCGGCAAAGCTGATCGGAATGACCGCCGATGCCGTGGATGCAGCATCCGCGTTCCTCGACAAGGCGCGTACCGCGGTCTCGGGCAAGGTGATGGTCGAAGGCCGGGTATCCGGCAAGCTGCTCGATCAGAACCAGTATGCAGCCCATGCCTATGCCTGGATGGCAACCTATGTGGAGTCGCTGCGTCAATTGCAGGGTTGGGCGTCGCGGCTGATGGAAGACGGTGAGTTTGGCGAGACCGAGCACCTGATTCTCCAAATCGGGTTCGGCGAGTACCTTTGGCAACTCTATGGCGGCATCCCGATGAGCCAGGGCGAGATCGTGCGCCCACAGGACTGTGGCCTGACGCAGGAAGACCAGCGCGTCCTGATGACCGAGTCGGTGATGTGGCTGACTCAGAACGGCAACTCCGACGCGGCCCGCGTGCGTCTTGCGCAATTGATGGCAGAGCAAGAAGGCGCCTCGATGTTTGGTGCCTCGGGCCTCGACGAAGAATACGAGATGGTGCGCGAGCAATTCCGCCGCTTTGCCGATGAAAAGGTCCTGCCCCATGCGCATGGCTGGCACCTGCGCGACGAGCTGATCCCGATGGAGATCCTGGACGAGATGTCCGAGATGGGCGTCTTCGGGCTCACGATCCCCGAAGAGCATGGCGGCATCGGCATGGGCAAGACCGCGATGTGCGTGGTCTCCGAGGAACTGTCGCGCGGCTATATCGGCGTCGGATCTCTCGGCACCCGGTCCGAGATCGCGGCCGAGTTGATCCTGGGCGGTGGTACCGAGGAACAGAAGGCCGAGTATCTGCCCAAGCTCGCGTCTGGCGAGATCCTGCCGACCGCCGTGTTCACGGAACCGAACACCGGCTCGGACCTTGGGGCGTTGAAAACCCGTGCCGTGAAGGACGGCGATGACTGGGTGATCACCGGCAACAAGACCTGGATCACCCACGGCGGACGCACCGACATCATGACAGTGCTGGCACGGACCAACTCGGACACAACGGATTACCGTGGCCTGTCGATGTTCATCGCGCCAAAGACGCGCGGAACCGACGAAGACCCCTTCCCGGACCAGACCATCGCTGGCGGAGAGATCGAGGTGCTCGGCTATCGCGGCATGAAGGAATACACGCTTGCACTGGACGGCCACCGTGTCGCTGGGACGGCCTTGCTCGGCGGCGAGGAAGGCCAGGGCTTCAAGCAATTGATGCGGACCTTTGAAAGTGCGCGCATCCAGACGGCGGCCCGCGCGATCGGTGTCGCGCAATCGGCGATGGAGATTGCCCTGCGCTATGCGCAGGAGCGTGAGACCTTCGGAAAACCTCTGGTCAGCTTCCCCCGCGTCGCCTCGAAACTGGCCATGATGGCGGTCGAGATCATGATTGCGCGTCAGCTCACCTATTTCTCGGCGCGCGAGAAGGATCAGGAGCGTCGCTGCGATCTGGAAGCCGGGATGGCAAAGCTGCTCGGGGCCCGTATCGCCTGGGCGGCAGCGGACAATGGCCTGCAGATCCACGGTGGCAATGGCTTCGCGCTAGAATACCCGATCAGCCGGGTGCTGTGCGATGCACGCATCCTGAACATCTTCGAAGGCGCTGCGGAGATCCAGGCCCAGGTTATCGCGCGGCGCCTGCTGGCCGGGAACTAGATTTGGCGGACTTGGGAGCGGCGACCGCCGCTCCACTCAATTGCAACTAAGACCTCAACGCACCAGTCGCGCAGTAAAGTTGTCACTTGTGACGTCATCCGTCACGTCCTCGATCAACTCGATATACATCGACGTTTCGACCGAATCCGCGATGTCGCAGGTCACATCGCCTTCCCCACAGAACATGCCGGCTGGATTCGGAATGTAGGAGTCCATGACGTACATGTCGTCCAAGGTGACGTCGTAGCTGCCATCATCGTTCGCGGAGCGGAGGTTGCCCTCGTCGTCCGGCATCTCTCCGGTGACAACACCGCAGTTGACCATCGCCGCAAGAATTCTCCGACGCTGACGACTTCCATGGATCAATGCGCCGCCCAGTGTTTCCACAGATCCCACGGCATCCAGATCGGAGCTGGCACCTGTGTTGCCCGTCAGGTCCAGGTAGCTGTCTGGCCAGTGTTTGAGGTACGGATCACCCGAGTAGTCGACAGCGGGCGAGGGTGGCGGCATCGTTTGGCGTGTCAGTGAAAACCGGTCAACGTAGTCAGCGACCCCACCCGTCGGGGGTGGATCGTCGCCATTCCACAGAACCACGCGGCTGCGATCACCATTGGTCGACAACCAGTCGTTCGTCCCGTCAAGCGTATGCTTGGTGATCTGCACTTCCCGCTGCGCTTGATAGAAATCGTGCCAGGTATTGGGACCGCCAAACGGTGAGATCGGTAACACGATGTCCGGATTGTCGCCTTTGAAATCATAGCTGTTGTTCCGGTACGCTTTGGTGCGTGCAAACATGTAGAGCGGGGTGCCACCCGCGTGGTGATCTCCGACAAAGTCGATCTCGCACCCGCACTCCTCGCGTTCGCGCCCCGGTGTGGCGGACGCCGAGCATCCCTCGAACGTTGTCGCCAATTCGTACTGTTCCTGGCAGGCATCTTCCGCTGTCGCCTTATCCGTAGGATCAATAAGGGCTGCCGCGTCATTTAGACATTGTGTGAGATCCTGGCGGGCGAAATCCTGTCGGCCCAAAGTTTTATCATGGCAGAAGTCATAGCCCATGCCCTCGCCGCGCGTACCGGCGACATAGGTCATTCCTGGACCAGGGATCGTGTCGTAAGCCGGTTGGAAAATATCAATCGTCGCGTTTACGGGATCAGATTCGTCCAACGGCGTGTTCCGGTCATCGCACGGCCAGGGCTTGTTGTAGTCTGGGATGCCATCCTGAAGCAGACGTGCGTCTTGTAGTATTGTCAGACCGTCTGCATCGAGTATCGGGACAGTCTCGCCGTCTACCAGGATCGGATCGCCGTTAGTGTCTCGCTCAACCTCAACGTCGCACTGTGCGGGAGCTCCGGGAACAGGTTCGCTGAAACGATCCGCATCTTCATATGTGATGAGCGCCAGCCTATCCGGTTCGAAGAAAACCGCGGGAGTGAACGAGACCGCACCTGCTGTGCCGGCTGGATCAGTTGCACCAACGGTGCGATCGTCCTGAATGACATCCTCGAACGGAGGTAGCCAGATATCGAATGCCGTGTTGATCGCACGAAGGACAGTATCGCCGTCAGCGGGCTTGATCTTGAGGGGATCGTCGTCGCTCCAGCACATTTCCTGCGCGTTCGCCTGAGCCATAAGGCAGCGATCCCGGGCTTGCATGTATTCTTGTGTTTCAGGTCCGCTTACAATTCGATCACCGGCCAGGTTCCGTAAAAACTCACCTGAGCAAACACCCGATGGGTCTGCGATCGGATCCGCGATTTGAAACAATTGGTGGTTCACGTTCCACGGGAAGAGCGAGCCATGCGTTTCTCCGTTGCTCACGATCTGATCGGACGGAACGCCGCTATTTGCGAAGTTTGGCGCGAAGTAGAAGAGTGACCGGCCAGGAACGGTATGATCGGGGTTGGCGCCGCCGGCCGGCAATTCCTTGGGTTCAAGCAACGGATTGTCTGCCGCATCCTGATCCTCCCATGGATTGCACATGACCAAAGACGAAAGATCGGCGCATGACACTCGATCGAGCGTCGCAGCGGCAACAGTACTCAGCGCGTAACTGTCTGGTCCGATCTGAGTCGCCTTATCCGGAACGTTGCGATTGACTTCACTGTTGAAGCCAAGGTTGACGATTGTCTGAGTCATGAAGCGCGTCGCAGCGCCCACATCGGCGCTGACGACCGCCACGACATAAGCTGCATCTTCGGAGTCGACATCAGATGCCGTGGCCCCATCAGCGTTGGCCAAGCCGACGAAATTGGCGTCCGGGAAGGCCTCGCTCATGTCGTTCTGCGGGAGCGAGGATGCCTCCATATCATCGTAGAACAACAGGGCGTCGACAACATACTCGCCTGCGTTCAGGTCCGATGCGGCCAACAGCCCGCCAGCTCCATCGCCGTAGACCGCCATCTTCGCCCGGTCGATCGAGTCTGATTTCCGGTCAAGCTCATTCGCAGCAAGCAGCGCAATCCGGTCGGCAAACATCTGCATGCCATTGTGCGTGTCATAGACTCGGCCGGAGTCCAGCACGATGCCAGTCATCCCAAAGACCATGAGTGAGAAGAAGATAACCTGCAACGTGGCCGAGCCGCGCTCTTCCCGAGCAAACCCCGTACACGAGTTCCGCAAACGGCTCAGCAATGAGCTGTCTTTCTTGTCGTTGGTCATTCCGCCGCCCCCGGCTTATACCCACAGAGCCATCAGCCTACACGGCCCCATCACAACTTTGAGTCAAAATATACGTGATCGAAGCCTCAACGTATATCCGGAAATATGTATTAATTGAGGCACTTGGCACTGCAGATTGAAAAGCGGAAAACAACCATATGGCGACTTATACGGCTCTCACGACTGTTTCGGGCGCAGAATGCGCCGAGTCGCTGGGCGAGGCGATGGAGCGGCTGGTCCCGGCGCCGACCGGTGTGGGTGTCTTTGAAGTCGAAGATGATTCGGGTCTTTGGGAGGTCGGTGGGTACTTTCTAGAGCACCCGGATGAGATCGCGCTCGCGCTATTGGCGAGCGCTTTTGACGCGAAGGACTTCGCGGTTAGCCGTGTCGACGACCGTGACTGGGTCGCACAGGTCCGGCGGGAACTGCATCCGGTCGATGCTGGACGCTTCACCGTATACGGTGATCATGACAGCCACCGTGTCGGCTCACATCGCATCGGCCTGCGCATCGAGGCTGCCATGGCGTTCGGGACAGGCCATCATGCGACCACGCGTGGATGCCTGATGTTGTTCGACCGGCTGCTCCACCAGGGCCATCGCCCACGCCGCGTCGCCGACATCGGGTGCGGGACGGGAGTTTTGGCCATGGCAGCGGCAAAGGCGCTGCGCGTGCCCTGTGTGGCAACTGACATCGATCAGGTCGCGGCGGACACCGTGCGAGCGAACGTTGCGGCCAATGGTGTCGGACCCTGGGTCCGGACAGGGCGTGCGGTGGGCATCCGGCATCTCCATCATCGCAACGCCGCTCCGTTCGATCTGGTGTTTGCGAATATTCTGGCATCCCCACTGAAGCGTTTGGCGCCGGACATCTCTCACCAGCTCACATTCGGGGGAAGTGCAATCCTCGCAGGACTGCTGACGCCGCAGGCCATTGGCGTGCACCGTGTTTTCGAGGGACATGGCTTCGTCCTCCGGGACCGGATCCGCCTGGGTGAATGGACCAGTCTCACGATGCGCCGGATGCGGCGACGCACATGAAAAAGGCCGCCTTACTCAGGCGGCCTTGACGTCTCACGACTTCGTTGCCTTCAGAAGAACGTGGCGCGAGCCCGCATGTCTTCGACATGTGCGCGGGTCATGCCGATGTCGTCCAGCATCTTCGGGCTCAGACGGTCCAGTTCGCTGAGCGTGCGAACGGCGTCCAGCTTTTCGCCGATGCGAGCAACGAGGCGTCCGAAGAAGCCCGGCTCGGCTACGTCAGCCGAAGCGGCGGACAGACCAATGTCCTCCAGCTCAGCCGGAGTCAGTTTCCGGAATTCGTCCGCCATTGTGCGGCGGGCATTCCAGGTCAGAACATCATCAGCCGCGCCATACAGCGCGGACGAGATACGATAGGTAGAAACAGCCCCGAAGGGTACTTTCTGCGCGTTGTCGATCATGGCCATGACGGTATCTCCATCCATCAAAGTGGGCCGTGACCATCACCGCCCGCAGCGAGCAAATAGGGACGGAAAATCACCAAAACAAATGCAGTAAGTGCATGTGAGCTATGCGTTTTTTGCAATCTTAATCTAAGGTCTGAAAGCGACGGAATTCTACCCTCTCTGCGTCGGTTTCGGATCATGGGCACGAGATTCTCTGGATAATTGTTCATGCTTCGTGCTATTCGTGGAGAAAGCGTTGAAAAGGACGCGACGGGCAGGAGCACTATATGCGTGTAATCGGGTTCGATCCCGGCCTCAGACGGACCGGATGGGGCGTTATCGACTCGGTCAGCGGCCGTCTCCGGCATGTAGCGAACGGGACCTGTACGACCGGCTCAGGCGATCTTGCGACCCGGCTTTGCGAGCTTCACGAGAAGATTGAACGGGTTGTTGCAGAGCATGCGCCAGAGCAGGCCGCCGTTGAGCATACGTTCGTGAACAAGGATGCCGCTGGAACGTTGAAGCTGGGCCAGGCGCGGGCGATTTCGCTGCTGGTTCCTGCGCAGCATGGGCTTCCCGTCGCGGAATACGCGCCGAATGCCGTGAAGAAGGCCGTGGTGGGTGTGGGTCATGCGGATAAGGCGCAGATCCAGCACATGATCGGCGTGTTGCTGCCCGGCATCGCAGTGTCCGGCGCAGATGCGGCCGATGCGCTGGCAATCGCAATCTGCCATGCGTGGACCGCCGGAACCCAGCGCCGCGTGCTGACCGCGTTGGAATCCGCACGGTGATCGGGAAGATCTCGGGTCATATAGAGTACATCTCGGACGATCACGTTCTGATCATGACATCCGGCGTCGGCTATCTCGTGTACTGCTCACCCGCCACGCTGCGCGCCCTGCCGGAACCGGGTGGTGTGGCAGCTCTCTACACGGATATGGTGGTGCGCGAGGACCTGATGCAGCTTTTCGGGTTCCAGACCCTGGCGGAACGCGACTGGCACAAGCTGTTGACGTCGGTCCAGGGCGTTGGCGCGCGGGTATCGCTGGCGATCCTCGGGACCTTGAGCGTTCCTGGATTGAACAGAGCACTCGCGTCAGGCGATGCAGTGGCCGTCAAGGCAGCGCCTGGGGTCGGTCCCAAACTCGCGACCCGGATCGTGACGGAACTCAAGGGCAAGGCACCGGACATGATGGTGCGCGCGGCACGGCAAGCGGCTCCACCAGTCGGGACCGAACCCTCCGTCGAAATACCAGCGGATCAAACGCCCGCTGCCCCCGAGATGATCGTCGACACCGGCGACATGCAGGCGACGGCCGATGCGTTGTCGGCCCTTGTCAATCTGGGATACGACCGCAGCGAAGCGGCGGAAGCCGTCGCAGATGCATCGCGTGAGGGCGCGGATGATGCCGGTGCGCTTATCAAGGCGTCGTTGAAGCTGCTCGGGCAGAACCTCTGATATGGTGCATGCCTTCAGACCGGGCAGGCCACCGCCTCCCCCACCCGCCCACCCGGAGGCGCTGGCCTGCCCGGGGCCAAGCTGGGGACAGCCGTGACGGAGCTTGAATCAGATCCCGCCCTGCGCGGTGATCCGCTGACCGAAGATGCGCCCGAACGTGCCCTGCGGCCCGAACGGCTCGACGACTTCACTGGACAGGCCGAAGCTCGTGCCAACCTGTCGGTCTTCATCGAAGCCGCCCGCAGGCGCGGCGAGGCGATGGACCATTTGCTGTTTCATGGGCCACCCGGGCTTGGGAAAACCACGCTGGCGCAGATCGTCAGCCGTGAGCTTGGCGTCAACTTTCGCATGACGTCGGGCCCAGTGATCGCCAAGCCTGGCGACCTGGCTGCGGTTCTGACCAATCTCGAAGCGCGGGACGTTCTGTTCATCGACGAGATCCACAGGCTCAGTCCGGTTGTAGAGGAGATCCTGTATCCGGCGATGGAGGATTTCGAGCTCGACCTCGTGATCGGTGAGGGACCGGCGGCACGCACCGTGCGGATCGACCTTGCACCGTTCACGTTGATTGGCGCGACAACACGCTTAGGGCTATTGACCACGCCGTTGCGTGACCGTTTCGGCATACCGATCCGGCTGGAGTTCTATTCGTTCGAGGAACTCAGCGCGATCGTCGCGCGTGGCGCACGTCTGATGGGATTGCAGGCGGACCAGGACGGAATCATCGAAATTGCGCGGCGCGCACGGGGTACACCGCGCATCGCCGGGCGCTTGCTGCGCCGTGTCGCCGACTTCGCCATTGTCGAGAACGATGGACGGATCGACCAGGCGCTCGCTGCGCGCTCTTTGCAAAGGCTTGGTGTCGATGGCAAGGGGCTGGACGGGGCAGACCGACGGTATCTGAGCCATGTGGCCGAACATTATGGCGGCGGCCCTGTCGGGATCGAGACCATGGCGGCTGCCCTGTCGGAAGCGCGCGATGCGCTGGAAGAGGTGATCGAACCATACCTCATGCAGATCGGGATGATCGCCCGGACACCGCGCGGCCGGGTTTTGACCCAGGGCGCGTGGACCCATCTTGGCTTGACCCCGCCGAAGCCCCCGGGTCAGTCGGATCTGTTCGAAGACGGTTGACGCACGCCGCTCAGCGATCGAATTTCAGCACCCAGTTGCGGATGAGAGCGCGCTCGAAACCCTTGGCCTTGGACATCCAACGACGGTTAACCTTCTCGGCCCCACCGGACCGACGCGCCAAATCGTTCGAGAAGATGGCGAAGGCAAGCTGCCGTCCGCCCGGTGTTGCCACATATCCGGCGAGGCCGCGGACATAGGACATCGTTCCGGTCTTCGCCACAACTGCCAGCCGGTCGTAATCCAGCGGAAATGATTTGGCGGCGACGTTGTGCGGCCTGAGATACCCGGCGATCCCTCCCGGCAGGCGGCTGTGCGCCTTACCCTGATCGGGCGCGCGTCGCGCCAACGCCGCCAACAGCTCGACCATGCGCCGGGGCGAGACCCGCGACTGCAGTGTCAGACCCGAATGGTTCACGAATGCAAAGCCCGGATCGCCGATATCGAACCCAGCAACGATCGACGCCCAGGAGTTCATGACCTTGGCTGACGCGCGAAGATCGTGCGCCTCGATCCCGACCGCCCGCGTCGCGGCTGTTCCAGTGACCTCGGCGGTGACGTTGGTCGAAAAGCGCAGCATGTCGCGCACGATATCCCCGACAGGGCGGCTTTGATGACGCGCCAACACATTCGGATTCGTCGCCGCCTGGCCATCCGTCGCGGCCGGTAAAGTAACGCCTGATTGTCCCGCCACGGTCCGGAAGACCTCGCCCGCATAGGCCGCCGGATCCTTCACGGGCAGCCATCGCGCCGCGCGGCCCCGAAAGGCCCGCCGGGCCATCAGCCAGTTCTCCTGCGTGGCGCTTCTGCGATATTCGAACAGCGGTGCATCCGGGGTATTGTTCAGGGCGACCCGAACGCCGCTGACGGGCGGGGACAGCGTCTGGGACGCGGCTTCGACGGACAGGTTCTGCCGCCCGTTCCGCGCGTCCCACTTCAGATGCACCCGGTTGAAGTTCAGGTTCAGACCGGAGATCGATGGATTGTACGAGGCATCGACGGCCTGCGTCGCCTCGATCTGAGGAACATGGGGCAGTGCCGACGAATCAACGCTGTATCTGCCCGAGATGTTGCGGAGTCCGTTGGCCAGAAGGCGCTCGCTCAGGGTTTGCAAGGCGTCCGTGTCCAGTTCAGGATCGCCGCCGCCCTTGAGGATCAAGTCGCCGTTCAAGCGGCCGTTGCTGACCGATCCGGTCCCCAGAACCTCGGTCGTGAACCGGTAATCGGGCCCGAGTGCGTCGAGTGCAAAGGCCGCGGTCGGCAGTTTCGCCACCGACGCCGGAACGAATGCCCGATCGCCGTTGGACTGGTCCAGAACCTTTCCGGAGGTCAGGTCGATCAGCATCCACCCGGAAGCGCCGGTCAGACCAAGTTCGCTCCTGATCTGTGTTCCGGACTGCACAACCGGTGCGATCGGCTTGCGCTTGGACTGTGCGTCGGCCTGGCCTGCGAAAATCAGCGCGAAGACCGCGAAGGAGAGTATCAAGCTTGCTCGCATCGATCGTTTCCCTTCACGGAGTACGTGCGCCCGAAAGGTCGCAGATCGCCTTGCGCCGCGCAAGCCACGCAGTCCGGTCACGACCACACCCCGTCTGCACGTAAACGTGTTGACGACGTGTCGGACATCGGCCCGGTCAAAAGACACCATCCAGCACCCTTTCGCCGCCCAAGGCTCGCCGCCTGCGACGCGGGAATGCGCATCTCGGCATACCTTTGCGCCGCCGGACTAAGCCCTGCGTGGACCTGATCGCCGGGCCGTGCCAGAACGCAGATCGGATAGGTTTCGATTATCCATTGCCAGTCCTCCCAGTGATGGAAGCTCGCCAGGTTGTCCGCACCCATCAGCCAGATGAACCTGACCCCGCGATAGCGCCTGGAAAGCCGCCAAAGGGTGTTCGCCGTGTACGACGATCCGAAGTAACGCTCGATATCCGTGACATGAACACGCGGATGATCGACCAGATCCCGGCAGGCGCGCACCCGGCGTTCGATGTCGGCAGGGCCGTTCGCCTTGAGAGGATTTCCCGGCGACACGAGCCACCAGACAGCGTCCAAGTTAACCGCCTTCATCGCGCGCCGCGTCACATGCATATGTCCGGCATGTGGCGGATCGAACGATCCGCCGAGGAGACCGATCCTCTGACCCGGAAACGCAAGTGGCCCGCGCGCCATCACTTGGCGCCGCACATGGCAGCCGATCCGATCCGCGGCACCGTCGAAGAAGGTGTTCTCTGTTGCAAGGCATGGAACATGGGCGAGCTCCGATGGCCTGTCTCTGAATCGCACCCGTCCGTGAGGGTTGCAGACACGTCAACCCTGCGCACGGACTGTCACGATCGTCAGTGAGATCGCCTCAGCGATGAATTGACCCGCTCGACATCGATCGGATCGGTTGGGCCACTCCGTCCCGGTTCCATCGAATACCCAAAGACCTCGAAATCCTTGTTGTAGATGTCTGTGACGATGTGGATCGCAAGGTCGTCGAAAAAGTCCTCGATCGGGTGCGCGCGTTTCGGGCCATGACCTTCGGATTCATTGAAGCGTGGCAAGCTCTCAAGGTCGGCGCCGTGTGCAAGCTCGACCTGTCCCAGGATGCCCGTCATGCCGTCATTGAACATCTCGGTCGGGAATACGTGATCGTAGGTTCCGCCATTGTTCAACAGCGTGGCGACATGTCCCGACATCGGTGCCCAATGAATGTCCGGATGCATTGGATGGCGGAACTTGATCGTGTCCCGGACGAACAGCAGAAATTTGCGGAATGCCTTGACCTGATCGAACTCGTGCTCCGGCGTCTCGCCGATCTCCATCTCGTAGTGCTCGGCGATCATCGCGACCATGTCGCCGCGGTATCGTTTGCCGTTCCGCTGGATGCCGGCGATCTTGTCGAGAAAACACGACAGCACCCGTGCGTAAGGATTTCGGACGCAGGTAAAGGTAACGGCGTCGCGAGACGTCACTGTATCGACAATGATGTCCCGGGCGTGCTGCGGATCATCGTTTCCGTTCCACTTCCACAGACCATCCTTCGCGTCGTGGATGTCACCGTCGTAGAACCGCCCGTGATCACTGAAATGCAGGATCTGACCGATTGTCGAGCAGGCACATTTCGGCACCACCCTGTAAATCAGGGTCTGACTGGTATTCACCCACACACCAGGAAATTCCATCGTGCTTCCGCCTTTCAGACGAAATTCGTTTGAACGAGTTGTGTTAACAAAAGAGAAAATGGTGCGATGTCAAGAAAGCTGATGTTTGGCAAAGGCCAGGTGGTTGCGATCCGCAAGGCCATGCGGCATCAGTCCGAACAGAGCGCCACAAGAAACTTCGGGCCAAAGGGACACTTTTCAGATCATGGCGAAGATCGCGTTTCTTCTGATGGCCCACAAAGATCCTCGATGGGTGATCGAGCAAGCGCAAACACTGACGGAACACGGCGATTGCGTTGCGATCCACTACGATGCGCGCGCGAAGGACGCCGAGTTCGCACAGATCCGCTCTGCCTTGAAGTCCAATTCCAACGTCGCGTTTGCCCGGCGCGCGAAATGTGGCTGGGGCGAATACTCGCTCGTGCAGGCGACCTTGAACCTGATCCGCGCCGCACGCACCAAGTTCAACGAGATCACGCACTATTTCTTGATGTCCGGTGACTGCTTCCCGACGAAGTCCCGAAGCTACTTCGATCGGTATCTTGACGATGACCACGACGTCATCGAGTCGCATGACTTCTTCGAAAGCGATTGGATCCGCACGGGCCTGCGCGAAGACCGGCTGATCTTCCGGCACTGGTTCAACGAGCGTAAGTACAAACGCCTGTTCTACGCGTCCCTGGAACTGCAGCGCCATCTGCGGTGGCGGAAACGACTGCCGGAGGGCATCCAGATCCGGATCGGATCGCAATGGTGGGTTCTGCGGGCGCATACGATCGAAGCGGTCCTGGAGTTGCTCAAGTCGCGCAAGGATCTGAAGCCGTTCTTCAGGACTACGTGGATCCCGGACGAGATTTTCTTCCAGACCCTGGTCTCGCACGTCAC
>JBCAXJ010000026.1:0-60207 GCA_038534135.1 Pseudomonadota bacterium | reverse complement strand
GCTGCCGTCGTTGAGTGAATTCACGCCATGGGGTGGTCATGAGTGATCGATTGAACACGGCAATCGCCGAAGCCTGGTCTCGGCAAGGAACCGGACAGCAGCTTTCGGAGTCCAACACGGAGCTCGATGTGAGCCGCCGCAATGATGCCGTGAACGCGAGGCTTCTGCCAGTACCGCACGAAACCGACTGGAGCGAAGTCGCCGAGGCACGCATGCACCCGAAGGCGTTCGAGCGGGCGCGCGTCCTGACGGCGGATAGTCGAAGTCACCTGTCGGGTACGATCGATATCCTGGCGCTGCGGCTGAAGCGCATGTGTGTGGAAAACTACTGGTCGCAGATCGCGGTGACGACACCAACCGCCGGATGTGGTGGGACGACTGTTGCGCTCAACGTCGCCTTTGCGCTGGCAGAGAGTGGATCGAAGGTGATGGTGTTCGACATGGCCGCGCGCAAAGGCGGTCCGCTGGATGCACTTGGGATATCTGATCCGGATGTGGGTGCGACGTCCGATGAGGGCGGGACACCATTCGTCTGCCGTATTGGTTCGTCAGTCCTCATCGCGAAGTCGAACGCCCGTTCGGACAGATCGAATGCGCAGGCCCGTACGCAAGCGTGTCTCGCGGATCTCGAATACGTTGCCAGCAAGTACGTGCCCGAGATCGTTTTGCTCGATCTGCCGCCTGTGCTCGAGGATTCGCAGAGCCTTCGGGTCTTGCAGCGCGTCGATGCCGCCATGCTTGTCGCGTGTGCTTCCCGGTCGAAAGCTGATGAGATCGAACAGGGCGCACAACGGATCAGTGAGACCACGGCTTATCTTGGAGCGATCCTCAATCGCATAGAAGGCGCTGGGCTGGAGACGTGATGATTTGCTGCTGCGTGAAACGAACCGATCGATGCGTGGGTCGGCTGTCCGAGGCACATTCATGAACGTTCAGGTTCGGCTTGGCTCAACGGATCTTCACGTCCCGGACATGGTTGGCCGCGGTGGGATAAAACCAGAGATGATCCCGGGGCTCTCGGCGATCCTGGATGTCCTTTGTATTCTCTCAGCTGCCGCAATCGTTTTCTGGTTGTCCGACACACCTTCAAGATCGTCGCCAAAAACTTTCATTTTTGCATCGGGTCTCGTCGCCCTCGCGTCGGTTATGACCATGCGCTTTGCAGGTTTGTACAATACAGTGGCGATCAGAAACCCTTTGCATGTCATGGATCTGTCCGTCCTTGCCGTTGCTGCGGCTGCGTTGATGGTTCTGGGCGCCGTGCAAGGGTTGGGGGCAGCGGCCAGCGTCGAAACGGGCGTGCTCGCCGCAGCCGTGACGATCGCCGCGATGCTTGTCTGTGCCGCGCGCTTGTTCACGGCCGAGATGCTTCGACGGTTCCAACCGACAGGCGTGGTCACCCGCCGAGCCGTCATTCTTAACGCGGTGCCGGGAGTACGAGTGTCTCCGCCAGATGTTTCGGAACTGCAGAACCGGTTCATACACGTGCACGGTGTCTATTCTCTCAGCTCCTTCACCTCATCGGGCTTCGAGCACGATGTACCGATCCTCGGCACGTTCGAGGACATGATTTATGCCGGGCGCCGAGGTGAGTTTGATCTGGCGATCCTTGCCGTTCCCTTGACCCGTCTCTCAGAGATGCAGCAACTCGTGGACCGGCTTTGCGAGCTTCCGATCGATGTGGAGCTTCTGACCAAATCCGATCACCCGTTACCGCTCGTGCAAGGTGTCGAAAGAACGGAGAATGGGCATCAATTTCTTTCGATCAAGCGACGCCCGCTGTCAGACTGGGGCCGCGCTGGGAAGACCGTACTTGACTACACGTTTGCCGTGGTCGCGCTGGCGTGTCTCATGCCGGCACTCATGGCAATCGCACTTGCAATCCGGTTGGATAGCCCCGGCCCCATCCTGTTCCGCCAACAGCGCATCGGGTTCAACAATCGACCGTTCGAGATCTTCAAGTTCCGAACCATGCATCACGCCCAGGCCCCGAATGGCCGCGTCAAACAAGCCCAGCGCGCGGATCCGCGGGTTACACGGGTCGGGCAGATCTTGCGTCGAATGTCGCTTGATGAACTGCCACAACTGCTGAACGTTTTGAATGGCACGATGTCGCTGGTTGGTCCCAGACCGCATGCGATCGACCACGACGAGGAGTTCGGTCATCTCGTCCGGGGTTATTGCGTCCGGCACAAAGTCCGTCCCGGGATCACCGGTTGGGCGCAGGTCAACGGGCTGCGTGGCGGGATCGACTCGCACGAGAAGCTCGAGGCGCGCGTGGCACATGATGTATTTTATGCCGAGCATTGGAGCCTGACATTCGATCTGCGCATTCTCATGTCGACGGTCGCTGTCGTCCTGTTCCAGCGCAACGCGTACTGATGGCCTGCGGTTGACCGCCGCCGCGTGCGTCCTGTGACAGATCAAATCTCTCGAAACTGGCCGATCGCGTCGATCAGGGCTTCTGGCAGGCCAGCGCGTTTGTCGGCTGGAATAGCGTCGAGACAGCTTTCGACATCCTTCTTGAGGATTCCGATCGTATTGTCGGGGTCGTAGCCATCGCGTGAGAACTCGATGTCCTCGAAATTCGAGACAAACCAGTTTTGCCCGGAGCTGTCGTTCATCAAGGCAAAAAGGCGCGCGCGGTCCACCCCGAGATCGTTCGCCCACTCGATCACCCGGCGGGCCCCGGCGACGCCACAGGCTGCCACGAAGTTGTTCAGCACTTTTGCAGTCATTCCCGCGCCCGGTTCGCCCATGCGGTGAAGCTTCGGGCCCATCGCCAGAAACATCGGCTCCAGGGCGTCCAGATCAGCCTGCGCCCCACCAAGCATGAACGAGAGCCGCGCTTCGTCGGCCGCAATCTGCGCACCGGACATCGGCGCGTCGATCACATGCAGGTCTTTCGGGAGGCGGGTGCTGAGTTCGGCGAGGTAGCGCGGCGAAAGGGTCGAACAGATGACCAGGTATTTCAGGTTGTTCGCTGCCGTCAGTATGGCCTGGTCGCGGAACAGAAGGTCTTCGGTTTGATCGACATCGCGGACGACGCTGAGGATGACGTCGCGCTCTGACACAAACGCCGCAGGATCGGGCTCCATCCAGTCGGCAAAGTCCCCGAACTCCGCCGCGGGACGCACATCGAAGCCAATGACGTCGAAATCCGCGCGTTGAAGTGCCCGCGCCATCCCCAGGCCCATCCGGCCGGTCCCTGCCACACCGATCTTCATGGCGCTGTCTCCAGTCTTGCTGTCAGGCGGTGATCGACCCGGGTCTCAGGTGCTTTTGCCTGGTTCACCGCAGAGGAGGGGCCTCTTGTCCCGACCGGTCACCCGAAGCTCGAGTCCCTTATTCTCTCCGCTCAGAAGGCGCGCCAGAAGGCCGTCCTTGTCCCGGACCATCCGCCAGCAGAGGACCTCTCCACCATCGTTCTGTTCGTAGAGGAAACACAGCTGTGCGCCATGCGGACGCCACGCTCCGGTGACGCAGCTGCCGTCGCCGTAGCGCCAAAGCGTTCTGCCGTCTTCCGAGAACTGTTCGGATCCGAATGGCTGTCCGTCGCGCTCGAAATAGAGCGTCCAGCCTTCGGAATAGCTTCGAAATTCGCTCGGACCGACAACACGCTCTTCAGCGTGCGCCGCCGATGCGCCAAACACGAGGATCAAGGCAAAAAGCAGTCTCATGGCAATATCCTGCCGCATCATGGCGGATCAGGGCAACCGGAATGTCGCCTCCTCCGGCTCGAGGCAGATCTCGTGCGAACAGACCTGGAGCGTAAGGATGATTTTGCCAGATGGCGCACTGTCGAGCGGAATGGAAACGCGACCGTCGTAAACACGGATCTCGGTATCGGCGAAGCCCGCCTCGAATGGTGTGCCTTCTGGCCACTCTGCGCCGACGCCCTGAAGCGACGCGCCGACAAGCCAGTCCGCACCCGGTTGCGCGGCGTTGACATGCCATCCATCTGCGATGGTCAGGTCGAGCCGGTCCGACAAA
Organism: Pseudomonadota bacterium; assembly: GCA_038534135.1. Lineage (GTDB taxonomy): Bacteria > Pseudomonadota > Alphaproteobacteria > Rhodobacterales > Rhodobacteraceae > Thermohalobaculum. Next base: position 56,214 of record JBCAXJ010000026.1, on the reverse strand, counting down.
AGGTGTGCGCGCACCGTTCCGCGCGCCAGAGACTGCCGCCGGCCCGACTCGCCGTCGTCCAGAATACGGGCGGCAACCAATGCATCCGGTCGCAAAAGAGGTTGCTCCACGAGCGGCGTGGACAAGGCGTTCTTCAGATTGAGCGCACGCTCTTCCAACGCAAGATCCGTGTTGCGTCGCGCAGACAAAGCCAGCAACTCAAGCGCCGAGGATTCGCCTGAAGGCACCGCGCCGTCCGTGCTGTCATAGATCGGCCCGAGCGGCCCATCGAGTGCTGCCATCTTCAAGCGCCCCGTTCCGTCGGCGAAATCCCGTGTCATCGCCGCCGTCAGAAGGCGCGCGCGATCCGTCCAGACCGCCTTGCCGGTCGCGTCACCAAGTGCCAGAAATCCGAGCGCGACCCAGACATGGTCCTGCAGCGCGCCCTGTTCATGCGCTGCGCCATCGGCCCAGAAACGTGCAAGACTTTCACCGTCCCAGAACCGCCGCCAGAGACTGTCAGCCGCCTCCACGGCCATCTCGGAATAGGCCGGGTTCTGAAATGCTTCGGACGCCTCGGCCAATGTTCGGATCATCAGGCCGTTCCAGCCTGCGATGATCTTGTCGTCGCGCAGGGGGCGGGTCCTAGTCTCACGGGCCTCCCTCATGGCATCGAGCATCGGATCTAGGCGATCGAAGTCCGTATCGGCAAAGGGGTCGAGATGCGGGACGCCGCCGTGATCCAGTGTTGGAGCGTCATCGAGCCCCAGCGCACGTGTGGCATCGGTCAATCCGTGCGCCGCCAGGTCTTCGGGCGTCCAGACATAGAACGCGCCTTCCTCGAGTTCGCCGGTCGCCGTACGGCTGTCGGCATCTTCCGCAGCATAGAATGCACCGTCCGGATCGGTCATGTCGCGCGCGACGTAGTCAAACGTACGCTCGGCCGCGCGCCGATAATGCGCGGCGCCGGTAATCTCCCAAGCCTGCACAAAGACCCGCGCCAGCTGTGCCTGATTGTAGAGCATCTTCTCGAAATGCGGCGTGCGCCAGTTTGGGTCGACCGTGTAGCGGTGGAAACCGCCGCCTGCGTGATCGTGAATGCCGCCCGCAGCGATCGCATCCAGCGTCTCGAGCGCCATGGTCAGTGCGCTGTCATCGCCGGTGCGGCGCCAGTGGTCGAGCAGGAACAGCAGATATCCCTCCTGTGGGAACTGCTGCGTCTGACTGAAGCCGCCTTCGAGCGCATTGTGCATTTGCTCGAGCTGAGTTGCCGCGAGGGCATAGGTTTCTTCGGTCAGCGCCGCGGATATGCCAGACCGCATTTGGGTCAGACGGCGCACGGCATCCGAGAGATTGTTGGCCAGCGCCTCGATTTCGGGTCGCCGTGCTGGCTCGCGCCATGACTGGCCGATGGCGGCGATGATCTGCATGAAATGATCGCGCGGCATGTAGCCGGCCGTGTGGAACGGGCGACCATCGGGCATCAGGAAGACCGAGTTTGGCCAGCCGGCATGTCCGTTCTGCAGCTGTGTCGCGGTGATGTAGAGGTGGTCCAGCTCGGGATGCTGCTCGCGATCGATCTTCACGGGAATGAAGTTCTGGTTCAGGATTTCGGCGACGGCTTCGTTGTCGAAGCTTTCCTCCTCCATCACGTGGCACCAGTGGCAGGTTGCATAACCGACGCTGAGGAAGATTGGCATGTCGCGCCGGGCAGCTTCGGCCAGGGCATCCTCGGACCAGGGCCGCCAGTCGACGGGGTTGTGCGCGTGTTGAAGCAGATAGGGTGACGGCTCGTCGATCAGCCTGTTCACATAGCGCGCGCGATCACCATCCATCAGGTGCGTGCGCGGAATGTAGGCGGATCCCTTCGCCAGGTAGATGGATTCCAGGCGCGCATGGACCTGTGCATCGCGGTCCGTTCCGGGGGGGAGCTGAGCAGCCATGGCAGAGCCTCCTGCGGAGATCAGCACCAGCGCATTGAAAATCAGCTGAGCGAGTCGGGTTCTCATGGCGTGAAAGTGCCCGAGCGGTATGGCGATGACCAGACACGGGTGCGTGTGGCTGAAGATGCAGACTTGGCTTATGGGTAAATGTTCCTATTATGTTCTGAATGACGACACTCACTTGCGATCAGCTTGCCATGACGCCCGACCGGACCCGCATCCGGGTCGCCGGGCTTGTGATCACGCGGCAGCGGCCAGGCACGGCGTCGGGCGTGATCTTCCTCACGCTTGAGGACGAGTCCGGGATTGCCAATGTCATCGTCTGGCCCAAGATGTACGAGCGATATCGCCGGGCGGTCATTTCCGGTCGTTTGCTTCGGGTGACCGGGCAATTGCAGCGCGAGGGCTCGGTCCACCATCTGGTCGCCTGGAAGATCGAGGATCTGTCGGGAATGCTTGACCGTCTGGGTATGCCGGACACCACCCATGCGCGGTCAGACGAGGCCAAGCGTCCGGTGCCGCCGCGCCGTCCGCCCCGTGCGCGGCATCCGCGCGAGCAGGCCAAGGCGCTGTTTCCCAGCCGGGATTTTCACTGAGATTGGACGAGGGGGTCAGTCCCGTCGCACCCATTTCCATCCTGTGATCATCGGGCGGATCAGGTTTTCGCGTTTCCAGAAGTGGTAGAAAGCAATCGCGCCGAGGTGCAGAAACACCAACGGCACCAGGATCTCGTGCAGATCATCATGCAGGCCCGTCATCTCGAGGCGCAGATCCGAGGGCAGGTAACCCGCCAGTGGTGCTGTCTCGAAAAAATCCTCGCTCTCCGAGCAGAGGCCGGTAATCACCAAGCCCGCCAGCACGGCCCAGAGCGCGACCGCCGACAATGCCCCCAGCGGGTTGTGTCCCGGCCAATGGCTTGGGCTGCGTTTCCTGACGGTCTTGGCATAGTCGATGACCTGGCGCGGTCCGGTCAGCATGTGTGAGAACCGCGCGGGCGCGGGGCCGACAAAACCCCAGATGATTCTGATCAGCAACAAGGCCCCGGTGGCATAGCCCATCCAGAAGTGCCAGCCGATGTTCGCGAAGCTCATGTTCTCACCGATCAGAAACCCCGCAACCACGGTGATGACCAGCGACCAGTGCACGATGCGCACGAGCGGATCCCAGACCCGCTCCCGCACCGGTTCGCTCACCTTGCTCACGCCGTTCAGAAGTCCTTGTCGCGGTAGTTGTCGTGGCAGCCCTTGCAGGATGCGCCGAGTGCTCCGACGGCCGGGCGCAGCGCGTCGAGCCCATTGCCAGCGGCAGCGACGAGGCCGTCAGTTGCCTTGCCGAAATCCTGGAACTTTCCGATAAACCCATCCAGGTCTGACCAGATCTTGTCCTGAGCCCGCGATTTGCCCGGAAGGGACGGCTTGTCTGACCCCGCAGGATACATGTTGAGCACGTTCATGCCCGCCAGAGCGTCCAGATTGGCGGCGGCGGTCGATGCGGCTTCGGCGTCGTAGTCGATGTCGCCCTTCGCCATGCCGAACAGCGGGCCGGCATTGATCAGCACCACCTGGAAGTAGCCGCGGCGGGCCTTTACGGCTTTCTCTTCGGCCGTGTCGGCAGCCATTGCGATCGGTGCAGAGACGGTCGCCGTCAGTGCGAGCGCTGCGACGGACTTCATGATCAAAGTACGCATGGATTCTTTCTCCTTCTGGACACCCCGGCGATCAAGATAGATCGGATTTCCACCATGCGGAAAGATGATTACAGTTTTTTCACAACCGTTGCGGAAAACAGATTTGCGCACAGCGCAAGAAAGGTGGGTGCGGGACTGGATTCATCCCTCAATTTCGTCGCCTGCCAACCCTGCACGCCGCATTCCGATCGCGCGAACGCGTCAGGTCAGAGTCGCCAGAAGGCTCGCCATAAGCTTGCCGCGCTCGGCAAGGCTTTCGATCTCGATGTGTTCGTTCAGGGTATGCAGACCCGCGCCCCGGACCCCGAGAGAGTCCAAAGTCGGGATGCCCATCGCTCCGGTGAAGTTCCCGTCCGAACCACCGCCCGCCATTTGCGGGTTGATGTCCAAGCCCAGATCGGCGGCAAGCGATTTCGCATGTTCGAACAGGGCTTTGTCCGCATCGCTGGGTTCCCATACCGGTCGGGTTACGCCGCGTTCGACATGGAACGCAACGATGTCGTCCGGTGCGTTCAGCGCCAGCATTTTCGAGACGCCGTCATCCAGATCTGCCTGCCGTTTGGCCATGCTGAGCGCTTGCGCCGAGCATCCGGAGGGCACGCAGTTCACGTGCGCCTGGTCCGAGGTGACGCATCCGACCGAAAACGTGCAGGAATCCGTCGTCATTTCCTCGATTTGCAGGATCCGCTTAGCCATTTCCTTGACGGCGGATCGGCCCAGGCGCGGGTCGACCCCGGCATGGATCGGAACGCCGGTCGTGCGCAGGTTGAAGCGGGCGATGGCATATCGGCCCCAGGCGACACCGCCATCGGCACGGGCGGGTTCGGGAACCAGGACATATTTCTGTTGGGCAGCTGTTGCCTCGATCAGTTCGCGGGTCGCCGGGGTGCCGATCTCTTCGTCCGGTGTGAAGAGTACGGTGATCGGCAAGTGTGTCTCGATCTCGGCGCGCGCTAGTTGGCGGATCGCGTCGAGCGAAAGATAGTTCCCGCCTTTCATGTCCTGAATGCCCGGACCCCAGCATTTGCCGCCTTCGCGCCGATACGGCAGCATATCGAGCGTGCCGACGGGGTGAACCGTGTCCATGTGACCGGCGATGAGGATGCCTGGTTGCCCGGCTTTCGGATGCGGAAACGTCGCCCGAACGCAGCCGCCGAGGCCCATGCGGCCAGGGATACGTTCGATCGTGGCGCCCATCGCGGCCAGGTCGTAGCTGGCAAGATCGATCATCCTATCGACCGCTGCTGCATCATATGTCGGGCTCTCGCATTCGATCCAGGGGCGCAGGCCCGCGCACATGGCGTCGGCATCGAAGGGCAGGGCGTTGAAATCCATGGGTGTCCCTTTTCAGGCGAGGATGGGCGAGGCGCCCATCCTACGTGTGCGCTGCGGTGCGCCGCTCGATCAGCCGGGCGTAGATGGATGCACCGACGGGCAGGATGTCTTCGTCCAGAACGAACGTATCGGCGTGCAGCGGTTCGGTGCCGAGATGTCCGACCGTGCAATAGGCGCCGGGGACCGCATGCAGCATATCGGCAAAATCCTCCGACCCCATGCGGCGGACCTGAGTGACCTCGGTCATATCCTCGCCGACGATCTCGCCCGCGACGTCGAGCATCACGCGGCTGAGTTCACCGTCATTCTCCAGCACGCTGAAGATCTCGCGGTTGTCGATGCTGATCTCGACATCATAGGCGCGGGCGATGCCGTCGCAGAGCGCGCGGGTCCGGTCGCGGACAAGCTGGGCGACATCATCGTCGAAGTACCGCATCGTGCCAGAGATGACGCAGGTCTGTGGGATCACGTTGTAGGCGGCGCCGGCATGGATCTGTGTCACCGAGAAGACGATCTGGTCGGTCGCGGGGACGTTGCGGCTGACGATCGTTTGCAAGTGCTGGACCAACGCCGAGGCGATGACGATCGGGTCCTTGGACTGCTGTGGAATCGCACCGTGCGATCCCTGGCCATGAACGGTGATGTCAAAGAAGTCTGCGCCCGCCATGGCGATACCGGGCTTGACCCCGACGCGGCGCTGCTGGCCGTTCGGTGCGTTGTGCATGCCGTAGATCTCGTCGCAGGGGAACCGCTCGAACAGCTTGTCGGCAAGCATTGCGCGGGCACCGCCCAGGCCTTCCTCGGCGGGTTGGAAGATGAAGATCGCGGTGCCGTCGAAATCACGGGTCTCGGCGAGGTATTTGGCGGCGCCCAACAGCATCGCCGTGTGTGCGTCATGCCCGCAGGCATGCATGACGCCTGGCGTTTTCGAAGCGAACGGAAGGTTGGTGCGCTCGTCGATCGGCAAGGCGTCCATGTCGGCGCGCAGGCCGATCGTGCGGCCTTCTCTCTTGCCTTTCAACACGCCGACCACCCCGGTCTTGCCGATTCCCGCATGGGTTTCGATTCCCCAACTCGTCAGCAGATCGGCGACGACACCGGATGTCCGGACCTCTTGCATCCCGATCTCGGGGTGTTCGTGGAAGTCACGGCGCCACGAGGTGATGTCTTCGGCGAAATCGGCGATGCGTTCGATGACGGGCATTCAGGTCACTCCATGAGATAGGGTGATCCATCCGGGACGGCGTCGCGCGGGACGTCGACCATCAGGTCTCCGAGTAGTAGATATGATAGTGTCTTGCCGTGCCGGTCCAGCCCCAGAGTGGCATTCACCCCGCCCTGCAACGCGTTCTCGATGACGAAATTGAGAGCATGGAGGTTCGGAAGCTCGAAACGTTGGCAGTTGGTGGCGCCCAGATGGGCAAACGTGTTTAGGGTACGTTCGGCGGTGACTTGTTCGAGAAGGTGGGGCCAGGCTTCAACGCGATAGGCGATGACGGAGACATTGGAGGTGTCGCCCTTGTCACCGGCGCGGCCGTGGGCGATGGCGTGGAGCGGCAGATGGAGACGCTCGCTCACGCGTGGATCTCGATCTTGACGTGCGGTTCCACCCAATTGCGCGGCACGAGAATTGAGGCCGTTGCGATCTGCGAGGTGACTGACCCGCGATGGCCACCACCCGCCGCGGGACCCGAGCAATAGAGCATCATCAACTCGTCCACGACCATTTGTGCGCGCGCCCGATCGACGGATTGGGTCGCGACGCGGATTGTGTACTCTCCATCGGTGGGAAGGTGCCGGGCGGCCCGTCTGCTGGCGTCGCCGCCATCAAGGGTTGCCAGCGTGCCAAGTGTCTCGATCCTGAACGGTTCGTTCATTCCACGTTCTGCGAGCCGATCGCGAACGATTTCTCCAGCCAGATCCGCGCGTGCCAGCGCATTCGGGCCAGAGTAGGTCATGAAGGCTTCGCCGAGCCAGCCACCATCGACCGAGACGGTACACTTCAGCGTATCCGGCGCCGCATGGCCCTTCGCGCCCGTGATCTCGACGCGGTTCGGTCCGGTTTCGGTTGCTTGCAGGTCTGTGCAGTCAAGGACGACATCGGGTACGAGGTAGGCTGACGGGTCGTGCATCTCGTAGAGGAGTTGCTCGGTGACCGTCTGACGATTGACGAGCCCGCCGGTGCCTTCGGGCTTGGTGATGGTGAACGTACCATTCGCGCGGCATTCGGCAATGGGGAAGCCCGCGCGGGAAAGGCCCGGGACGTCCTTGAAACCAGGGTCGGCGAAGTAGCACCCTGTAATCTGGCCACCGCATTCCAGCAGATGACCGGTGACCGTGCCGTATGCGAGGCGATCCCAGTCGTCGGCTTCCCACCCGAATTCGTGGATGAGCGGTCCCAGCGCCAGAGCGGAGTCCGTGGTGCGGCCGACAAGAACCACGTCTGCGCCCGTGGCAACTGCGTCGGCTACGGGGCGAGCACCCAGGTACGCATTGGCCGCCACGATCGGACGGCCTTCGAAGCCGATGCCTTCGATTGTCGGCATCGCAGCGATCTGTTCGATCGGCAGGATCTCTGTCAAGTCGTCACCGGTGACGGTCGCCACGCGGACGCCCTCGATGCCGAGTTCGTCGGCGATTTCGAGAACGCGTTGAGCGGCACCGATTGGATTGGCCGCACCCATGTTCGAGACGATCTTGACACCGAGCCTCTTGGCCTGGGCCAGTGCCGGGCGAATGTAGTGGTCGAGATAGGGCGAGTAGCATTTCGAAGGATCGTCACGCTTGAGGTTTTGAGCAACGGCCAGTGTGCGTTCGGCCAGCACCTCGAACATCAGATACTTTGGACCCTCGCGCGTCTCCATCGATTTCAGGATCGGCAGTGAGGCATCGAAGCGATCGCCCATGAATCCCGCGCCACAGCCGATATGGACCGTTTTGATCATGGCGTCTGCCAAACGGCCTCCGAACCCTTGCGGGTTCGGAGAAGGCTCTGCATCAGCACCACCTGACCTCCCCGATCCGGGGAGGGACGCCCGTGGCCGTGTCGGTGACGATCCTCTTGCATGGTGCTTACTTGAGCTTCGAGACGTCCGCTGCAACCTGCTTCGCTGAGTTCAGCATGAAGGTGTGTTCCGAGCCGATAAAGAACATCGAGATGCCGGCATCCTTCAGGGCGGGCACGTTGGAGGTGTTGCCCTGGAAGGTGACGGCGGCCTTGCCGTGGCGGTGCGCGGCATCGGCGACCTGCTTCATGACGGCCATGAGGTCCGGGTGTGTTGCATCGTTCAGCCCCAGGCTAACCGCCATGTCGGCCGGGCCGACGAAGAGCCCGTCGATCCCCCATGTGCCCGCTATGGCATCGAGCGCTTCGAGACCCTCGGGTTCCTCGATCTGTGCGAGGACGATCGTTTCGTCGTCCATGTCCAGGACCTGGTGCATCGTCTTGCTGCCCTGTCCGGCCCAGCGCGTCGATCCGGCAAAGCCGCGCCCGCCATGCCCGAAGTGCGCTGACTTCGCCACGGCAGCGGCCTTTTTGCCGTCCGTGACATGCGGGATGACGACGCCGACAGCGCCCGAGTCCAGGGCCATCAGCACGTTGCCGGGCGTGAACTCGGGAACGCGCACCAGGGCGGGCAGATCGAGTGCCTTCGCCATCGCCAGGGACGCGTCCATGCCGCGCCGATCGATCCCGGCATGCTCACAGTCGATGCAGACAAAGTCGAGCCCGGAGAGTTTCAGGATCTCCATCACCTCATAGGCCGGTGTCTTGACAAAGGTGCCGGACAGGATTTCCCGGTCGAGAATGCGTTTGCGCAGGCCGGTCATGTGGCGCTCCTCCAGAGGGCTTGTGCGGCGAGGTCATCGCGCGGCAGGCCGAGTTTCTCGCCCGCGGCCAGGATCGAATCCCAGGTCTCGCCAGGCAGGGACAGTCCGTTGGCGCGGCGGTCGGCACGGCGTTTGCGTTCCGGATCACCGGGCACCATGACCGCGGTGCCAGAGTCGGCCGGGGTGCAGACCCGGACGTAGTCCATATAGGCCGCCGCCGAGGCCGCCCAGCCGTGGCCGTCATCAAGCCGCTCCGGGTCAATGTAGATCGAAAGCATGCCGTTGTGGAATTCGTAGCCCGGCCCGCATGTGCCGGATCCGGTCAGGGCGCCCGCGAGCATCTCGCAGGCGAGCGACAGTCCGGATCCTTTGTGCAGTCCCATGGCTGTCAGCGCGCCGTCGCCCTTGCGGGCATCGGGCAGGGCACCGGGCGGTGTCGGGCCATAGAGTGCGTCCGGATCATTTGTATACTGCCCGTCGCCATCGACCAATGAGCCATGCGGAACTGGCTTGCCGCCGCGCTTGGCGACCAGAACTTTTCCTTCAGCGACGGTCGCCGTCGCGAAATCGAGCAGGAAGTCGTCGGTCTGGTCGCCATTGCGGCGTGGCACGCCGATGCAGACGGGGTTGGTGGACATCCGACGATCCGCGCCGCCGAAGGGCGCGACCAGCATCGAATGGTGGGCGTTTACAAAATGCAGCGAGACCAGACCCTCGGCACAGGCGCGTTCGGCCCATTCACCGATCCGTCCAAGATGCCCGGACCGGCGCAACCCGACCAGCGAAACGCCCTGTTCGCGCGCTTTCTCCATCCCGATGCGGACGGCCTCGATCCCGAGCGATTGGCCAAATCCCAGGTTTCCGTCGAGCAATGCGAAGGCTGGCGCATCGACCACGCGGGTCAGCGCCTGGCCGAATTTGACGCGGCCTTGTTCAGCCCAGGTGCAGTAGCGCTGGGTGCGCACGACGCCGTGGCTGTCATGCCCGGCGAGATTGGCTTCGACCAGATTGACGGCGATGATCGCCGCTTCATCGTTTGAACCGCCCGCAGCAACAAAAATCCGGGTCAGCGCGCCGGCCAGCCCATCAGGGTTCAGCAAAACGTCCTTGGGGGTCATGTCGTTCACAGGCCGAGCTCCTTACGATTGAACACCATCGTGGGGCTGAGGCGGCCGTCGAAATGGTCGAGGATGTTCTGGATCATGATTGTCGCCATGGCGCGCATCCCCTGCGGTGTCATCGACGCGGAATGCGGTGTCATCAGCGTATTCGGCGCGGTCAGGAGCGGATTTGCCGGGTCGACCGGTTCGCCATCGAATACATCGACGCCGTGACCGGCGAGGTGTCCCGATTTCAGGGCTTCAGCCACGGATGTTTCATCACAGATCCCGCCGCGCGCGTTGTTGATCAGCAGGGTACCCGGTGGCATCGTCGCAAGGGCTTGGGCGCCAATCAGGCCGCGCGTCTCGGCGTTCAGCGGTGTGTGAACAGTGACAACATCGGCACGGGCGAGGCCTTCGGACAGCGTCGCGACTTGTTCCACGCCGTCTGCGGTGACGGTCACGTAGGGGTCGTGGGCGATGACCTCCATCCCGAAGGCTTTCGCCAGCGGCGCGACGCGGCTGCCGATCCGACCGAAGCCGACGATCAGAAGCGTCTTGCCGCGAATATCGAACGGGCGCACGCGCTGACGGACTGCCCAGTCGGCGGCGGCCACGCCGTCATGCTGATTGTCAAGATCGCGCGCCAGCGTCAGTATCATCGCCAAGGTATGCTCTGCCACCGAGGAGTCGTTCCCACCGACGGCGATCGCCACGGGCTTGCCGTGAGCGCTCATCCAATCGACGTCAATCGAGTCGCAGCCAACGCCGTGGCGGCTGATAATCTCGAGATCCGGGAGTTGCTGAAGCAGATCCTTGCGCAGGATCGCATTGCGGACGCCAATGGCATGAGCACCTTCGGCCACGGCCAGGATCTCGTCAGGTGGAAGGTGGATACCCGGTGCGACCGTGACCTCGACATCCGGGCGCGCTTCGGCCAGCGCCATCGCGTCCGGATGGATGGAGCCAAGAATCGTCAGCTTCTTCAAAGTGGTCCCCACGGCGTTCTTTCGATGTGATGATTAGGCGATCGCGCTTGTGCGGCGCAATCGCGGTGATAGTCCGGTTCGGACGGTTCGGGAGAAATCGGATGCATGATGCCGGACAGAGCGTTCAGCGGTGGTCGCCGCTGGTGATCGCGCTGCTCGCCGTCATGATGATCGAACCGCTCTACCTTTTCTGGGGGTCTGATTGGGCGCGTTGGGCCGCACATCTGGCCATGGGCGCGGTCTTGCTGACGAGTTGGCGGCGGTTCGGGTTGCGGGAAGTCTATCTCCTGTCGCTTTGCGGGGTGCTGGCGATCCTGCTGTGGCGATACGATCCGGCCCCGGGCGCGACCGCTCGGGTCGCCCTGGACCAGGCTGTCTTCCTGATGGCGTTCCTGTTCCTGATCTCGCTGATCCAGGAGGGCGCGATGACGTCGCGTTCGGTTGAGCAAGTCGGATTATATCTGTCCCAACAACCGGGCGGTCGGCGTTACACCGGGCTCTATATCGGCACGAACCTGATGGGGGTGGTGTTCAACCTCGGGACCATGAGCCTGCTGGCGCCGTTGATCCGCCGCGCGGAGCTTTCCGGCCCGGACAACGCGCTGACGCCGGTTCGGGCGCGCCGGCAGTATTGCGCGGTGCTGCGCGGATTCGCTTGGTCGGTTGTCTGGTCGCCGACGGCGATCTCTCCGCTCGTGTTGCTCACGTTGATTGACGGCATCGAGCGCTGGCGGTGGATCGCGCTGGGTCTTCTGCTGTCAGCCGTGATGCTGCTGGTCGGTTGGGCCGAGGACCGCTGGCGCTGGCGGCACATCTCGGCCGTCGCACTCGGCCTGCCGCCGCAGGTGCCGCCGCCGTTTCCGGCACAGGGCCTGCAGCGATTCGCAGTCGTTTGCATCGCACTCGCCAGCCTGACTGGTCTTGTGATGGCGATCAGCGGACGCGGCGTGCCCGCGAGTCTGATCGTGGCCTGTCCTCTGGTTCTGATCGGATGGCTGGTGGTGCAGGTCCGGCGCGACGATGGTCCAGTGATCGCTGGTGTGCAGAGCAGACTTGGCCGGATTGCGACCGATGGCTTGCCGAGATCAGCGACAGCGGGCGTTGTTCTGGCCTGTGCGGGGTTTGTCGGTCAGGCGGGTGCTGCGCTGTTGCCGGCTCAGGAGATCGCCGAGTGGATCGGATTGGACGAGATCCCGGCCTGGCTGTTTATGCTTGGCACCACGCTTGGGGTGACGCTGCTGAGCCAGTTCGGACTGTCGCCGATCATGATGTCGGTCTTCTTCGGTGCCGTACTCGGGTCGCTGCCCAGTCTGCCCGCAGACCCGACCCTGACCGCGTTGGCGGTGGCCACCGGATGGGCCGTATCGACGACATTCTCACCCTTTGCCTCGGGCGTGATCTTTCTCTCGCGCGTGAGCGGGCATAGCGGTGCTAAGCTGACCTATCTCTGGAACGGGCCCTTCACGGCGCTGTCCGTGCTGGTCCTGGCGGGGTCATACTGGCTGATGACCGGTGGAGCATGAGCTTGCGGGGCGGGTCTAGGCTCCCGTCGCGATCAGATCCTGGAAGACGGCATCTTTCTTGGCCATCCGCGCCTGCATTGCGGACATCAGATCCTCGGGCCGCAGCATCCCACCGTTCCAGGTCGCGATCTGGTCGAGCCCGTCGGCAACGCCGTGGTCGCGCGCGTAGGTGATGGCATGCTTGGTCCCGGCGACGGCCACGGGAGACTTCAACGCGATCCCCTGGGCCATCTCAAGCGCTGCGGCGCGCACGGCTTCGGCGTCCGCGTGCAGGCTTGCGATCAGCCCCCAGCCATGTGCCTCCTGCGCGGTGAACCGGCGGCCCGTCAGCGCGAGTTCCTGCACCACGGACATCGGGATCAGCTTGGGCAGTCGCTGCAGCGTTCCGACATCCGCCGTCATGCCGATATTGATTTCCTCGATCGAGAAGTGCGCGTCCTCGGTGGCCAGCCGGATATCGCATGCCGAGATCATGTCGATCGCGCCGCCGATACAGGCGCGCTGGATTGCTGCGATCACCGGCAGGCGGCTGCGTTCCAGGGCATTGAATGTCTCCTGATAGCTCAGAACGCGCTGACGCATCGCGTAAGCGGCTCGCGCGGGTTCGGCCTTCATCAGATCCATCAGCGAGAAGAACACCGACAGGTCCATGCCACCGGAAAAGTTTCGGCCTGCACCGGTCAGCACGACGGCCCGTACCGTCAGGTCGGCCTCGAGTTCTTGCATCAATCTGGGCAGGTCGATCCAGAAATCAGGGCTCATCCCGTTGGCCTTGTCGGGCCGGTTCATGCGAAGTTCGACAACCGCGCCATGGCGCTCCACCTCGAAGAACGTGCTGGAGAATTCGTCGGACATCGTCGTTTCCTCAGTCGACCTCGTGGATCACGACGCTCCCAAGGAAGCTGTCGATGTTGCCGGGATACAGCTTTCCGGCTTTGCCGTCAGCCTCCATTCCGGCTTCCTTTGCGGCAATCTGGTCCAGGCGGTCCGCTGCCTCGGGGGCCATGGATTGAGGTACGATGACAACGCCGTCCCGATCTCCGACCACGATGTCGCCGGCTTCGATGCGTTGGCCGCCGATCCAGACCGGAAGGCCGACGGTTCCGGGGCCGAGCTTGTCCGGACCGGACGGGCGGATACCCGCTGCGAAAATGGGCAGACCGATCTCGCCCAGCGCCTCGACATCCCGGATCATGCCATCCGTGACGACGGCTGCGGCGCCGCGATTGCGGGCGAAGCTGCAGATCAGATCGCCTATGACCGCGCAGTCCCGGTGTTCGCCCGTCGCGACCATCATGACATCGCCCGCTCGCACCTTCTCCAACGCAGCCCAGAAGGTCAGGTTGTCATGATGTCCGCAGTCGAGCGGCAGCGCCGTGCCGCAAAACCGGAATTCCGGTGTCACTGGCTTGATGACCGGATCCAGCGAGTGCCCGCGATTGGCTGAGTCCGAAACGTTACCGGACGGCGCACCGCGAAACCGGTCAACCAGTGTCGGATCGGTGCGCGCCCAGGTGCGTTTCACGGTGATGATGGGTGCGGAGTTCTCAGTGGCCATGCTTCCCCCCAAGGATGCTGTATGATTTGTTCACGAGCTAATCAGACAGACCAGCGCAGGAAAAGCATGAACGATCCGACAGTTGTGATCATTGGCGCAGGCGCGATGGGCGGTATTCTGGCGGCAGCTTTGGTGCGGGGCGGTGCGCGGCTGTCGATCATTGATACGGATGCCGAGCATGTTGCGGCGATCAACCGGGATGGCTTGAGCCCACGGGATTTCGGGCCGCCTGACGCTGTGCGTGTGTCTGCCGCGACTGCCGCAGACACCAGCAACTACGCCGATCTTGCCGTGATAATGACCCCGGCCTACGAAGTGGCAAAGGCAGCACAGACTGCGCGGAAGGTGCTTAAGTCTACCGGCGCGGCCGTATCCTGCCAGAACGGTTTGGGGAACGCCGAGACGCTGATCGCCGAACTGGGTGACGGGCGGGTTTTCATGGGGTCGACCCGGTCAAGCGCTGACCGCCCAAGGCCGGGACGCCCGCGTGCGACCAAGATCGACCCTACGACCGTCGGTGAGTTCGATGGAACGACGACTGGGCGCGCCACTTGGTTCGCCGAGACCGCCACACGCGGCGGGTTGCCGACTGCGGTGTCGGACAACATCACCGGCGTGCTGTGGTCGAAGTTTCTACACAACTGTGCGGTGAATGCGATCTGTGCCACGACCGGCTTGAGGCAGGCCGAGGTCGCGCGGGATCCGGCGCTCGAGGCATTGCGCGATCAGTTGCTTGATGAAGGGCTTGCCGTCGCGCGTGCGAAGGGCATCGACTTGGAGAAACCGGACCCGCAACCGCATATCCGTCAGCACATGTGGCAGAAGTATACGCAGCCTTCGATGCTGCAGATGGTTGAGGCCGGTCGCCCGATCGAGATTGACGCGATCAACGGTTGGTTGGTGCGCGAGGCCGACGCGCTTGGGATCGACGTTCCAGCAAACAAGGTAATCACGGCTCTGGCGCGGGGCCGTGCGCAGGCTTCGCGGCAGTCTCAGCATATCACGCTGAACTACGCGGCCTTGAGCACCGAGGCTCAGGAAACGATCGCGCGTGGTGAAGCGCCGTGGCAACTTGACCGGACTACTGCCTCACCGGACTAGAGGTGAAGAAGATCGCTTCTGCGATGGCGATTGATGCTATTGCTGAATCTTTAAGGTGGTCAGGCACGGATGCCTGACCGTTTCGCACGACCGATCACTTGCCGCTGAGCTGACGAAGCGCGCCCGCCCAGTCCTCGACGTGATAGGATGTGACGATCTTGCCGTCTTTCACGGTGTGAATGTCGATCGACATGATCTCGAAGCTTCGACCCTGGCCGTCGACGCCGAACATCGGCCCTTGCGGCGTTCCGGTCGCGCGGCCACGCACGATCACCTGGTCTCCGGCCTCGATGACGTCGACCATTTCCCAGTTCATGTCTGGGATCAGTTTCCCGAAACCGCCGATCTGTTTGACAAAGGCGTCAGGCGATTTTGTCTTGCCGGAGTAGTCGCCGATGCTTTGCCAGTTGTCCGATAGGGAGGCCCGCGCAGCAGTGGCATGTGTGCTCGATGCGGGATTGCTGAGGAACGCATAGAACGGCTCGACCACGGATTTCTGCCCGGCCGTCGCGTGCATGACTGTCGAGCAGGCCACGAGGCTCAGGCCTGCGAGGATTGAAAGGACTATCTTGCGCATGGTGTTCTCCTGTTTGGTGGTAGCGGCTGCGTGACCAACCGTTCGCAGCGTCCACAAACAGTATGGACATGTGAGTAATGATTTATAATCTAGGACAAATGAATTTCACTATTCGGATAATCAAACATTGCTGGATCAGCTTCGTCAGATTGCGATCTTCGCTAAGACCGTCGACCACGGATCGTTTCGAGCTGCGGCGCGGGCACTGGATCTATCACCCTCTGTCGTGAGCCATCACGTGGCACAACTGGAAGACCGGCTCGGGACCGCACTTCTGTATCGGTCGACTCGCAAGCTTTCCGTCACGCATGATGGACGGCGGCTGCTTGCCCGGGCGCATGCGATGATTGAAGCGGCCGAGCTGGGTCTTGATGAGATCGCTCATCAGGGGCGACAGCTTTCGGGTGAACTGACGGTTACGTTTCCAGCGGTGTTGGCGCAGTCAGAGTTGGTGGATTGCGTGGCCGCGTTCTCGAACGCGCACCCGAACGTCCGCCTCTCTCTGGATTTTTCAGACACGCGGCGCGAGGTCATTGGTGACGGAATCGACGTCGCAATTCGCATGGGTTGGTTGAAAGACAGTTCGTTGAAGGCCCGCAAACTCTACGATGTTCAAAGATGGCTTGTGGCATCGGCGGCATATCTTGATGCACGCCCAACTCCCCTTTCGCCGGTGGATCTGGAGGATTGGGATTGGCTGGAACTCTCACCCGTAAAACTGAAGCCGAAGTTCGAGCAGGCTGGTCAGCGTTCGGTAACCTTGAAGCCGCGCTCGAGCCTGAGTGTCAATGATGCACACGCGATCTACCGGTTTGCCAAAGCTGGCGCAGGGCTGGGGATCGTGCCGGACTTTCTTACAGCGTCGGATGTCTCTGCCGGCACAATGAGCCACGTACTTCCGGACTGGCACCTTGAATCGGTTGGCGTTTACGCGGTGTGGCCGCCGAACGCACCGAAGGCTGGGTTGACGGCGTCCTTTGTCGACGCGCTCGCGAAGTCTCAGGCTTCGGGCTAACTCAGTTTCCTGCAGTGCCGCATTGGACGATCCATCCGCTGGGCGATTGCAAGCTCCGTGATCGCTCAGCAATGTGCGGCGAACGGAGGATCGCAAAATGACCGATTTCAGCCCCGAAGACCTTGCCCGACTGGCAGAGTGGGACACGCCAACAATTTGCAATGGGTTGGAGGCATTGGACCCGACCTACCGCCTGTCCGGGTACACCGTGAAAGCGTTCACCTGCCTGCGTCCCGAACAAAAGCCGATGGTCGGATATACCCGGACGGCAACGGTCCGAGCTTCTGCCAAGCCCGCGATGCCACCCGAGAAGGTCACGGCCTTGCGTCTGGACTACTATGATTATGTCGATACCGGCGGGCCGAAGCCGTCGGTCGTCGTGATCCAGGATCTCGACAGCATGCCCGGCTGCGGTTCGTTCTGGGGCGAGGTGAACACGACAATCCATAAAGGGTTGGGTGCGCAGGGTGTGGTCACGAACGGCTCGATCAGGGATCTGGCCGACAGTGCCGAGGGCTTCCAGGCGCTGGCGGGACAGGTCGGGCCCAGCCATGCTTGGGTCCACATCACCGGGTTTGGCGACCCGATCGAGGTGCACGGCATGGCTGTGAGGGATGGCGATATCATCCATGCGGACGTTCACGGAGCGGCAGTGATCCCCGCCGCACTGGTGTCGAAGCTCCCCGGCGCGATCAAGGCGATTGCCGCGCGTGAGGCTGTTCTGATCGGTGCGGCGCGTCAGGATGGCTTTGGCAGCGCAGCGCTTCGCGCGGCATTCGATGCTGCCGCAAAGCTTTAGCGCGGCCGATTGATGCGGAATTGTCCCAGTCGATCGATGTGACGAAAGTCACAGAAAATTAGCACACTTTTTGCAAACTCTGTGCAGAGAGGGTGCGTGCGAGATATTTCTCGCGCATACTGCGCCTTGGAGTGAGCGCGTGGGATGGGATGATTCAATGAACATATTGCTTGGCCTTGTTCTGGGGCTGGCGATCAGCGGAAGTGTGGCTGCTGCTGATCCAAGGGCCTTGGTGACCGATGTTATCGGCAATACAATACCCGAGATCTTTGCCTTTGACGAAATTGACGCTGGTACAACCATCGTTCTCGACGACAGCGCCGAATTGCGGCTGACATTCTACCCGACTTGCGAAGACATCACCGTGCGCGGTGGTGAGGTTGCGATCTTTGATGCGCATATGACGATCGAAGGTGATGGTGAGCTTCTTGAGTACATCGAGGGTGAGTGCCCCACCGCCGTCAAGCTGACAGAGTCCGACATCATCAACGCTGCGGTGATCTCAAGGGCTCAGAATGCGCAGAAAGACCCTGAGATCAGCCCGCGGCCGGTGATCGGCGTCGGCGGCGCGGGTTCTCAGCGGTTTCACACGATCATTGTAACCGGTGGCCGTGGGGTGCGTATCGAGATGCCGATTGTTCTGCGCAAAGGCATCTGGCCAGCCGATGCCGAACCTTTGCAGCATGGCAAAAAGTACGGGATCGCGATCGTTGGCGATGACATCAAGCCACGCGTTGCGAAGGTGATCGCCAACTCGGATGCACCAGAACTGCTTGTTCTGAGGCATTGAACGCTGACACTGGCCAGGGCCTGAAAGCGCTCCAGCGCCCTGCGATCGCTGTTGCAATTGCGATCGTGCTTGCTGCTGTGGCGGCATCGTTGCCGCGAGACAACATCTTCCAGGGCTGGATCGCGGATCTTTCGGTCGGCGTCCGTGCCGCCGTATTCGGCATCGAAGATCTCGACTCCGGCAGTGTTCTGGTGATTGGGGAGGATGCGCGGAGCCTGGCGGCGCCCGAGCTTCAGAACCGCCCCCGGGCGCTGTTCTCCCCGGTCTATGCAGAGCTTGCGGAGAAACTCCTTGCCGCGGGCGGGCGCGGCCTGATCCTCGACATTATTCTGAACTTCGATGCCAAGGATTTACGCGTCGGCGATGAAACGCCCTTGCGGGGCTATGACGTGCCCATGCTGAAACTGCTCAGGGCTGAACGGGATCGCGGGCGCCTGGTGCTGGGCCGGTCATCCGAGTTACTGCCCGCACGGCGCTTTGCCCGCATGGCGGGAGAGAACGGCCTTGCCATGGTGCAGGTTCCGTTCGGTGCTTCGAATGTAATCCGGACGGTCCCGACGCGTCTGCTTGATGTCGACGGCGCGATACATCCGACGCTTTCCGGGCGCGGCGCCTTCCTCGCGGGCCAGACCGATCTGCCGGATCAGGTGCGGATCATGCCGACAGGCCCCCTTACGACGCTTCCGTCCGTTTCGCTGATCGATGTCCTGCGCTGCGGTGACGCCGCGGCATTGAGGCGGCTATTCGACGGGCGGGTCGTTTTTATCGGCGGCATGTTGCCAAGCGAGGATCGACTCAAGACGCCGGACCAATACATCCGCCGTGAGGTTCCCCGCTCGGACCCGATTGACCCCGCCGATACCAGCGTGGCCTGTGATTTCGCTCCTCCGCACACGCGCCTGGACGACGATCCGACGCTGCCGGGCGTCTACATTCACGCCGCAGCGGTTGATGCCATGGTCGGAGGATGGGCCGTTCGCGAGGTGTCCCGCGCGGTCGAGGTTGCTCTCGTCTTCGCGGCGGCAATTGTTGCGGCGAGCCTGGCCTTTCTGTTTACACCGGTCTTTAGCGCGGGCCTTCTGGCCGTGCTGATCGGATCGGTTTTTGCCACCGTGGTCACCGCGTTGGAGTTCGGGTTCTACCTGCCTGCAAGCTGGGCGATGGCGGCCGCGCCGTTGGCGCTGGTCCTTGGCTATGGCGTGCGGCTCCGGCTGGTCGATCGCAAGTCCAACATGATCCGGCGCGAGTTTGGGCGCTATCTTTCACCGGTGCTCGTCCAGCAAATGGTCGACCGCGGACAGATGCCGGGGCTTGGTGGGGAAGAGCGCGAAGTCACCGTGATGTTCGCCGATCTGACCGGCTTCACGGCGATCTCGGAAAGCACCGAAAGTGCGCGGTTGGTGCGCCTGCTCAACCGGTATCTCGATACTATCGCCGGGGTCGTCCGCGATCATGGCGGTTATGTCGACAAGTTCATCGGGGATGCCGTGATGGCGATGTTCAACGCGCCGGTCCCGGTCGACAATCATGCGCTGAAGGCTGTGTCCGCTGCGCATGAAATCCTGCGGCGCGTCGAAGAGATGGCAGCACACGATATCGCCACCGGAGACCCGCATTTCGAGATCAAGGTGGGTCTTTCGACGGGACGGGCCACGGTGGGAAACGTCGGTTCGTCGGACCGGGTCAACTACACAGTCGTCGGAGAGAACGTGAACCTGGCCGCCCGGTTCGAAAGCTTGCCCGGTGTCCTTGGTACGCCGATCGTCATCGGGCCCGAGGCGGCGAAGCGTGTCGCAGGCGAGTTCTATCTTCTCAGGATGTGTGCGATTCGGGTGAAGGGCAAAGCGGCGGGGGTGTCGGTCTTCGCGCCGCTTCCGTTTGATCAGGTAACGGACGAAACGGTCGCGATCAGTGGCCGCTACGATCAGGCATTGTCGTGGTTCGAGGCAGGTGCCTTCGCCGCCGCGGCAGAGCTTTGGTCGGAACTGGCGACGATGAGTTGGCCCGGCGCTGGCCCCGCTCGGGCCATGGCGCGCGAAGCAGAAGCACTCGCCTCCGGCCCAATACAAGAGAACTGGGACGGCGTTTTCGAGATGCGTTCGAAGTGATCAAGCGGAGCGCCCCGTGGGGCACGCTCCGCAAAGGCTTGGTGCTATCACCGCGCTGCGATGACGGTGATCTCAACCGTGAAATTCGGCGTGGCCAGATCTGCACTGCCACAGGCGCGCGCCGGGGCATGGCCCTCGGGCACCCACGCATCCCAAACAGCGTTCATCTCGGCAAAATCGTCCATGCTCTTGAGCCAGATGATCGCCTGCAGCACGCGGGTCTTGTCGGATCCCGCCTTTTCGAGCAGGTCGTCGATCTTGCTCAGGATCTCGGTCGTTTGCGCGGCAACGCTTTCGCCTGCTGTTCCGACCTGTCCGGCCAGATAGATCGTGTCGCCGTGCATGACGATCTGGCTCATGCGCTGATTGGTGTCGTGGCGGATGATATCGGCCATGATGTCTTCTCCCCAGTTGGATGGATTTAACGGAAGCGTGCCGGTGAGACGGCTTGCACGACATCCTGCGCGACAACCGGCTCATGGTCCAGCACCAGATCTGCCGCAAGCTGGGACATCGCAGGTGCGGTTTGAATCCCGTAACCGCCCTGGCCGACGAGCCAGAAGAACCCCTCGGCGTCTGGCTCCCACCCGTTCACCAGCGTCCTGTCCGGAGCGAACGTGCGCAGTCCGGCCCAGGAACGCTCGACGCGCGTTACGTCGAAGGTCGTCGCTTCACTGAAGCGGTGCAAGCCTTCCGCGAGGATCATGTCATCCGGGTAGGCATCGTGCGGTTCCATCGGGTCTTCATCGGCGGGCGAGACCCAGAGCCGACCTCCATCCGGCTTGGCGTACCATGTCTCGGCGACCGAGGCTGTGACGGGCCAATTGCGCGTGTCCAGGTCATCAGGCACTGGCACCACGGCGATCGTGCGGCGGCAGGGCGTCAGGCCCACCGGCGCGATTCCGGCCATCTGCGCGACGACGTCGCCCCAGGCACCCGACGCGTTTATGACAACCGGCGCCTCGAAACGTCCGGCAGGGGTTTCTGCCCGCCAGATGCCTTTGTCGCGCGTCAGCGCCGATACCCTAGCATTCGGGACGATCTGTCCGCCATTGGCACGGAGTTTCCGAATAAAGCCCTGCAACAGCGCGTCCACATCGATGTCTGAGGCATCCGGTTCATAGGCCGAACGCACGACCATCTCGGGCCGATAGATCGGGAACAGCTTCAGCGTTTCCTGCGCATCGAGGATCTGCAAGCCGCTGGACCCGTCGATAAAGGCTTCGAACTCTTTCGCCTGTCCCGGTTCCTCGACCTCCAGCACGCCGCGCGGGGAGAGGAAGCCCGTGTCGGCGAGGTCGGCCCCACGGCGAAACGTCTCTTCCGAGGCCGCGTTGAACGCCCGGATGATGTTGTTCCCGTAGTTCAGGATGAACACCGCCGCCGAGCGTCCTGTGGTGTGATAGGCGGGGCGCTCCTCGGCTTCCAGCACTGTGACCTTGGCGTGAGCCGCCAGCCGTGCCGCAGCCCCGCATCCGGCCATGCCTGCTCCGATCACCAGGATATCCGCTGTTTGTGTCACCGTGTACCTCGCCGTCCGCACATCGAACCCTAACCGAGCTTTCGGCACGGGTCATCAGGTGATAGGTCGGCCGCATCCGTCGCGTCGTCGATGAAAAGAGCCTTCCGGGAGAGCGTTGCCAATGCCTGACATGAAGCCCCGAAAGTCGGTCGCGCTGGTGGCGCATGATCAGAAGAAGACCGAGATGGTCGCCTGGGCGACCCGGCAACGCGATGCCTTGGCAGCTTGCGATCTTTGGGGGACAGGCACCACAGGGTCGTTGGTGGCGAAAGAGACCGGCTTGGATGTGACGTGTCTGAAGAGCGGACCGTTGGGAGGAGACCAACAACTCGGCGCGATGATTTCCGAGGGCAAACTGGACGTGCTGGTCTTCTTCTCCGATCCACTGGCCGCCATGCCGCATGATGTTGACGTCAAGGCGCTGCTCCGGATCTCGACGCTTTATCAGACGGTGCTGGCCTGCAACGAGGCAACGGCAGACTTCGTGATTGCCTCACCGTTGTTCCGCGAGGCTTATGCCCGGCCCGCTACGGACGCATCATGAGGTCTCGGCAGTTCTGTTCGCCGGATGCCGGTGTTCGTTGCGTTGAGTTGATACGGGTGGAGATGTCCCCGCCTCAATCCAAAGTCTTGCGACAGGTGCGCCATGACCGAGTCTAGACCGATCCGACGTCGTTCCATTCTGCTGGCTGCGCCAGCGATCCTGACCACACCAGTTGCAACGCTGGCGGCGCTAGAACCGACGCCTATCCAGACCGAGGGGCCATTCTATCCCCGCGTGATCCCCGATGATCGGGACGCGGATCTGGTAACGTTCAACGGCCGCGATTTCGGCGGCGAGGTGATCGAGGTGGCCGGGCAGGTGTTCGATCTGACGCGCAGCCCGATCGAGGGTGCCGTGGTTGAGATCTGGCATTGCGACCCGGCGGGGATCTATCCTCATGTCGGTCGCAACAATGGCGGGCTGGCCGATCCCGGGTTCCAGGGCTACGGGGCTGTCGCAACCGGCCCGGACGGGGCCTACCTGTTCCGCACCATCCGCCCCGGCGTTTACCCGGGCCGCGTTCGCCATGTTCATGCGAGGATCACCCAGAAGACCGGGCAGCGGGTGAGCACCCAGATGTACTTTCCCGAAGATGACAATTCAGGCGACTTCCTGTTCCGCCGTGGCGGAGACGCGCTGGTCGCCCGGCGAATAGATGGCCCGCCGGTGCGGTATCAGTTCGATGTGTTTCTGGCGTGATAGCGCCTGACGACGGCGCGTGCGGAAAACAAGTCGAGTGTCGTAACCGATTGCCGTCAAACCTGATTTCTGTTGATGAGCCGATTACGGGCGCATCTTGAAACTCGAGTTTGCGCGCCATTCGCGCGACTTTCCTGAAGACTCCTTTAGAGTGGCCCCTGCAGACTTGTAGCTCTGAAGAAAGCTTAAGCTCGCAAATTTTTGGGCACGGGGTTGGGTGGTCCGACCGCTCAGGGCCATGGGCCGTGGTGAGCCCGAAGCGGGGCGCGCCAACAACGCTTTCCGATGAATCTCTTCAGGCGACCGGATCCTCTCGCGATAGCATCGACAGTCACCCGCGAGCGTCGTTCCAAATCGGTCAACCAAACTCTGTCTGACGTAGCGTCACTTAAAAAAGTCAAACTGGGGCTTGCAATGAGGTTTAAAATCGGTATTTAAAATCTACTGAAGATGTCAAATTGATAAGTAAATGGAGCGCTTCATGATTAATGCGAATCCTGCAATCGCGCCGGTTCAGCAACCTAGCATGCACAAAGTGCTCAAGGTCGTAGTTTGGGGGAGCATTGTGACAACGGCGCTTTGGCTCGAACTGATGATTGTAGGGTTATCAACACTCCCGGCGCTCTTCGCCGCTTGGATGATGAGCGGTCTTACGACGATTGTTGTCGCGTGGATCCTGGCTTCGGCAGACGGTCTTTCCAAAAATAATACAGCCCGCGTCAGAGAACCAGGGAGCTTGTCAAATACTGATGCCGTGATGCGAAATCTTCGTACAATCGACGGTTCTCCAGAGAGCTTTTCGTCAGGCAGTTGAGGCTACGATAAAGGGCGTGTATTCGCAGCGTAAGCAGAAAAATTATCGATATTATATAAATTTCATTTAGATCGTTATTATATCAGTTTGAAGATATCTAAAATTTACTATAATTCTTTGGTTCGTAAGAAAACAAATGTCGTGTGGATTGCCGCCTTGTCCTTGAGCGACAGCGACAGGTCGGCATCTCCGGTGTGGAACCGTTGCTGGTCGTAGCTGTCCGGGTGGTTGACGCCGTCCTCTTGCGGAACGGCGGTGGCGTTGAGGCAGGTTTCCACATCCGAGGCGATACGGTCATGGAGTTTGATGGCCGCCTCGTCGCGGTAGGCGAACGACCAGCGGCAGTGGATCTCGCGCCCGCCGCCCGTTGTGAGGGCGGTGCCGCAGGTCTCGGCACTAAACTGTATGGTGAGGTTCGTGAGATCGATGGTCTCGACGGTGGCCTGATTCACCAGTTCCGTTAACGCAGTGCAGAAGCTTGTGTCATCCGCCACCGACACATGAGGCAACAGGGCCAGCAGAAGCGCGCCGGCGGCGCGCGCGCGCGTCGATCTCAGGTGCAGGATCAGAAGTGGATCGCCCGGCCGTAGGCGTCCAGCACGCTTTCGTGCATCATCTCGGACAGCGTCGGATGCGGGAAGACGGTGTGCATCAGGTCTTCCTCGGTGGTCTCGAGTTGGCGGCCGACGACGTAGCCCTGGATCAGTTCGGTGACCTCGGCGCCGACCATGTGGGCGCCGAGCAGTTCGCCCGTGCCCTCGTCGAAGATGGTCTTGATCATGCCCTCGGGCTCGCCGAGTGCGATCGCTTTGCCGTTGCCGATGAACGGGAAGCGGCCAACCTTGATCTTCTTGCCGGCGTCCTTTGCCTGCGCTTCGGTCAGGCCGACCGATGCGACCTGTGGTTGGCAATAGGTGCAACCCGCGATCGAGTCCGGCTCGACCGGGTGGACGTCGTTCTTGCCCGCGATGAGTTCGGCGACCATGACGCCTTCGTGTGACGCCTTGTGAGCCAGCCACGGCGCGCCTGCGATGTCGCCGATGGCGTAGATACCCTCGACGCCCGTACGGCAGTAGGGGTCGGTCACCACATGCGTGCGGTCGACTTTGACGCCGAGTTTCTCCAACCCAAGCCCCTCGGTGTTGCCGACGATGCCGACGGCGGAGATGACGGTGTCGAACTCGTGCTTCTCGACCTTGCCGCCGGTCTCGATATGCGCGGTGACCTTGCCCGCACCGGACTTTGATGGCGCACGGTCGAGTTGCTTGACCATGGCTTTCTCCATGATCTTCATGCCCTGCTTGACGAAAGACTTTTTGGCGAAGGTGCTGATCTCGGCATCCTCGACGGGCAGGATGCGGTCCATGACCTCGACCACCGTCGTCTCCGAGCCCAGCGTGTTGTAGAAGCTGGCGAACTCGATCCCGATGGCACCCGAGCCGATCACCAGCAGCTTCTTCGGCATCCGCGACGGGGTAAGTGCGTGTTTATAGGTCCAGACCAGATCGCCGTCGGCTTCGAGCCCCGGCAGTTCGCGCGCCCGTGCGCCCGTGGCGATGATGATGTTCTTCGCGGTCAACTCCTGCGACTTGTCGCCGGTGACTTTGACCTTGCCCTTTGCGGAGATCGAAGCCTCGCCCATGATGGTCGTGACCTTGTTCTTCTTCAGCAGGTGGCCGACACCGGAGTTGAGTTGGCCTGCCACGCCGCGCGAGCGCTTCACCACAGCGTCAAGGTCATATCCGATCTTGTCGGCTGTCAGCCCGAAATCCTTGGCACGCTCCATCAGGTGAAAGACTTCCGATGATCTCAGCATCGCTTTGGTCGGGATGCACCCCCAGTTGAGGCAGATGCCGCCCAGGTGTTCACGCTCGATGATTGCCGCCTTCAGGCCCAGTTGTGCTGCCCGAATTGCGGCGACGTAGCCGCCCGGGCCTGCTCCGATCACGACAACATCAAAGGTGCTCATGGCGATCTCCTCCGGAATTCTGTTGAAAGAAGCCTATGGCGGCACCGGATCGGATGCAATTCAACCCGCGGAAAGAATATGGCGAAGTTCGCCTATGTTGCGGCGCAACATTTCGTCTTTTGGTGCTCGGGCGGAAGGAGCGGTGGTTCATGCTCCGCACGTTACCGACCCAATGAACATGGCGCCGCGCCACAACATCCAGGGCCGATAACGAATGACGCATCGCAGGATCAATCGAAAGCCCGCCTCAGGAAGGAGGTTCAGGCTTGGATCTCCTGTACCTTCATCACGAGGTCGTTCCAGTTGCGCTGGTTCTCGATGTCATGTTCGAGCCCTTGCTCGTCTGCGATGGTGAACCGCTTGATCGCCGGCGTTTTGCTGGTGGCCTGATAGAGCCAGTATGCCTCGGCCTTCAGGGCTTCATGGATCGGTTTGTCGATCGACTCGTAGACCATCTGCTTGCAGGCATTGATGGACTCCGCCGGGAACTGCGCGATCCGATTGGCGAGCGTATCGACATAATCACCGATTTCGTCTGGATGAAGCGCCTTGTTGATCGTGCCCATCGCCTCGGCCTCGTCCGCATCGAAGTCACGCGCGCTCAGAATGATCTCCAACGCACGACCCAAGCCTGTCTGGCGCGCCATGCGAGAGGCACCGCCGCCACAGGGCAGAATACCCATGCCGACCTCCATCTGCATGAACTTGAACTTTCCCCTTGCGGCAAAGCGCATGTCCAACGCTAACGCCAGTTCATGGCCCCCGCCACGCGCAAACCCTTCGAGCTTCGCGATGGTCGCCTGTGGAACCTTGCTGATCCGCTCGCACACGGATTGCAGGTCGAGAAGCTGTGCCTCGTCCCGCGAGACTGCTTCCGTCGACATGTCTTTGAGAAGTTCGGTGTCGTAGTGGCACACCCAGATCTCGGGGTTGGCCGACTGTAAGACGACGACCTTGGTTTCCCGGTCACGCTCCAGCCGCATCGCAAGGCTGTTCAGATCGGCTAGCATCTCCTGGCCCTGCACGTTCACCGACCCGAAGTTGAAGGTGACGGTGGCGATCGCATTCTCGACATTGACGTCAAACGTCTGGAAATTTCCGTATTTCATCGTTGTGTCCCTATCTCGGCCTCGGTTTGCGGAAGCCGGACCATTGGTCGGTGAAGGTTCGTCGGATCACAGATGCTGGACATCTGTCCGTCATCTCGCAGAAAAGTATTCTTTCGGTTTCGAGATAAAATGACGTCTTTCCGGCTTCAGAATTCGGATTATCGATATAATCTGGGTTGATTTATGTGTTTTCCGCTTTTCATACCGGCTGAGAACGACGGATGGCAGAGCAAACTAAAGACTTCACGGGGTCAGGGTGCCGTTCTGTGTTGCCCGGGCCCAGGACATCTGGCCCGCTTGGCAAAATAATAAAATTCATATTGACTTTTAAAATGAATATTTTATTTGGAGGCCATCACACGCAAATAGGGGACCTTACCGATGGCACTGAAAATTGCACTCGGCGATAGATTTTACCTCTTCCGTCATGGCAATAGCCCGAAGATCGATCCGGCTAAGGATCACTTGCTGATCACGGCGCATGGCGGATACGCCGACGCGCTTGGCCCGCTGAAGGGCACCGGCAATGTGAAAGTGCCGGACTGGTGTCAGTTGTACTATTACGCATCGCACGGTTCGACTTTGAGCGATACCGGACTTTCAGACATTATGCGTGGAAAGTACCAGGTGAAGGAGGTCAAGGCCTCGGGCGTCTCGGTTCACAATTATGCGCTGTCCAAATTTCAGGGCAAGCACGGCGGCGGCGAAATCGAGAACTACGCAGCGATCTCGAAGTGCATCGACTATGCTTCGAACAAAGCGGTCAATCCAAAATACGTATCACCCGGAAAGATTGGGCTTCCGGCCTCGAGCCACAGCAACTTCGCGTTCAAGTTCGACGTGCTGACTGTCCGCAATCGCAAGTTCAAGTCGGACCCGAACCTGAGCGACGTGTTCGCCGCGCCGAAGCAGCACGGGTACCGTTACGAGAACATTCACTGCAGCTTCCGTCGCAGCAACATGCGGCCGTTCACGAAATCCTCGTCGCAGAGCGCGCAGCAGTGGGGAACGCACTGATCAGATAGCGATCCAGAAGTGGGATCAATGGACGTGCGGTCCGGGCGGGTCGCGCGTTTCAACCCATGTAGCCGCCGGCTTCCCGGTACGCCAGTTCTGCGGCTGTGTCCTTCCGGCCGAGCGCGGCATTACGGGATGGAAATCGGCCAAACTTTCGGATCACATCCCGGTGTCCGATGACGGCGCGGCGGCCCTCCTCGGTGATGCCGGGCATTCGCATCAGGAACAAGCGCACGGCGCGTTCCTGATCGGCGAGACTTTCGGAGTGTTCCAGCGGCAGGTAGAAGAACTGACGTTCCGGTTCCGGTATCAGAAGGTCGAAGCCACGTCCGATCGCCATCTTGGTCAGTCCCAGACAGCGCGCATCGTGGGCGTACGCCTTGTCGGTTCCCCGGTGCAGATTGCGCGAGAACTGGTCGATCAGAATAAGCAAAGCCAATGTGCCGCGCGCAGTTGCCGCCCAGGACCTCAGCCTTCCGGCGCAAGCCTGCGTCTGTAGCTCGCCGAATTCGCGCGCGATGCGCGCATCCACGTCCTCATCCGGTTTGTACCAGCCTTCGGGGCCGATCTGCCCGAGCCAGAAGCTCAGTACACGATCGATTTCGGTCTGTTGCATGCGTCATCCGGCTGCCACGGGCGCGGTGTCCTGGTCTGCCGCCTCCTGAGCGTCTTCCAGCGCTGCCTCCCAGGCAGCATCTGTCGCAACCTGACTGACCACAGGGCTCATGGCAACCATCGGACCGGTTTCGTCGACCGGTGTCGCAGGACGCTGGGTCATCCGCCACAGGGCGTAGACGAAGATCCCGCCCATTGCCGCCGCGATTACAAGGAAGAAGCCCGCAGGCCCGACGTTCTCCATCGCATAGCCGACGATGATCGGTGCGATCAGCGCGCCGACCCCGTTGATCAGGATCATCCCGCCTGCGGCCGAGGCCATGTCCTCGTGCTCCAGCAGGTCGTTCACATAGGCGGCAAGCAGGGAGTAGAGCGGGTTGGCCATTCCGCCCACGAGGAAAGCGAGTGCCGTGAGCAGATAGACCCCACCGGCCATGCCGGCCAATGTGGCGCTGACGGCCCCGGTCAGGGTGACTATTGCGATCAGACGGCGGCGGTCCATGCGGTCGGAGAACCAGCCGATCGGGATCTGAAAGATCAGACCGCCCAGGTAGATCGCGCCGATGAAGATCGAGATCTCGACATTCGACATGCCGAGATCCGCCGCATAGACGGCCCCCATCCCGAACAGGCACCCGAATACGGCCCCCAGCAGGCACATGCCGACACAGCCCAAGGGCGAGGTCTGGAACAGCTCGGTCAGCGGCATTCTCCGGGTTGCCTCGAACATCGGGACGGGGCTGGACGACAATAGGATCGGCGCAAACGAGATCGAGACCAGCACCGACATGATGACAAACAGGTCATAGCCACCCGGATCGGCGACGTTGAGCAGCGCCTGCGCGACGATGATTCCGATCATCTGCACAAAGACATAGGCCGACATCGTTTGACCGCGCGTCTCGTTGGTGGCGCCGTCATTCAGCCAGCTTTCCGCGACCACGTAGACACCCGACAGGCAGAACCCCACGAGAACGCGCATCACGAACCAGGCGACTGGATCCACCACGGTTGCATACAGAATGAAGGCCGCCGAGATCATCGAGGCGAGTGCTGCAAACACCCGGACGTGCCCGACCCGGCGCAACAGATACGGCGTGACCTGTGTGCCGCCGAGGAAGCCGACGAAATAGGCCGACATCACGAAACCCAGAACCGAGGGGCTCATTCCCTCGGCATCGCCACGCACGCCCAGAACGGTGCCCTGAAGGCCGTTGCCGACCATCAGCAGCATCATGCCGAGCAGCAAGGCCCAGGAGTTTCTGATGGCAGTCAGCATGGCTGGTTTCCCGACCGATGTTCGCGTCGTCTCAGCTAGCCCGAATCCGCGCTGCAACTCTATCTTGTCCGCGCCACGATGATGTCGCGTTCATTCTCTCGGTGGTCCCGTGTTCGGCAGCAGCAGGGAGCTGTCACCATAGGAGTAGAAGCGGTAGCGCTCCGTGACCGCGTGCGCATAGATCCGCTGCATCCGCTCAGTGCCCATCAGGGCCGAGACCAGGATGAACAGCGTCGAGCGCGGCAGGTGGAAATTGGTCATCAACCCGTCGATCGCGCGGAACCGGTGACCGGGCCGGATGAAGATGTCGGTCTCACCACGGAACGGGTGAACGATGCCTGCCTCATCCGCGGCGCTCTCGAGCAAGCGCAAGGCCGTTGTGCCGGCCGGGATGATCCGTCCCCCGGCAGCACGGGCCGCGTTGATTATCTCTGAGGTCTCCGGTGTTATCTCGCCCCACTCGGCGTGCATGTTGTGATCGTCAGGGTTATCGGTCTTGACTGGCAGGAAGGTCCCCGCGCCGACATGCAGGGTCAGCCAGGCCGAGAGGATGCCTGCCGCGTTCAGGCGTGCCAGCAGGGCGTCATCGAAGTGCAGGCTCGCTGTCGGGGCGGCCACGGCACCGGGGTTTTCGGCAAAAACTGCCTGATAATCTTCGATGTCCTGCGCATCCGCCGCGCGGCGTTGAGCGATGTAGGGGGGCAGGGGCATCACACCAGCCTCGGC
The DNA here is from genome assembly GCA_038534135.1 of Pseudomonadota bacterium. GTDB lineage: Bacteria > Pseudomonadota > Alphaproteobacteria > Rhodobacterales > Rhodobacteraceae > Thermohalobaculum. Next base: position 25,588 of record JBCAXJ010000026.1, on the reverse strand, counting down.
AATCGCTGCGTCCAGATCAGAACCGGAGCGGTCGAAAGCGAGCCGGATCTCTCCGCCAGATTTGTTTTCGACCCTTGCCGTGAGCGCGCCAAATGTGATCCGGTCGCCCGCCGCGAGCCGCTTTGCCGGCTTCGCGAGCGCCGTCCATTCCGAGTCGCTTTCGCGGTGGATTAGCGTTGCCTCGATCTTTGCAACGCCCGACCCGGTGGTCGTCTCGCGCCGCCGTTCGCCGAACAGCCGCGCCGGGATCACCTTGGTGTCGTTGAAGACGAGAATGTCGCCTTGGCGAAGAAGCCCGGGCAGATCGCTCACATGCGCATCATCGATCGCATCGCCCCGCGCCACAAGCATCCGCGAGGCCGGCCGGGGCTTGACCGGTCGCAAGGCGATCAGGTCGTCGGGCAGATCGAAGTCGTAAAGGTCCATTTCCATGAGCGGCCTGAGGTTTTGAAGCGCATGACTCGCACCGGGCGCCGATGCGAGGAGGCGCGCCGAAGGCGAGTCTCCGAGGTATGTCGCATTCAGGGCCATCGGCCCTGAATTCCGTATCGTTCGAAGCTCTGAGCCTACTTTTTGTGTGCGGCCTTCAGGGCCTGATCCAGATCCGCGATCAGGTCTTCCGCGTCCTCGATTCCGATCGAGATCCGCACCACGTCGTTGCCGGCACCGGCGGCCTCGCGCTGTTCGTCGGTCAACTGCCGGTGCGTCGTCGAAGCTGAGTGAATCACCAGCGAGCGCGCATCGCCGAGGTTGGCGACATGGCTGAACAGCTCAAGCGCATCGACGAACTTCATGCAGGCGTCGTAGCCGCCTTTCAGCCGGATCGTAAACAACGCACCCGCACCGTTGGGACAGACTGTCTTGGCGAGCTTCGCATAGGGCGAGGACTTCAGCCCGGCATAGGTCACTGCCTTGACGTGCTTGTGACCCTCGAGCCACTCCGAGATCTTCTCGGCGTTCTCGACATGGCGGTCCATGCGCAGCGAAAGTGTCTCGATCCCCATCAGCGTGTAATGCGCTGCCTGCGGGTTCAACGTCATGCCAAGATCGCGCAGGCCGACCGCGATGCCGTGGAAGGTGAATGCCATCGGCCCAAATGTCTCGTGAAAGCGCATCCCGTGATAGGCCGGCTCTGGCTCACTCAGCGAAGGGAACTTGTCGCTCTCCGACCAATTGAACTTGCCGGAATCGACCACAGCACCTCCGGTCACCGTGCCGGTGCCTGTCAGGTACTTGGTCATCGAGTGCACGACCAGCGTCGCGCCATGCTCGATCGGGCGGCAAAGATACGGCGTGGCCGAGGTGTTGTCGACGATCAGCGGGATGCCGTTGCGATCTGCGATCTCGGCCACCATGGACAGATCCGCGATGTGTCCGCCCGGGTTGGCGATGGACTCGCAGAACACTGCCTTGGTCGCGAAATCGATCGCGCCATCGATTTCGTCCTCGTTGTCGATGTCGACGAACTTGGCTTCCCAGCCGAAGCGCTTGATCGTCTGGCTGAACTGCGTGATCGATCCGCCATAAAGCCGGTTCGAGACCACCACGTTGTCGCCCGGCCCCATCAGCGGGAACAGCGCCATGATTTGCGCCGCGTGGCCCGAGGAACAGCAGACTGCGCCAACTCCACCCTCCAGCGTTGCCACCCGCTCCTGCAGCACGGCGACGGTCGGGTTTGTCAGGCGCGAATAGATGAAGCCCACTTCCTGGAGGTTGAACAGCGCTGCCGCGTGGTCGGCATCGCGAAAGCAGAATGCCGTCGTCTGATAGATCGGTGTCTGCCGCGCTCCGGTCGTCGGATCGGGTCGCGCGCCCGCGTGAACCTGTAGCGTATCGAAGCCAAAGGTCTTTTGAGCCATCTGGTTCCCTCGTCTTAAGTGTAGTTTCTTGGAATTTACGATTTTTTTACCGCGTCCGGCAATTGCAGGCTGACATACCCCAATTTCGAGGTCACGACACCTGAATTGATGCCGCCCCTGCTCAACTCGCCCCAGAGGCGCTGGTATTCCATCTTGGGGCACACATTCATCAGCACCTCGACGCCCTTCTTCTCGGCCCGCTTGGCCGCAGCCTTGTCGATCACGCCGATCTGCATCCAGATCGTCTTCAGGCCGCGGTGCAGCAGTTTGTCGAGGGCCTCATCGACCACGCGCCCTGCGTCTTCTGATCGGCGAAAGATATCGACCATATCGACTGGGCCTTGTTTCTTCGGGATCGTCGAGAGCGATTTGTAGACACTGTTCCCAAACGCCTTCTGGCCTGCATAGACCGGGTTTACCGGCAGGATCTTGAACCCCTGGTTGGCAAGATAGCGCGCGACGAAGAAGCTGGGCCGAATCTGATTGAGCGAGACGCCGACCATGGCGATCGATCGGGTGCGCGACAGCACGTCACGCAGGTACGGATGCGAGTAGTCGTGGATCATGGTGCCGGACACTGCCACGATCGGCCGACGCGCGGGAACAGGCAATCCGGCCGGGTGGATAAAAAAAGTCCGCCGGGGGTTCTTTGGGGGGAGAAGCCGGCGGACATCAAGTCGGAACGAGGGACAGTGAGTCACAGAGCGGGATCGTTCAAGCTCCGCTCCGTCCATACGAATATGGCTCATCAGTTTACAATCTGTAACCCTTCGTCGCAATCTCGTGATGCGTTCCTGGCTAAGTGATTGAATTTAAATGAAATCCAATCTGAAATTATTGCCGCATCTCGGAAAGCGCCACGGCGGCGGCGTTTGAAACGTTCAGTGAACCGAATTCGCCCGCCGGCGTGATTCGCGCGAGCGTTGTGCAAAGTGCGCGTGTGCGGGCCCGCAGGCCGGGTCCCTCGGCGCCCAGAACGATCGCCGCGGGCATCCCAGAACTGTGTTGTGCCGCGTCTCGCAAGTCCATCTCGGCTTGCCCGTCCAACCCGATAAGCGTGTACCCCATATTGGCCAGTTCTTGCATTGCATCGCCCAGGTTGCGCACACGCAGATAGGGCTGCCGCTCGAGCGCGCCGGATGCCGACTTCGCCAGCGCACCGGTCTCAGGCGCCGCGTGATGGCGGGGTGCTATGACGGCCCGCGCCCCAAAAACCTCGGCCGAGCGCAGTATCGCGCCGACATTGTGGGGATCGGTCACGCGATCGAGAAGTACCAGACGGCTCGCCTCGCCAGCGGGGTCGGCGAGATCCTCGAGCCGTCCCCAATCCAGAGGCAGCACTTCTAGCGCCGCGCCCTGGTGGACGGATTGCGGATCGAGCGGAGCCGCAAACCTGCGGGCATCCGACATCTCGGGTTCGAGCCCGCTCGCCGCGATGGCCTCGCCCAGCCGATCGGCGGCGTTCAACGTCACGATCAGCCGGTGTTTCTCGCGCCTTGGGTTGAGCAGAGCATCGCGCACGGCGTGCAGGCCGAACAGCCAAACCGATTCCGGACCCGCCTTGCGCGCGCGGTCTTTCTCGACCGCCCATTTGGGTTTTCTGCCAGGCGCCGGGTCGGGCAAGCACGTCTTCCTTATGTGGGTATTCGCGCCACGGCGCGGACGATTCCGCTGATGATATCCGAGCGGATAAAAGTCACGTAATTTTCCGTTAACCGGATATCCGGCGTAGCAGCGCGATGCAGGCGCAGCCGGTCAAACCGGCGGTCCGCCACCTCCGAACGGCCAGATCCCCGCCCACATGTGGATGTATCCGACCACCACGTAGACCACCAATGCCACCACCGCGTGGATGCCAAGTCCGAGCATCGTGGCCTTCTTTTCGAGCGGCGGCTTGCCGTCGCGCTTGTTCGTTCCGATCAACGCGATCACGGCCCATGCCAGGATGCCGCCGAACAGGATCACGCTGGCCACGTCGCCATTCACCAGCAGGTGTGCGAGCGCCCAGATCTTGGCTGCGGCAAGCTGCGGATGGCGGATCTTGTTGCGGATCACACTGGGCATGTTGCCCGCGATGAACACGAAGATCGCGACCAGCATCAGCAGGTTGTTGAGGTGTGTCAGGAAGGGGGGAGCCAGCCAGAGCTCGATGTAATCGGCGCCCTGGTAGCCTTTGACCATCAGCACCACCGAGGCCAGGGTCAGCACGGCCATGATGCCTTTCGATGGCAGCTCACCCACCGCGTTTGTCAGTCCCGCCCGGGCAGTTGGGGCCTTGATCGCCAGCAGGTGGGTCGCGAACCAGAGGATCAGTCCGAGGATCAGCAGGGTCATGCGCTTTGCTCCAATGCTTGGTCAGCCGCGAGGGCTTTGATCGCGTCGGCGCGCGCGAGCAGTTTGCGCGCGGTCTCGACATGCAGGTTTTCGACGATGCGGCCATCAACGACCGCGACGCCCTGGCCGCCGGCCTCGGCCTCGGCGAACGCGGCGACATAGCGTTCGGCCAGCGCGATCTCATCGGCGTCGGGTCCGAACACCGCGTTGGTGACGGCAAGCTGTGCCGGGTGGATCAGCGTTTTGCCGTCAAAGCCAAGTTCGCGGCCCTGGATACAGGAGGCACGCAGGCCCTCGTCGTCCTTGTAAGCGTTGTAGACCCCGTCGAGAATGGCCTGACCATTTGCCCGCGCGGCCAGCATGCAGAGACCGAGGGCCGTGATCACCGGCAGCCGCGTTTCGGTGTGTTGTGCGTCCAGTTCCTTGACCAGGTCATTTGTGCCCATGACCAGACAGGCGAGCCGCGGTGAAGCCCCGGCGATCCCGGCGGCGTTCAGCATCGCGCGCGGCGTCTCCATCATGGCCCAGATGGCCATCTCGCTTGGGGCGCCTGCCGCGTCCAGACGGGCGCTGACGTCGTGGATCGTCTCTGCGCTCTCGACCTTGGGGATCAGAACGGCATCGGCGCCCGATGTGGCAGCGGCGATCAGATCGTCTGGCCCCCAGGGCGTATCGAGACCGTTGATCCGCACGATCAGTTCGCGCCCGCCATATCCGCCCTGCGCGAGCGCGGCGGTGACCGTGTCGCGTGCAGCCGGTTTTTCGACAGGCACGACCGCGTCTTCCAGATCGAGGATCAACGCGTCGGCTGCCAGCGACCGTGCCTTGTCCAGAGCACGCGGCTTTGAGCCCGGCATATAGAGAGCGGATCGGCGCGGGCGCGCGGTGTGGTCGGTCATGAGGCCTGCCTTTCGGAATTGGCCGGACCCTAATGCAAGGTTAACCTCGACCGCAATGCGCGGCTCGGGCGCAGCACCGCGACGTCAGGGAGGGTCGAATGTCAAAGGGCAAATTGCCGGAGGAAGGCGCGGGGCGGCCCGATGCCGACATGTTCGGCCGGGCGCTGGGGCCGGGGATCGGGATCAACCTGCTGGTCACCGATGTCGAGGCGTCCCTGCGGTTTCAGGTCGAGGTGCTGGGGGCAGAGGTCGCCTATTGGGACCGCGATTTCGCAATCGTCTCGGCCTTCGGTTCGACCTGGATGCTGCATCATGAACGAACCTATCGGTCGCATCCGTTGCAGGGGATCGCCGAAGGCGCAGAGGGGCGTGGCGCCGGGCTGGAGATCAGGCTCTACGGCTGCGATCCGGATGCCGCGACGGCACGCGCCGAGATGCGCGACGACATCGTTCTCGCTGCGCCCGCGGACAAGCCGCACGGTCTGCGAGAGGCCTATCTGGTGGACGCAGATGGATACCTTTGGGTGCCTTCGGTGCCCAAGGGCTAGCGGCGCAACACCGAGCGCACGGTCGCGACTCACAGGTTCTTAACCCTGATTCGGAATACTGATTGGCACGAATCGCAAACCCGTCGAAGCGGGAGGTAACCTAACGGATCGGGAACGCGACGCGCTTTAACATGGAGAGGTTTCTCTGCCGTTAAGGGCAGGGCGGTTTCTACCTCTCCGTTCTGAAAATGCGGCCGAGCGCCCGGAAAGGTTACAATGACTGGACTATTCGCCAAATTCGCCGCACTCGCGCTGGTTCCCGTGTGTGTAGCGTTCTCAACGACGGCACAGGCACAAACGGTGTGTGGTGCGCGTGGCGACATCATCGCACAGCTTGAAAAGAAGTATGGTGAAACGCGCCGTTCGGTCGGTCTTCAGCAAGGGCGGGGCGTCGTCGAAGTCTATGCCTCGGCGAGCACCGGCAGCTGGACCATTCTGGTGACGGATGCGCGCGGCAAGAGCTGCCTTATGGCCGCTGGCGAAGCGTTCGAGATCGAAGACATCGCCGAGGTCGAGACGCCGACCTGAGCGGGACTGCCTGAGCGGGACTGCCTGACCGGGACCGGCTGACCGGGATTGCGATGTCGGTGAAACTGGCGCTTCGCGGGCAATCGCGGACGACCGCCTGAGATCGTGCCGACCGGCCCTCACCGCCGGGGGTATCTGCGAGCCGCTTTGGCAGCGGCTCGCACATGGATCAGAACTTCATCGATCCGCCGATCGAGAAGATGTGCGCACCTCCATCATAGGTGACCTGCGTGCCGGGTGCGGCATTGCGCAGTCCGACGACGGGATCGTCCAGCGCGAAGAGATACGAGTACCCCAGGTCCAACGACATGTGATCGTTCACATCGTAGGTGCCCCCGACCGAGAGCCAGATGCGATCCTCGTCCGGGACACGTGCCGTTCGGTTCGTCGCGTTGGTCGAGTTGATCTGGCCGGCGAGAAAATCATCGTTCGTCGGCGTCTGGTCATAGGCGGCGCCAAGTCTGAGCGTCAGGGCCTGGGTCGCGTCGTACTCTCCGCCGACGGCCAGGAAGAAGGCATCGTCATAGTTCTGCTCGTCGGCCACGGTCAGTCCGGGAATATCCGTGAAGGTTGTCTCGATCTCGTCGAAGACCGACCATTGCTGCCACTGGACCTCGCCCATCAATCGAATGTCATCCGTCAGGGATTGGATGATCCCAGCGGAAATCGTTCTGGGCAGTGCGGCTTTCGCTTCGACCGTCAGCGGCACGCCCGCAAGGCCCGCGAGAGCCGCGTTGCCCGCCTGTGCCGCGACGGCGTTCGCACCGGTGGCGGAAAACGTTCCGTCGCCGATCAAGGTCAGGTCATAGCCGTTGTCGTAAGCAATGCCGATCTGCGTGCCAGCGAATGGTTTCCAAAGGGCTCCCGCGGAAAACCCTGCGTCGACCCGGTCGCCTTCCAGGTTCAGCAGCGACGACGTGAGCCGGGCGTTCGCGTAGATGATGTTCCCCGAAAGGGCCAACGTCAGGCTGGGGTCCGGCTGGTAGGCAAAGGTCGGCGCAATCACGATGGTTTGAAGCTTCGAGGTCAAGGCGTCCGCGGCCACGGCGCTTCCGGGTTCGTAACTGGTGATCAGCCCAAACGGGTTGTACATTGACAGTCCGATGAGGAACTGCGGGTCGAACCGGTACCCGACATAGCCGTTGGGTAATCCTGCGAACCGGTCTGCGTCCACGCTTTCGCCAGTCGTGTTCACGACGCCATCCGCGATTGGCTGGATCAACGACAGACCGCCCGAGATTTCGGCGTCCTCGACAAGCCCGATTGCGGCCGGGTTGAAGCCCATCGATTGCAAGCCGCCAGAGCCCGCCGTCGCACCGGCGAACGAGAGACCCTGCGCTTTTGCGGATCGCTCTTTGAGCGCGAAAGCGCCTGCATGTGCCGTGTCCGAGGTGACTGCAGCAGCGGCAACTCCGGCCGCAAGCACGCAAAGGATGCGCATTTTCATGGTTGGTTCCTCCTGCAGCGGGTCCTCCCCCGCAAGTCTTGTTTGTGATGCGTTCCGGGTGACTGCCCGGAATTCTCGTCGTGCGTATTTTATGGAGCCATGCCGCAGGTTGAGCCGTGATTCTTCCAGGCTCGCACCTTGGCGGCAATCGGTCTGAGCATTTTCTCCCCCAGGTCTGAACTGTGACCGTTCTATGTATTGCCCGAATCAGGAAGCACATCTGACGCTTGGTAAGTCAATTGCGATTCGATCTGGCTGCGCAATTTTGGCGAAGTTTGTCATGTCCTTTGGAAATTTTGTTAGTCGCAATTCGCTCCAGGCCGGGACGGGATCGGACCTGAGCACCTTTCGCATTCGTCGCCGATTGCTCCGAATCGCCGCGTGCCCTTGCCAATCGGGACCAGATGGGGCAGTCAGCGCGCCGACCGCGGCTCCCTGTGCGTCCCGACGCCGTCGCAGCCGCGGAGGACAACCAGCAAGGAGACTGTCATGTCCAGAAGCAAGATCGCGCTGATCGGCGCCGGTCAGATCGGCGGGACTCTGGCCCACTTGGTGGGTCTGAAGGAACTGGGCGATGTCGTCCTGTTCGACATCGTCGAGGGGATTCCCGAGGGCAAGTCGCTCGATATCGCCGAGAGTGCTCCGGTCGACGGGTTCGACGCCAAGTTGAGGGGCACGCAGGACTACGCTGACATCGCGGGTGCGGACGTCATCATCGTGACCGCAGGTGTGCCGCGCAAGCCGGGGATGAGCCGCGACGATCTGCTGGGCATCAATCTCAAAGTGATGAAAGCGGTCGGTGACGGGATCAAAGAGCACGCGCCGAACGCCTTCGTGATCTGCATTACCAACCCGCTGGATGCGATGGTCTGGGCGTTGCAGCAGTTCTCGGGCCTGCCGAAAGAGAAGGTCGTCGGCATGGCGGGCGTGCTCGATTCGGCGCGGTTCCGGCATTTCCTGGCCGAGGAGTTCGATGTCTCGGTCAAGGATGTGACGGCGTTTGTGCTGGGTGGACACGGCGACACGATGGTGCCGCTGACGCGCTATTCGACGGTTGCGGGCATTCCGCTCCCCGATCTGGTGAAGATGGGCTGGACGACGCAGGAGACCATGGATGCCATCGTTCAGCGCACGCGCGACGGCGGTGCCGAGATCGTTGGCCTGCTGAAGACCGGATCGGCGTTCTATGCGCCTGCGGCCTCGGCAATCACCATGGCGGAATCGTATCTCAAGGATCAGCGGCGTCTTCTGCCGTGTGCGGCTTTTGTCGACGGTGCCTATGGTCTGGACGGAATGTATCTGGGCGTGCCGTGCATCATCGGCGCGGGCGGGATCGAGAAGATCGTCGAGATCGAACTCGACAAGGCCGAACAGGCGATGCTGCAGAAGTCGATCGACGCGGTGTCCGGTCTGGTCGAGGCCTGCAAGGGGATCGACTCGACGCTGGTCTGAGCTGAACCGAACGCTGAGGCGATGTGGGGGTCACCGTTGGTGGCCCCTTTTTGTTGGTGGCCCCGTTCTTAATGGTCTGTGCACGCGGGGATGCGATGTCGAGTGTTCAGGCTGTGTCGGCGGGCCGCAGGGCGCCTAGAACAGCGGCAGTTGAAGTCAAGACGGGCCAAGGGTACACGGCTGTCGAATTCGCGATCAGAAGCGTCGTGTTTACTATCGATCGCGAGTGAACCATCGATGGGGCCGTCCGGCCCAGCCTCGAGGAGGGCGCGATCTCATGAACATCCATGAATATCAGGCCAAGGAATTGCTGCGCAGTTATGGTGCGCCGGTCTCCAGGGGGCACGCTGTGCTGCAGGCCGACCACGCGCGCGAGGCTGTGGATGACCTGGGCGGGCCGGTCTGGGTGGTCAAGGCGCAGATCCACGCGGGCGGGCGCGGCAAAGGCACGTTCAAGGAGTCTGACGCGGGCGAGAAGGGTGGCGTGCGCGTCACCAAGGATCCCGAGGAAGCCGTTCAGTTCACGCAGCAGATGCTCGGCAAGACGCTGGTGACCAAGCAGACCGGCGACGCGGGAAAGCAGGTCGGCCGGATCTACATCGAGGATGGCGCGGCCATCGCGAACGAGTTCTATCTAGCACTGCTGGTCGACCGCGAGACCTCGCAGGTGTCGTTCATCGTCTCGACCGAAGGCGGGATGGACATCGAGGAAGTCGCCGAGGAAACGCCGGAGAAGATCCTGACGTTCTCGGTTGATCCCGCGACCGGTGTGCAGCCGTTCCATGGCCGCAAGGTCGCCAAGGCGCTCGGCCTCAGTGGCAATGCTGCCAAGCAGGCGAACAAGCTGACTGGCACGCTCTACAAGATGTTCACCGAAAAGGACGCGAGCCTGCTCGAGATCAACCCGCTGATCCTGACCGAGGCCGGCGATATCGTTTGCCTCGACGCCAAGATGAACTTCGACTCGAACGCGCTCTATCGGCACCCGGATCTGGTCGCGTTGCGTGACGAGACCGAGGAAGACCCGAAGGAACTGGAAGCCTCGAAGCATGATCTGAACTACATCGCGCTGGATGGCGAGATCGGCTGCATGGTCAATGGCGCAGGTCTGGCCATGGCGACGATGGACATCATCAAGCTCTATGGCTCCGAGCCCGCCAACTTCCTGGATGTCGGCGGTGGCGCCACCAAGGAGAAGGTGACCGAGGCGTTCAAGATCATCACCTCGGACCCGCAGGTGAAGGGCATTCTGGTCAACATCTTCGGCGGCATCATGCGCTGTGACGTGATCGCCGAGGGCGTGATCGCCGCGGTCAAGGAAGTCGGTCTGCAGGTGCCGCTGGTCGTGCGCCTGGAGGGCACGAACGTGGAACTGGGCAAGCAGATCATCAACGACTCGGATGTCGACGTGATTGCAGGCGACAACCTGGCTGATGCCGCGGAGAAAATAGTCAAAGCAGTCAAAGGGGGCGCCTGAGATGGCTGTTCTGGTCGATGAAAACACCAAGGTGATCTGCCAGGGCCTGACCGGGTCGCAGGGCACCTTCCACTCCGAGCAGGCGATCGCCTACGGAACTCAGATGGTTGGCGGTGTGACGCCGGGCAAAGGTGGGACCGAGCATATCGGCCTGCCGGTCTTCGACTCGGTGCACGAGGCGATGGCCAAGACCGGCGCGAATGCATCGGCGATCTATGTGCCGCCGCCCTTCGCCGCGGATGCGATCATGGAAGCGATCGACGCCGAGATCGCGTTGGTCTGCTGCATCACCGAAGGCATTCCGGTGATGGACATGATGCGGGTCAAGCGGATGCTCGAGGGGTCCAAGACCCGCCTAATTGGACCGAACTGCCCGGGCGTGATCACGCCGGATGCCTGCAAGATCGGCATCATGCCGGGCCACATCCACAGGCGTGGCAATGTCGGCATCGTCAGCCGCTCGGGCACTTTGACTTATGAGGCTGTCGGCCAGACCACGGCGGCGGGTCTTGGCCAGTCGACCTGCATCGGAATCGGTGGCGACCCGATCAAGGGCACTGAGTTCATCGATGCGCTGGAACTGTTCCTGGGCGATGACGAGACGACCTCGATCATCATGATTGGCGAGATCGGCGGTTCGGCCGAGGAAGACGCCGCACAGTTCATCAAGGACGAGGCCGCGAAGGGCCGTTCAAAACCGATGGCAGGCTTCATTGCCGGGCGTACGGCACCTCCGGGACGGCGCATGGGCCATGCGGGCGCGATCATCTCGGGCGGCAAGGGCGGTGCCGAGGACAAGATCGACGCTATGAAGTCCGCCGGGATCGTGGTCGCCGACAGTCCGGCCCATCTGGGCGAGTCGATCCTCAAGGCCATCGGGTAAGCAGGGCGCGGCGGTGTGGCACATGCACGCCGCCTCGTTGTTTGGAACGCCGGTCAAGGCTTGCTTAACGCCTTGATTGAATGAATGATGCGCGCCGTCCGGTTCCGGTCGGCACGAGTCGCAACGGCATCGTTCACGTGATGCCAAACACAAGGGGAAGGGCCGCCGCAAGCGACCCCTTGGACATATGACAGAAGTCAGCTCGAACGAGCAGTTTCATGCCTCCAGCTTCTTGCAGGGGCACAACGCCGAATACGTCGAACAACTTCATGCAGCCTATGTGAAGGATCCAAGCTCGGTCGACCCGAGCTGGGCGCAGTATTTCGCGTCGTTGGGCGAGGCACCGGACCAGGTCGTGTCCGAGGCCGAGGGGGCACCGTGGGCCCGGGCTGACTGGCCTCCTGGGCCATCGGACGAGAACACGGCGGCGCTGGATGGCAATTGGGATGCGTTTCCCGATGCCGCGACGCTGGAAAAGAAGATCCGGGCGAAGAAGGCCAACGGTGCGAACGGCGCCGCGGCGGCAGCACCCGATGAGGCGTCGATCCGCAATGCGGTGCTCGATTCGATCCGGGCGATCATGTATATCCGGTCGTTCCGGTCGCGTGGCCACCTGGGCGCCAATCTCGATCCGCTGGGCTTGCAGGGCGGGGTGAAGCACCCGGAGTTCGACCCGAAGTTCTTCGGCTTCTCCGAGGCCGACATGGATCGGCCGATCTTCATCGACAAGGTGCTGGGGCTCGAGACGGCGACGCTGCGCGAGATCGAAGCGATCCTGAAGCGGACATATCAGGGCAACTTTGCGCTTCAGTTCATGCATCTTCAGGACCCCGAGCCGAAGAGCTGGCTGCAACAGCGCATCGAGGGTTTGGGCAAGGAGATCAGTTTCACGCCGGAGGGCCGCAAGGCGATCCTGCAGAAGCTGATCGAGACCGAGGGGTTCGAGAAGTTCCTCGGCGTCAAGTATATGGGGACGAAGCGGTTCGGTCTGGACGGCGGCGAAAGCGTGATCCCGGCGATCGAGCAGATCATCAAGCGCGGCGGCGCTTTGGGTGCCAAGGAAGTCATCATCGGCATGCCGCACCGGGGCCGTTTGAACATCCTGGCGAACGTCATGGAGAAGCCGTTCCGGGCAATCTTCAACGAGTTCCAGGGCGGCAGCTTCAAGCCCGAGGATGTCGATGGTTCCGGTGATGTGAAGTACCACCTGGGCGCGTCGTCGGACCGGACCTTCGATGGCAACGAGGTGCACCTGTCGCTGACCGCGAACCCAAGTCACCTGGAGGCGGTCAATCCGGTTGTCCTCGGCAAGGTGCGCGCGAAGCAGGCGCAGTATGGTGACGAGCGGACGGGCGTCATCCCGCTTCTCTTGCACGGTGATGCGGCCTTTGCCGGGCAGGGCGTCATCGCGGAGGGCTTTGGCCTGTCGATGCTGAAGGGTCACAAGACCGGCGGCACGATCCACATCATCGTGAACAATCAGATCGGTTTCACCACGGCGCCGCACCACAGCCGCTCGAGCCCGTACCCGACCGATATCGCGAAGATGGTCGATTGCCCGATCTTCCACGTGAACGGTGACGATCCCGAGGCCGTGGTGCATGCGGCGAAGGTTGCGACCGAGTTCCGGCAGAAGTTCCAGCGCGACGTCGTGATCGACATCTTCTGCTATCGCCGCTTTGGGCACAACGAGGGCGATGAACCGATGTTCACGCAGCCCCTGATGTACAAGGCGATCAAGAAGCACAAGACGACCGTGCAGATCTATGGCGACCGTCTGGTCAGCGACGGCCTGATGACCGACGCCGCGCTCGAGGACACGAAAGCCCAGTTCCAGTCGTTCCTGAACGACGAGTTCGAGGCCGGGAAAGAGTACCGGCCCAACAAGGCCGACTGGCTGGATGGCCGCTGGTCGGGCCTCGCGACAGGCGAGGGCGAGTATCAGCGTGGTCAGACCGCCGTGCCGTTGGACACGCTGCGTGAGGTTGGCTCGGCGTTGACCAGATTGCCGGAGGATTTCACCCCGCACCGTACGATTTCGCGCCTGCTCGAGACGAAGCGCGAGATGATCGATACCGGTCAGGGGATCGACTGGGCGACGGCGGAGGCGATGGCCTTCGGGTCGCTGCAGCTGGAGGGGTACAAGGTCCGGCTTTCGGGACAGGACTGCACGCGCGGCACGTTCAGCCAACGCCATTCCGGCATCACCGATCAGAACACGGAGACGCGGTATTATCCGCTCAACCACATCCGCGAGGGTCAGGCGAGCTTCGAGGTGATCGACTCGATGCTCTCGGAATACGCGGTCCTGGGCTATGAATACGGATTCTCGTTGAGCGAGCCGAACGCGCTGGTGCTGTGGGAGGCACAGTTTGGCGACTTTGCCAACGGCGCGCAGATCATGATCGATCAGTTCATCTGTTCGGGCGAGCGCAAATGGCTGCGCATGTCCGGGCTGGTGATGCTGTTGCCGCACGGATACGAAGGCCAGGGGCCCGAGCACTCGTCGGCGCGTATCGAGCGTTACCTGCAGCTTTCGGCCGAGGATAACTGGATCGTCGCCAACTGCTCGACGCCTGCGAACTACTTCCACATCCTGCGCCGTCAGTTGCACCGCAGCTTCCGCAAGCCGCTTATTCTGTTCACGCCGAAGTCCCTGCTGCGGCACAAGCGGTGCGTCTCCACGATGGAGGAACTGGCCGAGGGGTCTTCGTTCCACCGTGTCCTGTGGGACGATGCCGAGCAGGGCAATTCGGAAACGCAGCTCAAGCCCGATGCCGAGATCAATCGCGTCGTGCTGTGCTCTGGCAAGGTCTATTTCGATTTGCTGGATGCGCGCGATGAAGCTGGACTGGACGATGTCTATCTCATGCGGCTGGAACAATTCTACCCGTTCCCGGCGCTCAGCCTGACCCGAGAGCTTGCCCGGTTCGCCGGTGCCGAGGTCGTCTGGTGCCAGGAGGAGCCGAAGAACCAGGGTGCCTGGTTCTTTGTCGAACCGAACATCGAGTGGGTTCTTAGCCGCACGCGTCCGGCGGGGGGCCGGGCCGAATATGCCGGGCGCGCTGCCTCGGCTTCGCCGGCGACGGGGCTCGCATCACAACACAAGGCCGAGCAGACCAAGCTGGTGCGCAATGCGCTCGGGCTCGGCGAATAAGAGGGACAGATAATGACAATAGAGGTTCGGGTCCCGACGCTCGGCGAATCGGTGACCGAAGCGACGGTGGGCAGCTGGTTCAAGCAGCCGGGCGAAGCCGTGGCCGCAGACGAGATGCTGTGCGAGCTCGAGACCGACAAGGTCGCGATCGAAGTGCCGGCGCCCGCCGCGGGCGTTCTGACCGAGCATGTCGCGAAGGAAGGCGACACGGTCGAGGTCAACGCCTTGCTCGCGACGATCGAGGAAGGGGCTGGCGCGGTTGCGGCGGCGCCCGCGGCGGCGGCGGCAGAGCCTGCTCCCGCTTCTGCTCCTGCGCCAGCGGCTTCCGGGCCGAAGGACATCGAACACGCGCCGTCTGCGAAGAAGGCAATGGCCGAGGCCGGGTTGTCGCCCGAACAGGTTGCCGGCAGCGGCCGCGATGGGCGCATCATGAAGGAAGATGTCGCGAAGGCTGCATCGGCCCCGGCTCCGGCGGCGCCCGCTCCGGCTGCCCCGGGCGTGGCGGCCCCCGCATCTGACGGTGCACGCGAGAAGCGGGTGAAGATGACGCGTCTGCGCCAGACCATCGCGCGCCGCCTGAAGGAAGCTCAGAACACCGCTGCCATGCTGACCACCTTCAACGAGGTGGACATGACCAGCGTCATGGATCTGCGGAATGAGTACAAGGATCTGTTCCTGAAGAAGCATGGCGTGAAGCTCGGCTTCATGTCGTTCTTCGTGAAGGCCTGCTGTCATGCGTTGCAGGAGGTTCCCGCGGTGAATGCCGAGATCGACGGGAACGAACTGGTCTACAAGCATTTCGTCAATATGGGCGTGGCCGTCGGGACCCCGACCGGGCTGGTTGTGCCGGTCGTACGCGACGCCGATCAGATGGGCTTCGCCGACATCGAGAAGACCATCACAGGGTTGGGCGAGAAGGCGCGCGACGGCAAGCTGAGCATGGCTGACATGCAGGGCGGCACGTTCACCATTTCGAACGGTGGTGTCTATGGCTCGCTGATGTCCGCACCGATTCTGAACCCGCCGCAATCCGGCATCCTGGGCATGCACAAGATCCAGCAGCGCCCCATGGTCGTCGGTGGCGAGATCGTCGCGCGGCCCATGATGTACCTGGCGCTGAGCTATGATCACCGGATCATCGACGGCAAGGAAGCGGTGACCTTCCTCGTGCGCGTCAAGGAAGCGCTGGAGGATCCGCGCCGCCTTCTGATGGATCTCTGATCCGGAGGGTCCGGTGCTTCCAGCGATCGTGCCATACCTGACCGTCACTGACGCCAGGGCTGCGTTGGAATTGCATGGCGAAGCAATGGGTGCCGAGACGCTCATGATTCATGAGGACGAGACGGGCGTCTCCCGTGCGCGGGCGCGCGCATGCATCTCGCCGATGGGTTCATGATGAGTCCGGAGGTCACTGTGCTCGGCTGGGCGGCGGTCCTGGCGTTCGTACAACTCCTGCTCTACGCCGTTCCGGGTAACCTGCAGCTTGGCGCCCGCTACACGTTGGGACCGCGCGATCAGACGCAATCGATGTCCGGTGTTGGCGGCCGGTTCCAACGCGCCTTCAACAACCATATCGAGGGGCTTGTCCTTTTTGCCGTCGCCGTCGCGGTCATCGAGTTGGGACAGGCGAATTCGCAGGCCACCGCAACGGCTGCGTGGATCTATCTCGGCGCCCGGGTCGCTTATATCCCGGCCTATGCCTCTGGCATTCCGGGCCTGCGCTCGGTGATCTGGGCGGTCGGTGCGGGTGCCACGTTCTTCATGCTGATGACCGCTTTGCTGTGAGCGGCGGAGGAGATGACTGATGTCCGATTATGATGTTGTGATCATCGGGGGCGGACCCGGTGGGTATGTCTGCGCGATCCGGGCGGCGCAACTGGGCCTGAAGGTTGCCTGCGTCGAGGGGCGCGGGGCGCTTGGCGGAACCTGCCTGAATGTTGGGTGCATCCCGTCGAAGGCGCTGCTGCATGCCTCGGAACTGGTGCACGAGAGCAACCACACCTTCGATAAAATGGGTATCTCGATCGGCGAGGCCACCGTCGATGTGCCGAAGATGCTCGACTACAAGGATGGTGTGATCAAGTCGAACACCGACGGGATCGAGTTCCTGTTCAAGAAGAACAAGGTCGACTACGTCAAGGGCTGGGGCAAGATCACGGCTGCTGGCGAGGTGACGGTCGGCGATCAGGTCCTCAAGACCAAGAACATCGTGATTGCCACCGGGTCGGAACCGGCCAGCCTGCCGGGCGTCGAGGTGGACGAGGAACGCATCGTCACGTCGACCGGCGCGCTGGACTTGCAACAGATCCCGAAGCGTCTTGTGGTGATCGGCGCGGGGGTGATCGGGCTGGAACTGGGCTCGGTCTGGGGGCGTCTCGGCTCCGAGATCACGGTCGTCGAGTTTCTGGACGAGATCACGCCGGGACAGGACGCCGAGGTTCAGCGCAATTTCCAGAAGATCCTGGCCAAGCAGGGCTTCAATTTCATCCTGGGGGCCGCGGTGCAGTCGGTCGAGAAGGGTGCGGCGCTGACGGTGCACTACAAGACCCGCAAGGACGAGGCCGATCATACCGTGGAAGCCGATGTCGTTCTGGTCGCCACCGGGAGACGGCCTTACACCGAGGGTCTGGGGCTCGAGGAGATTGGGATCGAGACCGAGCGCGGCATGGTCAAGACCGATGCCCATTGGCAGACCAATGTTCCGGGTATCTACGCAATCGGCGACGTGATCGCGGGGCCGATGCTCGCGCACAAGGCCGAGGACGAAGGCATGGCGATTGCGGTGCACATCGCCGGAAAGCACGGCCATGTGAACTATGACGTGATCCCCGGTGTGATCTACACGGCGCCCGAAGTTGCCAGTGTCGGCAAGACCGAGCAGCAGTTGAAGGCGGATGGCCACGCCTACAAGGTCGGCAAGTTCGGGTTCATGGCGAACGGCCGGGCCAAGGCGAACTTCGTGACGGATGGGTTCGTCAAGATCCTGGCGGACAAGGCGACCGATCGCATCCTGGGTGCCCACATCATCGGGCCCGCGGCGGGCGATCTGATCCACGAGATCTGCGTCGCGATGGAGTTCGGAGCCTCGGCCGAGGATCTGGCGATGACCTGTCACGCGCACCCGACCTATTCCGAAGCGGTGCGCGAAGCGGCGCTGGCCTGCGGGGACGGACCGATCCATTCCTGACGAAATGTGATCGCTGGGACGATGGCCGGGCCTGACAGGGCTCGGCCTTGTGCGTTAAGACGTGACCAATGACGGGGAGATTGACATGACGAAACTGCTTGGGATCTCGGGCTCGCTGCGCAAGGGCAGCTACAACTCGATGCTCGTGCGCGAGGCGGGGCGGATCTTTGGCCCGGACGCGTTCACGTTTGCCGACATGAACCTGCCCCTGTTCAACGAGGACGTCGAGGCCGAGGGCATTCCTGATGCGGTTCAGACGATCTGCCAGCAGATCAGCGACGCCGATGCGATCGTTCTGTCGACGACCGAGTACAACAAGGGTCCGTCGGGCGTGATGAAGAACATGCTGGACTGGGTGAGCCGACCGCGCCCCGCGCCGATGGTTGGCAAGCCGGTGGCGGTGCTGTCAGCGGCCGCCGGCGATGCGGGGGGACAGCGCGCGAAGTCGCACATGTACCTGTATCTGATCCCGTTCAAGGTGAAGCTCGTCTACGATTCCGAAGTCAATGTCGGGAACGCAGGATCGAAGTTCGACGAAACAGGGCGCCTGACCGACGCGGCGAGCGAAAAGGCGCTGGAGCGGCTGATGTCTGAGTTGAAGGCTGCGATCTGACCGAGGATCCGCACGGCGAGACGACGGCGGTCGATATTCCGCTCGAACTGCTGGTCGGTGCCCAAGTCCGCGCGCTGCGACAGGCATTGGGGATGACGCTGGCCGATCTCGCGGCGGCGGCATCGCTGTCGACGGGAATGCTCTCGAAGATCGAGAACGGGCAGACCTCGCCTTCCCTGGCGACGCTGCAGTCGCTGGCGGCGGCGCTGAACATGCCGCTGGGCAGTTTTTTCGAGACTTTCGACCAGAAACGCGAGGCGACGTTCGTACGCTCGGGCGAGGGATTGACCATCGAGCGGCGTGGCTCGGCCAAGGGTCACAAGTATCAGCTTCTTGGCCATGGCGTACGGAGTGCCGTGCAGGTCGAGCCATTCCTGATCACGTTGGACGAAGGCTCGGATGCCTATCCGATCTTCCGGCATGAAGGCGTCGAGTTTATCTATATGCTGAAGGGCGAGGTTACCTATGCGCATGGCGACAGCACATATGTCCTGAAGCCGGGGGATTCACTGTTCTTTGACTCGGGCGCGACCCACGGTCCGCTCGAGTTGCGGACGTTGCCTGCGGTCTATCTTTCGGTGATTGTGACGCCACCTTGATTTCACTCTTGGGAAGAAAAATTTCTTGAAAGTGAAATCTTGAATCCGGTATCAGGCGGTCCGAACGGAGGGATCTAGCGATGTGCGGAATTGTTGGCCTCTACTTGAAGACGCCCGCCTTGGAGGGCGATCTTGGTCGTCTCACGGCGCTGATGCTGAGCGAGATGTCATCGCGCGGGCCGGACTCGGCAGGCTTCGCGGTTTACGGCGGGCAGACGGCGCATGACCGGGTATCGGTGCTGTCGCGGACCGGAGAGACGGATTGGTCGGCCTATGAGACGGCTTTGTCCGAAGCCGTTGGCGCGGTCTCGGTGCGGACTTTGTCGGATCATGCGATCTTCGAGACGACGGATGGGCAGGCGGCGCGCAACTGGCTGATTGCCAATGCGCCCGATGTCAGCGTGCTGGGCGTCGGTTCGGCGATGGAACTGTTCAAGGGGATCGGCGATCCGGACGCGGTGGCCGAACGGCTGCAACTGTCGGGCCGGACGGGTACCCATGCGGTGGCGCATACGCGGATGGCGACCGAAAGTGCCGTGACGACCGAAGGCTCGCACCCGTTCTCGACCGGCGCCGATACTTGTCTGGTGCACAACGGATCGCTGTCGAACCACAATGGTCTGCGCACGGTGCTGGAGAAGGACGGCGAAACCTTCCAGACCGAGAACGACTCGGAAGTGGCTGCCGGTTATCTCGCCAACCGGATGCGCAAGGGTGACAGCATCGACGGCGCGATCGGCCATGCGATCCGTGATTTCGACGGGTTCTACACGTTCGCGATCGGCACCCGGGACGGGTTCGCGGTGGTGCGTGATCCGATCGCCTGCAAGCCCGCCGTGATAGCCGAGACGGACGAGTGGGCGGCGATGTCCTCGGAATTTCGCGCGATCGCCAGATTGCCGGGTGCCGAGCATGCCGAGATCTGGGAGCCGGAGCCGACGAAGATCTATGCGTGGAGCCGTGCGGTATGAGCGAGGTGAACGGACGTTGCCTGTGCGGAGCGGTGACCTATGCCTATGAGGGCGACGTCAACTGGACCGGCCATTGTCATTGCGAGAGTTGCCGGCGGACCTGTTCGGCGCCGGTCACGACGTTCTTTGCAGTGAACAACGGGCAGTGGCGCTGGACGGGTGCGGCGCCGTCCGTCTATGCGTCGTCACCCCAGGCCAAGCGCTACTTTTGTGCAAAGTGCGGCACGCCGATGGCGTATACGCACGACAAATTCGATCATGAAATCCACTTCTACGCGGCGTCGCTTGATGACCCGGAAGGTTTCGTGCCGACACAGCACTTCCACTATGACGAACGGTTGCCGTGGCTGCATCTTTCGGATGACCTGAAGAAGCATGGGGTCGGCGGGCTATGAGTGCGAACACCGATCTGGACTTCGCGACCCTGAGCCGGCGCGAGATCAACAGGACATTGCAGCAAGCCGAGGCGGGAGCCTTCACCGTGCTGAACCCCGGGGGTGCCCATGCGGTTGCCTGCGGATTGCTGAACCCCGTCGAGGTGACGGTGAAAGGGCACTGCGGCTACTATGCCGGTGGTATGAACAAGGTTGCGAGCGTCACCATAGACGGCAATGCCGGCACCGGTGTCGCCGAGAACATGATGTCCGGTACGGTGCGGGTGACAGGTGATGTCTCGCAGTCTGCCGGGGCGACCGCACATGGCGGATTGCTGGTGGTCGAGGGCAATACCTCGGCGCGCTGCGGGATCTCGATGAAGGGTATCAACATCGTGGTCGGCGGAAACGTCGGCCACATGAGCGCGTTCATGGGGCAGGCCGGGCGACTCGTGGTCTGCGGCGATGCGGGCGCGGATCTGGGCGACTCGATCTACGAGGCGCGGCTTTATGTGCGTGGCTCGGTGAAATCGCTCGGCGCGGACTGCATCGAGAAAGAGATGACGCCGCATCACCTTGCCAAGCTGACGAAGCTGCTGGCGCAGGCCGGTTTCGATCACGATCCCGCGGAGTTCCGGCGCTACGGATCTGCCCGCAAGCTCTACAATTTCAGCATCGACCAGATGGACGCATATTAATGGCTGACTACGGCAACGCACCCCGCACGACCCCGCGCAAGGCGGCTTCTTTCGATGACTACACGGTGTCCGAAATCCGCCGCGCTGCGGCGACGGGGATCTACGACATTCGCGGTGGCGGCGCGAAACGGCGGGTGCCGTGTTTCGACGATCTGGTGTTCCTGGGCGCGTCGATGTCGCGGTATCCGCTGGAGGGTTACCGCGAGGCGTGTGGAACGGATGTGATTCTGGGTGACCGGTTTGCCTCGAAGCCGCTGCACCTGAAGACGCCGATCACGATTGCGGGCATGTCGTTCGGGTCGCTCAGTGCGCAGGCGAAGGAGGCGTTGGGGCGCGGCGCGTCCGCCATGGGCACATCGACCACGACGGGCGATGGCGGGATGACGCCGGAAGAACGTGGGCATTCGGATCTGCTCGTCTATCAATACCTGCCCAGCCGCTATGGCATGAACCCCGACGATCTGCGCAAGGCCGATGCGATCGAGGTCGTGGTCGGCCAGGGTGCCAAACCCGGTGGCGGCGGAATGCTGCTGGGCCAGAAGATCAACGAGCGCGTGGCCGAGATGCGAACGCTGCCTCAGGGCGTCGACCAGCGCAGTGCCTGCCGACATCCTGATTGGACCGGGCCCGATGATCTGGAGATCAAGATCCAGGAACTGCGCGAGATCACGTCCTGGGAAAAGCCGGTCTACATCAAGGTGGGCGCCGCGCGGCCCTACTATGACACAGCGCTGTCGGTGAAGGCGGGTGCCGATGTGGTCGTGGTGGATGGGATGCAGGGTGGCACGGCGGCGACGCAAGAGGTGTTCATCGAGCATGTCGGAATTCCGACGCTGCCCGCTGTGCGCGAGGCTGTCCGTGCGCTGAAGGATCTGGACGCCCATCGCAAGGTTCAACTGGTTGTCTCGGGCGGTATCCGCTCTGGCGCCGATGTCGCGAAAGCGCTGGCCATGGGGGCGGATGCGGTCTCGATCGGGTCCGCGGCACTGATCGCGCTGGGCGATCAGGACCCGGCGTACGAAGAAGAGTACCAAAAGCTTGGCTCGACCGCGGGGGCCTACGACGATTGGCACGAGGGTCAGGATCCAGCGGGCATCACCACGCAGGAGCCGCATCTGGCCACCCGGCTCGATCCCGTGAAGGCCGGGCATCGGCTGGCGAACTATCTTGCCGTGATGACGATGGAATTGCAGACGCTTGCCCGTGCGAATGGCAAAAGCCATGTTCGAAACTTGGAGCCAGAGGATCTCGCCGCGCTGACCGTCGAAGC
Source organism: Pseudomonadota bacterium (assembly GCA_038534135.1). Classification (GTDB taxonomy): domain Bacteria; phylum Pseudomonadota; class Alphaproteobacteria; order Rhodobacterales; family Rhodobacteraceae; genus Thermohalobaculum. The sequence continues at coordinate 3,292 of JBCAXJ010000026.1, read as the reverse complement.
GGCCGCGATGGCGGGCGTGCCGCTGGCAGGGACGACCTGGATACCTGGTCGGTAGCAAGATATCTGGTCAGTAGGGAGCAAACACCCATGTCCGAAGTTGCTGTCGTCGACATTGCCAGCCTGTTCGGCGATGAGCCTGACCCGGCGACCGACAACGCCATTGCAGGGCAGTTCGCGACCGAGGCCGCCATCGTCGTGTCGGGGTTTCCGGGATCGCAGACGCTCGAGGAGCGCGCGGCGTACCTGAGATCCTTCTTTGCCACGCCGGATCACGTAAGGCGCGGATTGGCCACACGGCGGCACGAGCCGGGCAATCCAAACCTTTATCGGGGGTACAATCCGCCGCCGGTCAAGCCGCACTGGTCCTATAACGAAACGTTCGACGTTGGTCCGGAACCGCCTTTACCCGCACCGGATCTGTCCAGCCATGCCGCGTTCACGGAAGAGAACGTCTGGCCCTCGGATGTGGAGATGCCCGGATGGCGTGACACCGCTTTGTCTTATGTGCGCGATTGCAAGGCGATCGCCGCGGCGGTGATCCGCTCGGCCGCGCGGGGCCTGGGGGTCGATCCAACAAAGTTCGATGTGATCTGCGAAAGCGAGAACAGCACGCTGCGCCTGCTGCATTACCCGGTCATGCCCGAGGGATTTGAACTCTTGAACACAGATGGCTCGGCGAAGGCGCATCTTGTGGATGGCCGCCCGACGATCACGCGCGAGCATATAGATACCGGCGGTCTGACGATCCTGTGGCAGGATGATCAGGGTGGTTTGCAGATGAAGGGTCGCGACGAAGTCTGGCGCGACGTGCCGACCGGCGACGGTCTGCTCTCGATCCATTGCGGGGATCTGCTTTCGACAATCGGCGGCGCGGCTCTGGCGTCGACACCGCACAGGGTGCTGGGCACGTCCGGCGAGAGGTTCTCGATCGGCTACTTCATCGAGCCTGAATTCATGTCGCAGGTGATGGCGCCCAATGGTGCCGAGGCGAAGAGCTATGGTCAGCATCTGACCGATGCCTTCCCGACGCGCTTTCTTCCTCCCGGCGGTGCAGCAGCGACCGGTTGACACAAGACGGGACACCTTGCCCGATCTATGCCACATTTCAGAACGAAAACGGAAAGTGGTGAGTGGGTGCGGTCTTTGGGCTGCGGTCAGTGAGAGTGGGGAAAATCGTGGAGACTCGGGAGGATGCCCGACAGGTCGGGCGGCATTTGACATCGGCCGAGACGGTCGAGTTGGCACGGATCCAGAAGGATCCTTCGGTCATCGGTTATGCAGTTCTGGATCTGGATGGCAATCAGATCGAGGCGAGCGGGGTCTGGGCCTCGCAGATCGTGCCGGTCTTCGCCAATGTCTTCGATCTGGCCGATCGGATGGGCGGGGAATTCGGTGAAGAGGACGGCTGTCCTGTCCTGTTCATGGAAAGCCCTGACTTCGAGGTGGCGGGGCTGCTGCTCACCTCGGCCCGCGCGGTGATCATCAAGCGCAAGCCGAAGCGCGTGGCGGAGGGTCTTCGCAGTGTCGAGTGACGCAGGTCCGGTCGGCGTCGTTCTGGACAAGATCTGTGCCCACAACACCGACGTGCTGGGCTGCATCGTCGCGCGCGATGGGGCCGTCTACCAGAACCTGCCCGAGATGTACGAACTGGTGGATACCGCGGACGTGGTCGAGCAGGCCGAGAACATGCTGGAACTCACGCAAGGGCTCGAGACCGAGCACGCGCCGTTCGACCAGGTGTTCCTCGAGTATGATCACCACGCGGTCTATGCGCGGCGGCTGGACCAGGGCGTGCTGCTGCTGCTCAACAAACCGATGGAACGCGCGCAGTTCAAGAAGATGCAACTGGGCGTGAATCTGTTCCTGAAGCCGTTGAACCGTGCTCTGACCGGTGCGACGGCAAGCCCGAAGGTGCCCGACGAACCCCAGGAGGGTGGTGCGATCCGCAGGACGACCCGCAAACGCTGGTTCTGACAGGGATTTCCTGCGCGCGCGGTCTTGACCGGGACGGGCGGTTGCTCTCCGATGGCGGCAACGACACGCCATGCAGGGAGCACAGCATATGGCAACCGATCTCGCCAAGGAAGCCAAGGCGCGGGGCATCAATTACTTTCTGATCTCGTTCACGGATCTCTTTGGCGTGATGCGCGCCAAGCTGGTCCCGGCCAGCGCGATCAAGGACATGGCCAAGGAGGGTGCCGGGTTCGGCGGTTTCGCGGCCTGGCTGGATTCGACGCCGGCCGAGCCCGACATCTTTGCGATCCCGGACCCCGACAGCCTGATCCAGTTGCCCTGGAAGCCCGAGGTCGGCTGGCTTGCATCGGACGTCTGGTGCGAGGGGGTCGAGTTGGACCAGACCCCGCGCAACACGCTGAAGCGGGTGGTCAAGGACGCCGCCTCCAAGGGCTGGACCATGAAGCACGGGGTTGAGTGCGAGTATTTCCTGGTCAACCCAGACGGGTCGGCCATCGCGGACGCGCATGATACGCAGGAAAAGCCCTGCTATGACGTCGCCGCCCTGATGCGCCGCTACGACGTGATCCGCGAGATCTGTGATGCGATGCAGGCGCTGGGTTGGGGGCCGTACCAGAACGACCACGAGGATGCGAATGGACAGTTCGAGATGAACTGGGACTTCGCCGACGCGCTGATCACGGCTGACCGGCACGCGTTCTTCAAGTACATGGTCAAGTCGATCGCCGAGAAACACGGTTTGCGCGCGACATTCATGCCGAAGCCGTTCGCAGATCTAACGGGCAATGGCTGCCATGCGCATGTCTCGATCTGGGGGACGGGTGGCGTCGCCAAGGGCAAGGAGAAGAACCTGTTCGCCGACAAGAAGGGCGAACTGGGGGTCTCGAAGCTGGGCTATAACTTCATGGGCGGGCTGATGGCGCATGGGACCGCGCTGACGGCGATCTCGAACCCGACCGTGAACAGCTACAAACGCATCAACGCGCCGCGCACGACGTCCGGCGCCACATGGTCGCCCAACACGCTGACGTATGGCGGCAACAACCGCACGCACATGATCCGCATTCCCGACGCTGGGCGGTTCGAGTTGCGGCTGGCCGATGGTGCTGCCAACCCGTATCTTTATCCGGCGGCGGTGCTGGCGGCGGGCCTCGATGGGATGACCCGTGAATTGGATCCGGGCAAGCGGCTCGACATCGATATGTATGCCGAGGGGCACAAGGTCCGAGGCGCCAAGAAGCTGCCGCTGAACCTGCTGGACGCCCTGCGTGAGCTGGATAAAAACCGAACACTCAAGGGCGCACTGGGGCCAGCAGCA
>JBCAXJ010000025.1:0-60469 GCA_038534135.1 Pseudomonadota bacterium | reverse complement strand
TCGTCGCCAGCGCCGAGCAGGTGAGTTCTGAGTCTCGTCCATGCGCGGCTGATGTTATCGGGCGCCTTCTTGGAATTGGCGGGATTGGAACGACTGACAAGCCGCCCGATAACATCAGCCGCGCATGGACGAGACTCAGAACTCACCTGCTCGGCGCTGGCGACGATTGGCACGTCTGGGTCGACTGGTACCAGGACCGGCTCGACGGCAAACCCGCAAACAAGGATCTGGAGCTCGCCAAAGCGCAGATCCCGAACGAGGTCTGGGAGGATGGCCCCGCCACGGTCAACGCCGAAATCGCCCGGTTGATCGAGGAGTATGACGGCACCGAACGAGACGAACCGGACGACAGCGAAATCATCCAAGAAGTCGACACGGCAGAAGAAACCAGTGGCTCCGACGCAGCATTTTCGCCGCCGGATCCGCAACCTGCACCGGTTCGCCTTGCCGTAAAAGACGGCGTGCTGCGGCTCCGCACACCAGATGCACGACAACTCGCAGATGTCGCCCGCGATGGCTGGGCCGTTCTTCGCGAGGAGATCGCCGACCTGACCGCCCAACTCGGCAGCCAGAACAACGATCTGCTCCCGCGCCTGATGCGGGCGCGCAATGCGCTCGGTGATACCTTCGAAGACTTCAACGCCATCCGCTTCGGTCTCGCTGCGATGACGATCGAACAGTTTGCGCAAGAGGCCGACAACCTCGGCATGTTGATGCCAGAGCAGGCCGCACCCCTACGTGGCATCGTTCTCCAGAAGAACCTGCTGCTTCGTCATGCGCCCGAATGGGCAGATTACGTCACCGATCTGGAACCCGAGATCGCAGACGCTGAAACTGAACAGGACGCGGCGAAGCTCGCCGCAGAAATCGCCCGGGACATCGCCGAGCAGTATTCCAACGCGATTGCTCCGGACACTGCCGAAGCACTGGACGAACTCGCCGCGGCAACCGAAGTCGAGCCTACGCCAGACAATCCAGATGGAGTCGCGTCGCCTGAAGACCGTCGAAGCTGGCTCCGGGCGTTCTCCGAAGAGATGCGCGCTTTCGCGGCCGATATCGTGAGCGAGGGAAGAAAGCTCGGCGTCAAGGGCATAGCGGCTGGCTCGATTGCCGTCATCACCTCGGTCAGCGCGAAGCTTCTCGGCCTCGCCGACAAGCTCCCGGTCGAGTACGCGTGGTTGAAAGATCTCGTACACTACGTGGCATCGCTCGTCGGCGCCTAACGATCCTCATCCGACCGTTCGCCAAAACGGACCGCGCCGCCCTCGGATCGGATCGCGGTTCTCGCGGATGTCGAAATCCGTGACAGTCGGACATCGCCGAATCGCGCGATGACTTACGCCTGCTCAAACTACAGGCAATCGAGCGTGCGCACGAGTTCCCGCGCAACACCCTGATTTTCAGGGCAGTTTCGCAACAGGTTTTACCGTTCGGGCGTGAGTCTCAGGGACGGTGAGAACGACCCCGAAAGCGCGCCGATATCCGGTTAATGGAAAATTACGTGATGTTTTTCATCCCGAAGATCACGTCCGGACTGGCCGGAATGTCGACCTGAACGGACCGACCGAACGGCCCGCTCACACCAACGGCAAAGGGCGGACCGAAGCCCGCCCCTGATGTCGTCTATCAATCGGTAGAGAGGTGCCTCACCCACCGCCCCAATCCATCTGTGGAGAGGGGCGCTGGCGCACCGCCGGTCTGCCCATCCTGACCTATCAGTAGGGTGGGCCCCTCGCCGATACTATCTATCGATAGGTTGAGTCCCGGCGCACCAGTTCCTGAAGGATGGACGCCTCGTCGACCGCATCTATCGGTAGGCTGGGTCCCGGCGCGCCAGATCTTGTTGGTTCGGCCCCTCGCTGTCTTTACCTTTCGATACGCTGGGTCCCGGCGCACCAGATCGTGTGGGATGGACGCCTCGCGACCTCATCTATCGACAGGCTGGGTGCCGGCGCACCAGATCCCGTAGGATGGGCGCCTCGCCCATCCACCATTTTCGAAGACCGGGCATCTACCCACCCCGGGTGATCAGCAGCTAAAGTACATCTGGAACTCGGCTGTATGCCGGCGCACCAGATCCGTAGGATGGGCGCCTCGCCCATCCACCATGTCCGAACGCCAGGCATCCACCCGCCCCGGTGATCAGCAGCTATAGTACATCTGGAACTCGGCGGGGTGCGGCGTGTGCTCGTAGTGATAGCACTCCTCCCACTTAAGCTCCATGTAGCCCTCGATCTGATCCTTCGTGAACACGTTGCCCTTGGTCAGGAAGTCCATGTCGGCTTCCAGAGCCCCGAGCGCTTCGCGCAGGCTTCCGCAGACGGTCGGAATGCCCGCCAGTTCTTCCGGTGGCAGATCGTACAGATCCTTGTCGGCAGCCTCGCCCGGGTGGATCTTGTTTTGGATGCCGTCCAGGCCTGCCATCAGCAGGGCCGAGAAGCACAGATACGGGTTCGCAGCCGGGTCCGGGAAGCGGGTCTCGACGCGCTTCGCCTTCGGGCTGTCCGTCCACGGAATACGGACCGAGGCCGACCGGTTCGCAGCGGAATAGGCCAGCAGAACCGGGGCTTCGAAGCCCGGGATCAGGCGCTTGTAGCTGTTGGTCGCCGGGTTCGTGAACGCGTTCAGTGCCTTGGCGTGCTTCAGGACACCGCCGATGTACCACAGCGCCTCGTCGGACAGATCCGCATACTTGTCACCGGCAAACAGCGGTGCGCCGTCCTTCCAGATCGACTGGTTGACGTGCATGCCCGTGCCGTTGTCACCCATGATCGGCTTCGGCATGAAAGTTGCCGATTTTCCATAGGCATGCGCGACATTGTGGATCACGTATTTGTACATCTGCAGCATGTCTGCCTGATGGGTAAGGCTGCCGAAGACCAGGCCCAGCTCGTGCTGACACGAGGCAACCTCGTGGTGGTGCTTGTCCACCTTCATGCCCATGCGCGCCATGGTCGAGAGCATTTCCGACCGGATGTCCTGACCGGCATCGGTCGGGTTGACCGGGAAGTAGCCGCCCTTGATGCCCGGGCGGTGGCCCATGTTGCCCATCTCGAACTCGGCGTCGCTGTTCCACGAGGCGTCCTGGGCGTCGACTTCGTACGAGACCTTGTTCATCTCGACGCTGAAACGCACATCGTCGAACAGGAAGAACTCGGCTTCCGGACCCCAGAACGACTGGTCGCCGATGCCGCTGTCGACCAGGTACTGTTCGGCCTTCTGAGCCGTCGCACGCGGGTCGCGCTCGTACAGCTCTCCGGTGTCCGGCTCGCAGACCGTGCAGAAGATCGACATGGTCTTTTCGGCATAGAACGGGTCCATCATGGCGCTGTCGCAGTCAGGCATCAGCTTCATGTCGGACTTGTCGATGGACTTCCAGCCAGCGATCGACGAGCCGTCGAACATCCAGCCGTCAGCGAACCAGTCCTCGTCGATCAGGTCCGAGATCGCCGTGACGTGCTGCATCTTTCCGCGCGGATCGGTGAAGCGGATATCGACATATGCGATTTCCTCTTCCTTGATCTTTTGAACGAGTTCAGCGGGTGTGCTCATTCTGTATTCCTCTTCTGTCAGAATGTTCGTGTTTTTGGTGTGTTCTGGGTCTGTGGATCAGAGCGCGTCCGGCCCTTCCTCCGAGGTGCGGATGCGGATCGCCTGTTCGACATTGGTGACAAAGATCTTGCCGTCGCCGATCTTGCCGGTCTTGGCGGCACCGACGATCGCCTCGGTGACCTGATCGAGCATGTCGTCGTCTACCACGACCTCAATCTTCACCTTGGGCAGGAAGTCCACGACGTATTCCGCGCCGCGGTATAGCTCCGTGTGCCCCTTTTGGCGCCCGAAGCCCTTCGCTTCCATGACGCTCAATCCCTGGATTCCGATTTCCTGCAGCGCTTCCTTCACCTCATCAAGCTTGAACGGCTTGATGATGGCTTCGACCTTTTTCATTGTTTTCTCCTTGGCGAATGCCGTGCTGGATTCCCACCTGGCGCCCCGGCGGACGTCGGCTGCGTGTGTTCAAGATGCATAACCCGTGCCAAAACAGTCTTATCGGCAGAAAGCTGCGAGCAGCGGTCCACGACAACGCTTCGTATGGCTGTAGCAGCGAATATTGATTAAACTTTATGCAAAATGATCAATAAAAGAGCAGAAATTGTGGATTAACCCATGCCCTCCGCAGGACGATGGGTCGAGCCTTCCGAAGACGCCGCGGTGCTCTCATCGCCGTCATGCATGGCGCCCACACCAATCTTCCGGAGGAACGCCTCTGTCTTGCTGGCTGGTGGTTTGTCCTTCCGCGGTCCCTCTTCGTGAACCACGGGATCCGGCTGCGCAGACGTCTCTGTCTCACCCAGGCGGGATGAGGTCGATGGTCTGGAGGAATTGCGCGGCCGCGCGTGCTCTCGGCGGGCGGCTTGTGCCAGAAGATCATGCGCCGTGACGATGAACCGGTCCAGAGCCGAGATCTCCTTTAACAAGATCTCGCGTCGCGCAATCGCGATCTTCAGCACATCGGGCATTCCGACACCTTCTCTCTGCCTGAACTTTCTCTGAGTATTGGTTCAGCAACATCCACCATGGGCATCCTATCGGAAAAAATTCTCATGTGCGATACCGATCAGGACAGCAGACGGGATGCGGAGATGACGGAACTTCTGACGGCTGCTCAGATGCGAGCGGTCGAGCAAGCTGCAATCGACTCCGGTGAGGTCACGGGTCTAGACTTGATGGAGCGCGCAGGACGCGGTGTCGTCGAGGCGATCCTGGAATGGCGACCCGCGCTTGCGACAGCGCCGCATCGATCGGTGGTACTCTGTGGTCCCGGAAACAATGGTGGTGATGGGTTCGTGGTCGCGCGGTTGTTGAAGCAGCGCGGCTGGGAGGTCGAGGTCTATCTATATGGCGACGAGGCGAAGCTGCCCCCGGACGCGGCGGAGAATTGCCGAAGGTGGCGGATACTGGGGCAGGTTCAACCGCTCGAAAGTTCGACACTCGCGCCCGAAACGGCGCCTCAAATCTGCATTGACGCTTTGTTCGGCACAGGCCTGTCGCGTCCGTTAGATGGAGTAACCGCAGAGGCAGCAGAAGCCTCGCTTCATCAATCAGGACTGTTCAAAGAGGCCGCATCGGTGGCGGTCGACTTGCCGACGGGCGTTTGCTCGGATAGCGGGAGGACGATCGAACACAAGCTTCGGTTCCTTGCCGACTTAACGGTCTCCTTCCACAGACCGAAACTCGGGCATTATTTGCGCGCGCCCGAGGGATGTGGAGAATTAAGGATCTCTGACATCGGCTTGCATGCGTCCGATGACGATCCCGACATCGTTGGGCTTACTAACGCTCACGGCTTGCTAAAAAGGGGCGCTGCAAAGCAGATCGGCGGCAACAAATACTCGCACGGCCATGCGTTCGTCCTTGCCGGCGGTCAGGGAAAGGGCGGTGCCAGCCGTCTGGCCGCGCGCGGTGCGTTGAGGATTGGCGCGGGGCTCGTGACGGTAGGGTGCCCGGAAGAAGCTGTGATCGAGAATGCGGCGCGGCTTGATGCGGTGATGCTGGCTCCGATCAAGGACGTTGACGGCTTGCAAACAGAGTTACGCGCCCGAAAGGTAAAGGCGGTTTGCATCGGGCCGGGGTTCGGATTGGGAGCCAGGTTGCGGGAGACCCTTCGCACAATCCTCATGGATGGGCGAGGCGCCCATCCTACGCGCCATGGCGCACCGTTGTGCGTCGTGTTGGACGCCGATGCGCTGACCGAATACCGCGATGATCCGGCGACGCTGTTCGCCATGTTGTACGACAAGTGCGTGCTGACCCCGCACGAGGGCGAATTCGGACGGTTGTTCCCGGACATCCTGACCAAGCTGAAAGAACCGGCCATCAGAGGCCCCGCCTATTCGAAAGTCGATGCAACACGGGAAGCAGCCAGACGCGCAGGCTGCGTTGTACTGTTCAAGGGCGCGGATACCGTCATCGCGCATCCCGATGGACGCTGTTCGATCAACTCAGCGCACTATGAGCGCTCGGCGCCATGTTTGGCGACGGCCGGATCGGGCGACGTTCTTGCGGGTTTCATCACAGGCCTGCTCGCGCAGGGGTTCGATCCCGTGTCCGCCGCCGATACGGCCGCTTGGCTGCATGTCGAGTGTGCATTGAAGTTCGGCCCCGGTCTGATCGCGGAGGACATTTCCGAACAACTGCCCGAGGTTTTTCGCGATCTCGGCGTCTAGTTCGGGCAGGGGTCGGCGGTTGCCGTCGTTCACCGTGGAGGCTCAATCATGGGTTGATCTCAAGCTGCTTACGCGTGACCGCACGGAGTACGCGACAAGTGCGCGAAACGTGGTCTGACAAAACGGATGCGGGCCGTCCTCCACCGGCGCATTTTCCCTATCGCCCTTTGCGACTCACTGTTATAGAACCGCCGACTTCGCCGGGGGCAACCTTGACGAGCGCGGGCGTGGTGAAATTGGTAGACACGCGAGATTTAGGTTCTCGTGCCGCAAGGCGTGGGGGTTCAAGTCCCTCCGCCCGCACCAAATTCACGATGGAAGAAGAAGACTTCTCCGGAAAGGTCCGGAGGCTGAGAGGACCGAAATGCAGGTGACCGAGACCAAGTCCGAGGGACTGAAGCGCGCGTACGCGATTACCGTGACCGCCGCCGACCTGGACGCAAAGACCGATGAGAAGCTGAACGAGGTCCGCAAGGACTTTCAGATGAAAGGCTTCCGGAAGGGCAAGGCGCCGCTGCCGCTGCTGAAGAAGATGTTCGGCAAGTCGGTTCTGGGCGAAGTCGTACAGGAGACGGTCGAAAGCTCGGTCTCGACGCATCTGCAGGAGCAGGGCCATCGCCCGGCGCAGCAGCCTGACATCAAGATCCAGAACGAGAACTTCGAGGCCGGAGACGACCTGAACGTGGAGGTGTCGTATGAGTGCCTGCCCGATGTTCCAGAGGTCGACTACACGGCCATCACGCTCGAGCGCAAAACGGTCGAGGTCGAGGAAGATGCAGTAGAGGAAGCTCTTGGGCGTCTCGCCGACAGCGCGACCGAATATGCGTCCGCTGAGCGCGCGGCCCAAGACAAGGATCAGGTGATCATCGACTTCCTGGGTCGTATCGACGATGTGCCGTTCGAGGGCGGTGAGGCCGAGGATTATCCGCTGGTGCTTGGTTCGAACTCGTTCATCCCGGGCTTCGAGGATCAACTGGTGGGCGCGAGCGCCGGCGATAAGAAGAACGTCGAAGTCACGTTCCCCGACGATTACAATGCCGAGAACCTTGCCGGTCAGGCGGCGGTGTTCGAGGTGACTGTGAAAGAGGTCAAGGAACCTGCGGCGGCCGAGATAAACGACGAGTTTGCCAAGCGCTACGGGGCCGAGGATGTCGATGGTCTGAAGGGCAACATCCGCGAGCGGATCGGACAGGAATTTGCAGGTGCGAGCCGCAATCTCCTGAAGCGCCGACTCTTGGATGCTTTAGATGAGATGGTGAAGTTCGAACTCCCCGAAGGCTTGGTCAACGTCGAGGCGAAGTCGATCGCGCACCAGCTCTGGCACGAGGAAAACCCAGACGTCGAGGGGCACGATCACCCGGAGGTCGAACCGACCGACGAACACAAGACGCTGGCGGGTCGCCGCGTCCGCCTTGGCCTTCTGCTTGCCGAGATCGGTCAGAAGGAAAAGGTCGAACTGTCCGAAGGTGACATCGGTCAGGCGATCATGGCGCAGGCGCAACAGTACCCGGGCCAGGAGCGCGAGTTCTTCGAATTTGTGCGCAACAACCGTGAAGCGCTTGAGAGCATTCGTGCGCCGTTGTTCGAGGACAAGGTGGTCGACTTGATCATCGACAAGGCCAACGTCACGGATGTTCCGGTCTCCAAGGATGATCTGGAAGCCGAGATCGAAGCTCTCGACAAGGAAGACGAACCGGCCGAGGCTTCTGCCGGCTGACGCCTTCGGTGCTTGCCGCCACAGCTAAGCAGGTCTGCCAAGCGGGCCTGTGCCGTGGGCGGGTGGGTCAGCTCGATGTGCCAGGCGAGCGCTGGCCTGGAACAGGAACGGCGCAGGCCCGCTCACCCGTTCGCTAGCAGCGGCGCCTGCGACGGCCCACGCACAGTCGGCAGGAAGATGTGCCCCCACGGGCTTGGGTAACGCTCTGGCGTTGGCATTTCCACGACCGCCGGGCCGTCCTGAGCGAAAGCCTCCTCCAAGGCCAGTCGCAGGTTTTCCGATCCCGGTTTCGAGCGGATTGCAAACGCCCCGAAGCTCTCTGCGAACTTGACGAAGTCCGGGTTGTGCAGATCGGTTGCGATCGTCCTATTGTGGCCGAACCGGTCTTCCTGGATGCGCTGCACGTTCCCATAGGCGTTGTCATTGTACACCAGTGTGACGTGCGGGATCCTGTGCTTGACTGAGGTCGCCAGCTCCTGAGCGCAGTACAGAAAGCCTCCATCGCCCTGCACGGTGATCACACGTTTCCCAGGTGAGGCCAGTGCGGCGCCCAGACCTGCCGGCATGCCCCAGCCAAGCGTTCCGGCATAACCGGCACAGACATAGCCGCGCGGCCGGTGCACGGGCAAAATGTAACGTGCGGCGTAGGCCACCTGGGTGAGGTCGTCGACAAAGATCCCGTCCTCACCGATCACCTGGCGGATGACCATCAGGTCGTCATAGGTCGGCTGAAGGTCTCGCACCCGTTGGTCGAACGCACCTTTCAGGCCAGCGACGTGATCAGTCCGGTCTTCGACGGCGCCGAGACGCGTCCCCAAAGCCTCGATCAGAGCTGGCAGGACATCCTCGACCATCGCACAGATGGGAACCGCGACGTTGCCGCGGCGATTGATCTCGCCCGGGTCGGCATTGATCTGGATGAGCGACAGTGCATCGTCGACGCCCCAGACCATTTCGTGCCACATGAAGCGGGTGCCGATCCCCAGGGCCACGTCTGCGGTCTTCCAGATCTCATGCGCGACTGGTCCCATCACCGCCAGTGGGCGTGCTTCGTCGTAAGCGCCCTTGCCCTGGCGAAGTGCAGAAACTGGCGCCTTCAGCATCTCGGCGATTTCAACAATCGCCTCCGGCGCCCCGTGCGCGCCGCCCCCCAACACGATGATCGGGTTCTTCGCATGTGCCAGAAGATCGGCGGCCTTGTTCACGGCATCTAGATCAACCTCGGGCCGCGCTTCCTCGACAGGATCCAGCGTCTCGGATGGCGTGATCCAGCGATCAAGCGGGCATTGCACAGACACGGGCGCAGGGTGGCCGCTGATCAGCGCTGAAAGCGCTGTCTGGATCTGAGAGCGTGGCGTCGCCGGGTCCATCAGAGTTTCGGTGTGTTTCGACATCTGCGAGACGATTGCCGTTTGATCGGCCAATTCGTGCAGTTGCCCGTGCATTCTTCCAATGAAGTGCGACTTGTTTTCACCCAGGAGCGCAAGCACGCGCGATGCAGTCGAGAACGCCGTGGAGTGTCCCGCACCCGCGTTCAGAACCGCTTGGCCAGGTACGACGCAATAGGCTTGTGGTTTGCCAGATGCCTGGGCGGCACCGGCTGCCATGTACGAGCACGCCTGCTCGTTCCGCGTCGCGATCGGTTTGATTTCGGGGTAGTCGACCAGCGCATTGAAGAAGTCATCATTTTGAACGCCGGGCAGACAGTAGAGATGGTCGATCCCAACATCTTTCATCCCCTGGCACAGCAGGTGCGCAACGGTCGTTGTCATGGTGTCCTCCGGCTTGGTTGCTTCACGTTACGCATCCCGATCCGGCACACAAGTACAGCCATTGACCGATCCGGTCGTCCCGCCTATACGCCGCGAAAGAAAATTACCCTCGCATGTGCAGCATGGAGATCGGCATGTCCTTCAACGTCCAGCCCGCAGCACCAGGGCGGCCCAACCGCTGCCAGCTTTTCGGACCGGGGTCGAACACCAAACTGTTCCCGAAGATGGCGGCATCCGCAGCGGACGTTGTGAACCTCGATCTCGAAGACGCGGTGGCTCCGGCAGATAAGGAGCAGGCGCGCGAGAACATCATCGACGCGCTCAACACCGTCGACTTCGGGTCAAAAACCGTGTCGGTGCGGATCAACGGTCTCGACACGCAGTACTGGGTCGATGACGCGATGCAGGTGATCGAGCGTGGCGGAGATCAGCTGGACCTGATCATGATCCCGAAGGCGGGGAACGCCGCGGACATCTATGCGGTCGATGCGGTCGTCTCGGCCGCCGAACAGAAGGTTGGCAAAACCAAGAAGATCGGTTTCGAGGTGATCATCGAGACTGCTCAGGGCGCTGCCAACGCAGATGAGATTGCGGCGGCCAGCCCACGCATGCAGGCGATGAGCTTTGGCGTGGCGGATTACGCGGCATCTATGGGGATGCAGGTCACGGGGATCGGTGGCGAGCAAGAGAGTTACTATGCGTTGGCCCTGGGCGAACCGGGGACCGAGCGCGCGGTGCACTACAATGACCCCTGGCATTGGCCGATCGTGCGCATGGTTGCCGCGTGCCGCAAGCACGGTCTGTTGCCGGTCGATGGGCCGTATGGCGACTTTTCGGATCCCGACGGGTACCGCGCGCAGGCGCTGAGGGCGCGAACCCTCGGCTGCGTCGGCAAATGGGCGATCCATCCGAACCAGATCGCACTGGCGAACGAAATCTACACGCCTTCTGATGCTCTGGTGGAGCGCGCCAACCGTATTCTGGAGGCGATGGCCGAGGCGGATGCCAAGGGTCTGGGCGCCGTCACTCTGGATGGAAAACTGATCGATCTGGCCTCGATCCGGCAGGCACAGGTCGTGGTCAAGCAGGCGGAGTTGATCGCCGCCAGCACCTGAGGCAAAGTCGGCGCCGGATGGTGCGGGGAGGGTTTCGTGCGATCATGGATGACAATCGGCGGTCTGGCGTGCCTCGCTGCGTGCGGGTCATCGGATACGGGTGTCGTATCGAGCGCTGCGCCGGAGCCCGAGGTCTATCGAACCGTCATTGAAGCCGACGGTGTCCCGTTCGAGATCTCATGGGACCGCCTCAACCGGACGCAGGCAACCGCCCGGATCTTCGGGGTCCCGGAAGATCAAGCCATCGATCCGACGATTGTCATCCAGCAGGCGACCGGATGCCGTGTGAGGGGGCGACCGGAACGCGTGCCATCCGAGGATACCGTGCCGACTTACGCAGCCGCTATTGATTGTGCGCCCGGTCGGAAGATCGATGACACCGAGGCGGCACGCGCACGCGAACTCGCACGGGAAATCGATATTGCAGTGGGTGTTGTTGCGACCGACCCGGCGCCAGCATCTGCGCCTGGTACCCCTTCGGCTCCGGTCGCGCATGTTCTGTTCGAAGGCAGTTCGTATGCGCAGTTTACGGCGACCGACATGGAGCGGTATTGCGCAGCGGCCTGGTCGACCCGGGTCGCTCCGGATGGACGGACCGAATACAACCCGTGCAAACAGCGCGACGCGTTTCGTTAGGCGGGCAGCGCATCTACTCTCCTTGAACGCGTTTTCCAGCTTCTCGTGTCAGGGGTGCCTTCAACTGTGTCGCTGAGTGACACTGATGCGGCCTATCCAGGGGTAGATGATCTTGCGATCGGATCAGGTTGCCGCGCCATGCGTTTGGTCAGTGATTTGGGCTACCAGCGAACCCGAAAGCGCCCGTCTTAAATAGAAAAATTTGGGTGTTTATTTGCCCGCCGCTGAACGCTACTCAAACTTGTTCAGTGAGTTTTTGTGTCGATGATCGCAGGTGCGGCTTCGGGCGCGGCATTCTTGCCGCGCGCCGCCCCCAACCCTCGATCCGGAATGAACCTTCGTTGCCTTCAACCGAACAGGAACATCCCCGAGGTAACCAATTGCGAGTCGATCCCGGTCAGCAGGATGACGTCGCCCGTGTCGTAAGTGATTGCTGCCGAACCCTGGAAGTCGGAGATAGCAAGGTCGCCGAACGCCAGGATGTCATTGAAGCGTATGCGATCCAGTGATAGGTCGAAGGCATTGATGCGATCGATCCCGTCGTCCGTATTGAAGACAAACTGATCTGCGCCGCCGTAGCCCTGCAGGATATCGTTCCCGCCATGGCCCGTGATCGTATCGTCACCATCGCCGCCACGGATCATGTTGACGCCGTCATTGCCCGCGAGGTCGTCATCGAAATCCGAACCCCAGAGGAATTCGAGGTTTGAAAGCTGGTCGGTCGATGCGCCGTCGAAACCCGCGCCATCCAGCAGGCTGACCGAGACGCCGGATGTGGCGTCCGTATACCGGACCCAGTCGTTTCCGTCGCCGCCATCGATCACGTCAGCGCCGTCGCCGCCATAGAACGTCTCGGCGGCGCTCGAGCCAACCAGTTGGTCGTCGCCGCCTTCGCCGTGGATCACGTCGTTTCCGCCATTGGTGTTGACGATGTCATCGCCGTCGCCCGCAAGGATGATGTTGCGTCCGGCGCTGCCCAGGATCACGTCGTTGAAGTTCGATCCACGCACGTTCTCGATCGAGACATACGTATCGCCTTCGGCTTCGTTGTGGCGACCGATGCCGTTCAGCAGATCAACGTGCACAAAGCTGCCGTCATTGTATTGGATCCAATCATCCTCGGATCCGCCATCGAGCAAATCGGCGCCGTCGCCCCCCCGGATCACGTCGCGCCCGGTGCCACCGTAGATCTCGTCATCACCGTCCTGACCAAGCAGGAAATCATGCCCGCCGCCGCCATAGATGACGTCGTCTCCGCCATTGCCATACAGTCTGTTGGCAGTCGCATTGTCGCCGGTCAGAACGTCATCGTGCTGCGAACCATGGACATACTCGATCGAGATCAGGGTGTCGCCTGACGCATCGCCACCTGACCCGCTGCCCGTGAGCAGGTTGACCGCGACGCCCGAGGACGAGTTGTCGTAGCGAGCCGAGTCCTGACCCTCTCCGCCATCGATCACGTCGGCGCCGCGCCCACCATAAAAGATATCGGCGCCGTCCAGTCCCGACAGTGTGTCGTTGCCACCATTGCCGGTTAAGACGTTGTGGGCGGCGTTCCCGATGATGACGTCATTGCCGCCGCCGGTCGTGGCAAGCTCGATCGTCACGCCATAAGCGATCGCCAGATTGTTGGTGAGATGGCCGACGGACGAAAAAGCGCCCTCGGTCAGGTCCACGCGTTGGTTGGTGTTCCAGCCGGATGCGTCGATCTTGTCGATCCCGCCTGCGTCCCAGATCGCAATGACGGGGTTTCTGTTGATCGTGAAATCGAACGCTGCCTGGTCCGTGGTCGTATTGAAGCCGTATACGGTACCGCCGGTGCGTGTCGTCATGTCCGCGCCGTAGATCTCCTGCAGAACCATGATGTCGTGCAGCAACGGTGTCGCGCCGTAGTTGCGCCCAGTCGTGCCGATGTGGTCGGTGCCCGAGCCGTTTTCACTCGCATTGAAGTAGGACATCACCGTGTAGGCGCGTGTGTCTTGGAAGTGCGTGGCGTCGGATGTGAAGTTTGCACTGCGATTGTAGGGCCCCGGATGGCTCAGACCCAGCGCATGCCCGATCTCGTGCAGATAGGTCATGATCCCGTAGCCGCCGGGTACCAGATCGCTGTCCTGATCGTGCGTCCACCAGTTGTGCGCGAACCAGAGATCGGAATCGTAGAGGCTGTTGCTCGCCCGCCCCGGCACCGGCGTCCGGTCGTAGCCGTATTCGGCATAGGTAGCGTTGTTGCTGGCCGAGGTGTAGTTGAAGCTGATATCGGCAGCGGGCGTGTTCGAGAGCTCGACCAGATCGATTGCGATGACGTCGTCCCAAAGCTCGAACGCATCGCGGGCGACAGCTTCCATACGAGCGGACATGACGACATACCCGTTGTACTCGCTTTCCCAATAGGGCTGGAGCACCGTCCGTGGACCTGTTCCGATGGAGTAGGTAATGGTCTGCCCCGCCCAACCGACCGAGCTGTACTGACCATCCGCCGTCGTCAGGGCGCTCTGGATCTGGCTTCCGGTGTAGATCGGCTTGGTCGCACCACCGCTTCCGGGTGGCGTCGGCGTGTCGCTGTCTGAGGTAGACTCTGGAGGCAAGCCAAGACAACCTGGACAACAACATCCATAAAGATGCGACTCTGACATACGCAAGAACCCGATGCGTCTACTTTGCAGACGACTTGAGCGGAACCGCTTCGCAGCCCGGGCTACACACATCCCTTTTCGGGGATTCGGTGTGACCGTAACGCGTCGTGGTAAACGGACGATTTAGCATACTTGGACAATGCGCTGATCGTAGGTCGGCGCACATCGTTGCATCGGTCCGGCATTCGGCATACATCGCGCGCAAACGACACGGGCGGATAGGCCGGGAGTGCAATGACACACTACCTCGATTTCGAGAAGGGATTGGCCGAGCTTCAAGGCAAGGCCGAGGAACTGCGTGCGCTGGCCCGGCAGGACCCAAACATGGATGTGTCCTCGGAAGCAGATCAACTCGAGACGCGGGGCGCAGAACTGCTCCGCGATCTCTATGCAAAACTAACACCCTGGCAGAAATGCCAGATCGCCCGCCATCCGGGGCGTCCGCACAGCAGAGACTATATCGACGCCCTGTTCACGGATTACATGCCCTTGGCGGGCGATCGGAACTTCGCCGAAGACAACGCGATCATCGGTGGACTCGCGCGGCTCGAGGGACGTCCGGTGGTCATCCTGGGCCACGAAAAAGGGCATGACACGAAAACGCGTCTGCATCGAAATTTCGGCATGGCGCGGCCCGAGGGGTATCGCAAGGTTCAGCGTCTCATGGAGATGGGTGATAAGTTCGGACTGCCGGTGATCACGTTGATCGACACACCCGGCGCCTATCCGGGGAAGGGTGCTGAGGAACGTGGTCAGGCCGAGGCCATAGCCCGATCCACCGACACGTGCCTGCAACTCGGTGTGCCTCTGATCTCGGTCGTCATCGGAGAAGGTGGCTCTGGCGGTGCCGTGGCCCTTGCGACTGCGAACTGGGTCATCATGCTCGAGCATTCGATCTACTCGGTGATCTCGCCGGAAGGCTGCGCCTCGATCCTCTGGAAAAACGCCGAGAAAATGCAGGAGGCTGCGGATGCTCTGCGCCTGACAGCACAAGATCTCGAGCGCCTGGGTGTTGCAGACAGGATCGTTACCGAACCATTGGGCGGCGCTCAGCGTGATCGTGCGAAGACCATCTCGGCCGTTGGACACGCGATCGACGACTCGCTGCGCGCCTTCGAAGCGATGTCTGCCGATGACCTGCGGGCGGACCGGCGCCGCAAGTACATCGAAATGGGCACGATGGCCCTTCAATAGGCGGACTGCCCACGAGGCCGCACATCGACGACAAGCTTCCCGATCACATCCCCGAAACTGGATCAGAATTGGTCCAGACCGACTTGGCGCTTCCGGTATAATCCGGTAGCGTTAACGTGCATTCCGTCGCACCCGTCAAAAGGGCTGCGTCGAGGGGCCAATAATCGAAGCCGAGTGACCCATCATAGAGGCACCGGCCTGGGGAGGACCAAATGGAAGAACAGCTTGCCGCACTCGCGGCAGAGGTCGAGGCGTTGAAGGCGCAAGTCGCTGCCGCCGGTGGCGGCGGAACCGTGACGAACACGATGTTCGCCGAAACCTACTACTATCTCACCATCCCGTTGATGGTCATCATTCACGCAGGCTTTCTGGCCTACGAAATGGGTGCATCGCGGCTCAAGAACGTGCTGGCGTCCGGGATCAAGAATATCCTGGCGTTCGCGTTCATGGTTCCGACCTTCTATTACTTCGGATGGTGGGTGTATTGGGGCTTCCCGACAGGCATTTCCCTCAGCGCCGGTCCGATGGAGATCTCTGGCGCAGAGTATGCTTCGTCGATCGCGGCGCCCTGGGTGGAATACATGGGGCCTAACATCTCGGACAATGCGTCGGGTGCTTTCTGGGGCGCGTTCACACTGTTTGCCGCAACGACCGCATCGATCTTCTCCGGCGCCGTGATCGAACGGATCCAGGTCGTCGGCTTCGTGATCCTGGCGATCGTGCTTGGCTCGTTCGCCTGGGTCGTCGCAGCAGCCTGGGGATGGCACGCCGACGGTTGGCTCGTCACGGAATGGGGCGTGCACGACTTCGGCGCGGCTGGCTTGGTTCACGCAGTCGCAGGGTTCTTCGCACTGGGCGTGCTGATCAATCTTGGACCGCGCATTGGCAAATACAACCCGGACGGCACTGCGAACGACATCTCGGGCCACAATATGCCGCTGACCTGCATCGGATTGATGCTCATCATCGTCGGCTTCTGGGGTTTCTTGATGGCCTGCGTCATTGTCCCTGGCGAGGCCTGGTCCTGGTACCCGGACAAGATGTCCACGATCTACGGCACACCGATCACTCTGTCGGCCTTGTCCTTCAACATCCTGATGGGCTTTGCCGGAGGCATCGTCGGTGCCTGGATGATCACTCGTGACCCGTTCTGGATGATGTCGGGTGCACTTGCCGGGATCATTGCCTGTGCGTCGGGCCTCGACGTCTACTGGCCGCCGCTAGCGTTCATCATGGGCTTCTTGGGTGGTGCGATGCTGAAACCGGCTGCGGCATTCCTGGAGAAGTTTGGTATCGATGATGCGGTTGGCGCCGTGACGGTCCACGGCATCGTGGGCCTTTTCGGTTTGATCGGATTCGGCGTCTGGGGTGCCGGCCTTCCTGCGCTGCAGGGCGATGCCGGTGTTGTTCAGGTTTCGCTGGTCGGACAGATCGTCGGCGCGGTGGTCTTCTTCCTGCTGGGTTTCGTGCCCGGCTATTTCGTGTCGCTCATCCTGAAGATGTTGGGTTTGCTCCGCGTCAGCGAAGCGGCCGAGATCAACGGGCTCGATCCAACCAAGGTACCAGCCCGAGCCTATCCCGAGGGCATTGGCGCATCGGCCATGGCCGCCGAGTAACCGGACAACAGAGGAGACAACGCAATGGGCTTTGGATTTGAGACCTGGAACGAGATCGCAGGACCGATCTACATGGGCGCCAACACATCGATGGAGGTCGTCTGGACGGCCGTATCGGCCGGGCTTTGCATTCTGGCGTTGATCGTCGGGTCGAAGCACGAACTGGACGCTTACAAGAAGGCAGAGAAGTAGCGAGCGTCCGCTGCACGTAACAACGCGCAAGGGCCGTTCTGTTGGACGGCCCTTTTTCGTTCGTGGGCATCGGGTGATATTCAGATCATCATGTTGCCTATAATTTGCTCATGAATGCCGCTTGATTGGATGAAATGCGTGCAATCTGGCCTTCATATTCAAATTGTAATCAAAATTTCTTGCCCCGACTCGACGTGGGCGTAGCCTCTGCGTTGGATTTACCTGCGCGCGAGGGGTGCGCCAGGACTCCGGAAAATGACAACCGGTCGATCGGCTTGGGAGCAACCGGTCCGGGACAGGAGGTATTTATGGAAGACCAGATGACGTGGACAACCACGATCAACATGGAGGTGTACTACTGGTGGTGCACGGCCTTCATGTTCATCATTCACGCCGGGTTCCTCGGCTATGAGATGGGGGCATCGCGCACGAAGAACGTGCTCGCCTCCGGGACCAAGAACATCCTCGCCTTTGCGTTCGTCATACCGACGTTCTTTTTCTTCGGCTGGTGGTTCTATCTGGCGTCGCCGGGTGGTCTGCCCGATTTCTCGGTGGAAACGGGTGGTGCACCTTGGTCGCAAGCGATGGGACCCAACCTCGCCGACAATGCCACGGGCGTGTTCTGGGCAGCCTTTGCGCTGTTCGCCGCGACGACCGCGTCGATCTTTTCGGGCGCCGTGATCGAACGGATCAAGGTCTCGGGCTTTATCATCCTCGCGATCCTACTCGGCTCGGTCGTCTGGATCATCGGCGCGAGCTGGGCCTGGCACGGCGATGGCTGGTTGCTCACCGAGTTCGGGTGGCATGACTTCGGTGCTGCTGGCTGCGTCCACATGGTCGCCGCGTTCTTCGCCTTCGGTGTGCTGCTGAACCTCGGCCCGCGTATCGGGAAGTTCAACCCGGATGGAACCGCAAACGAGATCAAGCCGCACAACGTGCCGCTGTCGGTCTTTGGCCTGATGATCCTTTTCGTCGGCTTCTTCGGCTTCCTGGGCGGCTGTATCATCTATAACGGCACCGGGCAGTGGACCACGATCTTCGGCAACCCGACGACACTGTCGGCAGTGGCCTTCAACACGGTCATGGCGTTCGGTGGCGGTATCATCGGCGGATGGGCGATGACCCGTGATCCGTTCTGGATGATGTCCGGTGCACTTGCCGGCGTGTTCGCGACGGCATCGGGGCTCGACCTCTACTGGCCGCCGCTGACCTTCTGTCTGGCCGTTGCCGGTGGTGCCTTGGCTCCGGTTGGCGCTGCATGGCTCGAGAAGACCTTCAAGATCGACGATGCTGTTGGCGCGGTTTCGGTCCATGGCATCTGCGGTCTCTTCGGCGTGTTGATCTTCGGCATCGTTGCTGCCGGCTACCCGAACGGCGATTACCCGGACACCAACTTTATGGGTCAGTTGATCGGCGCTGTCTCCATGCTGCTGCTGGGCTTCATTCCGGGGTACGGCGTGTCGTACCTGCTCAACACGTTCGGCCTTCTGCGGATCCCCGAGCAAGTTGAGATTCTGGGCATGGACATCGTCAAAATCCCGGCCACTGCCTATCCGGAGGGGATGCAAAGCGCCCTGAAGGGCCCGGGCGGTAGCGCTGTCGCGGCCGAGTAAGGCCGCGCAACCGTAATCTTAAGAAAGGAGACAACATCATGGGCTCACCAATCGATACCTGGGAAGGCGCCGAGGCGATCTATACCGGCGCAGGCGGCTTCACGCCGGGCCTGTTCCTGATCCTCTCGGTCGTGTTGTGTGTCGCATTGATTATTCACGGCGCTCGGCACGAGGAAGAGGCCTACAAAGAACACAAGTAATCCACTTCGGTTCACGTGTGGGGAGAGGCCAGCCTTCGGGCTGGTCTCTTTCTTTTTGGTGGCTGTTCGTGGCAACGTGCCCAAAACATCGGGGAGGATTTGCCATGGATTTGGGGATACGCGGCCGCAAGGCTATAGTTTGCGCGGCGTCGAAAGGCCTGGGGCGCGGGTGTGCCGAAGCGCTGGCAGCCGAGGGCGTCGATCTGGTGATCACAGCGCGGACCGAAAGCGAACTGCGCCAGACGGCCGATGAGATCGCGGCCGCACACGCTGTTTCAGTGACGCCGGTTGCCGGAGACGTGAAGACCGAGGCGGGTCGGGCGGCGATCCTCGACGCGATGCCCGAGCCGGATATTCTGGTGAACAATGCCGGAGGCCCACCGCCCGGAGATTTTGCCGACTTTTCGCTGGATGACTGGCGCGAGGCGGTCGAAGGCAACATGATCACGCCTTTGGCCCTGATCCGTGCAACCGTCTACGGCATGGCCGATCGCGGCTTTGGCCGGATCGTCAACATCACATCCTACTCGGTCAAGGCGCCGGTGCCGACATTGGAGCTGTCCAACGGCGCCAGGGCAGGGCTGACGGGCGCCGTTGCGGCCTTGGCGCGCAAGGTTGCCGACCGGAACGTTGCGATCAACGCCTTGCTGCCCGGGCCATATGCGACCGACCGGCTGGTGAACACATCGGTCGCGATTGCTGATAAAACGGGCCAGAGCTTCGAGGAGGTTCACGCCGCTCGTGCTGCCGAGCTTCCCACCAAGCGTTTTGGGACGACCGAGGAGTTCGGCGCGGCCTGCGCTTTCCTATGCTCAGCTCATGCCGGGAATATCATCGGTCAGAATATCGTCATGGATGGCGGCAGCCACGTCTCGACGCTTTGAGCGGTCAGGCGGCGCGGACTGTTTTGGCTGAAATGCGCGTCGGATCTTTGGTGGAGTGTCTGCTCGGACCGGGCTGATTTACGAACTCTCTCGAGAGACTGCACAGCCAGCTAGAATTTAAAGGCCCAATCCATCCGTTCCGATGCCCGGAAGAGCTTTTGTCGGGAGGTTGGTATGGCCGTTTCCAGCCGTGCCATATGAGCCTGTGCCAGCGACGACCCTGTCGAGATCCATGGTATCGAGCTCGATCTTTAGGTCGAGATCTTCAATCTTGATCCGGGCCATCAGCAATCCTCTCATCCACACTGAAGATCATTCTGACATTCAGATATGGCGACAATATGATTGTTCAAGGGCCTTTGGCAAGTTCTTGCATCAGTTTCCCGAAGGCAGGGGGATCTTTGCTCCCGCGCTTGCCAATTGTTCCTCGATCCACTCGCGGAAGATGGTTTCGCGTAAGGCATTCCTTGTCGCCTGGTCGAGGTTGGGTGCCCGAATGGCCAGAACTCGGATGATGACGAAGATGTCGCCGACCGGAACCGGACCGATAATCTCTCCAGCCTCGCTCGACAAAATACGGTCAGCAAGATCAGGCGGCAGCGACCGGCGCGATCGCCATCCAATGTATCCGCCCGCACCGCGCGTATCGAAGTCCTCGGAATACTCACGCGCTGCCTCGAAGAAATCGATTGCTCCGGTGTCGATACTGCGCCGAACCAGTGCAGCCTCTTCGAGATCAAACAGCACGATCTGGCTCAGCTCTGCTGCATTGAACGCAGCACCCTCTGCCTGGAATCGGCGTGTCACGACGCGGTCGCTTGCGACATGGTTTCGGACACGTTCCGATAGAATGCTGTATTCCAACGAAGCTTCAAAGTCCTCGACGCTGCGTCCCCGTGCTTCCAGCCACGCCATGGTGTCCGCCGCTTTCTGCAGCCCGTTCGAGTCGCGAAAGGTGTCGGCGGCTTCCTGCAGTTCCGGGGTGGTGACGCCCAGGCCCAGCTGTTCGGCCTTGCGCACGGCAATCGTATCAGCCAGTCCCTTCAAGACGGTATCGAACGTTCCCGCCGCGCGCATCGTGCGAAAAACGTCCGCCAACGTCACCGGTGCGCCGTCGAGCTCCGCGACCTTGATCTCGTCGATTGACATTGATTGCCCCTCTGTCTCGCATGATGGTTCGACCGTCATGCGGCGCAGCATCATAGCGGGGCTCTGCAAGTCGATAAACGATTTTCCCTCTGGCTGCCAATTCGCCACGAGATGCGCTTGAACCATCATGCACAAGGCGCAATACACCGCCATCGGATCTTACGAGGTTGAATGCCCCAGCTTCTCGTACAAATCATCGCCGGCGGCGTGCTGATCACCTGTTCGACGGCTGTCCAAGTCCTGACGATCGCGGCAATGATGGCAATGAGCCACCGATTGTCCAGGCTGATGGCAAATGTTGGCCGGATGCGTGGCACCTTCGTCATTGCGGCCGGGGGATTGTGGGTGATCTTTGGCCAGTTGCTCGGCGTGTGGATCTGGGCGGTGGCTTTTCTGATCCTGAACGCGTTCGCGGATCTCGAAACCTCTCTCTACTTCTCTCTGAGTGCATACACGACACTCGGATTCGGAGATGTCTTGCCGCATCAGGACTGGCGCATCCTTGGTGCATTGGTCGGCGCGAACGGGATGCTCGGCTTCGGCCTCGCGACCGCAGCCTTGGTCGAGTTCATCGGTCGCATCCGATCCTGGAAGGAATAGCCACACGCGTCCTCGGACGGGCGTGGCGGGCTTATGCCCGCCCGCACCGGGCCGTTTGTGGTCAGCGTAGATCAGGTATTGCTGCCGAAGATATCCACTTCGACGAACAGTGGCAGGTCCAATATGCCGTCGCCGTTTTCATCGAATTCCACGATCATGGCCAACCGGTTTGCATCGCCCAGATCCGATCCAAGACCGGTGACGTCGAGGTTCAGGAACTCGAACCCGTCCGTGGTTGCGACAAGATCAGGATTGTCGGGATTGTCGATGCCGCCTGGGATATCGAAATCAACGACGTCGACGATCTGTCCGAAGAACTCCGAGTCGTCGAAGGCAATTATGGTTACCGCCAACACGTCGACGCCAGTGTCAAAGTCAATGTCGATATCGGCACTCACGGATCCGTCTGACGTCGTCGAGTCGCTGATCAAAGAGATCGCGGTCTGAAATCCATTCAGGAAAGTGATTTCATCTGCATCTTGCTCAACGGTCGCCGGACCATCACCAATGACGGTAATCGTGATGTTCGCGGAGTCTGTCGCACCATTGCCATCGGTTATCGTGTAGCTGAATGATACCGTGTCGGTTTCGCTCAACGCCAGGTCAGAGAACTGCTGCAATTGGTCGAACGCAAGATTGACGTCGCCACTCGGGGCCATGATCGCCGCGCCGGTGCGGCCGCCCGCTGATGTCACGTTGAACGCGACGCCTGCGTCCTCTCCATTTGCGCTCAGGATCTCAATTACATCCGAGGTGTCGACGTCTGAGTCGTTACCAAGAACGTCATCGGTTAGAAGCGAGCCTTCGCCGATCGTGAACGCGTCATCCACCGCGTCGGGCGTGTCGTTCTCACCGTCCACCTTGATGGTGACGGTCGCGGTGTCGGTCAGGCCGTTGCCGTCGGTGACGGTGTAGCTGAGCGTGATCGTGTCGGTCTCGCCAAGGGCGAGGTCCTCGAAATTACCCAGCGTGTCGACGGCGAGGTTCGGATCGCCCGAGGGTGCGACGAGCCCTGCCGCTGCCCGGCCCCCGGCCGAGGTCAGGTCGAGCAACGTGCCCGGGTCTTGTCCCGCGGCCGACAGGATGGTGACCTCGTCGGAGGTGTCGACATCCGAGTCGTTGACCAGAATGTCGTCGATCAGCACATCGCTCTCGCCGATCGTGAACGCATCGTCCACCGCATCGGGGGCAGCGTTTTCGTTCAGGCAGAAGGTGAGCGCATCGATCCGAGCAAACTCGTGCGCATCGCGCGTTCCGCGTAGCGTGATAACATCGCCCTGGTTCAACTCGAGTCCGGCAATCGTCAGCTTCGATATGGTCGAATGATCGTTGCCGTTGCCGTTGTCGTCCTGGTCGAGGAGGATGGTTTCGACCACTACTCCATTGACCTCGACGACGATCGAGCCCTGGCCGTCGTCCTCGTCGACATAGGCAATCTCGAGATCATATATTCCGCTCTCGGCGCCAAACACCAGTTCTGCGGCACCTTCCTTTTTCTTCAGCTTGATGACTTCGCCGCCGGAAGCCGCATCGATGTCATCGGTCCGATAGCCTTTGAGCGCCATATCTTCGGCTTCGATCGTAACCTTTCCGTCGTCGTTCAGATCCCACTTCAATCCAGCCGAGAGGTGCTTGTACTTCAGAAAACTCCCCACAACGTTGCCGGTGCTGACCACGGAGAGTTCCGCGCCTGGCGGCGGCACGTCGCCGTAGAATGTGAAGAAATCATCGGCATCGCCGGCGGCACTCCCCGCAAATTCGATCTCAATCAGCTTGTAAGTGTTACCGTCCTGATCCTCGACGACGGTATATCTCTCCGCATAGATCTTCACATCGCTTGCTACGGCAACGCCGTCGAGTTCGATATCGGCAGTTTGTCCATTCCGGTCGTCTGCGACGTCGTCCCTCCGCGCATCGCCGGACAGACGAGAGTCGTTATCGGTGACCGTTATGCAGGCGGTGGCGGAGAACGGCATGGTAAAGCTATCGCCGGTCGAAAATTGATCATCGCCTTCCGTGAGCAGGTTTGACCCGGAAAATGCGGTAAATTCGAATTCCCTAAAGTTCTTCCTGAAAGTCATTTACGTCCACCCCTGTGCCGTACCGCGCGTCCGCGGTCGAACCATGTTTTTTCCACACCGATGTCACCCCTGGCGCGATCGCGGAAAAGAATACCGTCTTCAGCTTAGAAACTGAAAGAAAATGCGCCCGGCGGACGATAAGACCTCTGAAAAATGGGCCATTTCAAGGCGCTAAGCAGACTTTCTTCGCAAATTGCGACAAAAGCATACAAGGCATGCGCTGTGGTTCTCAGATTGCATTCAATCGAGCGAAATGCGGTCGCCTCGAGACGTTATCCAGACTTCATCGTAAGGATAGTCAGCTTCGGATTTTCCGCCCCAGAGTTGTCGAATCACTTCGATCTGGAACTCGAGATATCCCATGCTGTAGGGCGCACGACCCGCCCCTTCGGTCATCTTGGCGTTTAGGCCGGAGAGGTTATGAAATGGAACAGACGGAAACGCGTGGTGTGCCGTATGGTACTGCATGTTCCAGCACACCCAACGCATCAACGCGTTCGTCCGGGTTGAACGGGTGTTCGCCAGGATATTGTCTTCGTGACTTAGCCCGAGATGTTCGATCGTGTTCTGGAGCTGGTGCACGACCTTCATCGTCATCATCGGCGCGAGCCACAGGATCACTGCTGCCCAACTTTGCAAAACGAGGGATACAAGCGCGATCATGAAGTAGAGCGCGACGTGCACCCGGGCCTCGCGGATGACCAGTGCCTCCTGATCGGGCCGAATATAGGGTTCGAGCACGACACCCCGGCTCAATCGTATCAACCTTGTGATCCGGCTCCACCAATAGGTTGGTCCGAAGAGCCACATCAAATAACTCCGCAGCGTATAGGGTTCACGCGCAAGCTCGCCGTCGCGGGCCCAGTCCTGCGTCCACTTGTGATGCGCGGTGTGCTGGATAAGGTCGAAGTCGCGCGGGTACAGCATCAGGAACCCGATCAGCCGACCGAGCCATTCGTTCAGTGCTTTCGTCTTGAACGGCGTGCCATGGCTGAGTTCGTGTTGTCCGGCATACAGGAAGTTGATCAGAATGCCGTGAATCATGAACGCCGGGACCGCCCACCACGTGCCCCATGTCAACCAAAGGGTTGTGCCGGTGAACGCAAGCGCACCGAAGTGACTGCCAGCCTGGAGCGCGCCGCGCAGATCCGATCGCTGGCAAAGTTCGCGCAGAACCTTTGGATCAATGACCCGACCGCGTACGAATGTTCCGTCCATCGTTCCGCCTCCTGTTGCGGTGCAACGTGAGGGCAATCCGCAACGGCGTCAATGGGATCTGCGCCACCGGGACCCGGTGGCGCAGGCGGTTGTGTGATCAGAAAATCGAACTGTTGGTCGAGACCAGGATTTTGCCGATCGAGTCGTACTTCTCGTCCGCGACCCAATTCCGGTTTGCACCCAGATAGCTGCGCGGATCTTCTTCGAGCAGGCCAATCAAAACTTCGGCGACGATGCGTGCGCCGACCGGGCCGAGGCCCTCGCCTTTCTCGAACTTGCCGTCGTGCCCTTCGCGGCCGACCTCTGCCGCTTCGGCGAGAATGTAAAGCCAGAGTGGAATACCCTCGCGGACGCGGCCCTTCGACATCTTCTCGACCGTGTGACGAACCTTGTCGATCTCCGCCTCGTCGCGGCCCATCACCTCGGCAATCTTGTCACCGCCCGGCAGCAGGAACGAGTTGCCGCGCAGAAGGTTCCGGGTCGCCAGCGAGCTTTCGCCCGATGTGATGAACGGCAGGTCCAGTAGGTCCGCGGCAAGCTTCGTGTCCATCTTCTCGGCGCGCTGAGCACCTGCACGATCCGGGAAGAACATCAACTCGCGCCAGTCGACAATGGCATCCTGGTTGGGCACCGCCGAAAAGCCTTCGCCGAGCGCTGAACCGAACAGTTCGAATTGCTTGGATCCGTCTTGAATCTGCAATCTCATTGGCGCCATCGAGTGCCCGAACCGATACGCGGCCACCGAGAACTCGACCGGAATGAACGGCTCGACCGGGCAGTAGAATTTCCGCCCGCATGACAGGATGTCCCAAACCACGGCATCGCCACACATGGCCACCAGGAAGTCATTCACAACGCCCCACTGGTAGTGCCAGGTGACCTCGCGGCGGGCTTCCTCGTAAAGATCATGTCCCTCGGCGCCCGTCGCGGCATTGATCTTGTCGCAGATGTTGTTGTGGAACTTGATCATCGCGAGCTGCAACTGACTGACAATGCGATTTTCATCATTGCGGTGATCGCCGATGATCGCACGACCATTCACGGATCGCAGAAGATCGTTTGCCACCGCGACATCGCCGGGATCGACATCCGCGCCGGTCAGCAGTTTGGCGCCGCCGAATGCACCGCCCTGCACATACATGAACGGCGCATCGTCCGGCCCGGCACCATAGACACAATCCAGATCCAGCGTTGGCGTGCGGAAGTTCGGCAGACCTTCTTCAGCAACCGCTCCGAGCGACGAGGTCAGGTCCAGGGTGATGTCGTGGTCCACGAACTGTCCGAAGAAAACATGACCGACGGGCACGGTTTTGGTTCGATTGGGCTTCTTGCCGCCATCCATCGGGCCGCCAACCCGTCCAAGAGCCGCCAGAACGTCGGCTGGGACATACGCCGGAGCGAGGTCGGGGAAAAGTCGACCGAAACGGTCTTCGCGCGTGCTCTGATGGCCGCGCTTGCAATGGGCGCCTAGCCCTTTCAGGGCCTGGGTACCATGGTGTTTCGCCATAATTTATCTCCAATGGTTTGAATTTTTGCTTGCCGGGGCTCGCCCGTCAGCAACTTTGGCGTGAAAATACTACCATGATTCGTCCATAGGGATGCGACGGTTGCTACAGACTCAACCAACGGTTCATGCGCTGACTGCCTTCAATTGAACGAAATCTAAACGAATTTGCTTCATACGCGTTCAGTCGAAGAAGTCTGACCGCAGGTGCCCGAATGCATGATTACTCCGAAACACGCGAATGTCTGACCCGTGCCCGTACAGCCCTTGCCGAAGCACATCTGGCTGCCGGGCGCACCAATCTTCCGCCGATATCATCGCCCAGATCCATCCGTCAGCAGATCGACGAGGTCGAACGCATCCTGCGTGAAGCAGCGTTTGAGATCGAGGCTGCGCGTGCGGCCTGCACGGAAGCTGGACGGCGGGGTCTTAGCGTCGTTTGATCGGATGGCGTGCGGGCACGTCAGTCCGTGCGTTCGACAACGGCCATGGTCAGGCGTGAGATGCAGGTCATCTTGCCAGCTTCGTTGCGGATCTCGATGCTCCAGACCTGACTGCGCCGGCCCAGCATCACCGGGCGCCCGGTCCCGTAGACCCAGCCGTCGTAGTTTGGGCGCAGGTGATTGCCGTTAATCTCTTGTCCGAAGACCCGAAACCTTTCGGCATCGACACAGGCCGCGGCCCCGCATGATCCTATGGTCTCGGCCAGGACAAGCGACACGCCGCCATGGATCGTACCGTACGGTTGCCGCGTACGCGGCGTCGTTGGCATCTTCGCGACCAAGTGGTCGTCGCCGATCTCGGTAAATTCGATTTCGAGGTGTTCTACTGCCGTATCGATATGCGTCGTGGCGATGCTTTCGATGGTTGGGCGTTTGAACCAGATCTCGCTCATGTCTCGGCCTCCAGCCGCGCCCAGATCCCGCGGACGCGTTCCCGGATGTTTAGCGCTTCTTCCCAGCGGTTCGAGAGTTCGCGGCCATCTGCCCCGGTGATGGCATATTCGGGGGGGCCGAGTTCGCACAGAAAGTTGCACGCGCCCGCTGGATTGCGTGCGCGCCACGCGCGAAAGCCGTCCTCCCACCAGCGCGCAAAAAGATCATACCACTTCCGGTTCTGCGGAAATCCGATCGGCACCTGGATCTGTTCGCGGGAGGCGACCCGGCCTTGGAACGAGTCCGATCGCGCGAGGATCCGTTGGATCAACGCATCGTCATAGTCCGAAATCGGGTACCAGAACTCCCGGTCGACCAGGAAATGCGAGAGATCGGCACAGAGCCGCATTTCCGGGATCGTGTCGATCAACTCCAGCGTTGTGTAGAGATCATTCGTGATGCAGTTGCGGTGGGTCTCGAACTGGACAAGAACGCCCTCCTGATCGGCCATGTCGATCCAAGCTCGCAGGACCGGGACCATCTCGGTGAGCGTCAACGCAGGCACCTGGCCAATCACGTTGACGCCGATCGCGCCGAAATCCTTGGCCATGTGCAGGACCGGCCTGAGACCCTCGACGGTCTTCGGAAACGCCATGATCAGGCAGCCCAGTCCGGTCTTCTCAAAGAGGGGTCGGGTCGATCGCGCGGTATCGATGTCCGCGACGCCCAGATCGATCGCCATACCGTCGTAACCGGCGTCCGCGACCATCTCGAAGGCCCGCTCGACCGGGACCTTTACGGCGTCCGGCCCATGCGGCTGCATCGCCCAAAGCGATTGGTAGATTTCGAGTGTTTGCATCCATCTCTGTTGGCATCGTGTCCGCCGGTGCGCAAGCCCGATGGACGCGGCATTCCGGCTTTGCTAGGAGCAGGTCTTCCGGGCGGCCCGCCTCCGGCGCTTCGACGCTGGCGGAGGCCCACCCGCCCACCCCCTCCGCCACCGCCGACCACCGGAGGCGGACCGGTTTGAGAGTAGACGATGCTGACGATCACCGATCTCGGGTTCTCGATTGCGGGAAAACCGTTGTTCCAGAGCGCATCCGCGCAGATCCCGGGCGGTGCGCATCTGGGGTTGGTTGGACGAAACGGCGCGGGCAAGACGACGCTGTTCAAGCTGATCCTTGGTGAGTTGATGCCGGACCAGGGCGAGATCGTGTTGCCACCCCGCGCGCGCATGGGCACAGTGGCGCAAGAAGCCCCGGCGGAGGATCGCTCGCTGGTCGAGACGGTGCTGGCGGCCGATACCGAACGCGCAGCCTTGCTGCTTGAAGCCGAGACCGCCGAGGATCCCACGCGTATTGCCGAGATTCAGACCCGTTTGGCGGATATCGGCGCGCACTCTGCGGAAGCGCGCGCGGCGACGATTTTATCCGGGCTCGGCTTTGACCATGCGGCTCAGGCGCGGCCAAGCCATGAGTTCTCTGGCGGGTGGCGGATGCGTGTCGCCTTGGCGGCAGTGTTGTTCGCAGCGCCGGACCTGTTGCTGCTGGACGAGCCGACCAACTATCTCGATCTGGAAGGCACTGTTTGGCTTGAGAATTATCTGGCCCGCTATCCCTACACGACACTGATCATCTCTCACGACCGAGGTCTGCTGAACCGCGCGGTAAATGGCATCCTGCACCTGAACGCGAAGAAGCTGACGACGTATTCCGGCGGCTATGACACCTTCGACCGGGTGCGCCGTGAGAAACTGCTGCTTCAGGCTGCTGCGGCCAAGAAGCAGGAGGCCCGGCGTGCTCACATGCAATCCTTCGTCGACCGATTCCGCTACAAGGCATCCAAGGCTCGTCAGGCGCAGAGCCGCATCAAGATGCTCGAGAAGATGGAACCGATCGCGGCAGAGCTGGAAGGCTCAATCGCGCCCATCGGTTTTCCCGATCCCGAGGAGATGGCGCCGCCACTCATGCAGTTGGATGGCGTGAATGTCGGCTATGACGAGAAGACTGTGCTCTCTCGGATCAATCTCCGAATTGATCAGGACGACCGGATCGCGCTGCTCGGCGCAAATGGCCAGGGCAAGTCGACGCTTGCCAAGCTGATAGCAGGGCGTCTTGGTCCGATGCAGGGCGC
The DNA here is from genome assembly GCA_038534135.1 of Pseudomonadota bacterium. Classification (GTDB taxonomy): domain Bacteria; phylum Pseudomonadota; class Alphaproteobacteria; order Rhodobacterales; family Rhodobacteraceae; genus Thermohalobaculum. The sequence continues at coordinate 31,110 of JBCAXJ010000025.1, read as the reverse complement.
GCGCAAGGCTTCCGGCAAGTTGCGCATCGGGTTCTTCGCGCAGCACCAGGGTGACGAGTTGGTCGCGCACGAGACCGCAATCGACCACATGCGCCGCCTGCGGCCCGAGGAGCCGCCCGCGAAGCTTCGCTCTCGCCTCGCGCAGGGCGGTACCGGCGCTGACATAGCCGAAACACCGATACGGAACCTCTCGGGCGGACAAAAGGCGCGGCTTCTGCTGACACTGGCCGCACTGGACGCGCCGCACGTGATGATCTTGGACGAGCCGACCAACCACCTGGACATCGAAAGCCGCGAGGCGCTTGTGGCGGGCCTTAACGCTTATCAGGGCGCAGTGATCCTGATCACCCATGACGCGCATCTGATCGAGTTGATTGCCGATCGGCTCTGGCTGGTGCGTGATGGCAAGGTCGCACCCTACGAAGGCGACATGGCCGCTTATCGTCGGCTTCTGTTGGGGCAAGCCGAGCCAAAGGTGAAGGAGAAAAAGGATAAACCACCCGACGCGCCGAAGCCGAAGCGCAGCCTCAGCCGTGAAGAGAAAAAAGCGTTGGGGCCGCTGAAGGCAGACGTCCGTACTTGCGAGGAACGTCTCGCCAAGATTGAGAAGATGCTGGAACAGGTGGACTTCAAACTGGCTGACCCGGGTCTCTACAACGGTCCGCCGATGCGCATTGAGACGTTGCAGAAGAAACGTGCCGAGATCCTCGATGCACAGGATCGTGCCGAGGACCTTTGGATGAAGGCGGTCGAACGCCTGGAAGTGGCGGAGCGATGATGCTTGACCCGGTTCTGATCGACGATGCCATCAATACGTTCACGACGCTGTTCGTCGTGATCGATCCCGTCGGGAACGCGCCAATCTTCCTCGCGTTGACCGTTGGAGCATCCCGGCTGGAGCGCCGCCGGATCGCCCTGCGCGGTGTGATCATCGCCTGGGGCATCCTGATGCTGTTTGCGCTGACCGGGAATGCCGTGTTGGAGTTCGTCGGGATTTCGATGCCGGCGTTCCGCATTGCCGGCGGATTGCTGTTGTTCCTGACGGCGCTGGACATGCTCTTTGAAAAGCGCACTGAACGCCGCGAACGTCGCGCGGGCGAGGAAATTGACGATCCATCCGTGTTTCCCCTGGCACTGCCCCTGATCGCCGGGCCAGGCTCGATTGCGGCGCTGATTCTGCTGATGCATGAGCATGAAGGGAATGCGATGGGGCAGGGCATGGTGCTGGGCGTCATGACGGGCGTCCTGCTGCTGACGCTGATCTTCCTGTTGCTCTCGGCTCCGCTGGAGCGCTTGCTGCGGCGCACCGGTACGATGGTCGTTACGCGTGTTCTGGGAATGCTGCTCGCGGCTTTATCGGTGCAGTTCGTCTTGGACGGGTTCGCAGCACTTGGCATCTTGCCCGGCTGACAGCTTGGAATCCCGCTGCGCCACGCCGATATCTGATGAAACGGGAGTGGAGCGCCGCCATGTTGCCTGACAGTCCGGATTCGCAAGCGCAATTGTTCTATCTGATTATCCTCGGTGGGGCGGTCCTGCTGTGGACCTTGCGCAGCTACGCTGGACGGATGAGTCAGGCTGTGCAGCACGCCGCGATCTGGGGGTTGATCTTTGTTGGCGTGATCATCGCGATCGGCTTCAAGGATGTGCTGATTGCGCAGCTGTTCGATGACGAACCGCAGCGAGTCAGTGCCGACACACTGGTTCTCAAGCGTGACCGCGGCGGCCAGTTCTATGCGAGTGTCGAAGTCAATGGCCGCGATATCCGGTTCCTCGTCGACACTGGCGCGTCTGATCTGGTGTTGTCGCGGCAGGACGCCGAGGCGGCGGGTATCGAGATGGGCAATCTCTCGTTCTTCATCACAAGCCTGACTGCGAATGGCGAGGTCAAGAGTGCGCCGGTCCGATTGGACAGCGTCGCCATGGGCGGCTTTATCGACTACGATGTGCCTGCGCGGGTGAACGGCGGCGAACTGGACATCTCGCTGCTCGGCATGACCTATCTCGACAAGTACCAGAGCCTGCGGGTCGAAGGTGACAACATGTACCTGACGCGATGATCTCAGGAGCGTTCGCTGGGATCGTTGCCTTAAGCGAATTACTATTTCTTCCGCACCGGCCGCATCAAGCCTTCCTGTGCGACCGACGCGATCAGCGCCCCGTCCTGCGCGAAGATACTGCCGCGATTGAAGCTGCGCGCGCCGCCGGCGAAGGGGCTATCCATGCTGTAGAGGTGCCATTCGTTGAAGTTCAGCGGTGCATGAAACCACATCGCATGGTCCAGGCTGGCGCCCATCATCTGGCCCGAGAGCCACGAGACGCCGTGCCGTCGCGCCGCTGATGACAGGATCGACATGTCGGACGCATACGCCATCAGGCAGTGATGCATCCACGGGGCCGTGTCGATTGCCTGACGAACGCGGAACCACAGGTGGTTGGCGTCGGATCTAGGCGTCGGGTTGAACTGATCCTGGGGGTCGATCTCGCGGATCTCGATCGGGCGTGGACGCAGCAGGTGCATCCTGTGCCGCTCGGGCACTTCATCGGTCCGTGCCTCGTCCAGTTCTTCTCGCGGACGCAGGTCTTCGGGCGGCGGCACATTCGGCATCCCGTGCTGGTGGTTCCAGCCCTCTTCGGTTCGGTGAAACGAGGCGGCAAGGTTGAAGATCTGCCGTCCATGCTGGATCGCGATGACGCGCCGTGTGGTGAAGCTGCCACCATCCCGGGCACGATCGACCTCGTAGATGATCGGAATCATCGGGTCGCCCGGATGGATGAAATATGCGTGGAGTGAGTGGCACAGTCGGTCTTCGACGGTGCGATAGGCAGCGACCAGCGCCTGCGCGATAACGTGGCCGCCGAACAGCCGCGGTCGGGTCTCGGTCTTTTCGCCGACGCCGCGGAACAGGTTCTGCTCAATCTGTTCAATGTCGAGAAGGCTGAGCAGATCAAGTGGTTCGGTTGTCATGGAGCCTCCTGGCGCGGCGATATGGCGGCATTCTGACCGGGCCTTGTTGCGATGCAAGAGGGCGCGGTGACGCTCAGGCCTGGTCGGCAAGCCTTGTGATCGCGGACGTGATCGCCTCGGGATGGGAGTGATGCGGCATGTGCCCGACCCCATCGAGCAATGTCAGCCCAGCTTCGGGATGCATCTCAGCCAAGGGTTCCGCATGGATGAAATGCGGGACGATGGTATCCGCGGTGCCGTGGATGATCTCGGTGCGCACCGCCAGGTCTGGATTGCTTTTCGCCTGTTCGCGTATCTGCTCGTAGAGCCGAAGCATCATGACGGAGTTTGTGCGGAACGTTGTGGGCCGCAACGCGAGTTCGGCGCCGCCCTCCTCCAGATATCCGGCCGGTATCGGCTCGGGATCAAAGACATTCGCGATGGCTTTTGGTAAGGCACTGCCGCCTCCCAAAAAGCGTGCTTTCCGCGCGAGCACGTCACCCATGATCGGGCGCCCGCCCACGTGATAGTGCGCACCGATGCCGCCCCCGCCCCAGTCCATGACCGGGGCCGAAATCAGACAAAGGCCTTGCACTTCGTCCGGATGATCCAGTGCCCAGCGCATCGCGAGCGATCCGCCATAGCTATGGCCAGCAAGGAAGTACTTGTGGACGTCCAGTACCCTAAGGCCTGCACGCACGTGGCCGATCTGATCGCGCAACTGCCAGCCATAATCCGGGAGGCGATCGGAGAACCCGAAGCCTGGCCTGTCGACTGCGATCGTCCCGTGGTGCTCGGCAAGCTCCTTGAAGACGGACAGGCTCCAGTCCCGGATGTTCCCGCTGGCGCCGTGGATCAGGACAACCGGGACGTCGTTGCGCGGCCCGGCGCGCAGGACATGCGTCTTGCGCCCGTTGACACTGATGATCTCGCCCAGAGGCGGAAAACGGTGTTCGACAATCCGGTCAAAGTGGAGGAACCGATCGAACAGTGACATCCGCATCGCACCAACTCCCGGAGAAGCAAAGAAGCAGGCCGTCAGGCGACCCGGTCCCCTTTTTTGACCTGAACTGCGCGGTTGTCCACCGCTGGCAGCATCCGCGCCGGATCGCGCGTCACCATCACGTCGATCACGCTGGGGCGGCTGCGTTCGGCGAAGGCAGCAGCAAGGGCCGAAGCAAGCTGGTCGGGGCTTTCGACGCGTTGGCCGTGGCAGCCCATCGCATTGGCGACTTTGGCATAGTCGGTTTCGGCCAGATCCGATGATTGATAGGCGCCTTCGCCATACATCAGGTGCTGCAGCGCCTTCACGTAGCCGGACGCCGCATTGTTCACAACGATCACGGTCAGGCCCAACCCCATCCGCCGCGCCGTCTCCAATTCGCCCAGCACCATGTTGAAGCCGCCATCGCCGGTCAGACCGACCACGGTGGCATCAGGAGCTGCGAGTTGAGCGCCCATTGCGCCGGGCAGGCCGTAGCCGATGGATGCAAAGCCCCGGTCGGGAACGAAGCTCCGCCCAGCTTGTTGCGTGTCGAACAACAATCCACCCCAATGCGCTGCAAAACCGCCATCTGCGATCAGGTAGCCATCGGCGGGCAGCGCGTCGTTAATCTCTGAGATCAGCCGCGCCATGTGCACTGGAGTTTCGTCAGAGTGAAGCCGATCCGAGACGTCCGCACGCCATTTGGCCATCTTTTCAGGGATCTCTGACACATAGCTGGCACGGTCGGTGCGTTGGGCGTTCGCCGTCTCCGCCATCGCCTCGGCCAAGTCTTCAAGTCCCGCGCGGGCATCTCCCCACAGTTTCAGGGTGGGTTGATAGGTCCGGCCCATCTCCTCGGCCACGATATCCAGATGGATCACGGTCTTGCCGGGGCTTGGGATTGTGAAGCGCTTTGTGGCGATCTCGCCCAGCTTGCAGCCGACCACGAGCAGGCAGTCCGACGCTTCGGTCAGGTCGTTGGCGATCCGGTCATAGCGTCCGAACAGACCGGCATTCAGCGGGTCGGTGCAGGCAATCGCGCCCTTGCCGGTCATCGTGTGTGCCACGGGGATGCCGATGGCTTGCGCAAGGGTTGTGACGGCTTCCGAAGCATCCGAAAGATGGACACCGCCGCCGCATAGCATTATCGGGCGTTCGGCGCCCGCGAGGAATTTTGCCGCCTCGGCTGTTGCTGCCCGGTCCGGGCGGGTGCGTAAGGCAGGCGCGCGGATGTGGATCGGGTCGATATCGAAATCGCCGTCTTCGAACCCGTGCAGGCCATGAGCTATGTCTTCCGGCACGTCCACCACGACGGGACCGGGCCGACCGGAAGTCGCCACCGCATAGGCGCGCCGGATGGCCTCTGGAATTCGTTGGATCTTCTCGACTCGGATCAACTCCTTGCAGGCCGGGCGCAGGATGGCGACCTGATCGGTCTCCTGCGTCATGTTTTTGCCCGCGTGATCGCGCTGGGCGTCACCGACTATCGCGATCAATGGCGAGCCCGCGTTCAGCGCCTCGACCAGCCCGGTGACGAGATTGGTGGCGCCTGGCCCGAGCGTTGCATCGACCAGCCCCGGTTTGCCGGTGATCTTGGCGTAGGCATCTGCCGAGAACACCGCGCAACGTTCGTCATTGATGAGGTTGTGCTGCAGACCGAGGCGCCGCGCGGCATCGTAGAAGGGCAGCAACTGGAACCCGCCCATGCCGAACATGGGCCCTGCCTCATGCGCCAGCAGCATCCGGACGAGCGCCTCACCGCCGGTCATCTCGTTGGTGGTCATGCGGTCTCCTGTTGATTCTATGCGACCCCGAGCGCGCTGCTAAACCAGTTCGGCGTCCAGCGGCGTCCGGCCCCTGATCATGTCAGACGCCTTGTCAGCGATCATCATCGTTCCGGCGTTCAGATTGGCCGAGAGCATCATCGGCATGACCGAGGCATCGACGACGCGCAGCCCGTCGATCCCGTGCACCTTGAGTTCATCGTCGACAACAGCGCTCGGGTCGGTGTTCGGCCCCATGCGGCAAGTGCCCATCGGGTGGAAGGTGGTGGTGCCGCGTTCTTTCGCGCAGGCCAGCAACTCGTCATCGGATTGTACGTCAGGGCCGGGATACATCTCGCGTTCATAGAATGGTTTCAGCGGATCCGAGGCGAGCAGCGTACGGGCGATTCTCATGCCCGAGAGCAGAACCTGCCGGTCGCTTTCCTCGGCGAGGTAATTCGGATCGATGGCAGGCTGCTCGAACGGATCGTTTGAACGGATCAGGCAAGTGCCGTGGCTGTCCGGGCGTTGCTGCCAGGCCGCCACCGTCATACCGGGCTCTCGTTCGAGGATACCTTGGAAGCCTTCGGCATAGCTTGCGGGCGTGAACGTGATCTGAAGGTCCGAGTTCTCGACGGTTGGATGCGATTTGCAGAAGGCGTAGACCAGTGTTGCTGGGACGCCCAGGATGCTGCTTTGCCCGGTCAGCCATTTGAATACTTCGCCTGCAAGCTTTACGCCGCGTGTGCTTTCGTTGATCGATGCCGCGTCCTTCACGCGTGCCGCAAAGCGCGGGGCGTAGTGATCGCGCAGGTTGCGGCCGACGCCGGGAAGGGCGTGGACGGTCTTGATGCCGAGCGGGGCAAGGTGTTCCGGATCGCCGATGCCCGAAAGCTGCAGGATCTGTGCCGAGTTGAACGTTCCAGCGCACAGGATCACCTCGCGCCGCGCTCGGATTTCGTGCGCCGCACCGTCGCGACCGCCTTGCACGTAGCGCACGCCCGTCACGCGCTTGCCCGCGAACAACAGCCCGGTCGTGATCGCCTTTTTGCGAATCTCTAGGTTCATACGGCCCTTGACCGGATGCAGGAACGCCTTCGCCGAACTGACACGGCGCCCGCTTCGGATCGCGCGTTGGGAGTAGCTGACACCTTCTTGGACGCCGCCGTTGTAGTCCGGATTGCGTGGGATGCCGTTCTGGACAGCGCCCTCAATGAACGCTTCGCATAGCGGGTGCGTCCAGTCGGTCTCGGTCACGGTCAAAGGGCCGGAGCGACCCCGCGTGGTGTCATCGCCAACCTGGGTTCCCTCGATCCGCTTGAAGTACGGCAAGACGTCCGCATACCCCCAGCCGCGGTTGCCGCGCTGTGCCCAGTGGTCGAAGTCCGCTGCCTGTCCGCGGTTCCAGACATGCCCGTTGATTGCCGACGAGCCGCCCAGTGTCTTCCCGCGCGGTGCCAGGATCTCGCGCCCGCCGGTCCACTTGCTTGCGTCCATCGTATAGCGCCAGTTGACCGACGGCATGTGGAACAGCTTCATGAAGCCTGCGGGGATGTGAATCCACGGGTGCCAGTCCGCGCCGCCCGCTTCGAGCAGACAGACCGTACGCCCACGGTCGGCGCTGAGACGGTTGGCCAGGACACAGCCTGCCGAGCCCGCGCCGATGATGATGTAGTCAAATGTGTCCATGCCGTACTCCACTTGGCCGCAATCCATGCGACGAAGCGCCGAGTGTGGCAAGGGGGCTTGGCGAGCCATTCTGCTGATGATCACGGGTGCTGACGGGACTTGAGCGGACATGACGGCGGATGATGAGGACGATGCGCTGGCCGAGGTGTACAATCGCGGTCTGGATCTCGAGAAGGTCGGTGATCTGGACGGCGCCGAGGCAGCCTACCGCGAGGCGCTGATCCTCGATCCTGACGATCATGGCGGGGTCTCGATCCGGCTCGCGGCGATGGGGCGGATGTCCGCACCCGAACGCGCTCCAGATGCCTATGTCGCAACGCTGTTTGATCAGAATGCGGTGAATTTCGACGATATGCTGGTTGAACAGCTTGGCTATGCCGTCCCGATGATGGTGCGCGAGAAACTGGAGGAGTTGGCTCCAGGTCCCTATCCGCGTCTGTTGGATCTGGGGTGTGGGACCGGATTGACCGGCGTATCGCTGGATGACTGGTGCGATCACATCACAGGGGTCGATTTGTCGGAGGCGATGCTCGACGAGGCGCACGAGCGCGGTGTCTACGATGATCTTTACGTCGCCGAGGCTTGCGACTTTCTGGAAGCATCGGAGGACGGGCCTTGGGATCTGATTGCCGCGACGGACGTGCTGCCATATATCGGCGATCTTGGCAGGTTCTTCGCAGGGGCAACGCAACAATTGCGCTCGGCCGGTCTGGTTGTCGTTTCCTGCGAATCGGAACCCGATCAGGTTGCGGACTATACGGTCGGTGCGAAGCACAGGTACGCGCACGCGCCGGGGTATATTTCTTCACTGCTGGAGCGGCACGGGTTCGTCACGTTGGCGTTCGATCCAATCACTGTCCGGTATGACGAAGGCGCGCCTGTTCCCGGCTACCTGGTGGTCGCTCGAATCAGATGAAGCGCACCGAAGTCGTTCCTACGACCTAGACCTTTCTGGCGGACGTCTCGCGTGGGAAGGCTATCGTTCCCGGCGGGATCGTCCGGTTTGCGGCAGTGCTCATCGCACCAATTTTGCGGTCAAAATTCTCAATAGTTTCAACAAGCTCAGCGCGCAGGTCACGGTCAATCCGGCTGGTGTAGCCCAGCGCTTCGAGCATGCGCTGGTAGCGCTGCCGGGTCTCAATCAAGTTTCCCATGTTAAATTCACTTTCGTCGGTGTTCTCACTCATGGGGGGAATGTGGTTAGGCGCATTATAAATGTCAAGATGACTTCTAATATGATTTTTAATTGGCATGCTGCGTTCTGTCAGTTGCGTCCGGTATCGGTGCGTAGCGGAACTCACCTGAACCGGAACTGAAGCGGTGCGATCGACGTTGAAAATCTGTCGCGTAACCATGCCGGTAGAAGTCGAAGTCACCGCGAAGGCGGGTGACGATCTCAAAAGAACGGTCGGTCTAAGACTCTCCGGCACTGGGATCGTAGTGCCGGAAACGTCCGCCAGGTCTCCGGCGCGGCATATGCATGAACGACACCCGTGCGTCTGAGCTAAGATGAAACTGCCGATCATCTACTCGACGACATTCGCCGAGCAATCGTTCGCTTCGCCAGACCACTCGACCTGAACGTCCGGTCATGAGTGCGCACGGGTAACCACTAAAACCGGGTCAAGTTACAGGCTTCTATGATAACGGTTGAGGCCTGAAACCTCGGGCCGCGCTCGACCTCAGACCTGCGCGGTAGATTGCAGCCAGTTGATATAGATCCGCTCGGCATCCCGATTGAACGCAGCCATATGCTCGGCGCAGGCAGCCTGCATCCGTGGCAGACCATCCGCTCCGAGCGCCTTCTCCAATGCGCCAGCGTATTCCGGGATTTCCGCCCAGTTGCTGACGGTGTCGGATTCGACCTCCATGTGGAACTGCATCGAGAACGCCCGCGTGCCCCAGTTCATGGCCTGGACCGCACAATCGGGTGACGTGGCGAGGACCGTCGCGCCGTCCGGCACCTTGGTAACCTCGGCAGAATGCCATTGAAGAGCATGCAGCGGCGAGTCGACGCCGTCGAAGAACACGCTTTCGACGCCGCGTTCCGTCAGGATCACCGGCAGAACGCCAATCTCAGGCCTCCCGGGTCCGCAATCGCCGCCAAGCGCGCAGGCGAGCAGTTGGTGCCCCAGACAGAGTCCCAGGAACGGCATTCCGCGTTCGGTCACGGCTTCCCGGATCAGGACCTTCTCGGCCGCCAACCAGGGATGGGCATCTTCCTGCCAGGTGTCCATCGGTCCACCCATGACCCAGAGAGCGTCGAATCCATCCAGCGGTGGTGGCGTCTCGCCCTGATCCATCTCGATCGGCACCCATTCGTGGTCATCCTCGGCCAGTAGACGCCGGAAGAAACCCGGGTGTTCACACTCGGCGTGCTGCAGGACGAGGATCTTCATGGACGGCGCCTTCGGTCAGTCGCGAATACGAAGAGGGGTAGCACGGATATCGGACGGAGCAAGGTCGTCGGCAACGTCGACATCGGCCAGCATGTCGATCAGCGTTGTTCGTGTGGTGCCGAGCGAAGCACGGGTATCGTCGAGGGCATCCGAGGTCGACCAACGAACGTCCGCGAACAGGCCATGCGGGATCTTCGGGCCGCGAAACCCGATCAGCCAGTAGCCGCCGTCTGGCGCTGGGCCAAGGACGGCCTGATGAGATTTGAGCGCCTGAAAAGCACGCGCGATGTGGTGTGCGCCAATCCCAGGAATGTCGCCTCCGATCAGGACGGCTGGGCCCGGCATCGCGCGCCAGAGTGCACGCTTCATACGATCACCGAGACTGCCGCGACCCTGGGGCCATCGCTCTAGACAATTCGGGAACGTGCGGCTGCGCAGTGACCCGTCCGGCGCGATACAGAGAATCGCGCGCCATCGAGGGTCGCGCGTCACAGCTCGGATCAGAGCGCGCGTCTGGATGCGGAACCACTGTGCGGCCACAGTCATGCCGACATCGCGTCCAAGCCGTGTCTTGACCTGGCCCGGTCGCGGTTCCTTCAACATCAGGATCAGCGTTGGCCGATGGTCACCGCGCTTCATAGCGCTTTGCCAGTGCTTCGGGCTCTCGCCCGGCAAGATAGAGAGCAAATGTCGTAAGATTGCGCAGTCCACGGCGTTCCCATCCATCCCGGTGGTAGCGTTCAGCAGAGGTTTGGATAGCGCAAGGCAATCCGGTCAGGCGACGGCGACCCAGCGTGCGCGCAAGGGCGACATCCTCCATCAACGGAAAATCCCGATAACCCCCGACCACGTTATAGAGGCGTTGCGAGATGAGCAGACCTTGGTCGCCATATGGCAGGCCAAAGGCAAATGACCGGAACGTCGCCCAGCGTTCGACAACCCTGGCTTGCCAGTCCGAGCTGTCGAACCGCAGGCGGAACCATCCGGCGCGATCGGGGTTCTGTGCGATGTGGTCCTGGACAGCGTGATGCCAGCCAGCATCCAGAACCGAGTCAGCATGCAGGAACAGCAGCCAGTCCGATCGTGCCGTTCTCGCGGCAGCCGCGAGCTGTGTGCCGCGCCCCTTCGGCGATGTGACAAGTCTTGCGCCGACGGCGTCGGCTACCTTGGCGATATCGTCGGTGGAGCCGCCATCGGCAAAGATAACCTCGGCAAGAATTCCTTCGAACAGTGCTTCACCCAATGCACCCAGGCATGGACCGATCCGGTCGGCAACGTTCAGCGTCGGGATGATCACCGTCATCGGCGCGGTCACCGGGGGGCTCCGCGATCCGCGAGCATGATGAACCCAAAGGAGCATGCGCCGAGCAGGGCGAACGCCGTCAACAGCGGCTCAACGGTGCCGTCAATCTGTCCGGCGAAGTACATGCCGATCGGCGTTGCCAGAAGTGTCGAGACGGACATCACCACGGCCGACGCGGTGCCCGCCACATGACCCAACGGATCAAGCGCCAGCGCCGTCAGGTTCGAGAACATCAGCGCTGACCCGACAAAGATCGGCAGAAAGCCCAGGAAGAACACCCAGAATGGCGGGACTGGTCCGAAGTGGAGCTGCCCGAGCGCATAAAGCGTGACCGCCGAAATGACGACCATCCCGGCTGCCGTTTTGCAGATCCGACGCATTCCCAACGTCATCACCAGACGGCTGTTGGCAAGCTGGGCAATAGCAAACACGGCCCCTGTTGCTGCAAACATAGCGGGGAACCAGTGACCCAGGTTGTAAATCTCCTCATAGACTTGCTGAGACCCGGCGAGGAACGCCGCGAAGGCACCGAAGATCGCGGACGACGCCATCGTGTACAACATCGTGGTGCGCGTTCTGAACACCTCGACAAAGGCAGCGGCAAGAGGCTTCAGGCTGAGCGGTCGCTTGTGTTCAGGTGCCAGAGTCTCGGGAACAGCGGCGAGATACCAGCCGACGCAGACGACCGCCATGGCAAGGTAGAGCGTGAAGATCGCGCGCCATCCGGCCATGATCTCGAGTCCTTGGCCAATCAGCGGGGCCAGCATCGGAACCAACATGAACACCGCCATGATCAGCGACATGATCCGGGCCATCGCCCGCCCCTCATAGATGTCGCGCACGATCGCTGCGGCCACGATCCGCGGCCCCGCGGCGCCAAAGCCCTGCAGGAAACGCCCCGCCAGCATGCCTTCGAGCTCGCCCGCCAGTACGGCAACCAATCCCCCGATAATGTAGACCGCCCAGCCGATCATGGCCGTTTTCTTGCGACCGATCGCGTCGGCGAGCGGACCGAAAATCGGTTGCCCAAGCCCCATGCCCGCGAAGACCACAAGCACGATAAGCTGCCGGTCGGATGCGTTCTCGAAACCCAGATCATCTGAGATTGCGTCCAATGCAGGCAGGACGGCGTCAATCGTCAGCGCGATGACCGATGTCATCAGCGACAGGAAGATCAGCAGGCTCAGGGGCGCGCGGCCCTGGCTGCGATCGGACTCAGCGGGAAGGAGCATCAGACCTCGGAAAATCTTGGGGACGTCATATACGCTGGGAAGTGCGCCGCGTCATCTCTATATCCGCCAGAGAGGCGACGGGTCACGGGAGATGGAGATGTCGAAATTCGTCGGGATGGTCGAACGGTCGCGGGCAGTGCTGCGGATGGCCGGTTCCGATGCTCGTACAGTGCTGCAGGATGTGGTGACGAACGATGTCGATGCCGTGGCGCCCGGCCGGGCGGTCTATGCCGCGTTGCTCACCCCGCAAGGAAAGTATCTCTGCGATTTCTTCCTGCTCGACGGCGGGGACGATGGGCTTCTGATCGATGTCGCGATCACACAGGCCGAGGATCTGGCGCGCCGCCTGCAGATGTATTCGCTCCGGCGCGACGTGACACTCTCGCATGCGAAGGAGTTAGAGATCGCATTGGTCTGGTCGTCAGGTGGGACAGTCGACGCTCCGGCGACCGGGTCAGAGGATGTGTTCGTTTCCGATCCCCGTCTGCCTTCGCTGGGCTGGCGCCGTTACGGCCCGGGTGCGGAGGACTGGCTGGCGAAGAGCGAAATCGAACCTGCGGGAGACTCCGATTGGGCGGCCTTTCGGATCGAACACGCAGTGCCGGAGAGCGGTGTCGAACTCGTTCCGAACGAAACTTTCATACTGGAAGCAGGGTTCGAGCGTCTGTCCGGCGTCGATTTTCGCAAGGGCTGTTACGTCGGGCAGGAGGTTACGGCCCGGATGAAACACAAAACAGAGCTGCGCAAAGGGCTGGTGCGCGTGGAGGTCGATGGTGAACTCCCGCCTGGAACGGCTCTTGTAAGCGGCGGCAAACCTGCTGGAACACTCTATTCCAACCACGCGGGGCAGGGGTTGGCGCATCTGCGGTTCGATCGCGCGCGCGACGGCATGGAGGCAGACGGAACCCGCGTCAGCATGATTGCCGAAACCCCGGTTTAGGTCGATCTGCCGCTGCCTACTTCCATCGCGAGCAAAGCCGCGAGGCCCTCTCGATAGCTGGGGAAAGCAAGGTCGACGCCAAGTTCCTCGCGGATGCGCTGGTTCGAGACCCGCTTTGACTCGGCGTAGAAACTGCGCGCCATCGGTGACATCTCAGCTTCTTCGATCGGGATCGCAGCGGGCGATGGTAGTCCGAGCAAGTCTGCCGCGTGGGCAATTACATCTTGCGGCGGGGCGGCTTCGTTGTCGCAGACATTATAAATCGCCGCGGGGTTTGGATGCGCAATCGAGGCCTCCAAGACCGACGCGATATCCTCGACGTGGATGCGGCTGAACACCTGGTTTGGTTTGATGATCCGGCGCGCGGTGCCCGCCCGAACCTTCGAGAACGGGCCGCGCCCCGGGCCATAGATCCCCGCAAGGCGAAAGATGTGCAGCGGGAGGCTACCGATCGATTGCCAGGATTGCTCCGCATCAAGCCGCCATTGTCCGCGCCGCGTCGACGGACGGCACTCGGACGTCTCGTCAACCCAATCGCCGTCGCGGTCGCCATAGACACCGGTGGTCGAGAGATATCCGACCCAAGCGAATTGCTCAGCGCGCGCCGCGATTTCGTCCTTCAGGAGGCGCAGGACCGGATCGCCCTCTGCATCGGGTCCGGCGGAGATCAGCAAATGCGTTGCCTGATCCAGATCGGCCGACAGGTCGGTTCCCGGCCAAACGCGTGCCTCGATCCCGGTGTCCTCCAACGTCGCAATATGATCTTCCGACCGCGTCGTACCGACGATCTGCCAATCCGTGGCCAGCAACCGCCGCGTCAACGCCTGCGCAGAATAGCCATGGCCGAAACTGAGCAGAAAGGGCGACTGCGTCATGGAGATACCTGTTGGTCCGCGTTAAGAGGGCGTTGTCCAAAGTAAGACCGGGTGCAGAGAATGCGAGCAATGAATGCCTTGATGGGGATCGGGATGATTGCTCTGGTGTTGGCCACGCCTGCCAAGGCAGTCGAAGACTACGATGCTTGCCTCGATCTGATTGGATCTGATGCGGATCGCGCAGAGCGGGAGGCCGGAGAATGGGCGCGGTTCGGCGGCGGGGCCCCGGCGCGCCATTGCTATGCACTCGCCTTGCTGGCCATCGGTGCGCAGTCGCGTGGGATCGACGAACTGCTTGGCACGGCGATAGAGGAACCGGGGCTCGAACCCGAGGCGCGCGCGGACATCCTGATCCAGGCTGGTGAACTTCTGATGGAAGAGCCGGATACCGTGACAACACTGGTCGTCGCAGAGCAGGCATTGCGGTTGGATCAATGGAATGTCGATGCTCTGGCCTTGCGCGCCAGGGTGCGGCTTGCCAACGGGGACTCGCGATCGGCGCTCCGCGATCTTGATGCGGCTTTGCAGCGTCAACCCGGCAACGCACGGTTTCTGACTCTGCGCGCCGCCGCAAATCGCCGACTGGACCGGCATGTCGAGGCACGGGACGATGCCTCGTTCGCCACGGAAAGTGACCCGGGCGATGCTTCGGCTTGGCTGGAACGTGGGCGCGCCGAGGCTGCTCTTCGGGATACTAATGCCGCCCGGTTCTCGTTCCTCGAGTCAATCGCGCTTGACCGGGACGGATCGACAGGAGCGTCAGCACAGCGCGCGTTGCAACGCATGGAGGCCGGGATCGACGATTGATCCCAGTCAGTTCCGATCGACGTTACGATTCTGTCGAAGAAACGCGGTAGGAGCCTCTGAAAAAGCGATCCGGGGAGCCCGCCATGTCTGCCATTCGTCAATCCGCCTTTGCGGCGCCGGGCCGCTTCTGGCGCGGTAACACACACACCCACTCGACGCTGTCTGACGGTGTGTTGCCGCTTGGCGAGGTCTGCGCGCGGTATCGAGCCGAGGGCTACGATTTCCTCTCAATGACCGAGCATCTGGTCGGGTTGTATGACTATCCGATAGCGGAGACAGCGCCGTTCAGGGCCGAGGATTTCACAACGATCCTGGGAGCGGAGGTGCATACCGGGCAGTTGGGCAACGGCGAGATCTGGCATTTGGTGGCCGTTGGTTTGCCACCGGATTTCAAACGCCCCGAGGCGCCGGACTTCGACGGCACGAAGGCGCCGGAAAGTGCTGCCGCTCTGGCCCGACGGTGTCGGGACGCCGGGGCCTTCGTTTCCATCGCGCACCCGCAATGGTTCAACATGACGCTCGAAGACGCCCGTTTGATCGACGCGGCGCACGCGGTCGAGATCTACAACCATGGGTGCGAGGTCGAATGCGCCCGCGGTGATGGCACGGCGATCTGGGACCTATTGCTGACTGATGGCAAGCACCTATCCGGCTGTGCCACGGACGATGCGCACTTCAAGGGTACGGATCACTTCGGTGGCTGGGTGATGGTGAAGGCCCAGGCCAACGAGCCTGACCTGCTGCTGCAGGCGTTGAAGGAAGGGCATTACTACTCCTCGCAAGGGCCGCTGCTGCATGACTTGTGGATCGAGGACGGAATGATCCGTGTACAGTGCTCTCCGGCAGAGCGAGTGATTGCACTGGGGTCGCGAGCCGCGGCCAAACAGGTCTATGGCAACGGCATGATGCAGGCAGAACTGCCGTTGGCCGTGTTCAAGGATGGCGGTTGGGTACGCGTGGTCGTCGCCGATCGCTTCGATCGCAAGGCCTGGTCGAACCCGATCTGGTTGGACTAACCACCAAATTCATCACCCGACTATTGTGCTGCTGCGAAAGGCCGTTAAGGTTTCGTTGAACGGTCTGAGTGGGGACGGCCAATGTTCGACGAAATGTCCGGCACGGGCGACGAAATACGCGCTCCTTATGCGCGCGTTTCCAAGTGGATCGAAGATGCCGGCGTGGCCTTGCTGCAGAAGCGCTCAGAGGAAGCCGAAGCGATCTTCCGGCGCATTGGCATCACCTTCGCGGTTTACGGCGAGGGCGGCGATCCAGAGCGGTTGATCCCGTTCGATCTGATCCCCCGCGTGTTCGCGGCACAGGAATGGGCGGTGCTGGATCGCGGTATTCGCCAGCGGGCGCGGGCTCTGAATGCGTTCCTCTATGACGTCTATCATCGCGGCGAGATCCTGCGCGCGGGGATCGTGCCGGAGAAACTCGTCTACCAGAACGCCGCCTTCGTGCCCGCGATGATGGGCGTCGAGCCGCCGGGCCGCGTTTATTCCCACATTGTCGGCATCGACATCGTGCGGACGGGGCCGACCGGGTTTCAGGTGCTCGAGGACAACTGCCGCACACCGTCTGGCGTTTCCTATATGCTTGAGAACCGCGAGATCATGATGCGGATGTTCCCCTCCCTGTTCGCGGGCGGAGCGGTCCAACCGGTTGATGCCTATCCCGATCATCTGCTGAAGACGCTGCGCGAAGTGGCGCCACCCGCTTGCAATGACGAGCCGAACATCGTCCTGCTGACGCCGGGCTCGTTCAACTCGGCTTACTACGAGCACTCCTTCCTGGCCGACCTGATGGGAATTTCGCTGGTCGAACCGCGCGATCTGTTCATCGACAACGGCCTGGTCTGGATGCGTACGACGCACGGCCCGCAACGGGTCGACGTCATCTACCGCCGGATTGACGATGATTTCATCGATCCGCTGGCCTTCCGCCCGGACTCGTTGCTGGGCGTGCCGGGCCTGTTCGATGTCTATCGCGCGGGAGGGGTGACGCTGTGTTCGGCGCCGGGTGCTGGGGTCGCCGACGACAAGTCGATCTACATCTACACCCCGGACATGATCAGGTTCTACCTTGGTGAGAAGCCGATCCTGGACAATGTGCCGACCTTCCGCTGCGCCGACAGCGATGAATGCGCCCACGTGCTGGACAACATTGATGAGTTGGTCGTCAAGGAGGTCCACGGCTCCGGCGGGTATGGTATGTTGATCGGACCCAAGGCAACTGCCGAGGAATGCACGGCCTACTCCGAGCGCATTCGCAAGAACCCGTCCGAATTCATTGCGCAGCCAACCCTTGCGTTGTCGACCGTGCCGTCGCTCGGCCCCACGGGGATCGGCGCGCGCCATGTCGACCTCAGGCCATATTGCCTCGTTGGTCGCGAGATGCGGTTGGTGCCAGGCGGGCTGACGCGGGTCGCTCTGCGCGAAGGTTCGCTGGTGGTGAACTCGTCCCAAGGTGGAGGCGTCAAGGACACATGGGTGCTGAGCGAATGAGCGGGCGCATACTCCTCTCGCGCACTGCGGAAAGCCTGTACTGGCTCAACCGCTACATCGACCGGGCGGACTCGACGGCGCGCCTGATCGAAATGGGCAATCGGATGGCCATGCTCCCCGGGGCCTATAGCCAGCAGGAATGGCGTTCGGTCGCGCGGGCTTCGGGCTGTCTGGATCTGTTCGAAGATCCCGAGGGGATCACCGAAGCCGCGATCGTCCGCATATTGCTGCTGGACAAGGACAACCCATCTTCGATCCGCGCCTGCCTGGAGAACGCGCGCGCCAATGCGAAGTCGGCCCGCACCTCGTTGACCATGGCGATGTGGGATGCGCTGAACGATGGCTGGCGCAAGCTGGAACTGATGGATGTGGCGGCCGTTCAGCGCGATCTTCAGGGTGTGCTCGACTGGGTGAAATCGCGCACGGCGATGATCCGGGGGTCGTCGACCTCGACCATGCTGCGCGACGATGGCTACCTGTTCCTGGGGCTTGGCGGGCATATCGAGCGCGCGGACATGACCTTGCGTCTGCTCGACGTGAAGTCCTACGTGCTGCTGCCTGAAACCGAGGTTGTCGGCGGCGGGCGCGATCATCATCAGTGGACCAGCGTGCTCTATGCGACATCTGCGGTCCGCGCCTACAACCACATCTATCGCAGCGATTACAGCCCGGGCAAGATCGCCGGGTTCCTGATCCTGAACAAGCAGTTCCCTCGGTCGCTGCTGTTCAGTTACTCGAAGATCGTCCGATGCCTGGATCGTCTCGCCGAAAGCCACGGCAGCCGTCACGCCTGCAACGAAACGGCCGAGAAGATGCGATCCGATCTGCAGCGCTTGCAGGTC
Source organism: Pseudomonadota bacterium (assembly GCA_038534135.1). Classification (GTDB taxonomy): domain Bacteria; phylum Pseudomonadota; class Alphaproteobacteria; order Rhodobacterales; family Rhodobacteraceae; genus Thermohalobaculum. The sequence continues at coordinate 12,824 of JBCAXJ010000025.1, read as the reverse complement.
GACGAAATCTTTCGGCAAGGACTGCCTGAATTCGTGGCCGAGACGATCGGGACAACCCATCGCCTGGGCGCGGAGATTTCCGAGGCCTATCATTTTTGAGGACCGGACATGTCTTTGAAGATCCGCCACGTCACGCGCTATAGTTACGAACCCGCCGCATTGCAGGCTGGCTTGCGGATGAAGCTTTTTCCCCAGGTAACCGAGGCGCAAAATGTGCCGGTATGGTCCGTGACCGTGAATGATGACGAGGTCAGACCGCTGCATGTCGATGGTGCAGGCGACGCCGTGTCGCTCTGGATGAGCCATGCAGCGACAGAAGAGATCGAGATCGTCGCCGAGGGCGAGGTCGCAACCGCCGATCAGGCCGGTGTCCTGAAGGGTTTGCACGAGGCCGCCCGCCCGGCGGTCTACCTGCGCAGCACCGAGGCAACCAAAGCGAACGAGGCGATCCGTGATCTCGCCGCCGAAATAGAAGGCGAAGACACGTTGCAGCGGATGCACGCCCTTTCGGCACTGATCCACAAGGTGATCGACTACCGCCCCGGTGTCACCGAAGCGACGACAACAGCGGCTGAGGCCGTGGCGCTCGGCTCTGGCGTCTGTCAGGATCAGACACACGTTTTTCTGGCTGCCGCGCGGGTCATGGACATCCCGGCGCGCTATGTCGTCGGATATCTCGACGATCCGGACAGCGATGCGCCCTCGGACATGACCCACGCCTGGGCCGAGGCGCATGTGAAGGGGCTCGGCTGGGTTGGTTTCGACGTGACCAATCAGCTTTGTCCGACGGATTTGTATGTGCGCCTATGCTCGGGTCTGGATGCCGCCGATGCAGCGCCGATCCGGGGCACGGTTCTAGGTGATACCGAGGAAACCATGGATGTCGAGATCGCCGTCGCCCGATCGGCCGGTCAGTCGCAAACTCAGCAATAGGATCCGAGCATGACCTACTGCGTAGCTCTCAAGATCGACGCGGGTCTTGTGATGCTGGCCGACACGCGGACCAATGCGGGCGTCGACAATATCTCGACCTATCGAAAATCCTTTACGTGGGAGGTCCCGGGCGAGCGTGCGATCTGCCTGATGACAGCGGGCAATCTCTCGATCACGCAAGGGATTCTCACGCGGCTCTGCGAGGCGATCAAGCGCGCCGAGGCAGGCGAAAGCGTCGAGACCATCCTGAACGCGACGTCGATGTACCGCGTCGCGCGGATCGTCGGCGACCTGATGCGTCAGATGCAGGATGAGCACCGCGTTCCCCTGCTTAATCAGGGCGTCGGTGCGGACGCGACTGTCATGGTCAGCGGCCAGCGCGCTGGCGGCGCGCACCGGATCTACATGGTCTACTCGCCCGGCAATTTCATCGAGGCGACGCCAGATACACCTTTCTTCCAGATTGGCGAGGCGAAGTACGGCAAGCCGATCCTCGATCGGGTGATCACGCCGCAATCTCCCATGAACGAGGCTTTGAAGGCCGTTTTTCTGTCGATGGATGCGACGCTGAAATCGAATGTGTCGGTCGATCTGCCTCTGGATCTGGTGGTGATCCGCACCGGCGAACTGGCCATCTCGGTCAATAGGCGCGTGCAGGCGACAGATCCCGACTGGGTGGCAATTTCGACCGGCTGGGCCGATGCGCTGCGCGCATCGTTCGGGACGATGCCGGACGTGGCGATCTAAACGTACGGTGGGCGAGATGCCCATACTATCGACGGGCGCCGCGATTGCACTGAATTCGCGGCGTTTCTGCACGATGATCACACCGGCTGACGCGCCTCTGACGTCTTGGTGATCAACGGAGCGGAAGCATTCGCTGCGTATTATATCCAAGATGATCCCGTTTTCGCAAAGGAGACCGACCGATGGCGACGCCGATATCCATTTCAGGCGGCAAGGATTGCCGTGGAGTCCCGATATCCTATGGCGACCAGCGCGCGATCGACGACCTTGAAGAGGCGATGCTCTGCGCTCTGTCATTCCGTGGCGATGCGATCGCTTTGATCGACCGGGTTCTGGCCGAGCATCCGCAATTCATCATGGCGCATCTCTTCAAGGCGTCCTGGCTGACGCAGGCCATGGAGACGCGCATCTACGGCGAAATGGTCACGACGCTGGAGAATGCCGCACGTCTGTCCGCGCGCGCCAACAACCGTGAGCTGGGCCACCTGGCCGCAATTCGAGCTTGGGTCAACGGCGATTTCCATGGCGCGGTGCAAATCTGGGAAGACGTGCTGACCCGCTATCCGCGCGACCTGATCGCGCTGCAACTCGCGCATCTCAGCCATGTTCTGTTGGGCGACATCGTCGGTCAGCGCGATACCGTCGCCCGGGTCTTTCCGCTCTGGGACGAGACGATACCTGGCTACGAGTTCGTGCTTGGGTTCTATTCCTTCGGACTCGAGGAGAACGGCGACTATTTCCGGGCCGAGGAACTGGGCCGCGAGGCACTGGCGTTGCGCCCGGACAATCCCTATGCCGTGCACGCCGTCGGCCATGTGATGGAGATGAAGGGACGCCAACAGGGTGGCATTCGCTTCATGTCGGACAATGCGCACCACTGGGGTTCGTCGAACTTTGCCAACCACCTGTGGTGGCACACGGCATTGTTTCATCTCGACATGAATGACACCGCCAGCGTGCTGGACATCTACGACAATCATTTGCGCGGAAGCGGTGAAGGCGAGCGCTATGAGGAACTGGACTCCTCGGCGCTTCTTTGGCGCCTGAAGTTGCTCGACGTCGATATGAACGGGCGCTGGGCCGAACTGTCCCGTAAGTGGGCGCCCGCAGCTGAAGACACGCTCTACGCGTTCAACGACGTGCACGCCATGATGGCGTTCGCTGCGGCAGGTGACGCGGACGCGAAACAAACGCTGCTGAATGCGAACGAGCGTTATCTCGAGCATGCATCAGACGCCAATGCCGCCATGAGCCGCGAAATCGGATTGCCATTCTGTTTGGCGATTTGTGATTTTCAGGATGAAGACTACGGGTCGTGCGTCGATCGCCTCGTGCCCGTTCGCTACATGACCCACAAGCTGGGCGGGTCCTTCGCGCAGCGTGATATCATCGGCTGGACGCTGCTCGAGGCATCTCTGCGGGCCGGGCGATACGAGCTTGCCCTGGCGCTGGCGAATGAACGCTGCGCCCTGAAACCGTCTAGCGCGCAGAACTGGACGTTCGTGGCACGGGCGTACAAGGGGCTCGGGAACCACGATGGGTCGCGCAGGGCAAAGGCGCAAGCAGAGGTGCTGATCGCGGCCTGATACGAACGCCTCCCTGTCTGGCTGGCCAAGTGCCAGCCATGCGCCGCGAGAAGAGAGACGGCCCGTCAGAGTCAGCGCAAAGCGTTCCGCTACACTGCATACCCAAGCGTATCCAAGACATTCCTGTGCCTGATTATTCCGTACGCCTGCGCGTTGCGTCGGGGCGATCGAACACATCGGGCTTCAGCTCTGCAATCATGCCGCTCCCTTCCGGTAGGTGCAGGTGGCCGTCCTCCATCACGGGCAGGCCGGTCGCGAGCTCGTTGTACCAGCCGGTATGGAAGGCCCGCACGCTCTCCTGCACCAGGGCGTTCGGGGCGTTGATCGTCAGATTCGTACACGCAGCCCAGGCCAGCGGCCCCGTGCAATCATGCGGCGCGATCGGCAGATGGAAGGCGTCCGCCATGTCAGCAATCGCCTTGGCCTCGGTCAGCCCGCCGCACCAACCAAGATCCATGATCACGACATCGACGGCCTGTGCCTCCATCATTGCACGGAAGGCCGCGCGCGATGCCATGGTCTCGGACCCTGCGATTTTCGGACGGACCTGTCGGCGCAAGTCGGACCAACTTGAGAACGCGGTTGCAGGCATCGGGTCTTCGATCCAGTAGATGTCGAACGGTTCCAGGGCGCGCGCGATTTCCGCCATGGCGTGCGGCTGCCAGAGCAGGTGCATCTCGGCCATGATCTGCATCTGATCTCCGACGGCGTCTCGGATCTTGCGGAAGGGTTCTATTGCCTCGGCCAGTTGCGCGGGCGTGATCGCCGCCCCGTTGCTTTCAGTCGCGGCATAGTCGAACGGCCAGATCTTCATGCCCGTGATTCCCTGCGACAGCAGGCTCTCGGCGACTTTGCCCGCATCGGACAGGAACCCGTCCAGATCCTCGTACGGTCCTTCGGCGTCTCCCAAACCCCAGTTCTCGGTCTTTTGTCCGACCCCGCCGCGCACGTAGCGGTATCCAGCACAGGTGTTGTAGGTCCGGATCCGCTCGCGCGACCGCCCACCCAGCAGGCGCCAGACCGGTTGATCAAGGTGCCGCCCCCACAAGTCCCAAAGCGCCATGTCGATGGCTGAGTTGCCCCGGACCTCGGCCCCCGCGCCGTTGTAACCAACATAAGGATGCAAGATCTTCTGGATTGCCGCGCGGTTGCGGGCGTCTTGCCCGATCAGCATCTGTGCCGCCGTGTCGTGCACATAGGCGTCGGTTGCCGGAGCCGAGAAGAAACTCTCGCCGGTGCCGCGCTGGCCGTCCTCGTCCTCGATGATGACCCAGAGCAGGTTGGGGAACTCGGCGATCCGTAGAGTCTCGACGGCCGTGATGATCATGGTTGTGCCTCCCCGGGGCCTTGCGCCGGTATGCTCCGGCATTCTAAACGGTCGGGAACACCATGACGGGGGACGCCATGCGGCTCAAGGACAAGCGCATCTTCATCACGGCTGCGGGGCAGGGGATCGGCCGCGCGAGCGCCGAGGCGTGTATCGCCGAAGGCGCGTATGTGATCGCGACGGACAGGGATGCGGGATTGCTGGCCGGGCTGGAGTGCGAGACGGCGGCACTGGACGCGCTCGACAGCGCCGCGATCGCAGCGATGGTGCCGGGCGTGAAGGCGGATGTGCTGTTCAATTGCGCTGGGTTTGTGCACGCGGGCACGATCCTCGACTGCACTGACGATGAATGGGACTTCGCCTTCAATTTGAATTGCCGGGCGATGTTCCACACGATGAAAGCGGCGATCCCAGGGATGCTGGACCGCGGTGGCGGCAGCATCATCAACATGTCCTCCGCTGCGTCTTCGGTGATGGGGGCACCGAACCGCTTCGTCTATGGCGCGTCCAAGGCAGCCGTCATTGGAATGACCAAGCAGGTCGCAAAAGAGTATGTGGAACAAGGCATTAGAGCCAATGCGATCTGCCCTGGTACGGTAGATACGCCCAGCTTGCACGATCGCCTGCGCGCCACCGGAGACTACGAACAAGCGCATAAGGACTTCATTGCGCGTCAGAAGATGGGACGACTGGCCACGGCGGATGAGATGGCGGCGCTGGTGGTCTACCTCGCCAGCGACGAAAGCACCTTTATCACGGCGCAGGAATTCGTCATCGACGGTGGTTGGTCGATCTGAGTCAATGGTGGGCGAGGCGCCCACCCTACGAATTTCGGGAGGAATGCAATGAAACTGATGCGTGTCGGCCCACAGGGTCAAGAGAAACCTGCAATGTTGGATGGGGCGGGCGTTATCCGTGATATCAGTGAACATGTGGCTGATATCAGTGGAGAAATCCTGGGCGCCGAAGGATTGGCAAAGCTGGCTGCGATCGATCTGAGCACCTGCCCGGAAGTCGCTGCCGGAACGCGGATTGGCCCGTGCGTCGGATCACCGAAAAACGTGATCTGCGTTGGACTTAATTACACGGACCACGCGATCGAGACGAACAATCCGATCCCGACCGAGCCAGTGCTGTTCTCGAAAGCGGTGACGTCGCTGTGCGGGCCGAACGATGATGTCGAAAAGCCGCGCGGCTCGACCATGCTGGACTGGGAGATCGAGCTGGCGATTATCATCGGCAAACGGGCGAAATATGTCAGCGAAGACAATGCGTTAGACTATGTGGCTGGGTTCGCCGTGTTCAACGATGTCTCGGAGCGCGAGTTCCAGACTAAGCGTCCGGGCGGCCAATGGCTGAAGGGCAAGAGCCACGAGACCTTTGGCCCGCTGGGTCCGTGGCTGGTCACCAAGGACGAAGTTGCAGACCCGAATGCGCTCGACATGGAATTGAAAGTCAACGGAAAAACCATGCAGAAGGGGTCGACTGAGACCTTTATTTTCCAGGTTCAGACGGTGGTCAGCCACATCAGCCAATACATCACGCTGGAACCCGGAGACGTCATTCCAACAGGAACGCCTCCGGGCGTTGGGCAGGGCCACAATCCGCCGGTCTTCCTGAACCCGGGAGACGTGATGGAACTGGAAATCGAGGGCTTGGGTGCACAGAAACAGACCGTCGTCGCGGTCTGACGGCGCTGCTCTCAGAGGCATGCCGCTTTGACTGCCGGATTGGCAACACTCGGGGGTCTGCCGGTTCCGCTCTAGGGCAGTTTCAGGAGACGGTCTCCGAGGTACCTCGGATCCACTTCTCTTGGGCTGTGGCTCTACTAAGAGTTCGCGCCACAAGCAGATATCCGTCAGAAAGGCGATCGTACACTATGGTCGTTCGGATTGCGCAGGATCGTCGCGCGAGTTCAAGCGCGCATCCTCGCCCCCAACGGATCGTATGCAGGTTCCGTCAGAACGCTGACTGGGCAAGTCCTTCCCACGACCTCGACATACAGGCCCTCGTTGATCTGGAGGGAGTCGCCGTGGAGATAGCCGATGGCCAGGGACTCGTTGACCCGGTGGCCATATGAGGCCGATGTGATGAAGCCAACCACGTGATCATCGCAGAGGATTGGTTCACCACCCCAGGGGTCAGCACCTGCTGCCTCGACCCGGAAGCTGCGGATGGCAAAGCACAACGGTTGATCTCTGCTGGCAAGGGCCTCGGCCCGTCCGACGAAGGCGCCCTTGTCCAGCTTGACGAGGCGATCCATGCCCGACTCCCATGGTGTGAAGTCCGGGCTGTATTCCAGCCCCCAGGCGCCGAAGCCCTTCTCGATCCGCAATGCGTTCAGTGCCCGGATTCCTGCGAGGGTCACACCCAGATCCGCCCCGGCCTCTAGCAGCGCCTCAAGCAAAGCAAGATGCCGGTCTGCCGGAACCCAGACCTCGAAGCCCAGTTCTCCGGTGTATGCAACCCGGATGAGGATCGCATCGTCGATCGGTCCGATCTTCACGCGCCCGCCGGTGGCATAGGGCCAGCCCTCGCGCGACAGATCGGCATCCGCGACCCTGGACAACAAGACCCGGGCGTTCGGCCCCGACACGGAGAGGCCCGCGAGTTCTCGCGTTAGACTGCGCACTTCGACACCTGCGCAAGGCAAATGTGCCTGCCAATAGCGATGGTGGAACCGGTCTGCGGTGCCAGAACCGATCAGCAGGAACTCTTCGGGCGCCAGGCGCAGGACCGAGAACTCACCCTCGACCTTGCCCTTCGGGTTCAGCATCGCCGTCAGGGTCAACTGACCGTTCCGCGTCGGGATGCGCCCCGCCATCACGCGGTTCAGCCAGTCATGGGCGCCCGGACCCCGAACCATGTGCTTGCCATAGGTCGTGATGTCGATCAGGCCGACGCCACGCGCAAGAGCCTTGCACTCTTCCCCGACAGGCTCGAACCAGTTCGGACGGTGATAGGTCAGGCTGTCCCTGGCCTCGACCCCATCGGGGGCGAACCAAAGCGGATACTCCACGCCGTCGCTCGCTCCGAAGACAGCGCCTTTCGATGCGTAGACATCCGTGACCTGTGTCTTGAGTACCGGGCGCCCGGCCGCGCGGTCTTCGTAGGGATAGACGGTCCGAAAGCGCGTCGCGTACATGTCGCCGGTGCGGGCACGCACGTAATCCTTGCCCGCCCAGCGTCCGAACCGGGCGACATCCCACATCGCCACGTCCAGAGGCGGCTCGCCGTCAGCCATCCATTCCGCCAGGACAAGCCCGATCCCAGCGGCCTGTGTGAAGGCGGTCATGACGCCCGTGGCGCACCAGTAGTTCGCAACCTCCGGATATGGTCCGATCAACGGAGCAAGGTCTGGCGAGAACATGATCGGCCCGTTGATCACCCGTTTGACGCCTGCCGTCCCCAGCACCGGGACGGATTCAACGGCCTGTGCAAGGTTGCGTTCAATCCGCTCCAGAGCGTCCGGCAACAGTTCGTGTCCGAAATCCAGCGGCGTGCCATCCACTGCCCAATGGGTACACGTGTCCTCGTAGACACCGAGCAACAGGCCCTTGCCCTCCTGTCGCATGTAATACTCGGCATCTGCGTCGCCGATCAGCGGGAGTTCAGCCGTCAGGTTCGCAACCTCGGCGATCTCGTCCGTGACGAAGTAGTGATGTTCGACCGGCATCATCGGCAGGTGGACACCGGCGAGTGCGCCGACCTCACGCCCCCACAGACCGGCTGCGTTGACCATGCGTTGGGCATGGATCGTGCCGTTGGGCGTCACGACATCCCAGGACAGATCCGGGCGCTGGTTCGTCTCGACCACCGGGGTGTGGCGGTAGATTTCAGCACCACCCGCGCGGGCGCCAGTGGCCCAGGCGTTCGTGGTGCTGCTGGGATCAACATGGCCATAGGACGGTTCGAACAGAGCGGCCTTGACGGTCGACTGATCCAGGATCGGCGCTTTCTCGGCCAATTCAGCAGGTGACAGCCAATAGGTCTCGACGCCATTGCGCCGCTGCAGCGACCGGTGCCGCCTGAGGTCGTCTATGCGGTCGTCCGTCCGGGCCAGCGCAATCTCGCCAACATGGTGAAAGCCGCAGGATTGGCCGGTCTCGGCCTCCAGCTTCGGATACATCTCGAAACCATATTTGTGCAGCCATGCGGCGTTGGCACCGCCGCCAAAGGTACCGACCCCACCTGCGGCGTGCCAGGTCGAGCCCGCTGTAAGTTCGGTACGCTCCAGCAGAACGCAGTCCGTCAGCCCAACCTTCGTCAGATGGTACAGCAATGCCGCGCCGACGACGCCACCGCCGATAACCAGAACATCAACCTCGGTTTTCATGATGTGTTGCCCTGAGTCATGAGAAGGCGATCTCGATTGTGCCGAACGACCCGAAATCGGCCTTTAGCTGGCTGCCTGGTTTCACGGCGACCGACTTCACCGGCGCGCCTGTGATGACGATGTCGCCTGCGTTGAGCGTGCCCCCGAGGCCGCCGAGTTCTGGCAGCTTGTTTGCAAGCCATGCCAGCGGTTGCGCCGGATGACCCATGACGTCACCGGCGGGGGCGGATTGCGCCTCCCCGTCCACATCCATGCTAAGCGTGACAGCAGCCAGATCGACATCGACGGGATCGAGAACAATGTCGCCCAACACGACATAGCCAGCACCCGCATTGTCCGCGAGCGAGTCGTTGGCCTTGGCGCGCATGGCGCCGACACGGCTGTCGATGACCTCGATCGCGGCACGAACGCCAGTGGTCGCTGCCAGGGCATCGGCCAACGTCACGTCCGGGCCTGACAGGGGGCGGCCCAGTTCGAACGCAAGTTCAGGCTCGGCACGAGTGTCACTGAGATGACCGATCGGCACGGGTGCGCCCGCAGTCAGGAACATGTGATCCAGCAGAATGCCGAAGTCTGGGCCTGTCATCCCGTACATCTTCTGCATCGTCTCCGATGTGAAGCCAATCTTATGCCCCGCCGGTCGACCTCCATCCGCGATCAGCAGGTCCACCAGTTTGCGGCGGATGCGATAGGCGTCCTCGAAGACGTAATCGATCTCCTCACTGGGGGGCGTGATGCCTGCACCCGTTCGGATCGCAGAATGCAGCCGCTCCGCAATCTCCGAGTGTTGTGCATCTGAGAGTTCCATGCCGCAGCCTTTCGATCGGTCGGCGCAAGCGGATCCACAGGACCGGGTTCCTTGCCCACCACAGCATCTTCGCCGAATTCGAGTTGTCAATTTATTTTCGACATTTTAGATATTGTCGAAATCAATTGCCGGTGGCCTGATGACAGTCTCAGAAACCCAGACCGAGCTTACCTATCATCGGGTGCGCGCCGATATCCTGAACGGCCACCTCGCGCCCGGCTCCGCGTTGCAGTTCGCGCACCTGCGCGAAAGCTATGGCGCCAGCATGGGCGTGCTGCGCGAAGCGTTGACGCGCCTTGCCGCCGAAGGTCTGGCCGTCAGCCGCGCGCAACAGGGCTTTCGTGTGGTGGACGTCTCGCTGAAGGACCTCAACGACTTGACGGACTCGCGGGTCCTGATCGAGACAGCCGTGCTGCGCTACGCCATCCTGCATGGGGACCTGGACTGGGAGGCGGGGATCGTCTCGGCCCACCATCGTCTGGAGCGTACCGAAAAGCATGTCGGTGGCGACGAGAACACCGTCACCGAGGATTGGGCGCGCGCGCATCAGGGGTTTCATTTTGCCTTGCTCAGCGCTGCACCGAACACGCGGCTCATGTCGATCGCGGACGGTCTGCGGGCGGCGGCGGAGCTCTACCGGCGATGGTCGATGCCTTACGAGGAGGTCAAGCGCGATGTGGATGCCGAACATCGGATGCTGATGGACCTTGCGCTCGCGCGCAAAACGGATGCGGCCTGCAATGCGCTGGCGCAGCACCTGTCGTTCACCCGTGACCTGATCGTCAAGGGCACAGAAGGGGCGCGGCAATGAGCGGGTTTCGAATGCCGGCGGAGTGGGAGCCCCATGCGCGAACCTTCATGGGCTGGCCTTGCCGCACGTGGTCCTGGGGCGACACGCTGGAACAGGGGCGGGACGAGTTCGCAGCGGTCGCGAACGCCATCGCCGCCTTCGAGCCGGTCACCATGGTTTGCACAAACGCGGCGCAGGCGGCGGACGCGCGCACACGGCTGACCGAAAGTGTCGAGATCCTGATCCGCCCAATGGACGGATCATGGTTGCGCGACAACGGCCCCCTGTTCGTTTCGGACGGGGCCGCGCTGCAGGCACGGCATTTCAAATTCAATGGCTGGGGTGAGCGGCACGCGGACCGGGATCGCGACGCGCGGCTGGGCAAGTCGTTGGCCGAACATGTCGGCGTGCCGGTCACGCCCGTCGACATCGTGCTGGAGGGCGGCGCGGTCACGCTTGACGGGGCCGGAACGCTGATCGCACCCGAAGCCTGCGTGATGCACCCATCGCGCAACTGGTATCTGACCCGGGAGGCGGTTGAGGACGGTCTCAAGGAGGCCCTGGGCCTGACCCGGGTCGTCTGGCTGCCGGAGGGCCTGGCCGAGGATCAGCAGCGCGATCCCGACCGGATGTACTACGGCACTGATGGACATATCGATCTCTTCATGTGCTTCATCGGTCCGAACCGCGTCCTGATGCTGTCCGTTCCGGACGATGATCCCAATGCAAGCACGCTGGCAAAGAGCTGCGATGTTCTGGCGGGTGCCGGGATCGAAGTCGTCGACTTCCCGCATATGTCGGGCTTCGTTCAGGACGGGCACTACTACATCGCGCCGTACATGAACTTCTATATCTGCAACGGGGCGGTCATCATGCCGGTGGCGGGTGAAGATCCCGGCGCAGATGCTGCCGCGCAGGCGGCGCTGCAAACGCACTTTCCCGATCGTGAGGTGATTGCAATTCGGATGCGGGCCGCACCGATGCAGGGTGGCGCCATTCACTGCATGACCCAGCAGATGCCTGCCGTTGCACCGGGATGACCCGATGAGCCTGTTCGAACGTCTGTCCTTCCCGGTCGACGGAGACACGATGGTCGGGAACCACCTGCCCTAAGGCCCCGGACCGTTCCCCGGCGTGATCGTGGGTGGGCCGATGACCTAGGTCAAAGAGTAGCTCACTGGAGTATTCACCTCTGCCCTGGGCCAGCGCAACTTCGCGGCACTTGCGCCAACGACCGACCGACGGGCACTCGATCTCCACGCAATGTTCGTTTGGTTCTCTCTCCGCGGTATCGCGGCTGTGCTGCAGGGAGAGGCCGTGAAACATTTGAACTTTGACGATGAGAAAGCCGAGGCAACCGTCCTACATGCGATGATGGTTGGAGTTACTATCTTTGCGACACGCCAAGATGTGCCTCCAAGCGCAAATCCATCCCGCGTGCTAAGAGTCCGTCCGACATTGGTCTGAACGATTTCAATAAGTTGCACATCTGCGGACGAGCATGTTGATACTGGCGAGGTAAAGGCACGCCAGTGCTGAACGGGTCAGATGCTCGCAGTCTTTGTAGAGCCGTCGGTTGCGTCCGAACCAGGCGAACGTTCGCTCCACGACCCATCGCCGGGGCAGGAGCACGAAGCCTTCAGCGTCGCGCGGGCGCTTTACGATCTCCAGTTTCGGGGCGGCTTCGCCGACCAGCGCGTCACGCAGCTTGTCACCTGAATACCCAGCGTCGGCAAAGAGCCTTTCCAGCCAGGGGAAGCGGCGGCGCAGGCCTTTGAGCGTGATCGCGGCGGCGTCACGGTCCTGCACATTGGCGGAATGGATGGCGGCGGTAACGAGATGGCCTTCGGTGTCGACGATGATCTCGCGTTTGCGGCCCTTGGTTTTCTTGCCCGCGTCATAGCCTCGAGGGCCGCCGCTCTCCGTCGTTTTGACCGACTGAGTGTCAATCGCGCCCGCCATCGGGCTGGCTTCCCTGCCAAGGCTCTCCCGCGCCAGCATCATCAAGGTAACCGGCCGTTCTGGGCCGCCTTGCGTGTTCGTGATTTGATCTGGCACGAGCATCTCAATTGACGTCGTTACCGACGTCTCTTGAGAGGAACGGACATGTCGCAAGAGATCCTAGTTGGCCCAGAGCGGCGGCGTCGTTGGTCGGATGGCGAGAAGATTGCGATTTTGATTGAGGCGGCCGATCCGGAGATGACAGTGGCGGAAGTTGCACGGCGACACGGCATCACCCGCCAACATATCTACCAGTGGCGATCGGATATGCGTCAAGGTCGGCTGGTCGATGAGAA
>JBCAXJ010000024.1:0-62106 GCA_038534135.1 Pseudomonadota bacterium | reverse complement strand
TCGAATACGGCCCACCGACGACCGTCTACAACCGTTTCAACCGCTGGAGCTATGCGGGTCACTGGGACCGCATCATGGAGGCCGTCGCCGACGCTGATAATGTCGATACGGTCATGGTGGACGGCACGACGATCCGTGCGCATCATTCTGCCACCACGCTCAAAAAAAGACCCGCGCCGGTGTTTAGGTCGCTCTCGAGGCGGATTAGGAACGAAAATTCATGCCCTTACCAATCAAGACGGGCTACCAATCCGGTATGAATTGACACCCGGCCAAGCCCATGACGCGCCACCGTGCAAGACACTCTTGGACAACCTGCAACCTGGCCAACATGTGCTGGCGGACAAGGCATATGACGCAGACTGGATCACACACATGATCTGGGAACAGGGGGCAATCGACGTGATCCCTCCCAAGGCCAACCGCAAACTTCCCGCCGAATTTGACGCTGAAATCTATCGAGAGCGCAACAAGATCGAGCGCTTCTTTGGCAGACTGAAATCCTCGTTCCGCCGTATCGCAACCCGATACGAGAAGACATCACGAAACTTCCTCTCCATGATCAAACTGGCATCGTTCAGGTTGTGGGTCGAGTTTTATGAGTCGGCTGCCTAGGTCGACGCCAAGAGCGTCGGCCAGTGGACCGATCTTGTTTGCGTAGTACCGCCAACGTCCCACCGAGTTTGTGTTGATTGCCCCGCGCACCTGCGCGGCAGAGCGCGTTGTCGTTGAATAGCCGGACATGGCAGGCTCTAGACACTCGGCGTTCCACTCAACTCCGATGAAGTCGAGAACCCGTCGGATCTGGGGCTCCGGTTGGGAGACTAGATCTTCATAACAGACATCCAGCACCGGGTTGGGGATGATGCCGCTTAGGTAGTCTCCGATCCGGCTGTAGCCGAGCGCTGCATCGGCAAGCCAGTCGGTGCGGTACGTGTAGTCGTGACCGTTGCGGAATTCGCCAAGGTAACATGAGACACAGGTGTCCAAGGCGTTTCGATGCATTCTGATGACGCGGGCGTTCGGGAATATCAGTCCGATCTGGCCGAGATACAGGACGTTGTTGGGCAGTTTGTCGGTGAAGTGTTGAGGCGCGGTCCCACCGTACCGTTGAGTGACCATGCTCAGATAATAGTCACCGGCCTTGCAAAACGCGTCTTTGTTCCAACGTCTTACCCAACCGTGCGCGCTCGGTGTGTTTCCGCGGGCGCGATCATCCTGGCTGGCGCGCTGGGTGAACTCTGCAATCGTCATCATCTCGCCCATAGGGCTGACGGAACCGCTCGCCGCCAGAACACTCTCCACCAGCGTTGTACCGGACCGTGGCATGCCAACGATGAAGATCGGAGCGTTCGTGCTCAGGCCACGCCCTGCGATGGGTTCAAGGAATTCAGCGTCAAATGTGGCTTCAACATCCGCCAACCAATTTCGAAAGAGATCGGGATTATAACTTGTCTCCGCCAGGGCAGCACCCTTGGCCGCGTAATCCCAAGCCTGATCCCATTTGCGCAGATCATTCATTGCCTTGCACAAGGCATAGCATATTGCGCGGCGCTGCTTGTCTGTTTGCCCTGACCAACGCAATGCGCGCTTGGCCTTTGTGATCAAGGGGTCATTCGATTGAAACTGACGCAAGTTTGCAATCGCAGACCAGGATCCGGCGTGACCGGGGTCAATCCTCAACGCCTCCTGCAAAAGGTTCTCCGCTTCAGCCAAGTTGCCCTGTGACGCGCGCACGGTTGACATGCACTGCAGTCTTGACGCGGTTCGACCCCATTCAAGCAACAGCGTCATGACCTTCTCTCCGACGTCGATGTTGCCGGTCTGAATTGCCGAGTCGCCGAGTATCTGGAGAACGACTTCGTCCTGGGGGTACTGTTGCAGATACCGGTGAGCTGCTTCCGCCGCGTGGAGATATTTCTGGTTCTTGTGCAGCGATACGATTTCGAGCACACGATTGACCTGAGTTGGCATGACGGCCTCCGTTTGTTGGCGACCGTAGTGCGACGGCGTTTCGGTTTGGTTACGGAGGGCGGTGTCTCCGTTAATCACGATGTCCGTTCAGAGATCGTGGCCGGCGCTAGTCCTGCACCCAGTCCGTGGACTGCATTTCAGCCAGGCGCGATGCCGTTCGAGCGAATTCGAAGGCGCCGGTTCCCTCGGTGTATAAATTCTCGGGTTCCGCTTCGGCTGAACAGAAAAAACGGATCCGAGCTTCGTAAAACGTGTCGATCAGGGTGACGAAACGCTTCGCCTCGTTGTTTCGGCTCCAGGGCAGGACCGGAATATCATCCAGGAAGAACACATCGAACTGGTCGGCGATCGCCAGATAGTCTGCGGGCCCCAGCGGTTGTTCACACAGATCCGAAAAACTGGCGCGGCCGCAGATGTCCGATGTCTGAGGGATCACGACCTTCCGTCCCTGGATCGAAATCGTCATCGGGACACCCGTAGCCCCACCTGTTTCCCGCCGCCATGCCGAGTCCATCTCGGCGCGTGCCACGGCGTTTAGTGGGCAGAAATAGACCCGATCGCCTTCTTCACGCCCCTGACGATAGTCCGTCGCGCTGTCGAGTTCGTGCACGTCGACACGCGCTTTCAGAAGATCGATGAACGGCAGAAAAACCTGCCGGTTCAGACCGTCCTTGTAGAGATCGTCCGGAGGGCGGTTCGACGTCGCGACAATCACGACACCGCGGTCAAACAGCGCTTCGAACAACCGCCCCAGGATCATTGCGTCGGCGATATCGGTGACCTGAAACTCGTCGAAGCACAGTAGTGTGGCACCTTCGGCAACTTCATCGGCGACATTGATAATCGGGTCTCGAACGTTCGACTCGCGGGCGATGTGAATACCGGCCTGCACCTCCTGCATGAACGCATGGAAGTGAACCCGGCGCCTTGGACGGACCGGCGCGTTCTCGAAGAACAGATCCATCAGCATCGACTTGCCGCGGCCAACGCCACCATAAAGATAGAGCCCCGTCAGCGTGATCACCTTCTGAGGCGACCCCTTCACCCAGCCAAACCAGCCCCGCTGGACCTGCTTGCCCTCCGACGGATCGTACCCCTGCAGGCGCATGTGCAGGAGTTGCAGTTTCTCGACCGCAGCACGCTGCTCTGGGTCCGGGTTCAGTTCACCCAGGCGGATCAGTTCTCGATAATGTGGCATTGGGCCGGTTTGCATGTCCGGTCATTCCTTCCCTCGATGCCGGACGCTTACACCATTTTGATGAACGTGTTCATCACCAGGATTGCTTTGACAGGCGCGGTCCATTGTTGCATCGCAGAAGGCCTTGCTTTGGAGATGTCGCATGCGTGGATTGTCGAAGTCGACCATCATCATCCTGGCCGGTTCGGTGGTCCTGACGCTCAGCTTCGGGATCCGCAGCGTCTTTGGCGTGATGCTGGATCCGATCTCAGAAACGTTTGGATGGCCGCGCGAAACCTTCTCGTTGTCGATTGCGATCTCGAACATTGTTTGGGGTGCTGCTCAGCCGATCTTTGGCTGGATCGCCGATCGCTATGGCGACCGTAGAGCGATCTGGCTGGGTTTTGCGTGCTATCTGGCCGGAATGATCGTCACGGTCATCGCGCAATCGCCGATGATGATGCACGCTGGGACTGGCTTCCTGGTCGGCCTCGGCGTCTCAGGGACTGCCTTCGGACTGATCCTGTCCGTGGTCGGGCGCTCCACGCCCGAGGAAAAGCGTAGCCAGGCGCTTGCACTGACGGCCGCCTTGGGGTCACTGGGGCAGATGATCCTGCCCGCGCTCAGCGGCTGGCTGGTCGAAGCCTATGGCTGGCAGACCACGCTTATCTTCATGACCATAGCTCTCGCGCCGATGGTGTTCTGCATTCCGTTTCTGAAGGCGGAGATCCCGCTTTCGAACGCGTCCGAGAGCGACCATTTGAAAACCGGAGCACTGCTGGCGCGCGCCTTTGGGCATCCGTCATACATGCTGCTGACGATGGGCTTCTTCGTTTGTGGCTTCCACGTCGCGTTCATGGCGGCGCACCTGCCAGCCTTTGTCGCCGAGATGTGCGCGACAGCCGAGGGACCGGCGACGGAACTGGGCGCCATCAGTCTCTCGATCGTCGGTTTCGCGAACTTTGTCGGAACGCTGATCGTCGGGCAGCTTGGCGCGCGCTTACCCAAACCCTGGATATTGTCGGCGATCTACGCCCTGCGCGCGGTGGTGATCCTCGTTTTCATTTCCTTCCCGATCACGCCCGTTACCGTCGTGATCTTCTCCGTCGCGATCGGCCTGCTATGGCTGACGACGGTACCGCTGACGACCGGGCTTGTCGCGACCATGTTCGGGCCGAAGCACATGGCAACGCTTTATGGCTTCGTATTTCTCAGCCATCAGGTCGGCAGCTTCATCGGCATCTACCTTGGGGGGCGGGTCTATGACCTCTACGGCAATTACGACCTGATCTGGTATGCCAGCATCGTCCTGGGCGTATTGTCCGCCATCGTCCATCTGCCGGTCAGGGATCGAGCATGGAGCGCCGCGCCCGCTTGAACAAGCCCGGCCACGCACTGTCGCACCATTGTGACGAATTTGGTATAGTTGACCCAGGATGGCGGCGGTGCCATCCCTTAGGGCGCGTGGACGGGGACCAGCATGGCGAAAAAGAGTAACAAGCTGGCCGTCGCAATCCTCGCGGGTCTCGGGATCCTCGGGGCAATTGTGTTCTCGCAGTTCACGGCTGGGCCAAGCGCATCCTTGGCGATTGTGTCAGGGTCCGAGAACAAGGCGCTGGAGCCGATCGTGATGGAATGGGCTTCGGACAACGGGGTCGATGTCTCGATGTCCTATCTCGGGTCGGTCGATATCAGTCGCGAATTGGGGCAGGGGACTGCGACAGTCTATGATGCGGTCTGGCCGGCGCATTCCCTGTGGACAGAGCTTGGCGATACGCAGAAAATCACGAAACACCGCGAGTCGATCCTGCGTTCGCCGGTCGTGCTGGGCCTGCGCAAGTCGATCGCGCAGCGGTTGGGCTGGGTCGGTCGCGATGACATCACGCTGGATGACATTCAAGCGGCCGCGCGGGACGGAGATTTCCGGTTGTCGATGACCTCGGCCACCCAGTCGAATTCGGGCGCATCGGCCTATTTCGGTTTCCTCTATGCGCGCGCGGGTGAACCGGATGTGCTGACATCCGATCACTTGAATGACCCTCAGGTCCGTTCGGATGTGTCGGACTTGCTGCGCCTGGTCGATCGCTCCTCGGGTTCTTCGGGTTGGCTGAAGGACAGCGTGGTCGAGAACCCGGCAGCATTCGATGGTATGATCAACTACGAAGCTCTGATCATCGAGGCAAACCAGGTTCTCACGCGCACGGGTGGGGAGCCGCTTTACGTCATTTATCCGGCATCCGGCATGGCTGTTGCCGACAGCCCGCTGGCCTATGTGTCGAAGGGAGATGACGCGAAAGAGGAGGCGTTCCTTGCGCTCCAGCAGCACCTGCTCTCGAGTGATGTGCAAGAGCAGCTTCTTGCGCTCGGACGGCGCGCGGGGCTGATCGGGCTCGCGGGCGGTGGCAGCCAGGACGTCTGGAACCCGGACTGGGGAATCGATCTCGATCGCGCGATTGCACCGATCCCGACGCCTGCAAGTGCCGTGATCCGAGAAGCGCTGACGCTCTACCAGACCGAGCTGCGCAAGCCGTCTTTGACGGTCTGGGTGTTGGACGTCTCCGGATCGATGGAGGGTGACCCAATCTCTCAGTTGAAGCAGGCGATGCGGCTGTTGCTGGATCCCGAAGCCGCGGCCCTGAACCTGCTGCAGCCGTCTTCAAAGGACGTGACGATTGTGATCCCGTTCAACGGGCGGGTGGAGCAACGCTGGATGATTGAAGGCAATGACCCGGCGCAACTTGCAACTCTGCAGCGCAACGTCGATCGTCTGCAAGCGGGTGGCGGGACCGATCTGTACTTTGCTCTGGGCCAGGCGCTCGAGATGCTGGATGGTTACCACCGGGAGGGCATGCTGTTCGACCACCTCCCCGCGATCATCGCCATGACCGATGGCGCATCGGACGAGACCAACAAGCTTCCGTTGCGCGAGTACATCGACAATCTGGCATTCGGTCGGGACATTCCGATCCATTCGATCGCGTTCGGACAGGCTGACGAGACGCAATTGCGCGAACTCAGCGAGGCGTCGATCGGGCGGATGTTCAAGGCCAAGGGTGATCTCGCCAGCGCGCTCCGCAAGGCCAAGGGCTACAACTGATGCAGTTGCCGGAAGCGGCTCGTCAGATCGCCGCGGGCATCGCAGGCGGGCTCGCTTTCCTCGGGCTGTTCTTCGGTCTCACTCTGGTGTGGTGGATTGCGCTCGGAGGGGCGGTGGGCGTGTTTGCTGCCGCCCTCTTGATCATTGGGCGGAAACCCGAAGCTGCCGAGGAAATGGTCGCCGACGGTGTGTCACGTGCGGAGCTGACCGGTGCGATCAATGCGATCACGGATGCCTCGAAACGGATGCGCCAGCTTGCGCTGGCCGCGACCGGCGATGACAAGGCCGAGTTCCAGAAGATGGCAGGCCTGTTCGAAGCGATTCGAGGACACCACATCAAGGATCCGAGGGATTACCGCCACACGCGCCGCTTTATCCGGCACGATCTGCCGCGCATCGTCGATACTGCCGAGCGCTATGTCGACCTGGACAAAAAGGCCACCGGCCAGAACCGTGAACGCGTCACGGTACTGGGCGATCGGATTCGCAGCTTCACGCCGGTCCTGGAGAAGATCGATCAGGCCTGTCTCGAGAATGACTTCATGGCGCTGGAAGTACAGGTAGAAGTGCTGGGCGACCAATTGGAAAGCCGCTGATCCGGCAAGGAGTTTGTGATGAAAAAATCGTTGATTGGCATCATTATCCTTGGCGTGGTCGCCGCCGGAGCCGTCGTTGCAACCCAGATCGACTTTGGCGCGATCCAACGCGCGGCCCCGGTCAGTCGCGATCCGATCAATCTCTCGATCTTCTATGGGGGCGAGAAACGGGCGCTGCTTTCGAACCCGAAAGTCGCAGAGATCATCGAAGACCGCTACAAGATTGACCTTGATGCCAGGAAGGCAGGCTCGGTCGAGATGGCGACGACGCTGGATACGACGGGCAAGGCGTGTATCTGGCCATCAAACATGGTCGCTGTTGAACTGGCGCGAAACTCCGGCAAGCCGGTCAAGGGTGACGAGACCATCTTCAATTCCCCGATCGTCTTCTACGCGTGGGCAGACGTGGCCGATGCGCTGGCATCGAGAGGCGTGGTCGAGAAACGTGCCAACGGATTGCTTGCGGCCGATGTCTCGAAGATCGGCGGTCTGATCCGCGAAGGCGCGCGGTGGAAGGAAGATCTGGGGCTGAACGTGTATGGTCCGTTCAAGGTCTTCTCGACCCACCCGGCCAAGTCTAACTCGGGGAACATTTGGGCGGGGTTGCTCGCAACGGTGCTCAATGGCGGCACCACACCGACCGAAGAAAATCTGCCGGATCTGCTGCCGAAGGTCACGCAGTACTTCGACGCAATGGGGCATATGGAGGCTTCGTCCGGCGACATCTTCGAGAATTTCCTGAAACAAGGCATGGGCGCGCGACCGATCATCGTCGGCTACGAGAACCAGATGATCGAGTTCCTGATAGAGAACGCACAATACGCCGATCTGATCCGCGACAAGATCCGCGTGATTTACCCGGAGCCCACGATCTTTGCTTCGCACCCGCTGATTTCACTGACCGACGGGTGCAAGCGGCTGGCCGAGGCGCTGCAGGATCCGGAAGTACAGGAGATCGCCTGGGTTGAGCACGGGTTCCGGACCGGACTGCTGGGGGTCGAGAACGATCCTGCAGCCATCACAGTCGCCCAACTGCCCGAGCGCGTCGATTTGGTGATTCCGATGCCAGCTGCATCCGTGGTCACCGCGGTAATCGACGCGGTGCGTTAACCAAAGCGTATCAAAACGCTCCTTCTGAAACGCTTCGCACCCCAGATTCGTCGCTTCCACGCATCGGATCGGCGTTATTTTCCTGACATTCGTACTTTTTTGTCGCAGGTTGAATTTGGCCTTGGGCTTCTTCCTGGGCTGGCCGTGGAAATGACGCCGGTGGATCCACAGCGAAAGCGAGCCCGAGAACGGGCCACCCGGCAAAGGGCCTAGCGACGGCCCAGGAGGAGGAAAGCATGACCCCTGTGTGTTTTGCCTGCCCATGCCCGTGCGCGGGCGGGGAGGTTTCATGAGCAGTTTGGATCCGGATGTTGCCGACGACGGCAACCGCAACGAAATCGAAACAGACTACGAGCTTGGCTCCCACAATATCCGCCCCTTCGGCCTCGACATCCACAACCCGGTCTTCCTGGTCTCCAGCCTTGTGATCATCGCCTTTGTGCTGTTGTCACTGGCCAACCAGGAAGCATCTGCCGAGTTCTTTGGGTGGTTGAGACCGTGGCTGACCAGCGAGTTTGACTGGTTTCTCGTGCTCTCGGTCGACGCAATCACGCTGTTCTGTCTGGCTCTGATCGTGCTGCCCGTCGGTGGCGTCCGCATCGGCGGCAAGGATGCAAAACCGGACTACTCCTATGCCGGTTGGGTCGCGATGATGTTTGCGGCCGGCATTGGCATTGGCCTGCTGTTCTTCGGCGTGCTCGAGCCTGTGTACTACAACTTCTCGGAAGGCGGGAACGCGCGTCCGCTGAACATCGATACGTCGATCCCGGGGAACGAGTATATCGGCATCGTAGGCACCATTCACCACTGGGGACTGGAAGGCTGGGCGGTTTATGCGCTGGTCGGTCTGACGCTCGCGATCTTCTGCTACAACAAGGGCCTGCCGCTGACCTTGCGGTCCGCGTTCTATCCCCTGCTGGGCGAGCGGATCTGGGGTTGGCCGGGACACTGTATCGACATCCTTGCGGTCTTCGCGACGCTTTTCGGTCTGACGACGTCTCTGGGACTTGGGGCGCAACAGGTTGCTGCAGGTCTTTATGAGGTGTTCGGGATCGAACCGTCGAACACCGTTACGGTTGTCCTGATCATCGCAATCACCGCGATTGCGCTGGGGTCGGTCCTGATGGGCATGGACAAGGGCGTGAAACGTCTCAGCGAAATCAACATGGTCATGGCCGTGGCCCTGTTCTTCTTCGTGGTCTTCGCAACCGGCGTGGTCGATGCGGTCACCCGCTACTTCAGCGTCATGACCGACTACGTGATGCTGTTGCCAGCCCTCTCGAACCCATTCGGGCGTGAAGACACCAGCTTCTTCCACGGCTGGACGACGTTCTACTGGGCCTGGTGGATTGCCTGGTCGCCGTTCGTCGGCATGTTCATCGCGCGCATCTCGAAAGGTCGCACGGTTCGCGAGTTTATCCTCTGTGCCTTGATCGCGCCGACCCTTGTCTGTGCGCTCTGGATGTCGACCTTCGGCGGTGCCGCAATCGACATGCTCAACGCAGGTGGTGCCGAGGGTGTCAAGGCGACGGTGATCGACAGCTACAAGCCGGAAGGCGCGCTGTTCGGGTTCCTCAAGGAACTGCCGCTCTACGGCATCATCGCTCCGATCTCGCTGGTGCTGATCATCATCTTCTTCGTCACGTCCTCGGATTCGGGGTCGCTGGTGATCGACACGATCACCGCCGGCGGCAAGATGGACGCTCCGGTCGTGCAGCGGGTCTTCTGGTGCACATTGGAAGGACTGGTCGCGATCGCGCTGTTGTTGGGTGGCGGCCTTGCGGCCCTGCAAGGGGCGGCGGTCTCGACCGGTATTCCGTTCACGCTGGTCGTGCTGACGATGTGCTACTGCGTCTACGTTGCTCTGAGGTCAGAGCCACGCTGACGACACGCTTGACCAAAGAGAGAAGAGCCCGCCATCGTGCGGGCTCTTTTCGTTTTGGGGGTCGACGATGACCGACAGCATGTTTCACCAGGGCCACCGCGCCTTGCAGGATCAGTTCGACGGGCGCCGTGTCGCCGATGCTTTGGAGAAACATCGCCGTTTGCCCGAACTCGGTCCCGAGCAACGAGACCTGATCGAAAACTCCACGTTCTTCTTTCTGGCAACGGCCCATGACGGGAGCGTCGATTGTTCCTTCAAGGGCGGGCCCGCGGGTTTCGTACGTGTCACCGGGTCGACATCTCTGGAATGGCCGGACTTCGATGGCAACTCGATGTATCGAAGCCTCGGCAACATCGCCGAAAGCCCCGGTGTCGGACTGCTGTTCATACGCTTCGACGGTTCATCGCACCGGCTGCGGGTCAATGGGCCGGCACGCCTGGACTTCGATGATCCCGCTTTGGAAAGGTGGCCTGGCGCCAAGGTGATGGTGCGTCTCGAAGCCCGCGAGATCTTTCCGAATTGTCCGCGCTACATTCCCGACCTCGCCAGCGAAAAACCGTCGGAGTTCCTGCCGCAAACAGGCAAGCCGGTGCCGAAGCCATCATGGAAAGACCGCGACTACATTCGCGAGATTTTGCCGGGCGGCGACCCGCACAAGGAGTGAGCTCATGCACTTCGGCTTGACCGACGAACAGGAGATGATCGTCTCCACCGTCCGCAGCTTCGTCGAGAACGAGATCTATCCTCACGAGGACGCGGTCGAACGCACTGGCGAAGTGCCGCTGCAGATCGCCGAAAGTATCAAGCAGAAGACGATCGACCTGGGATTCTATGCCTGCAACTTCCCGGAAAGCGTCGGCGGGGCCGGTCTGTCCCACGTGGAGTTTGCATTGGTTGAGCGGGAACTGGGCCGAGGCTCGATGGCGCTGAACCACTTTTTCGGCCGCCCGCAGAGTATCCTGATGGCCTGCGAAGGCGATCAGGTCGAGCGCTATCTGCTGCCCGCCGTGCGCGGTGAGAAGATGGACGCGCTGGCGATGACCGAGCCGGATGCCGGTTCGGATGTGCGCGGTATGAAATGCACCGCCGTGCGCGGTGGCCCGAATGCCGATGGTGATTGGATCGTCAATGGCACCAAGCATTTCATCTCGGGTGCCGAGCACGCGGATTTCCTCATCGTCTTCATCGCAACGGGCGAGGATGACACGCCCAAGGGGCCGAAGAAACGGATTACGGCGTTCTTGGTCGATCGCGGCCACCCGGGATTCGAGATTGCCGAGGGCTACAGTTCTGTTTCCCACAAGGGATACAAAAACATGATCCTTCGGTTCGAAGACTGTCGATTGCCGGATGCGCAGGTGCTGGGTGAGGTTGATGGCGGCTTCGCGGTGATGAACGAATGGCTTTATGCTACGCGGATCACCGTTGCGACGATGTCCGTGGGACGCGCGCGCAGGGCGTTTGATTATGCGCTGAATTATGCCGCCGAGCGCAAACAGTTCGGCCAGCAGATTGGCAAGTTCCAGGGTGTCAGCTTCCAACTCGCCGACATGATCACCGAGATTGATGCGGCGGATTACCTGACGTTGGCCTCGGCCTGGCGACTGGATCAGGGGCTTCCGGCGAACCGCGAGATCGCCTCGGCCAAGGTCTATGCGTCCGAGATGTTGGCCCGCGTGACCGATGCAGCAATCCAGATCCACGGCGGCATGGGCCTGATGGACGATCTCCCGCTTGCCCGCTTCTGGCGCGATGCGCGGGTCGAGCGCATCTGGGATGGCACGTCGGAGATCCAGCGGCATATCATCAGCCGCGATTTGTTGAGGCCATTGGGGGCGTGATCCACCGCCAAAACCTTTTCATCCGTGTTCGCACAACGAGTGATCGGACTTTCACCAGTGACTTAGGCGGCGTCGTGTAGATCCATCGCACTTCACGCCCGGTGATCCGTGTGCAGCATGAATAGAATGCAAGGTGAAACCTCTGGTTATGCCTGTGGCCGCCATAGGCCTATCGACCTGCCTAAGCGTTCAGGGCAAATCTCCCACGAAGCGGACGGGCGACTTCACGATGCTACGCTCGTTTCCGGCGGATGCGCCGAAATCCATGCCCGCGCGATATCGCACCTCCGGGTGATCCATGCATCCTCGTGAGAGCTGATGTAATCAAGGATCCGACACAACGCACCGATCCGACCCGGGCGCCCGATCAGACGCGAGTGCAGGCCAATGGTCAGCATCGTACCGCCTTCGGCCCGCAACACGTCGAAGCTGTCCTTGATGTAGGTGAAGAACTGCTCGCCGGTTTCATAACCGGCACCGCGCGCGAAGCGGCTGTCATTCGTGTCCAGCGAGTAGGGGAGTACCAGCAGAGGACGTGAGAACTCCGTCGACCAATAGGGCCGCTCGTCATCATAGGCGTCCGAATCGTACAGAAAACCGGCCTCGGTCACCAGCCGCCGCGTGTTGAGCGACGGTAGACCGGCGTAGTATCCGAGCGGCCTCTCTCCGGTCAGTCGCACAACCTGAGCGACGGACCGCGAGATGTGATCGCGTTCCTCGGCTTCGGTCAACGTTGCATAGTCAATCCAGCGCCAGCCGTGGCACTGGATGTCGAACCCGGCGTGGATCATGGCGGCCAGCGGATCCGGCACCTGCTCACCCGCCAATCCGACAAGGTTGATCGTCGCGGGCAGGCCACGGTCGGTGAACGCTTTCAGCAAGCGCCAATACCCGGTGCGCGATCCGAAGTTATAGGACGATTCGATATTGAGATCGCGACCGCCCATGCGCCGGGCGACAATGACGTCCGAGATCCGATCCTCGGACCCGTCATCGCCGTTCAGGATGCAACGTTCGCCGCCTTCTTCGTAGTTGATGCAGAAGTTGACCGCGATGCGTTTGCCCTCGGGCCACGGCGCCTCTGGTGGGTGGGCACCATAGCCGATCATGTCGCGGGTCGGGCCGTCTGCCATCTCGTCCTCGTTTAGGTCTCGGGTCGCATACGCTACCGGGGGTCGGCTTGATGTCCAAAAATCCGATCGCGAAATGGAGCGAGATCGAAGTCAAATGTCGGATTCGGTGCAGCGCGCCTCGCGATTGGCCGACATGGTCCGGGCGATAGTGCTTTCTCTGGATGCTTCATGCCCGATCTATCCCGCCTTCTGCGGCCAAAGTCGATCGCCGTGATTGGCGGTGGCTGGGGCGTGGCCGTGATCGAGCAGTGCTTGAAGATGGGATTCCCGGGCGAGATCTGGCCGGTGCACCCCAAGCGCGACGAGATCCATGGCCTACCCTGCATCGCGCGGATCGAAGACCTGCCCGAAGCACCGGATGCGACTTTTATTGGGATCAATCGTCATCTGACAATCGAAGCGGTTTCTGCTTTGTCTTCGATCGGTGCGGGTGGAGCGACGTGCTTTGCCTCCGGCTTCGCCGAGGCCGAGGACGACCGCGCAGCGGGTAGTGATCTTCAGGCGCAGTTGATCGCGGCGGCCGGTGATATGCCTGTGCTGGGGCCGAATTGCTATGGGTTCATCAACTATCTCGATGGTGTGTTGCTCTGGCCGGATCAGCACGGCGGCAAACAGGTTGAGTCCGGCGTCGCGATTCTTGCACAATCGTCGAACATTCTGATCAATCTAACCATGCAGCGCCGCGCGCTGCCGATGGCCTATTGCCTGACGGCGGGGAACCAGGCGCAGATCGGGCTGGAGGATTTGGCCATGGCGGCGCTCGAGGACGAGCGTGTCACGGCATTAGGAATGCACATCGAGGGCATTCGCGATCTCCGTAAATTTGAGGCGATGGCGACACGCGCACGGGAATTGCGCAAGCCGGTTGTCGCGTTGAAGGTTGGCAGATCTGAACAAGCGCAAGCTGCCACCATCTCGCACACGGCATCGTTAGCCGGTGGCGACGCAGCATCGCGCGCATTCTTGAAGCGACTCGGCATCGTGCAAGTCGATGGGCTTGCGCAGTTTCTCGAAACGCTCAAGTTGCTGCATGTCCAGGGGCCGATGCTGGGTCGAAAAATTGTGTCGCTTTCCTGTTCGGGCGGCGAGGCCAGCCTGATCGCCGACCTCGCGCTGTCGCATGATGTCGACCTTCCCTCATTGGCCCCTGAACAGCGCAACGCGGTCAAGGCCACGCTGTCAGATCTCGTAACGGTTACGAACCCGATCGACTATCACACCTTCATCTGGAACGACGTGCCACGGATGACGGCGACATACGCCGCGATGATGCGTGGACCGCAGGACGCGACGATGCTGATCGTGGATTTTCCGCGAGAGGACCGGACGGATGCAGGGAACTGGCGTTGTGCCGAACAGGCGGTGACTGCAGCCGCCGACGCGACTGGCGCCCGCACCATTGTCGCGACTTCTCTGCCCGAGAACCTGACCGAGGAGCGTGCCGAGCGCCTGATGCAGCACTCCGTTGCGCCCATGATGGGGTTGGAAGAGTGCCTTTCCTCTGTGGCTTCGGCAGCAGATCTCGGCGAGGCTTGGCGGAACGCGCCGCCTGCTCCTGTCACTTGTTCGCCGCCCCGAGCGGACGACCTGCGCACGCTGACGGAGTTTGAAGCAAAGAACCTTTTAGCTGGGTACGGGCTGCGTATTCCACTCAACGCCGTCGCATCGACCGCCGCAGAAGCTGGTGCCATCGCAGGGCGATGGGGGAATTCCGTTGTGCTGAAGGGGCAAGGCTTCGCGCACAAGACCGAGGCGGGCGCGGTCCGTCTCAGTCTCCGGGGCGCCGCTGAAGTCGAAGCCGCGGCGCGCAACATGCGCGGTGCGACTGGTTTCCTGGTCGAGGAAATGATCACCGACATGGTCGCTGAACTGATCGTAGGCGTCGTACGCGACCCGGTCTATGGTTTTGCTTTGACCATCGGCGCAGGTGGCATCCTGACCGAGCTTCTTTCCGATAGCGCGACTTTGCTGGTTCCGGCTCCGCGAAGAGAGGTTCGTGCGGCAGTTGAAAGCCTGCGTGTCCATAAGCTTCTAGCCGGTTACCGGGGCAAGCCGGCGGCCGATCTGAATGCGGTCCTTGACGCCGTCGAGGGCATCCAGCGTTTCGTCACTGACCACGCCAACGAGCTCGAAGAACTCGATGTAAATCCCCTTATGGTCACACCTGGATCGGCGGTCGTCGCCGATGCACTGATCCGCATGTAGATCGGTAAATCGGGATGAAAGCGCCCTTACTCGGGCGCTGGCTCGCCCTCGCCCTCTGCCTCGGCTCCAGCCTCGCCGGTTTCTTCAGCCGGAGCTTCGGGCTCTGGCGGGTTCAGGCGTGCATCAATGGCGGGCATGATGTCCCGATCAAGAAAGATCTCGAGATCCTTCATCATCGTTTCTTTTACCATTGCGAGGTCGATCTGCTCGCCCTCGTCGGCACCGGCCTGTACGATGTTGACGAGTTCGTCGGTGATTTCGGACAACCCGCTGCCGATCTGGCTCTTGATCTTTGGCAGAATCAGGCCGAGCTGAATCTTGAATGCAAAATCTTCCATGTCCTATGCCCCCTTAGGTCGCGCTCAATTCGAGGCTTTTCGACCAAGACCTAGCCGCAGCCGACGAAACTGTCAGCGGAGGTTGTTCTGAGGTCAAGGGCAAAATCACCCCAAGGTAGAGAGAAGCGTCTTTGGCGGGTTAGGCGCTTCTGCGGCAAGTCTTAGAGAGGTCAGGTTTGCTCCCAGCGCGTTGTCGCCTGATCGTCGGCCTCACGCGCATCGACCCAGGCGGCGCCGTGGCTTCCGGCTTCTTTTTTCCAGAACGGCGCCTTGGTTTTCAGATAGTCCATTAGGAAGGCTGCGGCCTCGAAGGCTGCTTCGCGGTGCCGGGATGCAGCAATCACGAGGACGATGCGGTCACCGGGTGCCAGAGGACCAAAGCGGTGGATAACCCGCACGCCATTTAGTGGCCACCGGGCTCGCGCTTGCTCGACGATCTCTTCCAGCGCACGTTCGGTCATGCCGGGATAGTGTTCCAGCTCCATCGTCTGGATCGCTCCGGCGTCGGTCATTTCGCGCACAAGTCCTGAAAACGTTACGACAGCACCGATATCCTGATCCGGAGCAGTTAGGGCCTCGATCTCGGCGGCAATGTCAAAATCCTCGATCTGGACAGAGACGGACATCACCCACCCGTCATTGGCGGAAAGAACGCGACTTCACGTGCGCCTTCCAACGGGTGATCAAGTTCCACCATCTGCTGATCCACCGCGACACGGATGGCCGAGATGTCGTCGAACGCCATAGCGTGGCCGCCGCCACGGGTTTTGAGTTCCGTGATCAGATCGGCAGGCGTCGCCGCCTGAGTTTCGATCTCTTCCGAAGCTTCTCCCACGCGCTCTCGCAACCAGGAGAAATACAGGATCTGCATCAGGTTGCCTCCCGTTCCTGCAAATGTCGCATCGCCTTTGAGAAATAGTCCCACCCTGTGGCGAAGGTAAGTCCCGCCGCGATCCAGAGCAATCCGAGGCCCAGCCATGAGAGAATGATCAGGTCTGTCGCGAAGAACAATAGCACCGCACCGATTGCCACCATCTGTGTGGTAGTCTTCAGTTTAGCCGCGCGCGTGACCCTGAGTTTGATGGATCCGAGATACTCCCGGACACCCGAGATCAGGATTTCGCGAGACCAGATGACAGCACACGGTACGACAATCCAGACCGTGAGACCACCAAGGGCGAGGATGACAGCGAGCGCGATCACAACCATCGCCTTGTCGGCAATCGGGTCCAGCATCTTCCCCAACTCGCTGACTTGATCCAGCTTCCGCGCCAACCATCCATCGAAGAAGTCCGTCGCCGCAGCACCAACGAAGATCCAGAACGCGAGCCAATCGGCCAGAGGCCGCTCAAACACCACGAAGACCAACGCCACGCAGGGTGCTGCGATCAGACGCCCGAAGGTCAGGATGTTTGGGATTGTCCAGATCATTTCGGCTCCGAGCTGTCCCGGGCCTGACCCGGGACCTCTACCTCGCGCCCCTATGATCCCGGGTCAAGCCCGGGACATCAGCGTGGTTCACCGTTCTCCGTGGAAAAACGCATAGATCGTCTCTGCCATGTTGGCGGAGACACCGTCCACGTTCTTCAGATCGGACAGCCCGGCGCGGGACACGGCCTTGGCCGAGCCGAAATGTGCCAGCAGCGCGCGCTTTCGCGTGGGACCGATCCCGGGGATCTCGTCAAGAGGCGTTGCACCGACGGCCTTTGCGCGTTTTTGCCGGTGGGCACCGATGGCGAACCGGTGCGCCTCGTCCCGCATCCGCTGCACGAAGTACAGCGCAGGCGAGCGGAAGGGCAGGGCAAAGGGACGCCGGTTTGGCGCATAAAACTCCTCTTTGCCCGCATCGCGGTCCGTACCCTTGGCAACCCCGAACAAGGCGAGGTCTTCGACGCCCAGTTCGCCGAGCACCTCTATCGAGGCCGAGACCTGTCCAGCACCCCCATCGATCAGCACCAGATCCGGCCACATGCCCTGAGTTCGATCAGGGTCTTCCTTTATCAGCCGGTTGAAGCGCCGGGTCAGCACCTCTTTCATCATGCCGAAATCATCTCCTGGGGTCAGGCTCTCAGACTTAATGTTGAACTTGCGATATTGCGACTTCTCGTATCCCTCGGGTCCTGAGACAATCATCGCGCCGACGGCATGCGCTCCCTGGATGTGTGAGTTGTCGTAGACCTCGACCCGCTGCGGCGGCGTCTCCAGATCAAATGCCTCGGCCAGTGCATCCAGCAGCTTTGTCTGTGTCGCGGACTCCGCCATCTTGCGGCTGAGAGCCTCGCGCGCGTTCTGAGCCGCGTGGTCCACGAGTTCGCGTTTCTCGCCGCGTTGGGGCACTGCAACGACCACACGCCGCGCGGCGACTGTAGACAATGCCTCGGCGAGAAGCTCTGCGTTTTCTATCGCATGGGACAGCAGCAACATCCGAGCCGGTGGGCGTTCGGCGTAGAATTGGCCGAGGAAGGCTTCGAGAATCTCAGCATCGTCGATGTCCTGCGTGACGCGTGGAAAATAGGCGCGGTTTCCCCAGTTCTGGTGACTGCGAAAGAAGAAGACCTGAACGCAGGCCTGTCCGCCCTCACGGTGAAGTGCGAAAACATCGGCCTCGGCCGTGACCTGCGGATTGATACCCTGGTGTCCCTGGATCTGTGTCAACGCCCGGATGCGGTCGCGATAGACGGCGGCACGTTCGAATTCCATGTTCGCCGAGGCATCCGACATGCGGTCCGCCAGCTCTGTTTGAACGCGGGTCGAGCGGCCTTCGAGAAAGCGCATGGCATCCTCGACCAGTGCGTCGTACTCGTCGGTGCTGACGGCGCCAACACAGGGCGCGCAACATCGCTTGATCTGATGAAGCAGGCAGGGCCGCGTTCGGTTGGCGAACACCGAGTCAGAACAGGTGCGCAGCAAGAACGCCTTCTGCATCTGGTTGAGGGTTCGGTTCACCGCGCCCGCGGAGGCGAAGGGGCCGAAGTATTTACCTCGTTCGCGGCGGGCGCCGCGGTGCTTGCGCATCAGCGGCCAATCGCCGGCCTCGATCAGAATATGTGGAAAGCTCTTGTCGTCGCGCAGAAGGACGTTGAAGCGTGGTTTGAGTTGCTTGATCAGGTTGGACTCGAGCAGCAGCGCCTCGGTCTCGGTTTCCGTGGAAATGAACTCCATCGACGCCGTCGCGGCGATCATCCGGGCGATCCGGTTTGTGTGCCCTCCGAACTTTGTATAGGACGTGACGCGCTTCTTCAGAGAGCGGGCCTTGCCAACGTAGAGAACCGAGGAATCTGCCGCCAACATCCGGTAGACACCCGGGCTGTCATCCAGCCTGGACACATAGCTGCGTATGACCTCCGGGCCGGTCTGCGCAGAGACTGCCGCATTTTCA
The DNA here is from genome assembly GCA_038534135.1 of Pseudomonadota bacterium. Lineage (GTDB taxonomy): Bacteria > Pseudomonadota > Alphaproteobacteria > Rhodobacterales > Rhodobacteraceae > Thermohalobaculum. Next base: position 43,371 of record JBCAXJ010000024.1, on the reverse strand, counting down.
ACCAAGACCCGTTGATTCCCTACCCAGCTGCATCGGGGTTCCACTGAATACAACCCCAAACATGTCCCCGCAAACTGTGGATAAGTCTGTAGGAAAACCTTGGCCGGGCCGGATTCTTCGTTGCATCTCAACGAATGAATATGGTTTGCTTAAAAAATAAGCAATTTTACAAGCTATTGAAATCATTGGAAATAAAAGTGGCCGTTCTGCAAGCCTATGAAAATGCTACAGATTTTTGACGCCGCAACGAATGTGCTGCCGTCAGGTGGAAAAGTCCCAGGTTTGGACATGCGACTCCGCGGTGTTGCGACTGTCATTCAATCATACCCTGCACGTCTGGCGTCTGCCAGATCAGATGCTGACCGCCATCGATTGCCAGCATTTGTCCTGTGAAAGCCTTGTTCGAAATTATGAAATTCATTGCGCTCACAATGTCTTCAGGGTCCGAACCTCGACCCAGAATGCAAGAACGTCTTTGCTGGGCATAGTGATCTTTGGATTGTCGTGTTGCGCGCAAGGTTGGTCCGGGGCCAATGCCCGCGATGCGCACATTCGGAGCCAGGGCTTGGGCGGCGGATCGCGTGAACGCGAGCAGTCCTGATTTCGCGACAAGATATGAAACAAAGAACGGTGTCGGCTTCCAGACGCGTTGATCGATGATGTTGATCACGACTGCGCGGGCCACGGGTTCGCCGTTTGCATCCATGTCTGCCGATGGCGATTGCGCAGCAAAGGATTGGGTCAACATCATCGGCGCGCGCAGGTTCGAGTCCATCCCGGCCATCCAGCTGTCGCCGGAAATCGATCCGATCTCGTCGTTCTTGAAGGTGGATGCATTGTTGATCAGGAGCTCAAGCGCGCCACCCAGCCCGGATACGGCCCGTGGCACCAACTGCTCTACAGCGTCGTGGTCGGCCAGATCAGCCTGCAATGTGACCGCCGCTGCGCCAAGCTCACGGCACTCCTGAGCGGTTGCTGCCGCCGCCTCGGCGGATCCATTGAAGTGGATGGCGACATCCCAGCCATTGGCTGCGAGATCGAGAACCATGGCCCGTCCCACACGCTGAGAACCGCCCGTTACGAGCGCGCGCCGTCGTCCAGCCATGTCAGTCTCCATCGGTTAGAAAAATGCGATGTAGACGTAAGTAACGTAGGCGCCCAGAAAGCAAAATCCGACGACGCGGCCGAGTGGTTTGCACAGCAGGACAAAGGGTACCAGGATTGCCGATGCTGCAATCATGACCCAGAGATCCCGGGACATGATCTCGGCCGGTACGTTCAGTGGTGCAACCATTGCTGCCGCACCAATGATTGCAGTGGCATTGAATATGTTCGACCCGATCACATTGCCGATGGCCACGTCCGCTTGGTTGCGCAGTGCTGCGACCACCGTTGTCGCGAGCTCGGGCAGCGATGTCCCGATTGCCACCAGGGTCAAGCCGATCACGGTCTCGGACACACCGATCGACAAAGCAATCCCGCGTGCGCCGCTGACGAGGAAGTCAGCGCCCAGCGGCAAGCCGACGATGCCAACCAGCACGAGCACGGTGATCTTCCATTGCGGCATGTCCGGGTCGGCGTCCTCCAGTTCCGCCAGCTCGGCGGCCTCATCGACGATCCCGGCTTCCGCGCGCGCGGCGAAGCCGAGGCGCAGCGAGTCTGCGATCATCACCAGCGACACGGCGATTAGTACCAAGCCGCCCCAGAAGGCTATCGTGCCGGAGAGAACCAGCGCGCTGAACAGGATCGTGGCGCCGATCATGAAGTAGAGGTTGCGGTGGGCATCCTGTCCGCAGGCGGCCAGCGGCGCGATCAGCGCCGGCACGCCTAGTACCAGAAACACGTTCGCGATGTTGGAACCGACTACGTTGCCGAGAGCGATGCCTGGCGCACCTTCCAGTGCTGCCTTGATCCCGATCAGCAGTTCCGGCGCTGAGGTGCCGATCGCCACGATGGTGGCACTGACGATAATGGCCGGAATTCCGAATTTGAGGCTGAGCGCGACCGCTCCACGGACCAGAGAGTCTCCCGCACCCACAAGGACGGCGAGACCAAAAATGAGATAGAAAAGGTCCATAGGGGTCCGTTCTTGCGGTTTCCCGGCAGTCGGGGTCGTCAGCGACGTGCGAAAAGTGCGTGTTACTTAAACTTCGTGACCGCAATCACAAGAGCGGTCTTGTGGAAGGTACATCCCGCATTTCGGGCAGGGCACCAGATCGCCGCCGTGTTTTGCACGCTTCGGTTGCGTCTTTGCTGGACTTCGTGCGCCGGATGCTCCGCGAACCCGGAAAAACAGCATCCAGATTGCGATAAGGATACCGATGACCGTTAGGATCTTCGTGATCATGGCAAGCTTTTCCCTAGTAGCAACAACGGCATCTGGGCCATAGATCGCCAGACTTTGGTCCCACGATGCATCGTATTGACGTTCGGATGTGTTGACGCAACCGCTAACGGCATTTTCGTTTTTGCGCGCAATGTGTATAAGCCAGCAACCAGACCAAATCTGATCGCCCTAGGCTGCAGGAACGCGCACTTATGAATGTCGTGAATGATGCCGAAGCGCTTGAAGTCCTGCTCGGAGAGCTGAAGCGGGAACACCGGGCTCTCGATGAGCAGATCGGCGGGTTGCAGCAGGGCGTTCTGTCTGATCCAATCACGTTGAGACGCCTGAAGAAGCGCAAGCTCCAGCTCAAGGATCAGATCACCAAGATTTCCGACCAACTCTATCCCGACATCATCGCCTAGCGCGCCTGCCTGCCGTGCTGGACAGGCCAACGCGGGTCACTATAGTGCCCGCCTTCCAGCGCAGCCGGGGAGGACGCATGGCACAACCTTTGGTCGGAGTGGTGATGGGCAGTCAGTCCGACTGGCCGACGCTGCAGGGCGCGGTCGAGGTCCTGGATGAGCTTGGCGTGGCCAATGAGGTGAAGATTGTCTCGGCCCATCGTACGCCCGACAGGATGTTTGCCTATGCGGAAGCCGCTCAGGGCCGTGGTTTACGCGCCATCGTGGCGGGGGCCGGCGGCGCTGCGCACTTGCCTGGCATGTTGGCTGCGAAGACAATCGTTCCTGTGCTGGGTGTCCCTGTCAAAGGCTGGGCGTTCGACGGGCTCGACAGTTTGCACTCAATTGTGCAGATGCCGCGCGGCATTCCAGTAGCGACTTTTGCGGTCGGACCTGCGGGTGCCATGAATGCGGGGCTCTTCGCTGCGGCACTGCTGGCCACCACCGATGCGGACCTCGCGCAGCGTCTGAGCGATTGGCGCGACGCGCGCACGGCCGCTGTGGCCGAGGAACCGACTCGTGATTGAAGTCTTGCCCCCAGGTGCGACGATCGGGATCCTCGGCGGTGGACAGCTTGGCCGGATGCTCGCAATAGCAGCGGCCCGACTGGGCTTGAAAGTAAATGTCTTCGAACCGGGACATGAACCGCCCGCTGGAGACGTGTCGCTTAAGGTGACAACGGCGCCATACGAGGATGCGGACGCCGTAATTGCCTTTGCCGATGCGGTCGACATGGTCACCTACGAATTCGAGAACGTCCCGACATCAGCGTTGGATCTGATCGAAAGTCGAGTGCCCATTCGACCGAACAGAAAGGCACTGGCGACCAGCCAGGACCGGGCGGATGAAAAGACGTTTCTGCAAGGGCTGGGGATTGATGTGGCGCCGTGGGCGCCGGTCGATGACCGTGCTGCGCTGGATCATGCGATCGAACGGATTGGAACACCTGCGATCCTGAAAACGCGCCGTTTTGGCTATGACGGCAAGGGACAGTCGCGTCTTGCGGCGCCCGAGGATGCGGACGCAGCCTGGCAGGCGGTCAATGCCGCGCCCTGCGTGCTCGAGGGATTTGTGCCATTCGAGCGCGAAGTCTCGGTTATCGTTGCCAGAAGTATGGATGGCCAGGTGGTGTGTTATGACCCAGCCGAGAACGTGCACCGCGACGGAGTTTTGCATACGTCAACCGTGAGTGATCAGGTCGCCCGACGCATAAAGGCCGATGCCGCACTGACGGCAGGACGTATTGTCAACGCACTCGACTATGTCGGCGTCATGGGTGTCGAGATGTTTGTGCTGCCCGGCGACCGTCTCATCGTAAACGAGATCGCACCTCGCGTGCATAACTCTGGCCACTGGACCATCGAGGCGTGTATCATCGATCAGTTCCAGCAGCACATCCGCGCAGTCTGCGGTTGGCCTCTGGGGGATGGCGCTCGTCACTCTGACGCGATCATGACAAATCTGATCGGTGCCGAGGTTGACGATTGGCAGAGCCTCGCCACCGGCGGGGGACTGCATCTTTATGGAAAAGCCGAAAGCCGTCCCGGTCGCAAGATGGGTCATGTCACGACTCTGACACCCAAAGCTTGACCAAGGGAAACGTCGCTCTGGCGACGGCATCATCTGCGGCACAACTGCCACGAGTAATGCGTCGCATATACCGCTACCGGCTGCGGTGCGTCGTCCAAAAACCCACAAATTGTGGTGTTTTGCGCGATGCTGCAATTGCACCGACAGCAGCGCCGTCATATAAGCGCCACACGTCCTTAGACAGGAGTTCGCCTTGAGCGACGAGACCCCGCCCGACGAGCCGGAAAACGGCTCTGACCTGCCCGAACGCCAGCCTCATGACGGCCCGACCATAACGGTCGAGGAAGAGATGCGGCGCAGCTATCTTGATTACGCAATGAGCGTGATCGTGAGCCGTGCGATACCGGATTTGCGCGACGGATTGAAGCCAGTGCACCGCCGGATCCTGTTTGGCATGCACGAAGGCGGTTACGACTGGAACAAGCCCTACAAGAAGTCAGCGCGACTTGTCGGTGACGTCATGGGTAAATATCACCCGCATGGCGATTCAGCGATCTACGATGCGCTGGTGCGCATGGCGCAGGACTTCTCGATGCGGGTGCCGCTGGCCGATGGTCAGGGCAATTTCGGCTCGATGGACGGGGACGCCCCGGCGGCGATGCGCTACACGGAAGTGCGCATGGCCAAGGTCTCGACCATGCTGCTCGAGGACATCGAGCGCGAAACGGTCGACTTCCAGGCGAACTATTCGAACGAATTTCAGGAACCTGTCGTTCTTCCTGCGCGGTTCCCCAATCTGCTGGTCAATGGCACGCAAGGCATTGCCGTTGGCATGGCGACCAACATCCCGCCGCACAATCTGGGCGAGGTGATCGACGCGACGCTGGCGCTGATTTCCGACCCTGATCTGACTGTGGCTGATTTGATGGAGTACGTACCGGGGCCGGATTTCCCGACAGGTGCAACGATCCTGGGCCGTTCCGGCGCGAACAAGGCCTATCACACCGGCCGGGGCAGCGTCATCATACGGGCGAAAACCCATGTCGAGGAGATCCGCAAGGACCGGTTCGCGATCATCGTCGACGAGATCCCGTATCAGGTCAACAAGGCGACCTTGCAGGAACGCATCGCCGAGATCGCGCGGGAGCGTAAGGTCGAGGGCATTGCCCACGTTCAGGACGAATCCGATCGCCATGGCGTGCGCGTGGTGATTGAGCTCAAGCGCGATGCGACCCCGGATGTGGTGCTGAACCAGCTTTATCGGTTCACAGCGCTCCAGACCTCTTTCGGCTGCAACATACTCGCGTTGAACGGCGGCAAGCCGGAGCAGCTTGATCTGCTTACCTTCCTGCGGGCGTTCGTCGCCTTCCGCGAGGAAGTCGTCGCGCGCCGCACGGCCTTCCTGCTCAAGAAGGCACGGGAGCGGGCCCATCTGTTGTGTGGTCTCGCGGTCGCGGTTGAAAACGTCGATGAGGTTGTGCAGACGATCCGTTCCTCCAACGACGCATCCGAGGCGCGTGAGCGTTTGAAGACACGTGCATGGCCTGCGCAGGCGATCGCCGAATACATCGCACTGATCGATGACCCGAGCCACAAGATCAACGATGACGGAACCTATTACCTGTCGGATGCTCAGGCACGGGCCATTCTGGATCTTCGCCTGCAACGGCTCACGGCGATGGGTGTGAGTGAGATCACTGAAGAGTTGAAGGAACTGGCCGAGAAGATCACCGACTACCTGGATATCCTGCGCTCGCGTCCCCGGATCATGGAGATCATCTCGAACGAGTTGATCGCGGTGAAGGAGGAGTTCGCAACCCCGCGCAAGACCGAGATCACCGAGCACGAGGGCGACCTCGATGATGAGGATCTGATCGAGCAGGAGGATATGGTCGTCACCGTCACCCATGGCGGTTACATCAAGCGGACGCCGCTGACCGAATTCCGTGCGCAGGCGCGCGGTGGCAAGGGTCTTAGCGGTATGGCGACCAAGGACGAGGACTTCGTCACCCGCCTGTTCGTTGCCAACACGCACACGCCGATCCTGTTCTTCACCACCGACGGGATCGTCTACAAGCTGAAGACCTGGCGGTTACCGCAAGGTGGGCGCAATGCACGGGGCAAGGCCATCGTGAACGTGTTGCCGGTGGCGCAGGGCGTTTCCATCGCGGCCATGATGCCGGTCGACGTGCCCGAGGACGATTGGGAGAAACTGCAGATCGTCTTTGCGACATCGGAAGGCGATGTCAGGCAGAACCGCCTCAGTGATTTCACCAACGTCATGCGGAACGGCAAGATTGCGATGAAGTTTCCGGAAGACTCCGATATTCGGATGATCGGTGCTCGGATCTGTACCGAACAGGACGACGTGATGCTGGTGACCTCTCAGGGCAAGGCAATCCGGTTCCCGACAACGGATGTCCGCGTGTTCCAGAGCCGAGAGTCCACGGGCGTGCGCGGCATCCGGCTGGCCAACGCCGACTCGGTGGTTTCGATGTCCGTCATTCGCCATTTCGAAGCCGAGCCTGCCGAGCGTGCCGCCTATCTCAAGATGCGCCGCGCGGTCTCGGGCGACACGGATGTTCCGGAAGTCGATGACGCTGATGAGGAGGAAGTCGTCGAGGATGTCGGGCTGCCTCAGGAACGCTATGCCGAAATGTCGGCGGCCGAGGATCTGATCCTGACCATCACCGAAGGCGGGCTCGGCAAATTGTCGTCAAGCCATGACTATCCGGTCCGCGGGCGCGGAGGGCAGGGCGTGCAAGCGATCGACAAGACGCTTCGGGGCGGCGAAGTCATCGCAAGCTTCCCGGTCGAGCAGGACGACCAGATCATGCTCGTCACCGATGCGGGGCAGTCGATCCGCTGTCCGGTTGGGGGCATCTCGTTCCGCTCGCGCTCCGCAGGTGGGGTGAAGGTGTTCAACACCGGGAAGGACGAGAAGGTCGTCTCGGTCGCCTGGATCGCGGATCAGGGCGAAGAGGAAGAGGACAGCACCTCGGCCGAAGACTAACGCGCCGAGATGCTGCATCAGCTGCCTTGTCGCTTGCTGTGCGCCAATCCGTTGGTGGCCGTATCCGACGGTTTCCTGGACAAACCGGCATGTGACCGGATCATCGCATCTGCCCAGGGGCGCATGCGCCGGGCCGAGGTTGGGACCGACAACGCTGAACTCGAAGTATCGGATGACCGCACAAACTCCGATTGCTGGCTCAATCCAACTTCAGATCCCGAGGCGGCATCAGTGATGCAACGCTTCGCCGAGCTTGTCGCGTTGCCGGTCTCGCATGGCGAAGGTCTGTCGGTCCTGCACTACGCCAAGGCCGAAGCCTTCAAACCGCATGCGGATGGGATCTGGTCCGGAGCGGACCCCGAAGCCATTGCAGCCTTTGAAGCAGATGGCGGTCAGCGCCTGTTCACTGTCATGGTTTATCTGAATGCGGTCGAGGCCGGGGGCGCCACGGCGTTTCCCAAGCTCGGCCTCGGCATCGATCCGCAGCCCGGACGCGTTTTGATCTTTGCAAACACTGCAGCAGGTGACAGCGATGCAACCATACGCGCCGTGCATGCAGGCGAACCGGTGACCGCAGGCGAAAAGTGGGCGGCGGTCAGTTGGTGGCGCCAACGACCGTTGGGCGCATCCGCCCAAGCGTGATCGGTTAGGAAGATCATCTCGACCATCGAAAGTGGTAACTTGCAGTGAACCGGCGTAGGACGACATCGTCCGACCTCTGCCGCTTGAAAGAACACTCCGTGTCGCACGTCACGACCAGCCAGTCGACGCATTTGCCCGCTATCGGCTTCATCATGCTCGCCTCACTCGGTCTGTTCTGGGGTTTGAACTGGCCCGGCATGAAGATCGCATTGGGCGAGATCACCATCTGGTGGTTCCGCGCCATGAGTGTCGCTGCTGGCGCGGTTGGCTTGCTTGGGATTGCCGTTCTGAGCGGTCAGCGCGTTTGGCCCGCGCGCTCGGAAATCCGCCCGCTTTTGATTTGTACGGTCTTCAACGTGCTGGGATGGCATCTTTTCACCGGGTACGGCGTTTCTCTGATGCCCGCCGGGCGAGCCTCGATCATTGCTTTCACGATGCCGGTCTGGGCGGCGATCCTTGCCGTCTGGTTGCTCGGCGAGCGTATGACTGCCTACAAGATCTTTGGACTGCTCCTGGGCGTCGCCGGGTTGGCGGTTCTGATTGGGCCGGATCTCGCCGTCTTTCAGCAGGCACCTCTTGGCGCACTATTCATGCTGGGTGCGGCGATCACCTGGGCGATCGGCACGGTCCTGTTCAAGAAGTTCCAGTGGATCTCGCCGGTTGCGTCGCTGATCGGTTGGCAATTGGCGATCGGCGCCGTGATCATGGTAATAGGCGCAGCGTCGCTCGAGCCATTGCCGGACCCGACCACTTGGAGCATCCAGGTCATTCTTGCGCTTGCCTATCTGTTTGCCGTGCCCATGGTTTATTGCCAGTGGGCCTACTTTTCGGTCGTGCGCATTTTCCCGGCAGCGATTGCGGCGATCGGGACGTTGGCCGTACCGGTCGTCGGTGTCTTTTCAAGCGCGTTGTTGTTGGGTGAGGCAGTCGGCACGGCCGAGATTCTTGCTCTGGTCCTGATTGTCTCAGCACTCCTTGTCGTATTGGTGCTGCCGGCCCTGGGGACACGGCGGTGAACGGAGGCTCCGATGCTCGGTAATCTTAACCAGAGCGTTCTGAACATAAATCCGTTGGTCGCGGTGGTGGACGACTTTCTGAGCGCTGCGGAGTGCAAGGCCTTGATTGCACTGGGCGCCGGGCGTCTCGAACGCGCCACGGTCCATCGCGCTGCGGGGCAGGGCCAGGTTTCGCAGCGTCGCACGAATGACCATTGTGCGCTCCCTCCCGAGACGTTTCCGCAGGTATTCCCGGTTTTGATGAAGCTCGGTCTTACCCTGCGCATACCCGTCCAGCACGCCGAATGCCCGATGTTGCTGCACTACACCGAGGCGCAGGAGTTCAAACCGCATTCTGACGGAATTCCGCTCGATGCGGATCCCGAACGCGTCGCGCGGTTTGAGAAGACCGGCGGACAACGTCTGTTCTCGACACTGATCTACTTGAATGAGGTTGAAGGTGGCGGAGGGACAGGCTTTCCGGAACTCGATCTTTCGGTCGCGCCAAAGCCGGGGCGCCTTTTGATCTTCGCCAACACCATGGCCGGATCACGCGCCGTCGCGAACCTGTCCGTGCATGCCGGTGAACCGGTGACCGCTGGCGAGAAATGGGCGGCGATCACGTGGTGGCGCGAACAACCCTTCGCGGGATGATCAAGTCAACCCGCCGATGCGATCCGTTGGTCAAGCACCGAAGTGCGGCCCGATCGTCCACGCTGGTAGGACAGAGAGATCCGATCGAGCTGCGCAAGCCATTGTTCTGCCGGTTGCCGGATCGCAACATCATCGGGCACCGACACCTCGTCAAATCCGCAGGACAGGAGATAGCCGAACTGATCGGCAATCACCGGACCCTCTGCTCTCATGCGTCCCGTGAACCCAAGATCGCGCACCCGAGCCGCGATCGAAAATCCGCGCCCATCACTGAAGCTTGGGAAATCGACTGAGATCAATCCAAGCCGTCCGAAGTGCTGTGACAATGTTTCGGGATTTGCATCATTCGGCACTTGTGCGCCCAGATAGACCCCATCCTGATCGCGCGCTTCGTCCAATCTGGCGAGCGGGACGAGCGCGTACCCCGCGTTCGGAACGGAATTGCCGTCCGCAAGCAGCGGCCAGTGGTCTTCAATTTCTCCGCTCTGATCAAGCAGCATAGAGGGCCTCCCTGAACGGCTGCATGCCCACTCTTCGATAGGTTTGCAGGAACGTTTCTCGATCCCCATCTCGCTCGGATATGTAGGTATCGACGATCTTCTCTACAACTCCCGGTAGTTCGTCATAGCCAAAGCCAGGGCCGGTGCGATCGCCCAAGGCAGCGCTTTCCGTGGCATCGCCGCCCAGGGTGATCTGGTAGCTTTCGACCCCGGCCTTATCGAGACCAAGGATCCCGATTGCGCCGACATGGTGATGCCCACAGGCGTTGATGCAGCCCGAAATCTTGATTGCGAGCGGCCCGATTTCAGCTTGCCGTTGGGGTGAGGCGAAGCGGTTGGAGATTGCTTGTGCGACGGGAATGGATCTGGCCGTCGCAAGCGCGCAATAGTCCAAGCCAGGGCAGGCAATGATATCGGTTACAAGGCCCTTGTTGGGCGCATCCAAACCCGCACCCTGTAATGCGCGGTAAACTGCATAGAGGTTAGCGACGGCGACATGCGGCAGCACGATATTCTGCTCGTGCGTGATCCTGATTTCGTTCTGGCTGAAGCTCTCGGCAAGATCCGCGATGACCCGCATTTGTTCAGCCGTTGCGTCGCCTGGCACGCCACCGATCGGTTTCAGAGATATCGTGGCCGCGACGTATCCGTTCGTTCGGTGTTCAAAGGTATTGCGCTGAACCCATGCCGCAAAGTCCGGATCCGACTGGTAGGCGCGACTGTACTTAGCCTCCTCTTCACTTCGATCCGGCAGGGCGGGCGGCGAAAAGTAGGCGGCGATCCGGCTGACTTCTTCGGGCGGCGCTGCGATCGCCTCGCGTTTCATGGTTGCGAACTCTGAGTCGACTTGCTCGCGAAATGCTTCGATCCCTTTCTCATGGATCAGGATCTTGATGCGAGCCTTGTATTTGTTGTCGCGCCGGCCGTGCAGATTGTACACGCGCATGCAGGCTTCCAGGTAGGGCAGTAGATCCGCCTTTGACAAGAAACCTCGCAGCTCTCGGCTGATCATCGGCGTGCGCCCCATGCCGCCACCGACAAAGATGCGATACCCGGCTTTCCCGTCCTGGCGAACGATCTGTACGCCGATATCGTGCAGCCGCAAGGCAACACGGTCCTCCGCCGAGGCCGTCACCGCGATCTTGAATTTGCGGCCCAGGAACGTGAACTCCGGATGTAGCGAGGACCATTGCCGGATCAGTTCTGCAGTGATGCGCGGATCTTCAATTTCTTCCGGAGCAACACCGGCGTAAGGATCAGATGTCGTGTTGCGAATACAGTTGCCCGAGGTCTGGATCGCATGCATCTCGACACTTGCGAGCGCGTCCAGGATGTCCGGCACTTCCGACAGTTTCGGCCAGTTGAACTGGATGTTCTGGCGCGTTGTAAAGTGCCCGTAGCCACGGTCCCACGTCTCAGCGATGTGCGCGAGCATAAGCATCTGTCGCGAATCCAGCGTTCCATACGGGATCGCGACGCGCAGCATATAGGCGTGAAGCTGGAGGTAGAGCCCATTCATCAACCGAAGGGGTTTGAACTCGTCCTCCGTCAGACTGCCATCAAGCCTGCGTGCGACCTGAGATCGAAACTCAGCCGTACGTTCCGCCACGAACTGGCGGTCAAACTCGTCATAACGGTACATGGGCTCTCCTGCCGGAGGATTGATCGGTCCAGGCAGATGGTGGTTCGATCGTCCAGATCGCGCCTTCGGAAACCACCCGGACCGTTTGTTATCCGCTAAAGTGTCTGGTTCAGGCGGCGACGCGGTCGCGTGCGGCGTTGCCGACGGGGATCGTCGGAATGCCAGCAGCGCGAATCTGTTCACGGCGTTGTACCGGGACTGGGCCAGCATCGCCGAGCATCACGTCCACCAGATACGGCCCGACGATCTCGTTCTCCGTCACATGGCGCTTGCCAAGCGCCTCAAGTTCGCCAGCCTGCTCTGGTGTTACCGCGACCATTGCCCGGGCAATATCACGGTGCCAGCCGTCTGGTGTCAGGAAGACCGAGTGTCCCTCGACCAGATTGTTTGCAGTCAGAACCATCGGATGCTGTTGCTTTGCCATCGATCTCTCCATTGCACGTGATCGTCGCAATAAAATGACGTCTGAATTATGGAATATCAATAATTCACAAAGATAATTGCAATCACTAAAAATTTCACATCTTATAGCGTGTTATATCCGTCGTTGAGTTTGAAGAGTGGGTCGGATATCCGCTCAGAGATGATGGGGGATATGGAAAGACGGTACTTTCGGCCGGTGCCCTGCGACCGGTCGCTTCCGGGCACGTATCGCCTGAGCGGTGGTATGTTCGGATTTCGGGAGGTCGAGGTGCTCTCCCGGTCAGAACCGCCGCACCTCATACCTGCAGAGGCCGCGTCAACGGTCTTTCCAGATGCACGAGACGGCCTTGAAAGGTTTAGGCAAACCCGTCCGTCGATCGCGGGGGTCAGCTTCGATCGTCCACGGTTGATGGGCATTGTGAACGTCACACCTGATAGTTTCTCGGACGGCGGCCAATTCTCGACGATTGCACAGGCCGTCAACCACGGGCTGTCGCTGGCAGAGGCTGGTGCGGATATCCTGGATGTTGGAGGAGAGTCTACGCGTCCCGGTGCCGTGCCAGTGGACCCCGAAATCGAGGCCGAGCGCGTTCTACCCGTAATCGCCGGATTGCAGGAGGCAGGCTGTCCGGTCCCGATCTCGATCGACACAAGACACGCAGCCGTTGCGCACCAGGCACTGGCAGCGGGTGCGCGCATCTTCAATGACATCTCTGCTCTGCAAAGCGATCCGAGCAGTTTTGACGCCGCGCAGGATGCGATGGGGATTTGCCTCATGCACGCCCAGGGTGACCCGCGGACCATGCAAGTCGATCCGAGTTATGATGACGTGCTGCTGGATGTTTACGACTTTCTGGAATACCGCGTCGCAGCTTGCGAGATGGCTGGGATCTCGCGCGAACGATTGATCGTCGACCCTGGGATCGGGTTTGGGAAGACATTGGAGAATAACCTGGCGCTGATCCGCAGGCTGTCGCTTTTCCACGGTCTGGGGTGCCCGGTGATGCTTGGCGCCTCGCGCAAGGGCTTCATCGGGCGGCTTGCTGGCGGAGCCGCCGCAGACAAGCGGATGCCCGGATCGATCGCCGCTGGGATTTCTGGACTTGAGCAAGGCGCACAGCTTTTACGTGTGCATGACGTCGCAGAAACCAGACAGGCGGTCGATGTCTGGGCGGCAGTCGTCGACAGTGGAACAGGGATCGAGGAATGAACCGAAGGCTTTTCGGAACGGACGGCGTGCGCGGGCGGGCCAACTCGCATCCTATGACTGCTGGCGTCGCCATGCGGCTTGGCATGGTCGCAGGACACCGCTTCAAGGTTGGCAAGCATCGCCACCGTGTCGTGATTGGCAAGGATACGCGACGCTCCGGCTACATGATCGAAACAGCGCTGGCGACTGGCTTTCTCTCGGTCGGCATGGATGTGCATTTCCTCGGCCCCGTGCCAACGCCTGCCGTCGGGATGCTCACCAGATCGCTGCGCGCGGACATGGGTGTCATGATCTCTGCCAGCCACAATCCATTCGAAGACAATGGAATCAAGCTGTTTGGGCCGGATGGGTTCAAACTTTCGGATGAAGAGGAAGCGGCGATCGAAGCTGGAATGGATGAAGAACCAATTCTTGCCGCACCTGCGGATATCGGCAGCGCGAGCCGAATGGATGACGGGCGCGGGCGCTACATCGAATTTGCGAAGGCAAGTTTCCCGCGCAGGCGAGGACTTTCAGGACTGAAAATCGTCGTCGATTGTGCCAATGGTGCCGCCTACCGCACGGCGCCCGAAGTGCTTTGGGAGCTGGGTGCAGATGTCATTCGCATCGGCGTCGATCCGAACGGCGAGAATATCAACCTGGGCTGCGGCTCAACCGATCCCGGGCTCTGTCAGAAAACCGTGCTAGATCATGGCGCTGATCTCGGGATTGCCTTGGATGGCGATGCTGACCGGGTCCACATCATCGATGAAACCGGCCGCGTCGTCGACGGCGATCAGATCATGGCCTTGATCGCGTTGCGTTGGCTGAAGGACGCCGAGCTAGCCAAAGGGACGCTGGTGACCACGGTAATGTCGAACCTCGGGCTCGAGCGGATGCTGGGTGACAGCGGGGTCAACATGATCCGCACCAAGGTTGGTGATCGTTATGTGGTCGAGGCCATGCGCGCGGGCGGCTACAATCTGGGTGGCGAACAATCCGGCCATATTGTGATGACCGACCATGTCACGACTGGCGACGGTCTGCTCGCGGGCCTTCAGGTTCTCGCCGCGTTGACCGAGGGCGATAAGCCTGCGTCCGAAGTGTGCGATCTGTTCGAACCCTATCCGCAGCTCCTGAAAAATGTGCGCTTCAACCAGGCTGCGCGACCACTCGAGGATAGCATTGTCAAATCGGCGATCGCCGATGGCGAAGGCAAGCTTGGCGCCAGTGGCCGGCTGGTGATCCGCGCCTCCGGTACGGAGCCGGTCATCCGTGTGATGGGCGAGAGCGAAGATCCCGTGCTCCTGGAAGCAGTCGTCGATCAAATCTGCGCTGCTGTGGATGTGGCCGCACGGTGAGTTAACGATTTAATTTGAGCCAATTTGTCTTGAAATCGTTGCTAAACGTCGCTTGACGGCACTGGGGCGTCGCGCTAGCGAGACTGTGGGTCGGTCGTCGGCGAAGGGCGAACGGAGGCTGACTCAGCAATCTCGCCCTTGACGATGGAGCGCGTCCATGACGTTCCCAGACAAGCCCGGCATCAGGCCGGCGCGACCTTACTTTTCTTCTGGTCCTTGCTCTAAGCACCCCGGATGGTCGGCAGTCGCCGTCGCAGAGAAGGCATTCCTCGGCCGATCGCACCGCGCTGGCGAACCCAAGGCGCAGCTCAAGTCCGTGATCGATCGAACGGCTGCGATGCTCGGCGTGCCCGAGGATTACGTCGTCGGAATCGTTCCTGGGTCTGACACTGGTGCCGTCGAACTTGCCATGTGGTCGTTGCTTGGCGCGCGTCCGGTGGACGTGTTGGTCTGGGAGAGCTTCGGCAAGGGTTGGGCCACCGACGCGGTCAAACAGCTGAAGCTTGAGAACTGCCGTGTGATCGAAGCTGAATACGGCGCCCTGACAGACCTCACGACCGTCCGGAAAGAAGCCGATGTCGTCTTCACCTGGAACGGCACGACCTCGGGCGCGCGTGTGTCGAACGCCGACTGGATCGCCGCAGATCGCGCGGGCCTGACGATCTGCGACGCGACCTCGGCCGCCTTCGCGCAACCGCTCGATTGGCCGAAACTCGATGTTGTGACGTTCTCCTGGCAGAAGGTGCTGGGCGGTGAAGGCGCGCACGGTGTTTTGATCCTGTCGCCACGCGCGGTCGCGCGTCTGACGTCGTTCACACCAGAGCGTCCGCTGCCGAAGATCTTTCGCCTCACGAAGGGCGGCGAGCTGATCGCGGGCGTCTTCAAGGGCGAGACGATCAACACGCCGTCCATGCTGTGCGTGGCAGATTACGAAGATGCGCTGGACTGGGCCGACACTGTCGGCGGTTTGGCTGGCCTGCATGGACGCGCTGACGCGAATTTCTCTGCGTTACAGGCTTGGGTCGACCGGACCGATTGGATCGAGAACCTCGTTGCCGATCCCACCATGCGGTCAAACACCTCGGTCTGCCTCAAGATCACTGCTCCGGATGTGGCAGCACTGGATGAAGCGGCGCAAAAGGCGTTCACCAAAAAGATGGTTGGCCTGCTCGATGCGGAAGACATCGCTTACGACATCAACGGCTACCGCGACGCGCCTCCGGGTTTGCGGATCTGGTGTGGCGCGACGGTAGATACCGCAGATGTGGAAGCGCTCGGTCCATGGCTGGACTGGGCTTTCAAGACCACGCAGGCGGAGCTTGCGACAGCTTAAAACTTCGATGCAGGGCGCGGTCCACGCATCCATCCCGGTGGGGCCGATGGCTCCAGGTGGGTGGGGGTGAGGCGGCGGCCCTGCCAGACCCTACACACACATGCCATTGGAGGGCTATATGCCCAAAGTTCTCATCTCGGACAAACTCAGCGAAGAGGCCGTCCGCATCTTCACCGACAACAACATCGACGTAGACTTTCAGCCAGCCCTTGGAAAAGAGCCGGAGAAACTCGCGGAGATCATCGGCACCTATGACGGACTCGCCGTCCGCTCGGCCACCAAGGCGACAGCGGAGATCATTGCCAAGGCAGACACTCTGAAAGTCATCGGCCGGGCCGGGATCGGTGTCGACAACATCGACATTCCCGCAGCATCGGCCAAGGGCATCGTGGTCATGAACACGCCCTTTGGCAACTCGATCACCACCGCCGAGCATGCCATCGCAATGATGTTTGCCGTGGCCCGCCAGATCCCCGAGGCGAGCGTCTCGACCCATGGCGGAAAGTGGGAGAAATCGCGCTTCATGGGCAGCGAGATCACCGGCAAGACGCTTGGGATCATCGGTTGCGGCAACATCGGCTCCGTTGTGGCGTCGCGCGCAGTTGGCCTGAAAATGAAAGTGATTGCGTACGATCCATTCCTGTCCGCGTCGCGGGCAACAGAGCTGGGCGTGGAAAAAATCGAAGATGTCGACGATCTGCTGATCCGAGCTGATTTCGTCACCTTGCATCTTCCGAAAACCGAAAAGACCGCTGGTCTCCTGAGTGCCGCCAGGATCGCCAAAATGAAGCTCGGTGCACGGCTGATCAACTGCGCGCGCGGCGGTCTGGTCGACGAAGCGGCGGTTGCCGAAGCCCTGAATTCCGGCGCTCTGGCGGGTGCCGCCTTTGATGTTTTCGACAAGGAGCCGGCGACGGAAAACCCATTGTTCGGCCTGCCCAACGTCGTTGTAACACCGCACCTTGGGGCTGCGACCTCCGAAGCGCAGGAAAACGTGGCGTTGCAGATCGCCGAACAGATGAGCGCTTATCTCAACCATGGGGCCATCGAGAACGCCATCAACGCGCCGTCGATCACAGCCGAGGAGGCGCCCCTTCTGCGGCCGTGGATTCAGGTTGCCGAGATGCTCGGCGCATTCGCGGGACAGGTCACCGAGAGCGCGATCCAGGAGATTGAGATCGAGTTCGTCGGCTCTGTTGGCCAATTGAACCTGAACCCGCTGACCTCGACTCTGACAGCGGCACTGTTGAAGCCACTGATGGGCGAGGGCGGGGTGAACATGGTATCGGCCCCTTATGTCGCGCGCGAACGCGGCGTGAAGATCTCCGAGACGCGCAAGGATGCACAAGGGGCCTATGGCAGTTACATCCGGTTGACTGTCACGTCCGAAACGCAACGACGCTCGGTTGCCGGAACCGTCTTCTCGGACGGGCGGCCGCGCTTCATCCAGATCAAGGGCATCAACCTCGAGGCCGAACCGATGCCCTATATGCTGTATACGACGAACACCGACACGCCTGGTTACATTGGTGCTTTGGGGACCAAAACGGGCGATCTGGGCATCAATATCGCGACGTTCGCGCTGGGCCGGGCCGAGAAAGACGGCGAGGCCATCGCTCTCCTGGGCGTGGATGAACCGATCACGCCGGATCTCGTCACCCAGATCGCAACGCTTCCTCAGGTCCGCCAAGCCAAGGCGCTGGCTTTCTGAGGCGCGGGCTGCGATGGCATTCTCCCGGCGGCGCCCTAGCTTCGCCGGAAGAGAACATCAGGCAGCCAGAGGAGCCACCAGCCATGTCAGATGCACCGAAGATCGTGCAGAAAGCACCGTTTCCCGTCGATGTGGAAGCCGGGACGTCGTATTTCTGGTGCTCGTGCGGTCAGTCCGCCAATCAGCCGTTTTGCGACGGCAGCCATAAGGGAACCGAGTTCTCACCGATCAAGCACACTGCGGAAAAGGACGGAAAGGTTTTCTTCTGCGGCTGCAAGCATTCGGCGAACGGTTGTTTGTGCGACGGAAGCCATTCCAGGCTCTGACGCCAGACGGGGTTTGACGCAAGCAACCACGCCGCTATAACGCCTCGGCTTTTCCCGAAAGGACCGGAATATGGCGAACGTCGTGGTGGTCGGCGCCCAATGGGGTGACGAAGGCAAGGGCAAGATTGTCGACTGGCTGAGCGAACGCGCAGACGTGATCGCGCGTTTCCAGGGCGGCCACAACGCAGGCCACACACTGGTCATCGACGGCGCTGTCTACAAGCTGCATGCCTTGCCCTCTGGCGTTGTACGGGGAGGCAAGCTGTCGATCATCGGCAACGGCGTGGTGCTCGATCCATGGCATCTGCTCGAAGAAATCGAAACCATCCGTGCCCAGGGTGTCGAAATCTCGCCCGAGACCTTGCAGATCGCTGAGAACACGCCGCTGATCCTGCCCCTTCATGCCGAACTCGACCGGATGCGGGAGACGGCAAACACGACAGCGAAGATCGGCACGACCGGACGTGGCATCGGCCCGGCCTACGAAGACAAGGTCGGACGGCGCTCGGTACGTGTGGCCGACCTTGCCGACGAAGATACGTTGGATGCCCGGCTGGATCGCATCTGCGCCCACCACGACGCGCTTCGCCGTGGTCTTGCGGCCGAGGCGATCGATCGGGCTGGGCTCAAGGCCGCCTTGATCGAGATCGCGCCGAAGGTCCTGCCCTTTGCGGCGACGGTCTGGCGAACACTCGCCCATCAACGCAAGGATGGCGCGCGCATTCTCTTCGAGGGCGCACAAGGCGCGCTGCTGGATGTCGATTTTGGAACCTATCCGTTCGTCACATCATCGAACACCATGGCGGGCATGGCCGCGACAGGGACAGGAGTGGGTCCCAACTCGATCGATTTCACGCTTGGGATCGTCAAGGCCTACACGACACGCGTCGGCGAAGGGCCGTTCCCGACGGAACTGGACGACGCGGATGGTCAGAGGCTCGGTGAGCGCGGGCACGAATTTGGCACGACGACGGGGCGCAAGCGTCGTTGCGGGTGGTTCGACGCTGCATTGGTTCGTCAGACCTGCACCGTGGGTGGTGTCAACGGCATCGCGTTGACGAAACTTGATGTGCTCGACGGGTTCGAGACGCTGCGGATCTGTACGGGGTATCGGCTGGATGGCGAGGAGATCGACCACCTGCCGACGGCGGCGGCTCAGCAGGCCCGGGTCGAGCCGATCTACGAGGAGATGCCCGGTTGGTCGGAGTCGACCGAGCGCGCGCGCCGCTGGCTTGATCTCCCGGCCGAAGCGATCAAATACATCAAGAGGGTCGAGGAACTGATTGAGACGCCGGTCGCACTGCTGTCCACATCGCCCGAGCGCGAAGACACGATCCTCGTGACGGACCCGTTCGCGGATTGAGCCTAGATCGCATTGAGGTAGCAGTTGGATTCACGTCTGGATTTTCCCAATATGAAGACGGCCGCTGCGCCAACGACGGTCATATTTCCCGGGACATTCCATATCTGACGCCTAAGTTGGAACAAAACGAAGCCTGACCGTGCAAGGGACCGCATGAGCTATCGCACCCGGAAATTCCTCTGCCTCATCGTGCTTGTTGTCGGCCTTCCGGTGTACATCGCGACGGCACTCTACGTGATCAGCCTGTTCGAGCGTCCGTCGATCGCCGTTGAGTTGCTCGTTTATGTTGGTCTCGGCATGCTGTGGGCGCTCCCGTTTCGCAGCCTGTTCCGCGGGATTGGTCAACCCGACCCGAATGCACCGCCAGACTGACCGAGGTTTTCTGCGCCAATCCCGCCTAGGTGGCGTCCAGAATTGTCTGAAAGCGATCGCGTTCGGTCTGCGCAATTGCGAAAACACCGTCGTCAACCAGCACCAGCATGCCTGAACGCACCAGGCGTCCATATCCTTTGATACGCGCTTCGAGCGTACGGGGATGATCTCCCGGAATTGTCTCGAACACGTCCATGACTTCGCGCCTTGAGAAGCGGGTTTTGTTCTGCGCCAGTGTCAGCCACGCTGCGGATGCAGCAAGCAGATCCGAGACGCTGTCGCACCCGGCGCGATTGGCCAGTGTTGCGGGTGAGTCGATCCCGTTCGGCAGCGCCGGAGCCTCCATTGCCGCCGTTTGGTTTTCCGCTGTCAGCGTGCCCGGCTCACCGGGTGCCGCGACCATCTGGTTCTGATGCGCGCGATCGGCCAGCGCCTCGAGGCTGCTCGCGGTCGTTGGTTGTTCGTCCGCTGCGGGAGTTGGCGCATCTGACATGAGGTCTGCGGGCTGCGGCTCGTCCGGCGGTGCTTCGAATTGCGCTACGGTGTTGCCGATATCAGCCAACGTTTCCTGCACGCTCTCCGGCGCCGCGTTCGCCAGGGTTGCCGTTGCCTGATCCCAAATCTCGGAAGGCTCTGCCGCAGCGACTGCCTCCTGCGGCGCGGCGAAAATATTGACCTGAGCGGGCTCGGAAGCAGCGGGGGCTGGCACCGGATCCGCTGGCGGCTGCGGCGGTGCCGCGAAAATGTTCATCGGCTCCGGGCTTGCATCAGCTTCGACCTCCGGGACGTCGGGAACCTCAGCGATGGCGCCAGCGCTTTCCTCGATCGTGTCGTCTGACGCAGTCGGCGCCGCGAAGATATTGACCCGAGCGGGCTCGGAAGCCGGGGGGGCTGGCACAGGATCCGCTGGCGGCTGCCGAGGTGCTGCGAAAATGTTCATCGGCTCCGGGCTTGCATCAACTTCGACCGCTGGGACGTCAGGAACCTCAGCCGTGGTTTCAGCGCTTTCCTCGGTCTCGTCGTCTGACGCAGTCGGCGCTGCGAAGATATCGAGAGACTCTGGCGGATCTTCTGGAGGGGCCGCGAAGATATTGACCGCGTCGCTGACCGGCGTTTCGATACTCTCCGATGGCGTCTCGGCGGCGTCGCTCGCCTCGTCCTCATGTGCCACGGCCGCTTGCTCATCGCCCGGTTCTTCTTCCCACGGTGGGGTGGCGTCCTGCGGCAGATCCATTGTCCCGTGGTCGGCGGGTGTCTCAAATTCGCTCTCTGCAAAACCCTCAGACGCCTGGTCTTCTAGGACATATGACGCCGCGTCAGGGGGGGCAAAGATGTTCGGGGCATCTTCGACCGTATCCGCTGTCTCAAGTGCGGGTTGCACATCTTCGCTCGCAGGGAAATCTCCTTCGGCGAGAGGCGGCTCGGTATTCGGCGCTTCCTCTAACGGGGCAGCGAAGATGTTCTGCGTCTCGGCCGCGTCAACGTCTTCCGCTGTCCTAACGGGATCATACTCATCTGAAGGAGCGTCGTCCGATGGAAGGTAATCGGTGCTTTCGACCGGCTCTTCTGGCACGTCGGAAAAGTCTTCGCGACTCAGATCGTCCGCCAGTACGTCGGCTTGGCAATCTTCGCCTGCAGTCTCGCTTTCCTCCGCGGCAGCATCGCCGCCAGGAAGTGACCATGTGTCGTCCGCAGCCGCCTCGCCATCGGATGCGGGTTCGTCCGTCGCTCGCGTGTCACCGATGTCAAACGCATCTGTAAGCTGAGCACCGCCAATGGCCAGTCCTGTCGCGGCAATGGCGGCAGCCGATATGCCGCCCTGGCTGCCTTCATCCCTCTGTGGCTCCTCGAGATCCGAGTGCGCGCCATCCACGTTCCGTTCGGTGCCGATATCCGGTTCAGAGGGTTCCGGCTCTTCGTCCGCCAAGCCATGCTCGGTCGGTCCGTCTTCCGCGAGATCGCTTTCGGTCGGTTCCTCGTCTGGTTCGGGCGCAGCTTCAGCGTACTCGGCTTTCTCTTCGGTTGCCCACGGCACTTCCTCGGCATCGGATGCATCATCCGGGCGCGCGGCAGTGGTCCCTGCAGCTGCGCCGTCGCGAATTACCACGATCCCTGGCGACGGATCCTCCGCCCGTTCACTTGTGTCGAGTGCTTCTTCGATTTCCTCGGCTTCGGATCCCTCGGTGATCGGTGTCAACTGAGGCGTGGCAGCGATCATCTGCTGCATTTCACCCAGAATTCCGCGCAATTGCTCGACGGGGTTGTCGTAGCCCTCGATCGTGCAGGCGAAGGCACCGTAGCGGACCTCGACCTTCTTGCCAGTTTCAGCCATTCTGCCCTCAAGCCCAGTGCCGTCTTTGCGGCGCAGCAACTGGCGGACCGTCGCCGATTTGACCAAGTGGGTCAAGGCAGCGTCCGCCAGCAGATCTCCGTCATACGTGCGGGGGGATTGAGGAAAAATGAAGGCGGATGTGCTGAGGTTCGAGGGAGCAGTGACCCTGGTCGGCGGTGGCGCCCTGACGCGGCGTATGCTGGACGAGGCACGTGCAATTGCTCCGGCCATGGTCGCGGCAGACGGTGCTGCGGACAGACTTCATGACTGGGGTCTGATGCCTGAGGCCATCATCGGTGACATGGACTCGCTTTTGGACATGGCACAATGGCGCGAGACCGATGCCACGCTGGTTCACCTGCCGGAACAGGAGACGACGGATTTTACCAAGTGTCTCTACGCGACCGAGGCCGCGACCTACATCGCAGCGGGGTTCACCGGACGCCGTCTGGATCACACGCTGGCAGTCTTCAATGCGATGGTGCAAGCGCCCACAAAACGGGTGGTCCTGATCGGCGAGGAGGAGGTCGCAGCACTCTGTCCGCCGGGTCGTATCCTATCGCTCGAGCTTGGTGTGGGAGAGGTCGTTTCGATCTTCCCGCTTCGACCCGTGCAGGGGATTGCATCCGAGGGTTTGAGATGGTCGGTTGACGGGCTCGCCATGGAACCGGGCGGTCAGATCGGGACGTCGAACAAGACGGTCGCAAAGCGCGCCAGGCTCGGGTTCGATCGTGCTGGTGCCATGCTTTTCCTCGGCCGGGCACACCTTGGAAAACTTCTGAGTGCGCTGGACGACTAACGCAAAACCTCTTTGATCCTTTTCACTGCACTGCGGATGTTGGCGTCCGAGTTTGCATACGAGAACCGGATGTAATCGTCCGCGTGCAAGCCGAAACTGGGTCCGGCGATCGTGGCGACGCCTGCTTCTTCCAGCAATCTGGTCTGGAGCGATTTGGCGTCGAGGCTGGTGCCGGAGATATTCGGGAAGACATAGAAAGCGCCACCCGGGTCGAGGCATTCAAAGCCCGGGATCTGATTCAACAGTGGAACGATCACCCGGCGACGTTCATCGAAGGCGCGCATCATGTCGTCGACGGCATCCTGCGGACCTTCCAAAGCCGCGATCCCTGCGTACTGCGTCGCTGCATTGACGCAGGAGTGGTTGTTGACGCACAGGCGTGTCACCGCCTCGATCAGCGTGTCCGGCCAGACCGAGTATCCCAGACGCCAGCCGGTCATCGCATAGGTCTTGGACCAGCCATCCAGCACGATCAGACGGTCGCGGATCTGAGGATAGGCCAGCCACGAGACGTGCTGACGCCCATCGTACAGCATCCGGCTGTAGATCTCGTCGGACAGAACCGCCACATGCTCTGGAAGCCCGGCGATCAGTTTCTCGACCTCGGCGCCTGGTGTGACGCCGCCAGTCGGGTTGCCAGGAGAGTTCACGATGATCAGCCGCGTCTGCGGTGTGATCCCCGCGAGGATCTCGTCAGCGGAGAAGGCGAACCCGTTCTCCTCACGCAGGATTATCGGGACGGGTGTGGCGCCCGTATACTCGATCATCGAGCGATAGATCGGGAAACCCGGATCGGGATACATGATCTCGGCCCCCGGCGCGCCAAACATCAGGATCGCGAAGAACATCGTCGGCTTCCCGCCCGGCATGATGCAGATGTTGTCTGGACTGACAGCGACGCCGCGCCGAGCGGCGATGTCTGCTGCCACTGCCTCGCGCAGCGGAAGTATACCCTGGCTCGGCGTGTAGCCATGGTGGCCGTCGCGCAGCGCTTTCACACCGGCTTCGACGATGTGCTCCGGCGTTCGGAAGTCTGGCTGTCCGATCCCAAGGTTGATGATATCGCGGCCCTGCCGTTCCAGTTCCGCCGCGCGTGCGAGCACCTCGAATGCGGTTTCAGTGCCAAGCCGCCCGATGCCGTCTGCCAGGATCATGTTACCCTCCCGTTTTGGGCGGGCTTAGGAGATCCGGCGCTCTCAGGAAAGCCGTTTGCAAAACTCCTGAGGAAAATGATCCATCAGGAAGGCCCATTGTGGCGCCAGCCTCTCTTCCAGCGCATCCGCGACGCCGGGTGGGACCTGATAACGCTTTCCGACGTTGACGGGCTTCGCAATGCGCGAGATGTCGTATCGCGCGGTCGGCAGATCCAGATGCTTTTCGATCCGGCGCAGGACACCAAGCGGATCGGTCTTTAGCTCGCCGAACGGAACGTAGAGAATACGCTCAGCGGGGAAGACCGCTTGCCAACGTGGGATATGCGCGGCGTAGTCACCGCGTGCCAGGATCGCAGAGGCTTGCGCGCGTTCGGCCCACCACTCGGGGTCGGGCGGCTCGTCTGGCGAGAAACCTCTGAGGTCGGCGGCCATCCTGATGCCAGACAACGCACGGCCAACCGGGTCACGGATGAAATGGATCAGCCGAACACCCGGCAACTCGTCCCAGATCGCGCGGATGCCCTCGTCGGGCAATGCGCAATAAGCGGGTGTCGCCTCGCCGCACAGACGACCCATCGCGTCGGGATGCGTAAACGCCTTGGCGTACCAGTCGGGTGACCAGATGCCCCGCGTCAACGCCTCCCAATAGACCGCATTGGCCGAGAGCGGCCCGGAGTTGCGGGCGGCCTTTTCCGCGCGCGCGAGTGTTCGCCTGCGAATGGCGTTCTTCGGAACCTTAACGTCCTGCCCAAACCGGCCATCGTAATAGTGTGTCTCCTTCAGGAGGCTCATCCAGACGTCCGGGTGTTGCCCGAACATCTGATGAAACCAACTTGTCCCGGCCTTGGCTGTCCCGATACACAGAAAGCTCGGGCGTTGCGGTGGAACCGGGATCTTTGGCATCGGGCGTTCACCTGCTGCCTTTCCACTGTTCCGCAATGATCTGAAGAGCCGCACGGGTCGCTATTCTGTCCGCTCATGAAACACTCTGCCTGTTATCGGGGCGAAGCTTAGCAAAAGGCAAACAAAACCGATTCCGGATGAACGGCGCGTCGCGGACAAACGGGGCTTGATATCACCACGATCCGGGGTGAATGCTGCCGCCAATAGCGGGAGGACAGTGATGCGCGCGGCGGTTCTGACGGAGTTTGGTAAACCCTTCGAGATGATGGATCTGGAACAGGCACCTCCCGCGCCCGACGAGGTCCGCGTCAAGATCATGGCCTGCGCCGTCTGCCATTCAGACATCCATTTCGCGGATGGCGAGCTTGGCGGGGAACTGCCGATGGTCCTCGGCCACGAAGCCTCGGGCGAGATTGTCGAGGTTGGAGACGCGGTCGAGGATCTGGCCGCTGGCGACCGAGTGGCCGTCACGCTGGTCCGCCATTGCGGCGCCTGCCCATGCTGTCACAAGGGATACATGGCTACCTGCGAGACCCACCTGCGCGACGCCAATACGCCGCTGTCGCTGAATGGCGACCCCGTCACCCAGGGTATCAAGACCGCGGCTTTTGCCGAAGAAACAGTCGTCCACGCGAGCCAGGTGGTGAAGGTCGGTGATGCGATCTCGTGGGAAGCGGCGGCGCTGCTGGCTTGCGGCGTGATCACCGGCTACGGCGCCGCGACGCACACGGCCGAGATCGAGGAAGGCGCGACAGTTGCCGTCGTCGGTTGTGGCGGCGTCGGCCTGAATGCGATCCAGGGAGCTAAGGCGAGCAGAGCCGGGCAGATCATCGCTGTGGACTTGGCCGAAGATCGGCTGGAAGCGGCAATGGCATTCGGTGCGACGGATCGCGTGAATGCGTCACAGGACGATGCGATCCGCGGTGTCCGCGGCCTCACCGGCAAGCGTGGCGCGGACTATGTCATTATTACAGTCGGTTCCGAGGTTGCGATCAATCAAAGCTACCGGATGTGCGCACCCGGTGGTGCGATCATCCTGGTTGGCCTGCCGCACGCCGAGGCCGTGGCGAAGTTCTCGCCCGTGGTGTTCATCAGCCTCTCGCAACAGGTGCGCGGCTCTGTCATGGGGCATATGCCGATCAAGGACGAGATCCCCAAGCTCGTCTCCCGCTACGAGGCCGGAGATCTGAAGCTGGATGAGTTGATCTCGGCCCGGTACGCCTTCGATCAGGTCAATGAGGCGATGGACGCGACCCGCCGAGGCGAGGGCATTCGGAACATCGTCATGATCGGCGCTGACCGCTAACGAATTGGAACTGTTATGAAACTTGCAGGTTGCGAGGTCTTCGTCGTCGGCAATCCGCCGCCGCGCAAGGGCGGGCGCTATTTCATCTTCGTGCAGTTGACCACGGATGACGGCATCACCGGCGTGGGAGAAGTCTACGCGGCGACCTTCGGACCGCACACCGTCGCCAGGATGGTCGAGGACGTGTACGAGCGCCATTTCGAGGGCGCCGACCCGCACAGGATCGAGCATCTTTGGCGGCTGACCTATGGCTCCGGCTACTCTGCCCGCCCTGATGCGTCGCTGATGGGGGTGCTCTCGGGGCTCGAGATCGCGTGCTGGGACATCCTCGGCAAGTCAGCGGGCAAGCCGGTCTACGATCTTCTTGGCGGGAAATGCCGCGAAAAAATAAGAACTTACACGTACATGTACCCGGCGGATGGCGACGTCTATCCGGAGTTCGACGCGGATACGATCTACACAAATCCGGACACGGCGGCTGAACGGGCTCTGGATTATCTCGCCATGGGCTTCAATGCGTTGAAGTTCGATCCTGCTGGGCCCTACACAGTCTACGATCCGCATCAGCCGCGGCTGGAGGATTTGGAGAGGTCCGGAGACTTCTGCAAAGCATTGCGGGAAGCCGTTGGAACCAAAGCAGATTTGCTATTCGGCACACACGGGCAGTTCACGACTTCGGGCGCCAAGCGGATCGCGAAACGGATCGAGCCCTACGAGCCGCTGTGGTTCGAGGAACCCGTCGCCGCGGAGATGCCCGAGCAGATGGCCGAGGTCGCGCGAAGTACCTCGGTCCCGATCTCGACTGGTGAACGACTGGCGACTAAGTACGAATTCGCGCGGGTGTTGGAGTGTGGTGCAGCCTCGATCCTGCAACCGAACCTCGGACGGGTCGGCGGCATTCTGGAAGCCAAGAAGATCGCCGCGATGGCCGAGGTGCACTATGCTCAGATCGCGCCGCATCTCTATTGCGGTCCAGTCGTCGGGGCGGCGAACGTCCAACTCGCAGCATGTATCCCTAACTTCCTGATTCTAGAGAGTATCGAGCGTTGGGACGGGTTCCATGGTGAGGTCATTTCGGGTATGGTTTGGGAGGATGGCCATGTCATCCCGTCGCGCGAGCCGGGACTGGGGATCACGTTCAATGCGGAGATTGCCCGCGCGACGCCTTACAGCGCGGACGAACTGCATCTCGAGATGGCGCCGAACGAGTTAACGCCCTGACGCTGTCCCTCGAGCAATATCGATTTGATACTGCATACGTATGGGTACGGTATTCCTTTGATACCGCAATTGTAGTGCATTCGTAACAACGCAGGGTCGGTGCGCCGAAGGTTAACGCCGACTGCGATGGTTTACCTTTGATCAATCCGACGTGGACCGTAAGGTACAGCATCCCGCACCCTTTTTGGAGCGCATCATGCCAGACTGGATAATCAGACCTGCGACCCGCGATGACAGGTCGTCTTTGTCGCGGATCATGCGCAGAGCACTGGATGACTTGGGTTTCGTGCCCGAGCTTCACACGCCGGGCGAAGACGCAGCTTTCATGGCCGGTATGCTGTTATCGGCCGAGGTCTGGGCAGCAGCGACCGAAAGCGAAACAGTAGGGTTCATAGCCGTGACCAAAGGCACGCAAGTTCCGGCATTGTATGTCGCACCTGGCTGGCAGGGGCAGGGCATCGGACAGGCGCTGCTGACCGCGGCGCGGCAGGGACGTGAGACACTGACGCTGTATTGCTTTCAGCAGAACACCGGGGCGCGGCGGTTCTACGAACGCCATGGGTTTGCCGAGATCGCGCGGGATGACGTCGGCAAGAACGACGAAAGTCTGCCGGACATCACCTATCGTTGGAGCGCTCCGATCGAGGCTGGCGTGGATTGGTCCCGTGGAACCGCCTGGATGAATGGCCATCTGCTTCCGATTGCGGATGCAAAGATCGGCGTGACCGACTGGGGCGTGACGCGGTCGGACATCACCTATGACGTTGTATCTGTCTGGGAAGGCGGGTTTTTCCGCCTCGATGCTCATATCAAGCGGTTCATGGAGTCGGTTGCTGCGATGCGGTTGCAGATCGAACAGGGACCAGACGAAATCCGCCAGATCTGTCACGACATGGTGGCGCGCGCCGGATTGCGGTCGGCCTATGTCGCCTTCGTCGCGTCGCGCGGTGCGCCGCTTGTTCCCGGCAACCGCGATCCGCGCCAATGCGCCAATCATTTCTTCGCCTGGGCGGTGCCGTATGTGCACGTCGTCAAGCCCGAGATCGCCGAAAAGGGCGCCAGCCTGTGGATCGCGAAGGACGTCCGGCGCATTCCGGAGGACAGCGTCAACCCGCGCGCCAAGAACTACCATTGGGGTGACATGACGGCGGGGATCTTCGAGGCGAAGGATCATGGGTTCGAGACCGTCGCCTTGCTGGACCATGCCGGGAATGTAACCGAAGGGCCTGGTTTCAATGTCTTCGCCGTGAAGGATGACCGGGTGGTCACGTCGGATCACGGCGTCTTGCACGGCATCACCCGCAGAACGGTCCTGGAAATGGCCGATGAGGCGGGTCTTGCCACCGAGTCGCGGCCCCTGCCGTTGTCGGAGTTTCTTGAGGCAGACGAGGTCTTCCTGTCGACGACCGGCGGCGGTGTGGTGCCGATCACAAGCGTCGACGACCGGGTGTTCTCGAATGGCGCGCCCGGCCCGGTGACGCTTGGTTTGCGGGAGCGGTACTACGACTGGCGGATGCGCCCGGAACACCGGCAGGACATCGCCTACTCGGCCTGAGGCTCCGGCCAACACTCACAAAGACTGAACAACGCCAATCACTTCACGTGTGCGGGTGACACTGCCTTGCCAGACGCGATCGAACTCGGCGATCAGCGCACCGATCGCGTCCGAGGTGGTGATGCGCCGGGCGGCTTCGAGGTCTGTGAACGTGTAAATCGCGATGTGGACGCCCGGGGTGATATCGCTCCAGCCGCGCTCGGCCTTCAGAGTTCCGAACGTACGATGAGCATCCGGTAGGTGCTCGGTCCGATACCAGTCGTCAAAGGCTTCCCGGTCCGCTTCTGCCACTTCTGCGCGCACGATCAGATGTGCCGTCATGATGTCGACCCTCCCGACTGTTCATGATCAGTCTGACCCTCCAGCAGCGTTGCTGTCCATGCCGAGAGGAGATTTGTGCTAAACCGCGGCGTGTGGCCGAAATTTTCGCTTCGAGTGCGCGAAATTGCCATCGTTTACGCACAGTCCTGCCCTTGCGCGGCCTCAAGCTTTTCGACATAAACCGCGCAGCCATCACGAAATGGAGTGCCATGATGCCGGTTGCCGCCGAGATACCAGCCGCGACGCCGCGATTTGGGCGTGTTCTGCTGAAGATCTCGGGCGAGGCCTTGATGGGCGACCAGGGCTTTGGTTTGCACACTCCGACGGTTCAGCGTATCGCAAGCGAAGTGAAAAGGGCCCACGACCTTGGCATCGAGATCTGCATGGTCATTGGTGGCGGCAACATCTTTCGCGGCCTGTCCGGTGCGGCCCAGGGAATGGAGCGGGCGCAGGCCGACTATATGGGCATGCTGGCGACCGTCATGAATGCGCTCGGCGTGCAGTCCGCGCTTGAAGGCCAGGGCATTCACACACGGGTGCAGTCGGCGATCCCGATGGACAGTGTGTGCGAACCTTATCTCAGGCGCCGGGCGATCCGGCATCTGGAGAAGAAGCGGATTGTCATCTTCGCCGCCGGAACGGGGAACCCGTATTTCACGACTGACACGGCGGCGACGTTGCGCGCGAACGAGATGGGGTGCGAGGCGCTGTTCAAGGGAACGCAGGTCGACGGTGTCTATGACAGCGACCCCAAGCTGAACGCCGAAGCCGTGCGCTACGATCATGTCACTTATGACGAGGTATTGCGTAAGAACCTCAAGGTGATGGACGCATCGGCGATAGCACTCGCGCGCGACAATGACCTGCCGATCATCGTCTTTTCATTGGCCGATCCCGGAGGAATGACCGAGGTTCTGTTCGGTCGGGGAAGATTTACCGAAGTCACGGCCTAGGCTATGCAGGATCGGCACAAGAACAAGACCGAGAGAAACTGACGCGCATGTCCGACGAAGAAATCGAAATTGATCTGGATGACCTAGAGCGCCGCATGGAAGGCGCCATGACCTCGCTGCGCAGTGATTTTGCATCGCTGCGTACGGGCCGGGCCTCGGCCACCATGCTGGATGCGATCACGGTCGAGGCTTACGGGGCCACGACGCCGATCAATCAGGTTGGCACGGTGAACGTGCCCGAACCGCGCATGGTGACATTGAATGTCTGGGACAAGTCGCTGGTGAACGTGGTGGACAAGGCGATCCGGACCTCGGGTCTGGGGATCAATCCGGTTGTCGATGGAACTTTGCTGCGGATGCCGATCCCGGAGTTGAACGAGGAACGTCGGCGTGAGTTGACCAAGGTTGCGGGCCAATATGCCGAGAACGCGCGGGTCGCGATCCGCAATGTCCGCCGGGACGGCATGGACCAGGTCAAGAAGGCCAAAGCGGATGGCATGTCCGAAGATGAACAAAAACTTTACAATGACGAGATACAGCAACTGACGGACGATGCGATCGCCAAGATCGACACGGCGTTGGAAACGAAGCAAGACGAGATAATGCAGGTCTGAACAGCGCGGGCCCGGACGGGGGCGGTCGGGCAAGCGTGAATCGAGCGGGGTCAAGACGCGTGCGAACTAAAGATCTACCCGAGACGCGGGGGCCGCGTCATGTGGCCATCATCATGGATGGCAACGGGCGTTGGGCCGTCGAGCGTGGGCGGCCGAGAACCTTCGGGCACCACCGCGGTGCAGAGCGTGTGCGTGAGATTGTCCGCGCGGCGCCGGATCTGGGCATCGAGGTGATGACGCTCTATGCCTTTTCGACCGAGAACTGGCGGCGTCCGGACTACGAGGTGCGCGTGCTCATGGGCCTGTTTCGGCGCTACATCGTACGCGAGGTCGACGAGTTGGACGGGATGGGCGTGCGTGTGCGCTTCATTGGCGAGCGATCGCGCTTGCCCATCGATCTGCAGCGCTTGATGGATCAGATGGAGGCACGGACCGCCGAGAACGCGGCGCTGACACTGCAACTGGCGATCTCGTACGGCGCACGGACCGAAATCACCGATGCGGTGACCCATTTGGTGCGCGCGGCGGCCGAGGGGCGCCTCGACCCCGACATGGTCGACGAAGATGTGATCTCGGGCGCTCTTTACACCGCAGGTGCCCCGGATCCCGATCTGGTCATCCGCACCTCGGGCGAGATGCGGGTGTCGAACTTCCTGCTCTGGCAAGCGGCCTATGCCGAGTACAGCTTCCTCGAGAAATGCTGGCCGGACTTCACGCCTGAGGACCTCGCCGACGAAGTCGCGCGGTTCGGCGGGCGCCAGCGCCGCTTCGGCGCCGTCAAAGCAGTTTAGGGTTCCCGCGCGGCATGGCAGGAACCGGTCCGGCCGCGGGATGGACATCCAAATTCGCTGATCTTGGCGTTCGCCTTGCATCGTCAGTAGCGATCGGCGTCGTGGCGCTGACCTGTCTGTGGCTGGGGGGCATATGGGCCGTGTTGCTGGCCGGCGTTGCCGTAGCGGCGATGCTGCGCGAGCTCTGGCACATCATGCGTCCGTCCCAAACCGAAAGCGGCTGGATGTTCTTTGCCGTCTGCGCGGCCTATGTCGCCCTGGCGGGACTTGCGTTTGTCTGGCTGCGGAACGAGGCGCCGCATGGTCTGCTCTCGGTCCTTTGGGCCGCGGCGACCGTGGTGGCGGCTGATGTTGGCGGGTATTTCGCGGGGCGTTTGATCGGTGGGGCGAAGCTCTGGCCGTCGGTCAGCCCGAAGAAGACCTGGGCCGGGTTAGGCGGCGCCGTGGCACTCGCCTCCCTGGCCGGAGGGCTGTTTTCCTGGGCAACCACGGGCACCTATTTCTACGAGGTCTGCGTGGTCTCGATGATCGCGGCACTGGTGGCGCAAGGCGGGGATCTGGCAGAATCGGCCTTGAAGCGGCATTTCTCGGTCAAGGATGCGGGGACGCTCATCCCGGGCCATGGCGGTGTGCTCGACCGTCTGGATGGCCACATGGCGGCGATTCTTGTCGCAGCAGCGTTTACGGCCTGGCGGGACCAGGCTGTTTTCATCTGGTAGTCCCGCATTATGTACGCCGCTGACGTGATGTTCCGGACTGTCCCGGGCTTGACCCGGGACCGCTGGGAGACCGCGCTGGCGGTCCCGGGTCAAGCCCGGGACACTCCGGAGACATGCGGCAGGGTTGGGCGCTTGGCGACGACGCGGGCGCACCGATGGAGCAGTGCATGAAGCGGATCAGCATCTTCGGTGTGACGGGTTCGATCGGGGCGAACACGGTCTCGGTGATCGAAAGCCTGGGTGTCGAGCAGTTCGACGTCGTCGCTGTGACGGGCCACGCCAACATCACCGGGCTTGCCGATGCTGCACGGCGCCTGAATGCGCAGGTTGCCGTGACCGCAGATCCGGGACGGCTGGAAGATCTGAGATCGGCGCTCGAGGGCTCTGGGATCGAAGTCGCAGCAGGACCGGATGCTTTGGTCGAAGCCGCAGCGCGTCCGGTCGATTGGGTGATGTCGGCGATCGTGGGGGCCGCAGGGCTCAGGCCCACGCTTGCCGCTGTACACCAGGGGGCGACGATCGCTCTGGCCAACAAAGAGACCCTGGTCGCGGCGGGTGAGTTGTTCCTGGCGGAGATCGCGAAGTCCGGGTCCAGGCTTTTGCCAGTGGACAGCGAACACAATGCGATTTTCCAACTCATCGCGCACGAGGACACGCCGATCGAGCGCCTGCTGCTGACGGCCTCGGGCGGACCGTTTCGCATGTGGACGCGTGAGCAAATGGCAGCGGCAAGCCCGAAACAAGCCGTAGCGCATCCCAACTGGTCGATGGGCGCGCGGATCTCGATCGATTCGGCGTCGATGTTCAACAAGGCGCTCGAGATGATCGAGGCGGGCCACCTGTTCGACATCACGCCGGATCAGATCGAGGTCGTCGTCCATCCTCAGTCGATCATTCATTCCATGATCGGCTACCGCGACGGATCGATCCTGGCCCATCTGGGGCCCTCGGATATGCGGGTTGCGATCGGCTATTCGCTGGCCTGGCCGGAACGCCCGTATCTGCCAGTCGACCGGTTGGATTTCGCGAAGCTTGCCCGGCTCGATTTCGAGTCGCCCGATGAGGACCGCTTTCCCCCCCTGCGTCTGGCACGTGAGGCGATGGCAGCGGGTGGTCTGACTTGCTGTGCGCTGAATGCAGCTCACGAAATAGCACTGGACGGGTTCATTGCGGGCCAAATCGGCTTTCTCGAGATGGCGGGCCTTGTTGAAGACACAGTTTCCGCATTAGGTACATTGCCGAGCGCGGCATCGCTGGACGATGTGTTCGCGGTCGATGCCAACGCGCGGGCCGAAGCCCGTAACCAATTGATCAAGCGCATGAGTTAGGCGGAGACGCATGGAACTGATCGAGAGTATTCCCATCATCGGGCCGGTTCTGCTGGCGGCGGTGCCCTTCATCCTGTGTCTCTCCATTGTCGTGGCGATTCACGAGCTTGGGCACCTGATGGTCGGGCGATGGTGCGGGATCCGGGCCGAGGTGTTTTCGATCGGCTTTGGGCGCGTCTTGTATTCGCGCCGCGACAAGCATGGAACTGTGTGGCAGGTGGCGGCACTTCCGTTGGGTGGTTTCGTCAAGTTCCTGGGGGATATGGATCCGTCAAGCTCGCGACGGGCGTCGGACGAGGATTTGGCGCCCGGGGACCGGCCGCATGCTTTCCACAATGCAGCCCTCTGGAAACGAACGCTGACTGTTCTGGCAGGCCCGGTCGCCAACTTCCTGCTGTCCATCCTGATCTTTTTCATGCTGGCATTCATCCTGCCGAAAGGATCGGACGAACCGGTCATCGGCGCGCTGGATGCCGAGATCCAAGGGGTCTCCGAATTCCGCGAGGGCGATCGTGTCCTGTCCGTCAACGGAGAGGCGACGGCCGAGTTCGGCGATGTTCTGACGGCGATGATACGCACGAACGGGGATCAGGCCAGAGCACTGGTCGAACGCGACGGGCGGGAGACCAACGTCTCGTTCCGCTATGTCACCAGCCCTCGCGTCACAAGTGTCTCAAGCGATGGAGCAGCGATTGCTGCGGGAATGCTGCCAGGTGACATGATCCTGTCCGTCAACGGGACCGAGATTGCATCGACCCGCCACCTGATCCTGATGGGTGTCGATCTTGAGGTCGGCAAGGACATCACGGTGCAGGTCGACCGGGACGGCGAGATCCGGGATTTCACCTTCGCGCCGCGCTTCGTGGACCGGCCGCACCCTGAGACCGGGGAGATCATGCCGCTCCCGACCATGGGCGTGGCCCTCGGCGAAGTGCATCTGCTGCCGCTTGAAGAAAGGCGCAGTCTCGGTGAGGCTGCCGTGAACGGGGTCGAGAATGTTTGGCGGATCATCTCGGATTCGCTGAACTACATTGAACAGATGTTGTTCAAGGGCGCGACGACCGATCACCTTTCAGGCCCGATCGGTATCGCAAAACACTCGGCGAATGCCGCCAGCGGCGGGTGGCTGAGCTTTGTCCACTTCATAGCGTTCATCTCGACGGCGATCGGACTTATGAATCTGTTCCCCATTCCGGTGCTGGATGGCGGTCATCTCGTGTTCTATGCAGCCGAGGCCGTTCGTGGCCGCCCGGCGAACGCGCATATCGTGCGCTACGGAACGGTTGCCGGCCTTTCCCTTCTGTTGTTGCTTATGGTTTTCGTGACCTTTAATAACGACCTCGGGCTGGGCGCCTGGCTCGCCCAGAACTGAGGCAGCAACACAGCAGAGAACCTGTCCGGGGAAAAGCGGCCAAACGGGCCCGGAGGGCAGGGGGGAGTGAACATGAAACGTGCCCCCTTTTCGTGGCGACGAGCCAGACAGGCTTTTGTGGTTGTCCTAGTGGCCGGGGCTGCGTTTCTGGCGGATCTCTCGGTTCCGTCGTCTTCGTCCGCTCAGTTGCTTCTGGCGCAGGCATCGCGCGAACAGGCTGTCTCTGTCCGCGGCAACCGCCGGATCGAAGCCGAGACAATTCTGTCCTACATGGATCTGCGTCAGGGCCAGACGGTCACCGCCGAGGATCTGAACCGTGCGGTCAGGCGCCTGTTCGACACGGGCCTGTTTCGCGATGTCCAGATCGTTCCGGCCGAGGATCAGTTGATCGTCGAGGTGATCGAGAACCCGTCGATCAACGAAATCGCCTTTGAAGGCAATGACGCGCTCGCGGATGAAGATCTGGAGCGGATCATCTCGCTCAGGCCGCGTCTGCCGTTCACCGTGTCATCGGCCGAGGCGGATGCACAGGCCATCATCGAGATCTACCGTCGGACCGGCCGCTTCGGTGCGGAGGTCGAACCTGTTATCATCGAACGGTCCGACAACCGCGTCGATCTTGTCTTCGAGATCGCGGAGGGCGAGTTGACCGGTGTCTCGTCGATCGACTTCGTCGGCAACACCGTGTACTCAGACCGCCGTCTGCGCGGCGTGGTCGAGACGAGCGAGACTGGCATTCTCTCGCAGTTCTTCAGCTCGGACGTCTATGATCCGGACAGGCTGGAACTGGATAAGGAGCTGCTGCGCCAATATTACTTCGAGCGCGGCTATGCCGATTTCACGGTTCTCTCGGCAACTGCCGAACTGGCCCCCGACCGCGACGGCTTTTTCATCACGTTCACGGTGAGCGAGGGTGAAGAATATACCTTCGGGACGCAGGATGTGGTCGTCCAGGCCAAGGGTCTTGACCCTGAGGATTTCATCGCCGCCGTCCCCGATCTGGAGGGTGAGACCTACGACTCGTCCGAAGTCGAGGACATCACGAACGAGCTGACCGACATCGCCGGGCAAGCCGGCTTCGCGTTCGTTCAGGTTCGGCCGCGCGTACGCAAGAACACCGAGAACCGGGTCATCGATCTGAGCTACCAGGTGGCCGAAGGACCGCGTGTCTTCATCGAACGCATCGAGATCGAGGGCAACACCCAGACCCTTGACCGCGTCATTCGCCGGGAGATCGATCTGGTCGAAGGCGACCCGTTCGATGCCCGCAAGATCCGTGAGGCACGGCGAAACATCCGAGGGTTGAGGTATTTCAGCTCTGTCGAAGTTGATACCGAGCCGGGCGCGACCGAGGATCGGGCGACGCTGAAGGTCAAGGTGCGCGAGCAGTCCACCGGGTCACTGTCGTTCGGCGTGGGCTTCTCGACCAGTGCAGGACCGATCGGCAACGTGGCCCTGTCCGAACGAAATTTCCTTGGCCGCGGGCAGCAACTCAATCTTGCCGTCACGGCGGCCGGGGATACCCAGGTTTATGATTTCTCGTTTGTTGAGCCTGC
Source organism: Pseudomonadota bacterium (assembly GCA_038534135.1). Taxonomy (GTDB): domain Bacteria; phylum Pseudomonadota; class Alphaproteobacteria; order Rhodobacterales; family Rhodobacteraceae; genus Thermohalobaculum. The sequence goes on along the minus strand of JBCAXJ010000024.1, from coordinate 6,606 downwards.
TTTCCTCGATCGTGATCTGTCCGTCGGTTTCCGTGCCTTCCTGATCGATGATGACCGTTCGGACGAGTCAAGCATCGAGATCGCACGACTAGGTGCAGGACCGACCGTCGGCTTCCCACTCGGAGAAAAGACAGATCTTTCGCTGAGATACGAGTTCGTGCGCGAGGACGTAGAAGTCGACGACACCGCATCGGCCGTGCTCCAAGCCGATGATGGAGAGCGCTTCACTTCGAGTGTCGGTTACACGCTAACCTATGATGAACGTAACGACGCGTTGGAGCCGACCGGAGGGTATCTTCTCACGGCATCGCAGGACTTCGCCGGGTTGGGCGGCGATGCGCGGTATGTCAGCTCTGTCGCATCGGCAAAGGGGTGGACATCATTCTTCGATGAAGAGGTTGTGGCGAGTCTCGAACTTGAAGCGGCAGGGGTTGTCGGCTTCAGCGATGACATCCGGTTCAACGAACGCTTTTTCCTAGGTGGCTCCAACTTGCGCGGATTTGCCGACGAGGGGGCGGGGCCGCGGGACCTGGCGACGGATGACTCGCTGGGCGGCAACTATCGGCTCCGCGCCAGCCTGCAGGCGTCGTTCCCATTGGGTCTGCCGGACGAGTTGGGGATCTTTGGCGGTGCCTTCGTGGACGCCGGCACGCTGTTCGATCTGGACAACACCAACGGGACCAACAATGTACAAATCGACGACAGTGCGAACATTCGCGTGTCTGCCGGCGGGTTGTTGTTCATTTCGACGCCTTTTGGCCCGCTTGAGCTCAGCTTCGGATTCCCGTTGATCGATGAGGACGAAGACGACTCAGAGTTGTTCCGGTTGTCTGTTGGTACGCGATTCTGATCCTCGCCGTTCCGCGGTTCAGCGACGGGCGTTTCTGACCACAAGCTTCAGTGCGATCCTGGTGGGTGGCACGGTACTCGGTGAGACGCCCGGCGCACGGCCCCTCGTAATCCGGATGATTTCGCGAGAACGCTTGCTGCGGGATGTCGAAGTCGCGCGCCAATTGCGTCGGGCAGAGCAACGCATGACCGAGCGCCTGCAGGCGCAGATCGACGAGACCCGGGTCGCTCTGGCAGCGGAAGAAGCAGAGCTTGCCGAGGTGCGCGAAACGTTGCCAGTCGATGAGCTTGACCGGCGTATTCAGGATTTTGATCGGCGCATGCGGCTCGCGCGCCAGATCACGCAGGAACGCGCGGCTTCATTGCAGAAAGGCTTTCAGGATGCGCGTGCGGCCGTCGTTGCGGGTTTGCCGGCCCTGATCGAGCGGTTGCGGCAAGAGGTCGGCGCGGACGTTATTCTGAATGCCGATCAGGTGCTGGCGGCAGATCCGGCCCTTGATCTCACTGACCGGGCGGTCTCGCTCTTCGATGAAGCCGGGCCGAGACCTCCAATCCCGGATATAGATTTGACCTTGCCCGTCCGTGAACTTGTCGCCCCCGAAGCGGACGACGGATGAGGCCGGGGCGATGAGGCTTGACGTCAATCCGCTGCCCGTTAAGCAACAGTACGTCACCGGGTTAGAGGACGTCAGGAGAGGTGATGGCTGATCCAGAAGAAATCGAGATCGAAACAGCGGCGGATCTGGACCGTATCAAACGGATGATCCCGCACCGCTATCCCTTTCTGTTGATCGACCGGGTTGAGCGGATTGTCCGCAACAAGCGGGCCATCGGCATCAAGAACGTAACGAACAACGAACCGCATTTTCAGGGGCACTTTCCGGACAAACCGATCATGCCTGGCGTCATGATTGTCGAGGCGATGGCGCAAACCGCTGGCGTTCTGGTCGTCGAGACGCTGGACATGATCGATCAGGAGTTGCTGGTCTACTTCATGACGCTCGACAAGACGCGGTTCCGCAAGCTCGTTGTCCCGGGCGATGTGTTGGAGCTTCATGTCGAAATTCTTCGGGGGCGCGGCAAGATCTGGAAATTCTGGGGTGTCGGAAAGATCGGTGATGAAACGGTCGCCGAGGCGGAGTATTCGGCCATGATCATCACGCAGGACGACGAACGCCGGCGCGGTAAGACCTCGTGACGATTCACCCCACTGCTATCATCGAGGATGGCGCGACGCTGGGTGCGGATGTGCGGATCGGGCCGTACTCGGTCGTTGGTCCGGATGCCGTTCTCGGCGACGGCGTCGAACTGTTCAGCCATGTCGTGATCGCCGGACGAACCCGGATCGGCGCCGAGACCCGGGTCTGGCCGTTCGCCTCCATTGGTCACCGTCCACAGGACCTGAAGTTTGCTGGTGAGGAGTCCAGTCTGGAGATCGGCGCGCGCAACATGATCCGCGAGCATGTCACCATGAACCCCGGAACCTCTGGCGGTGGGCGCATGACGCGCGTAGGAGATGGCAACCTGTTCATGATGGGCAGCCATGTCGGGCATGACTGCCAGGTCGGCGATGGCTGCGTGCTTGCGAACAATGCTACGCTGGCGGGTCACGTTCAGATCGGTGACTTCGCGATCCTCGGCGGACTGTCGGCGGTGCAACAGTTCAGCCGCGTCGGGAAGCACGTCATGGTCGGTGGCATGAGCGGGGTTGAGAAGGACGTCATCCCGTTCGGCTCGGTCATTGGCAACCGGGCGCATCTGGGCGGGTTGAACCTGATTGGACTCAAGCGCCGCGGCTTCGACCGGGAGACGATCCATGCCTTGCGCTCGGCCTATCGCGAGATCTTCTTCGGCGAAGGGCATCTGACGGATCGTGCGGCGGAAGCAGCGGATCGCTACGCGGATGTCGAGGCCGTTCTAGAGATCACCTCTTTCATTCTCGCGGATCCAGGGCGCAATTTTTGCACGCCGCGCGATGCCTGAGCCCGGCGGGCCCGCCACGACCATTGCCATCATCTCGGGACGTGGTGCGCTGCCACGACGTGTTGCCGAGACCCGCGCCGCGCTGGATCTGCCGACCTACCTCGTGATCTTTCCCGATTGCTTCGAGGATTGGATGTCCGACTTTCCGCACGGGTTTCACGAATTCGAACGCCTTGGGCGTCTGTTCCGGGAGCTGAAGGATCGCGGCGTGACACATGTGCTTTTCGCCGGCGCGATGAACCGTCCAAAGATCCGGCTCTGGCGCCTGGACTTGAAGACACTCACTGTCGCGGTGAAGGCGATCGGATTGTTGCGCAAGGGCGATGATGCAATGCTTCGCGGCTATGCTCAGATGATCGAGGCCGAGGGCTTCCAGATGGTGGGCGCCCACGAGATTCTCGGCGAAGACCTCACACTCCCTCGTGGGATCCTGGGGCGGCATGGCCCGGACGAGGCTGCAAAGGCCGACGCGGTGCGGGCGCATGGGATCGTGGCAGCGCTCGGCCCGCACGATGTGGGTCAGGGAGCGGTTGTCGCCGGTGGGCTCTGCCTTGCCGTCGAAGCAATCGAGGGCACTGATCTGATGTTGATGCGGGTTGGCGATCTGCCACCCGAGCGCCGGGCATCCGCGCCGCCGCCCTCTGGCGTTCTCTTCAAGGGACCCAAACCGGGCCAGGATCGGCGGCTCGACACGCCGACGATCGGCCCGGAAACGGTGCGCGGTGCGGCGTCCGCCGGATTGCGCGGGATCGTTGCAATCGCGGGGGAGACCGTTCTGATTGAGCCGGACGAAACTCGGATCGCTGCCGATAACGCCAACCTGTTCGTCTATGGTGCCACGCATGACGAGCTTGCCGCGTGGTCCTGAGAGGCAGGGAGCAGCCAGAACATGCCGCTGAATGTCTACATCATTGCAGGAGAACCCTCTGGCGATCGGCTGGGCGGCGCGTTGATGCGGGCGCTGTCCGAGCGTGAGGAGGTCCTGTTCCACGGTGTAGGCGGCCAGGACATGACCGTGGCGGGGCTGCGTCCCGTGTTCGAGATGTCCGATCTGACGGTGATGGGGCTCAGCGAGGTGCTCCCGCGTCTGCCGTTGATCCTGCGCCGGATGCGCGAAACAGCTGACGACATCGATCGGGTTCAGCCAGACGTACTGATCACCATCGATGCGCCGGATTTCTGTCTCAGGGTCGCCGCGCGTGCCCGGAAGGCCCGGCCGGACCTGAAGGCGATCCACTACGTGGCACCGTCGGTCTGGGCGTGGCGGCCGGGCCGGGCCGCAAAGATGGCACGCCATGTCGACCACGTGCTGGCTCTGCTGCCGTTTGAACCGCCGTTCATGCAAGCCGCTGGCATGAGCTGCGATTTCGTCGGGCACCCTGTCGCTGGCGCACCGCAGCCTTCGGTAGCGGACACATCAACCTATCGGGCGGACCTTGGCCTTACGCCGGATCGCAAGGCCTTGTTGCTGGCGCCCGGATCGCGCCGCGGCGAAGTCCGGCGCTTGCGGGAGGACTTCGTGCAGACCGTTGCGCGCCTGCGCCAGACGATGCCCGATCTCACAGTACTTTGCCCGATAGCCGAAACCGTGCGCGGCGATGTTCAGGACATGCTAAGCGAGATTGGTGAACCCTGTATTGCGATCCACAATGGATCCGCGTCGCCTGGGGAAACTTTCGATAAGAAAACCCGTGCTTTCGCCGCTGCCGATGCCGCGCTTTGTGCATCCGGCACGATCACGCTCGAGCTCGCGGCGGCCGGGACGCCGATGGTCGCGGCGTATCGCACTACTTGGCTGACCTCGCAGATCGTCCGCCGTCTGATCCGCGTCAACACGGCGAACCTGATCAACCTGATTTCGGGAGAGGCCGTTGTGCCGGAATTCCTGCAGGAATTCTCAACACCCGTTGCCTTGGAGCAGGCGATCCTCCCCTTGTTGCTTGATCCACAGGCGGCCGATGCGCAACGCCAGGCGTTTGACGGCGTGATGAAAACCATGGGGCGGGGCGGTCCGCGCCCGGAAGATCGCGCTGCCGGCTCCGTGCTTTCAGTGCTGAACGGCGACACGGTTCGGCCGGATGCCGCGGCTCAGGCCGCTGCGGCGCTGATCCCGGGACCCGGCAAGCGTCATTCCGGTCGGCGATGAAATCGTTCAAGGGCGATAGTGCTTAAGGTTGCAGCGCCGCACGCTGAACATGGTGCAGAAAGCCAACAAAAAACATCGCGAAATCAGGGTGTTGCCGACACATCGCCCGAGATCCGTTTTTCGCCTTGATATTGGCGTTAAGTATTTGTTAACTCCCGCTATAGGTGAAAAATGAGTAATCGCGGGCGAGGTTCATGGGCTTACCAGGTGCACGCATCGGAGACATGCATGTCTGCCCGGCTGTCAACCCGGGTCCGGTTCCGCACGTAGGCGGCCCGATCGTCAAGGGCCAACCGAACGTTCTGGTTGGCAAGATGCCCGCGGCGCGCGCGTTGGACATGGCGACGTGCGTCGGCCCCCCCGATACCATCGCAAAGGGCTCGTCGGGCGTTTTCATCGGCAAGATGCCTGCAGCGCGCATGGGTGACAGCTGCGGTCATGGCGGTGTGATCATTGTCGGCTTTCCAACGGTTTTGATTGGCGAGACGATGTCTGGCAGCGGAAGTGCTACATCTGCGATCATGAAGCAGGCCGCGCGCGAAGGGACACCGTTCTGCGAAGAATGTGAGCCGGCATGAATGCTCTGGGGCGCGCGTTCTCCGCGCCGGACGCAGAGGATCACTGCCCGCCTGCCGGTTTGCAGTTCTCGCCGATTGCCGTGGGAACGATGCCCGCGGTCTCGCTCGAAGACGGAAGCCCCTGGATATCCGAGGATCTGCGGCGTCTTCTGTTCGGGCAACCGGTTGGCGGCCTACCCTTTGTCCGGACCTATCTTGTTGTGGACGCGGCGGCACGGTCCGATGTCGTCGGCGGTTTCGATCTGAACTCTGATCTGTGGAATCTGCCGATCCTGTCCCTCTTCGAAGGCAAGGCGGCCAAGGAATTGGCGGACACGGCACCCTACCTGATCGACGTCTCTCTGCCCGGTCAGGAGGAAGAAGCTGATCACGCAATTCCGGTCTTTCATCGCGACTTCTTCGGACAGCATTGGGGGCGCAGCACTGGGGTCTTCCTGCGATCCCCGGCACCGATGGAACTGGTCCGAAAGCATTTGCGACGCTTCACGCGGATCGTTCTTCCGAATGGCAACTGGGCGTATTTCCGGTTCTTCGACCCCCGCGTCGCAACCTCGTATTTTCCGGCGATCGCGCAGAAGCCGGAGAAGATCTGGCAGTGGTTCACCAGCCACGAAGGCGCTTTGATCGATGCAGTGGTCACAGAGCTGCCGGACCGGCGCGGCCAGGCCGGGGTCATCCACAGCCGTTTGGGCAGGTTCCACGACCGGGACGCCTGGCTGACGGGCGCGTGGGAGCCAGAGTCAGGACTGGTGTTCCCCGTCGCCCGCGATGCTCCGGCGGCGACCATCACCCGGGACAGGCCATCGACGGCATTCCGCTTCGATCGAGGCGATTATGCGCCGCTGGCGGCAATGATGCGCAAGAAGCGCATTTCCGGGATGGTCCAGCGCCTGAAGCGGGACTTTGATGATCAACTGAGGCATCACGCCGACAAGAGCCTCTTCAACATGACATGGGCGAGCGTCGAACGCCTGGAGAAACTGGGCTTCAGCCGGCAGGACATTCTCTATCCGCTGACCGCTTTCGAATTGCTCTACGGGGCAGGCTATC